>NZ_CANLTL010000006.1 GCF_947494015.1 uncultured Cellulomonas sp. | reverse complement strand
GCGCCCCCGCCCCGGCGCCGGGGCGGGGGCGCCGTCCGCCGGCGTGCCGGACGGGGCCGGCGTGCTCGACGGCGCGGGCGTGCCCGACCCCGAGGCCCCGGGGCCCGGTGCCGGGTCGGCGGCGGTCGCCGCGGCGGACTCCGGGCGCGGCGTCCCGGACGGGTCGGTGTCGATGACGATGATCGGCGTGCCGACCTCGACGGTCGTGCCCGTGGCCACCAGGATCTCGGTGACCACCCCGGTGAACGGGCTGGGCAGCTCGACCAGCGACTTCGCCGTCTCGATCTCCACGATGGCCTGGTTGACCGTGACGGCGTCGCCGACCGCGACGTGCCAGGTGACCACCTCGGCCTCGGTCAGGCCCTCGCCGGCGTCGGGGAGGCGGAACTGCTCGAAGGTCGGCACGACGGTGGCCCTCCAGGGACGGGACGGTGGGACGGACGGTGGGGCGGTGCTCGCACCGGGCTCCGCGACGGCCGGTCGGCCGCGGCGCGGGCACCACGGCCGCGTGCGCGGTGGTGCGGTCAGAACGCCATCGCACGGTCGACGGCGTCCAGCACGCGGTCGACGCCGGGCAGGTAGTCGTGCTCGACCTTGTTGGCGGGGTACGGGGTGTGGAAGCCGCCGACCCGCAGCACGGGTGCCTGCAGGTGGTAGAAGCACTCCTCGGTGACCCGGGCGGCGATCTCCCCGCCGGCGCCGTAGAACACCGGCGCCTCGTGCACGACGACGCAGCGCCCGGTGCGGCGCACGGACGCCACGAGCGTCGGCGCGTCGAGCGGCGAGATGCTGCGCAAGTCCACGACCTCGATGCTCACACCGTCGGCCGCCGCGGCCTCGGCGGCCCGCAGGGCGGTGGCGACGCCCGCCCCGTAGGCCGCGATGGTCAGGTCCGTGCCGGTGCGGGCCACGTGCGCCCGGTCCATCTCGGCGAGCGCGGCGGCCCCGGCCTGCGTGTCGCCCGAGGTGATGGTGGTGTCGAGATCGACCTCGCCCTTGTCCCAGTAGCGGCCCTTGGGCTCGAAGAACATCACCGGGTCCGGCGAGGCGATGGCCTGCTGGATCATCACGAAGGCGTCCGCCGGGGTCGCCGGCGTGACCACGCGCAGGCCGGCGGTGTGGGCGAACAGGACCTCGGGGGACTCGCTGTGGTGCTCGATGGCGCCGATGCCCCCGCCGTAGGGAACCCGGATGACCACGGGCAGGGAGAGCCGCCCGCGTGAGCGGTACCGCATCTTGGCGAGCTGGGTGGTGATCTGGTCGAACGCCGGGAAGATGAACCCGTCGAACTGGATCTCGCACACCGGCCGGTAGCCGCGCAGCGCCAGCCCGATCGCGGTGCCGACGATGCCGGACTCCGCCAGCGGGGTGTCGACGACGCGGTCCGGGCCGAAGTCCTTGTGCAGGCCGTCGGTGACCCGGAACACGCCCCCGAGGGGGCCGATGTCCTCGCCCATGAGCAGCACCTTGGGGTCGGTCTCCAGCGCCCGTCGGAGCCCGGCGTTGATCGCCTTGGACAGGGTCAGGCGCTGGGTGCCGCGGTGACCGCTCGCCTCGGCCGCGCTCACAGGGCCACCTCCCCCGCCGACGCACCGGCCGGGGCGGGAGCCACCTGCCCCTGGGGCGGCTCGCCGACGAACGAGGCCTCGTACTCGGTGAACCAGGCGCGCTCGGCGTCGAGCGTGCTGTGCGGGGTCCCGTAGACGTGGTCGAACAGGCTCACCGGTGCGGGCGGCTGCATCGCGCGCACGGTGGTGCGGATCCGCTCGCCGAAGGCGGCCACCTCGGCGTCGAGGTCGGCGACGAAGTCCGCCCCGAGCTCGCCGGCGGACTGCAGATAGGTGCGCAGCCGGTCGATCGGGTCCCGCTGTCGCCAGTACTCGTCGTCGGACGTGCTGCGGTAGCGGGTCGGGTCGTCGGACGTGGTGTGCGCGCCCATCCGGTAGGTGAAGGCCTCGACGAGCGTCGGCCCCCCGCCGCTGCGGGCCCGCTCGAGGGCCTCGGCGGTGACCGCGTAGGTGGCCAGGACGTCGTTGCCGTCCACCCGCACGCCGGGCACGCCGAAGCCCTCGCCGCGGCGGGCGAGCGGCACCCGGGTCTGCCGGGTGGTCGGCTCGGAGATGGCCCACTGGTTGTTCTGGCAGAACAGCACCAGGGGCGCGTTGTTGACGGCGGCGAACACGAGCGCCTCGCTCACGTCGCCCTGCGACGTCGCGCCGTCGCCGAAATAGGTGACCACGGCCGTGTCCCGCTCGCGGTCACCGGTCGCGACGAGGCCGTCGCGCTGCAGGCCCATCGCGTAGCCGGTGGCGTGCAGGGTGTGCGAGCCGATGACCAGCGTGTACAGGTGGAACCGGTGCTCCTCGGGGTCCCAGCCGCCCTGGTCCACGCCGCGGAACAGCCTGAGGATGTCGACGAGGTCCAGGCCGCGGGTGTGGGCGACGCCGTGCTCGCGGTAGGACGGGAAGACGTAGTCCTGGGCCGCGAGCGCCCGACCCGAGCCGACCTGGGCCGCCTCCTGGCCGAGGCTCTGCGCCCACAGCCCGAGCTCGCCCTGCCGCTGCAGCGACGTGGCCTCGTCGTCGAAGGCCCGCACGAGCACCATGTCGCGGTACATGCCGCGCAGCGCGTCGGCGTCCAGGTGCGCGATGCGCGGGGAGTACTCGGGATGCTCCCGGAGCTCACCGGCCGGGGTCAGGAGCTGGACGAGGTCGGCGTCCTCGAGAGGGCCGGAGGTGCTCACGCGGTGCTCCTTCGGGGCAGGGCGCGGGGCTGCGCAACGGGACGAATCGGAAACCTACGTCAGCGTAGGCTACGCAACCGTAGGTTCGTCCGCGCGGGCGGGTACAGAACCTCGGCCCGGTCGGTTGTAGGGATCCTCACCCAGCCGGGGCCGCCCGGCGCCGCTCTGCGGCAGAGCCCCGAGGCGTCACCCGTCGGGCACTAGAAGCGCTCGCCGGTCCGCCACGGCATCTGCTGCAGGGTCAGAGAGTTCCCGTCGGGATCGACGATCGAGGCGTGGAGAACTCCTCCGCCGACGTCCACCACCTCCCCAACATCGACCCCACGTCCGACCAGCTCAGCACGGGCGAGCTCGACATCGTCGACGACGAGGTGGAGCCCTCTCACCGAACCGGGCGGGGCCCCGAAGACCGCAAGGCCCGTCCCGAAACCGATGGAGCAGCCGGACCCCGGTGGCGTCACCTGTACCACCCGCACTCCGTCGGCGGGGCGGACGTCGACATCCACGACGAACCCCAGCCCGTCGGCGTAGAACGCCTTGGACCGGTCGACGTCGTGCACCGGCACCGGCACCAGCTCGAGCTTCATGTCCACGCCGGGCTCCTCCGTGCTCGCTGCCGTCGTCGGCCGGATGACCGGCGGCAGCTGCCCCCACGTCACCCGTCCGAGACGGATCGTGTCACAGGCGAGCGCGAGCTCCAGGGTCGCCTGCGGTCCCTCGTCGCGGGGGACGCGTCAGGCCGAGCGGGGTGCCGACCACTCGGCGGTGACGTCGAGCAGGAGGTCGGTCGCCTCGGGCTCCCCGACGCTCACCCGGACGCCATCCCCGGCGAACGGACGCACGAGCACACCCGCCGCGGCGGCCTCCGCGGCGAAGGCGCCCGACCGGTCACCGAGGCCGAGCCAGACGAAGTTGGCCTGGCTGTCCGGAACGGACCAGCCCTGGGTCCGCAGGCGGTCGACGATGCGCGTGCGCTCGGCGACGATGGCCTCGACCCGGTCCAGCAGCTGCCCGGCCGCGCCGAGCGACACCACCGCGGCGCGCTGCGCGACGTGGGACACCCCGAACGGCGTCGACGTGGCGCGGATGCCGGCCGCGATCCGGCGGCGGGCGACGGCGTACCCGACCCGTAGGCCGGCCAGTCCGTACGCCTTGGAGAAGGTGCGCAGGAGCACCACGTTGCGGTGGGCGGCCAGCACGTCGAGGCCGTCAGGGGCGTCGGGGTCGCGGACGAACTCGACGTACGCCTCGTCGAGCACGACCAGGACGTCGGACGGGACCGACGCGAGCAGGGTCTCCAGCTCGGCGGTGCGCACGGCGGGCCCGGTGGGGTTGTTGGGCGTGCACACCACGACGACCCGGGTGCGGTCGGTCACCGCGGCCGCCATCGCGACCAGGTCCAGGCGCGCGTCGTCGGTGAGCGGCACGGGGACCGCCGTCGCTCCCGCGACCGCGACCGCGATGGGGTACGCCTCGAACGAGCGCCACGGGATCACCACCTCGTCGCCCGCCCCGCACACGGCGGCGAGCACGTGCCCGAGCACGGCGACCGACCCGCACCCCGTCACGACGGACTCGGGCCGGACCCCGAGCGCGTCGGCGAGCGCGGCGGTGAGCTCGGTCGCGTACATGTCGGGGTACCGGTTGGCGTCCGCGGCGGCGTCGGCGATCGCCGAGACCACCCCGGGCAGCGGCGGGTACGGGTTCTCGTTCGACGACAGCTTCCAGGCCGCCGCACCCACCGACGCCCGCGCCCCGGGGACGTAGGCCGGCAGGTCCGCGACGGCCGGACGGAGCGGGACGGAGCGCGGGGTCACGGCGTCCAGCATGCCACCGCACCGCCGGGCTGCCCGGACCCGTCCGGCGCACGCCCGGCCCGCCCGACGCGCGGGACGGTGCCGGGGGTGCTGCGCCGACCCGCGGCTGCGGGAGGATCGGTCCATGACGTTCGTGCTGCGCGTGCTCATCAACGCGGTCGCCCTCTGGCTGGCCACCGTGCTGCTGTCCGGCCTGGAGATCGTCGGGGGGACGACGACGCTCGAGCGGATCGGGGTCCTCACCGCCGTCGCGCTGGTGTTCAGCCTGGTGAACGCGGTGATCAAGCCGGTGGTGAAGCTCCTGACGTTCCCGCTGTACGTCCTCACGCTCGGGCTCTTCACGCTGGTGGTCAACGCGCTCATGCTCATGCTGACGGCGTGGGTCACCGAGTGGACGACCGTCGGCCTGCGGGTCGGCGGGTTCGGCACCGCGGTGATCGGGGCGCTGGTCATCTCGCTGGTCAGCCTGCTGCTCGGTGCGGTCACCGGGGTGAACCGGCGGACGTAGGCCCGCCGGCTCGGGCGGGCTCCCGCTGACCCGGCGCCGGCAGGCCGGGTCCCAGCAGACCTGGCCCCAGCAGACCCGGCCCCAGCACACCGAGCCCCCGCTGCTCAGCCCCCGGTGCGTGCACCGGGCCGTCGGGCGGCGTGCGCTCCCCGGTGAACTCCAGGTGCACCGCCGTGCTGCCGGGCCCACCGAGCACCTCGGCGGCGGCCCGCTCCCACGCACGCACGGACGACCCTCCGGCGTCGGACACCGCGCGCGCCGTGCGGGCGTAGGCGGCGATCTCGTGGGCGGCCGCCGGGGACCGCGCCGCGACCCGGTCGGCGACCGCCGGGGACACGCCGAGGTCGCGCACCGCGGTCGTCCGGTTCGCACGGTCGGGGTTGCGCCACCCGTCGAGCGCGGGCACCAGGTCCTGACGGTGCTCGAGGTGCAGCGCGGCCGTCCCGGTGGGCACGGGCATCGTCGCCACCGGCGAGCCGGCGGTGAGGACGGCGGCGACCCGGAACCGCTGGGTGAACGTCGCACTGCCGGCGAGCGCCATCGCCACCATGCCGCCCTGGCTGTGCCCGGCCAGCAGGATCGGCTCGTCCGACCGGGCTCCGGCCTGCTCGAGCGCGCGCTCCACCAGCTCGCTGCTGTCGTCGGGGACGGCCGCCATGAGTCGCAGGTTGGTCGCCATGTCCAGCGGGTTCGGCCCGGTCCCCATCGAGCCGTCCTGCGTGCCGGGGATGGAGACCACCCATGACCGGGTGCCGTCCGGGTGGTCGATCCGGTCCACGCCGACCGTGCCGGCCGCCCCGCCCCCCTGCGGGTACAGCGCACCGATGCGGTCGAGCACGTCACCGGCGTCGTCCGGGGCCGAGGTCCGCGGTGACGCCCGCAGACGAGGAATCACCTGCAGCGGGCGGCGACGCAACGACGGCACCACGAGGCCACCCAGGGCCGCGCCGGTCGTGACCAGGCCGGAGGCTCTCGGGACCGGGACGACGGTGGGCTGCCCCCGACCCGGTGGCAGCCCCCCGGCCGCTCCGGCCATCGCCTGGACGGCGAGCTCCGCGAGGTCGGTCCGCAGCAGCGCCCGGCGCAGGTCGACCCGGCGGCCGGACAGCCGCAGGCCGATCGACGCCGCGAGCGCCGTGGGCAGCAGGCCCGTGGCCAGCACGGTGAGCACGGCCGCACGGAGCCCGGTGAGCAGTGGCTGGTCGGCCGCCTGGTGAGCCCCGACCGCCAGCAGGCCGCGCACGTGCGCGCCGGCCCGCGCCTCCGCGTCCTCGTACGCGCGGGCTGCGTCGCGCAGGCGGCGGGCGAGGTCGTGCACCGACTGCTGGTGCGCGGTGAAGGACGTCGGGCCCCGCACGAGCGGCGTGACGGCGTGCTGGGCACGGACCGCGGTGGGGAGCACCCCGGCCGGGGCGCCCAGCTGGGCATCGGCCCATGCCACGGAGCCCGCCGCGGCGTCGAGCAGGTCGGCGGCGGCGCGCAGCCGGCGCACGCCCTCGCGCAGCCGGTCGAGCCGCGCGGCGGTGCCGCCGACGCCGCCGCGCACCTCGAGGCCAGCGTCGGTCACGGGACGCCGGACCAGCCGACCGGACCGGGCACGAGCGGCGACGCGGGCCCGAGCGGACCGTCGGTGGGCAGCAGCACACCCAGGTCCCGCGTCGCGGCGGCGTGCCGCACCATCGCGTCCGTCGCCCAGCCCAGCTGGCGGTGCGTGCGCCGGACCTCGCGGACGACGTCATCGAGCGCGGCGCGGTACCGCACCGCCGCCCGCCCGGACCACTCCACGTCGCCGGCCGCGTCCAGGTGCCGCAGCGCGGCGACCGTGGCGTCCGCGGCCCGCTCCAGCGCCCGCACGGCGGCCATCTCGCGCTGGGGCCACGCGAGCCCGCCGGCGGGCACCACGCCGCCCGTCATGCTCGACCACCCATGCTCCGGGACGGTAGGCACGCAGCCGGCGGGCCCCACGGGCCCGGCGCCGCGGCGGGGGACGACGTCGCGCAGGACGTGGCCGGGGGACGGCCCGCGCGGGTCCGGCGAGGCACGCAGACGGGCACGGGCACGGCCACCCGGCGGGTGGCGCCGCTAGCCTCGCCCCCGTGCCACCCAGCCCGCCGCTCGTCCCGGCTCGCCGCCCCACCGCGGCACCACGGGCCACGCTGGGCGTGGTCGCGGTGGTCGTCGCGGCCGTGCTGTTCGCGGTGAACGGGACGGTCGCCAAGCTGGCCATGACCAGCGGCATCGGCCCCACCCGCCTGGTCGAGCTGCGCACGCTCGGGTCCGCGCTGGTCCTGGTGCCGGTGGCCCTGGTGGTCGTCCGGCGACGCATGGTGCTGCACCGTCGCGACGTCCTGGTGATGGCGACGCTCGGTGTCGTCGGGATGGCCGCCGTGCAGTGGTGCTACCTCGTGGCCATCTCGCGGCTCCCGGTGGGCCTCGCCCTCCTGATCGAGTACACCGCACCCCTGCTGATCGCCCTGTGGGCCCGGTTCGTGCTGCACGAGGCGGTGCGGCCGCGGGCCTGGTGGGGTCTGGCCGCGTCCCTGGTGGGCCTGACGATGGTGGCGCAGGTGCGCCGCGGCGTGGAGCTCGACGCCGTCGGCCTCGCAGCAGCAGGCGGTGCGGCGGTCGCGCTGGCCACCTACTACGTGCTCGGTGAACGGCTGGTCGCCCGCCGCGACCCGCTGTCGACCCAGGCGTGGTCGTTGGCGTTCGCGGCCCTGTTCTGGGCCGTCCTGCAGCCGCTGTGGACGTGGGACGTGTCGGTGCTGGCGGTCGAGGGCACGCTGCCCGGCCCGCTGGCGGGCCTGGCCGCACCGACCTGGGCGCTGGTGCTGTGGGTCGTGGTGCTGGGGACCGTGGTGCCGTACACCCTGGTGCTCGCCGGGGTCCGGGTGATCGGCGCCGCCCGCGCGGGTCTGCTCGGGATGATCGAGCCGGTCGCGGCGGCCGGCGTGGCGTGGCTCGTCCTCGGCGAGTCCATGACGATCGTCCAGGTCGCCGGCGGAGCGGTCGTCCTGGCGGGGGTCGCGCTGGCCGAGACCGCGCGTGCCCGCCCCGTCGCCGTCCTGCCGGACGCCGTCCTGCCCGAGCCCGCCCGTCCCGCGGCCGTGCTCGACGACGCGGCGGATGCGACCCCCGTGGTTCCTTGACGAGCGACCCGGTGTGCCGATCAGTGGGTCGAGAACCCCTGTCACGTCAACCGGAGACCACCATGAGCACCACCACCCGCCGCGCCTCGCGCCTGAGCGACCTCGGCGTCCGCACCAAGATCCTCGCCGCCGTCCTGGTCGCGTCCGTCGTGGCCGCGGTCGTCGGCCTGATGGGCCTGTCGACGCTGTCGGCGTCCAACGCCGACATGACCCTGCTGTACGAGGACAAGATGCTCGGCTTCGAGAAGGCCGCCGGCCTGCGCCGGGACACCCTGAGCATCCGTCTCGCCGCCGCCAACCACGTCATCTCCTCCGACGCGGAGCGCACCGCCCAGTTCGAGCAGCAGGTCGACGAGCTCGAGGCCTCGCTGGCCGAGCAGATCGAGGACTACCGCCCGATGCTGAGCAGCGCGTCCAACATCGCGGCGCTCGACAGCTTCGTCGAGGGCCTGGCGGCGTACAGCACGGCGCTGGACGACGTGCTGCTGCCCGCCGGTCGCGCGAACGACGTCGCCGCGTGGGAGGACGCCCGTGACGGCGTCGCCGCCGACGCGATCACCACGATGACCGAGGCGACCGGCGCGCTGGTCGAGGGCGAGAAGACCGCGGCCAAGGAGCTCATCGCCGAGTCGCAGGCCGCCTACGACCGCGCCCGCACGACCGCGATCGTGCTCCTCGTCGTGGGCCTGTCCGTGGCCATCGGCGTCGGGCTCGTGGTGTCCCGGGCGATCGTGCGCGGGCTCGACCGGGTGCGGGCCACCGTGACCGCCCTGGAGAGCGGCGACCTGACCGTCCCGGTCGGCCTGACCACCCGCGACGAGGTCGGCACCATGGGCGCCGCGCTCGACAACGCCCTGACCACGCTGCGCGGGGTGGTCTCCACCATCGACGCCTCCTCGGACTCCCTGGCCGGCGCCTCGACCCAGATGTCGGCCACCGCGGTGCAGATCGCCTCCGGCGCCGAGGAGACCGCAGCCCAGGCCGGCGTCGTCTCGGCCGCCGCCGAGCAGGTCTCGCGCAACACCCAGACCGTCGCGGCCGGCACCGAGGAGATGGGCGCCTCCATCCGCGAGATCGCCCACAACGCCTCCGAGGCCGCCCGGATCGCCGCCCAGGCCGTGACCGCCGCCGAGGAGACCACCGCCACCGTGTCGCGCCTGGGTGAGTCCAGCCGCCAGATCGGCGACGTGGTCAAGGCCATCACCTCGATCGCGGAGCAGACCAACCTGCTCGCCCTGAACGCGACGATCGAGGCCGCCCGCGCCGGGGAGGCCGGCAAGGGCTTCGCCGTCGTGGCCGGCGAGGTCAAGGAGCTCGCCCAGGAGACCGCCCGCGCCACCGAGGACATCGCCCGGCGCGTGCAGGCCATCCAGGGCGACACCGCCGGCGCGGTCGACGCGATCGGCAACATCTCGCACATCGTGGCCTCGATCAACGACTTCCAGGCGACGATCGCCGCGGCCGTCGAGGAGCAGACCGCGACGACCAACGAGATGACCCGCAACGTCTCGGAGGCGGCTGCCGGGTCCGGGGAGATCGCGGTCAACATCTCCGGTGTGGCCGACGCCGCCGCGCTGACCACCCAGGGTGCCGCGGAGTCGCAGCAGGCCGTGAGCGAGCTGGCCCGCATGTCCGCCGACCTCAAGACCCTGGTGGGCACCTTCCGCTACTGAGCCCACCCACCGGCGCGCGCAGCGCCGCGCACCGACGGCCACGACCCCCCGCGGGTCGTGGCCGTTCGCGCGCCGGGGACCGGGCGGGCGTGCCGGGCCGGCGCGACGGACCGCGGGGCGACCTAGAGTCCCGGCATGGAACCGGTCACGCTGAGCGACGGCGTCGTCGAGCTCGCTCCCCCGACCCCCGCCGACGTCGACGCGGTGACGACGCTGTGCCAGGACCCCGACATCCGGCGATGGACCACCGTCCCGAGCCCGTACACCCGGCCCGACGCCGAGTACTTCGTCGGCACGATGGTCGGCGACGGCTGGGAGCAGGGCCGGGAGTGCACCTGGGGGATCCGCACCGACGGTGCGCTGGTCGGCATGATCGGCCTGTCGCTGCGCCCCCCGGGGTCGGCCGAGGTCGGCTACTGGCTGGGTCCGCAGGCGCGCGGCCGGGGACTGCTGCACCGGTCGCTGCGGCTGGCGCTCGGCCACGCGTTCGCGCCGGACGGGCTGGACCTGGACCGGGTCGAGTGGCGGTGCTTCGCCGGCAACTGGGCCTCCTGGCGCGCTGCCTGGCGGGTCGGCTTCACCTTCGAGGCGACCCTGCGCGGCGGCGGGGTGCAGCGTGGCCGACGGGTCGACGAGTGGGCGGGCACGCTGCTGCGCGAGGACCCGCGGGAGCCGCGGCGGCCCTGGCCGGCGACGAGCATCCCCGCGCCCTTGCCGCCCACCCTGCCGCCCACCCTGCCGCGCACCACGCCAACGCCCGTGGCCGGCCCGAGCGCCTGACGCCGGGGAGCAGGTCGCCGGCCGCACGTCGGCGACGACCGGGCGCTCCGCCGGTAGAGCGTCGGACCGCGTACCCGGGGGGCACGCAGGTGACGAACCGCCTGCCCCCGGACCCTCGCGCCGCAGGCCGGCGAGGACCGCGACGCCACGGTGCAGCGCCTGCTGGACCTCGGCGCCCGGCAGGGGACGTCGGCCAGGGCGAAGCGTCCCGTGGCTGGTGCCGGCCGACCGGCGACGGCGACGAGCTCTGCGTGCTCAGCCCCGGGACGGACCGCGCCGGTGCGCGCGCCGGACGGTCAGCGGCCCTCGAAGGCCCGGGCCATGGCGCGCTGGGTCTCGAGCACCTGGCCCATCCGGGTCTGCACCTCGTCCATCCGGCCGATCGTGGCGCTGATCGCCTCGATGCCGCGGGTCACGGTCGCGGTGTTGCTCTGGATGTCCGCGACCCGCTCCCCGACCCGGCTGGTGGCCGCCGTCGTGCCGCCCGCCAGCTCCTTGACCTCCGTGGCGACCACGGCGAACCCGCGGCCGGCCTGCCCGGCGCGTGCAGCCTCGATGGTCGCGTTGAGGGCGAGCAGGTTGGTCTGGTCGGCGATGGAGGAGATGACCTTGATGACGTCGCCGATCGCGGTGGACGAGTCGCTCAGGGCGCGCACCTCACCGGCGATGGCCGAGGCCTGGGCGACGGCGTCCATCGCGACCGCACCCGCCTCGCGGGCGCTGGCCTGGAGCTGCTCGACGCTGCCGAGCAGCGCCGTGGCCGCCTCGGAGTCGCGAGCCGCCCGGCGCAGGATGTTCAGGCGCTGGGACACCAGCCGGGCCACGTTGCGCAGCGCGTCGGCCCGGCCCGCGGACAGGTCGATGGTGTCCGTGGTGAAGAAGTCCATCGTGCCGATCACCGCGCCGTCGACCATGATCGGCAGGCAGACGCCGGACCGGACCCCGGCCCGCTGCGCGGCCGGGCGGCGGACGCAGTCCGTCAGCTGCCCCAGGTCGGGGACGAAGACGAGGTCGCGGGCCTTCCACGCCCGGCCGGACAGACCCACGCCCTCGGCGAAGCTCGCGGACAGCGTGACCTGCCGGAACTCCTCGCCGGCGCTCCCGGACTCGACGACGAACCGCAGCACGCGGCTCTCGGTGTCCAGGCCCCAGAACGACCCGTAGGCCCACCCGAACTCGGTCCGGACCGCCTCCAGCGCGGTGCGCAGGGCGGTCTCCTCGTCCCGGCACGCGCCCACCTGCTCGACCACCGTGGTGACGGCCTGCTGGTCGCGGGCAGCGCTGGCCAGCACCTCGGCCGCCTCCATCGCGGCCAGGGTCTGCGACACCACGCGGGACAGCGCGCTGAGCACAGCGGGGCGCGTGGCGCTCTCGGTGCCGGGCCGGCGCGACAGGAACTCCAGGAACATGACGATCTCGCCGTCCCGGCGGATCGGCAGGGACAGGGCGCCGTGCGCACCGGCGCGCAGGCTGGTCTCGCCGCGCACGCAGTTCGGCGGGTGCGCGGCCAGGTCGGTGAGGTCCAGCACCTCACCCTGCGACCACGAGACGCCGCACAGGCCCAGGCCGCGGGTCATGTGGTGGTCGGGCGTCATCCGGCTGAGCTCGGCGCTCAGCGAGCCCACCTGGGACCGGAACTCGAGCTCGTCCGAGCCCGGCCGCACCTCCCACGCCGATCCGTAGTCGTAGCCGAAGGCGCGCCGGATGCCCTCCAGGACCGCCTGCACGCCCGCGCACGTCGTCTCGGTCTTCCCGAGGTCGGCGATCACCGAGTCCAGCGCCTCGAGCTCGGCGAGCACGCGGCTGTCATCGCTGCGGTCGTCCTGCGGTCGTCGTCGCGTCAGCACAGGCACGCGGTCACTCCTCGGGGTGGGCCCGGGCTCGAGATGCCGGGACCAGCGTCGGATCGGCGGGCGCGGCCCGATGATGAGGTGTCCGCGTGGGACCATGTGCCCCGTGGCCGACTCGACCGACATCCCTGCCCAGCACGCCGCGACCCGGGTGACCCTCGCCGGCGTGGTCCCGGCCGTCGCCCTCGGCCCGCTGGACGGGCGCTACCGGACGACCGTGGCGCCTCTGGTCGACCACCTCAGCGAGCCGGCCCTGAACCGCGAGCGCCTGCTGGTCGAGGTCGAGTGGGTCATCCACCTGACCCGGACCGGCGTCGTCCCGGGCGCGCCACGGCTGTCGGCCGCGGAGGAGGACTACCTGCGCAGCGTCGTCACCACGTTCGGCGCGCAGGAGATCGCGCGGCTCGGGGCGATCGAGAAGGTCACCGTGCACGACGTCAAGGCGGTCGAGTACTTCCTCAAGGAGCACCTGGCCGCCGCGCCGGACGTGCTGGGTGCCGGCACCGCGCTGCCGGCCGTCTCCGAGCTGGTGCACTTCTGCTGCACGAGCGAGGACGTGAACAACCTGTCCTACGCCCTCATGGTGCGCGGCGCGGTGACCGAGGTGTGGCTGCCCGCCGCGCAGGCCCTGGTCGGCGAGCTCGCCGCGATGGCCCGCGAGCACCGCGACGTCCCGCTGCTGGCCCGCACGCACGGCCAGCCCGCCACCCCCACGACGCTCGGCAAGGAGCTCGCCGTCCTCGCCCACCGGCTGGGCCGTCAGCTGCGCCGGGTGGAGCGCGCGGAGTACCTCGGCAAGCTCAACGGCGCGACGGGGACGTACGGCGCGCACGTGGCCGCCGTCCCCGGCGCCGACTGGGAGGCCGTGTCCCGTACCTTCGTCGAGGGCCTGGGACTGACCTGGAACCCGCTCACCACCCAGATCGAGTCCCACGACTGGCAGGCCGAGCTGTACAGCGACGTCGCGCGGTTCAACCGCATCCTGCACAACCTGGCCACCGACGTGTGGACCTACATCTCGACGGGCGTCTTCAGCCAGATCCCCGTGGCCGGGGCGACCGGCTCGTCGACGATGCCGCACAAGGTGAACCCGATCCGGTTCGAGAACGCCGAGGCGAACCTGGAGCTGTCCAGCGCACTGCTCGACACCCTGGCGTCGACCCTGGTGACCAGCCGGCTGCAGCGTGACCTGACCGACTCGACCACCCAGCGGAACATCGGCCCGGCGTTCGGCCACGGCCTGCTCGCGATCGACAACGTGCGCCGCGGGCTGCGAGCGCTCGCCGTCGACCGTGACCTCCTCGAGCGCGAGCTCGACACCAACTGGGAGGTGCTCGGCGAGCCGGTCCAGTCCGCGATGCGCGCGGCGGCGGTCGCCGGGGTCACCGGCATGGAGAACCCCTACGAGCGACTCAAGGAGCTCACCCGCGGCAAGCGCCTGACCGCCGACGACATGCGTGAGTTCATCGCCGGCCTCGGCCTGCCCGACGACGTCGCGGCGCGGCTGGCCGAGCTGACGCCGGCGACGTACACGGGGCTCGCGAGCCGCCTCGTCGACCACCTGGACGGGTGAGCCGGGGGGCGGACGGGGCACCCACACCCTCCTGCCCGATCGGTGACCGCCGTCGCCGTGGGACCGCTCGCGTCGGTGCCGCAGTGCCGCGCGCCGACCGGGACGACCCGGCGGGACCGCGGGGCTCAGGCGTGCTCGAACATGGACGCCATCCGCACCTGCTCGCCGAGGACGTCGTCGATCTGCGCCTGGACGGTGTCGAGCTGCCCGATGATCTGCGTGGTGGTGTGGATCCCCGCGGCGACGGAGTCGCTGGTGAGCTGGAGCTCGGCGACCCGCTGGGCGACCCGGCCGGTGGCCTCGGCGGTCTCGCGGGCGAGCTCCTTGACCTCGCTGGCCACGACGGCGAACCCCCGGCCGACCTCGCCCGCCCGGGCGGCCTCGATCGTGGCGTTGAGGGCCAGGAGGTTGGTCTGGTCGGCGATCGACGAGATCACCTTGATGACGTCGCCGATCGCGGCGGACGCCTGGCCCAGCGCGGTCACGTCCGCGGTCATGGTCGACGACTGGCCGGCCGCTTCCTGCGCGACCCGGCCGGCGTCCTGGGCCGCGTCGCGCAGCTCGGCGACCGTGCTGAGCAGGCGCTGTGCGCGGGCGCCGTCGGCGGCGATGCGGCGGACCACGGACAGCCGCTGGGACACCAGCTGGGCGACGTTGCGCAGCGCCGCGGCGCGCGACTCGGACAGGTCGATGGAGTCGGTGGTGAAGAAGTCCATGGTGCCGATGACGTGGTGGCCGTCCATGATCGGGAAGCAGACCCCCGACCGGACGCCGGCCCGCTGAGCAGCGGGTGCACGGACGCAGTCGGTCACCTGGGCGAGGTCCTGCACGAACACGAGGTCGCGGGCCTTCCACGCCCGACCCGACAGGCCCACCCCCTCCGCGAACGACGCGGACAGCGTGACGCGGCGGAACTCCTCGCCGGCCGACCCCGACTCGATGCTGAACCGCAGGACGTCCGACTCCTCGTCCCGGGCCCAGAACGAGCCGTACGCCCAGCCGAACGCCGTCCGGACCGTCTCCAGCGCCACCTGCACCGTGGTGGCCTCGTCGACGGCGTCGCCGACCTTGGTGACGACCGTGGTGACGGCCTTGCGATCGTTCAACGTCTCGTTGAGCGCCGCACCGGCGAGCCCCTGCCGGCGCGCCAGCGTCGCGATCCGGCCGATCGCCTCCCACTTCTCGTCCCCGAAGCGGGGCAGGGGGTGGTCGCTGTAGAACTCCATGATCCCGACGACGTCGCCCTCGTCCATCATGGGGACCGCCGCGCCGGCGACCATCCCGGAGCGCTGAGCGGCCTCCCACCGCAAGCAGCCGTGGTCCCCGTCGGACGGCTGGACGACCACGGGACGCCGGGTTCTCGCCGCCTCGCCGAGCAGGCCGGCATCGGGCTGCACGCTGCGCGCGCCGCTGACGGCCGAGCGCAGCGTGCCGGCGAGCGGGCCGGTCTCGTAGGCCAGCCGCAGCGTGCCGTCCGGGCTCGGGACCCACCGCGCGCCGTAGGTCAGGCCGAGCGTGCGCACCATCGCGTCGGTGAGCTTGATCCGCGCGTCCTGCGCGTCGGTCAGCCCGGTGTCGAAGGCGAGGAGGACCTGCTCCAGCGCCTCGACGTCGCGAGGCACGCCGCGGTCGGCCTGGGGGTCGGGCGTGGTGGTGCGGCGGAACAGCGGCATGACGGCTCCCGGTCGTGGCGTGACGCGATGCCGTGCACATCGGTCGCCCGACGCCGGACTTGAGCGACCGTCCCCGGCCGGGCCCACGTGAACGCCGCCGCGCCGCGCGTCACCGGACGGACTCCGCCACCTCCTGGTCCGTCGCCCCGGCCGGCGGCGGTGCCGGCACCGGTGGCGCCGGGATCGCGGCGAGCTCCGCCAGGGCGGCCCGGTAGGCACGGTCGTCGCCGGCGCGCGCGGCGGTCCGTGCCCGGACCGTCGGTGGGTGGAGCAGGGCCCGGGTGCGGCGACGCAGCGACCGGACCAGCCGTGCGTGCTCCTCCGGGCTCGTGCCGGTGGCGGCGGCGCACACGCCGTCGGAGGCGGCCAAGCCGGGCACCGGCTGCTGGGCGTCGGTGACGGGCGTCGGCTCCCCGGCGGCCTCGTCCGCGGCGCGGATCCGGCCCGCCTCGGCCTCGAGCTCGCCCAGCACGCGGCGCCGCTCGGCGACGACGGCGGCCTCGAGCTCACGCGCCCGGGTCACCGCCTCGAAGTCCGCGGCGGCGGCCGCGACGAGGTCGTGCGCGAGCTCGACCGGTGCGGACTGCTCCTCGGGTGCGTGCCGGCGGATCGTGTCCAGGTTGATCAGGCGGACGCCGGGCAGCCGGCCGACCGCCGGGTCGACGTCGTTGCGCAGCGCGAGGTCGGCGACCACCTGCGGGTGCCCGGTGGCGGCCCAGGTGCGGCCGACGAGCTCGGCGTCGAGCACGCGTCCGACGGTGCCGCTGCACGCCACGACGAGGTCGGAGGTGCCGATGGCGTCGGCGAGGCCGCCGTCGTGCACGGGGACGATGCCGCGGGCCGCGGCGAACGTCGCGGCCCGGCCGGACGGTGAGAACACCCGGATGTCGGCGCAGCCGTGGCGGCGCAGCGCGGCCAGGCTCGCGCCGGCGTACGAGCCGGTGCCGACCAGCAGCGCGCGGACCTGCGGCCAGGGCGGCAGGCCGGGCTCGGCGAGCTCGAGGGCGACGCCCACCACGGAGCGGCCGGCGGCGCCCAGCCCGGTGCGGGTGCCGACGTCGCGTGACGCGCGAGAGGCGGTCTGGAACAGCCGCTCCAGGCCGGACGACGTGGTGCCCTCGGCGCGGGCGGTGGCGAGCGCACGCCGGACCTGGCCGGTGATCTCGCGCTCGCCGACCACCATGGACTCGAGCCCGGAGGCCACCGAGAACAGGTGCGCGGGGACCTCGGGTCCGTGCAGCACCTGCAGGGTCGCGGTCACGTCCGGGGTCGGGATGCCGGACGCGTGCGCGATGACCCGGGTGGTCGCGTCGACCGCGGCGGGTGCCTGGTCGGGACGGTCGACCTCGAGGTACACCTCGAACCGGTTGCAGGTCGCGAGCACGACCGTCCCCGTCGGGGCAGCACCGGACGCCGCGACCGTCCGGCCCACCGACTGCGCTCCGGCACTGAGCCGTTCGAGCACGTCGAGGTCGAGGTCGCGGTGGCTCGCGATCAATGACATGAGCACCACAGCACCTCGATTCAACCAGGCGATCGGAACGTGGGCACAATTGCGCCGTGACCCTGCCCCCGGACCACCCCCTGACCGACGGACGCACCGCCCATTCTGGGGTGCTCCGTGCCTTTTCCGCTGACCGGCCGGACCGGCTGCCCGTGTGGTTCATGCGACAGGCGGGTCGCTCGCTGCCCGAGTACCGGGCCGTGCGGGAGGGCGTGGGCATGCTCGACTCGTGCCTGCAGCCGGAGCTGGCCAGCGAGATCACGCTGCAGCCGGTACGCCGCCACGGGGTGGACGCCGCCATCTTCTTCAGCGACATCGTCGTCCCGCTGCGGCTGGCCGGCGTGGACGTGGACATCGCCCCCGGGGTGGGGCCGGTGCTCGGCTCGGCCGTGCGCACCGCCGACGACGTCGCCCGACTCGTCGACGCCGGACCGCTGACGCCCCAGGCGCTGGCCCCGGTCTCCGAGGGCGTCCGGCTGACCGTCGCCGGGCTGGACCGCACCCCGCTGCTCGGTTTCGCCGGGGCACCGTTCACCCTGGCCGCGTACCTCGTCGAGGGCCGGCCGTCGCGCGACCACCTGGCCGCGCGCACCCTCATGCACGCCGACCCCGACACGTGGCGCGCGCTGACCGAGTGGGCCGCGGACGTCACCGGGGCGTTCCTGCGCGCACAGGTGCTCGCCGGCGCCAGCGCGGTGCAGCTGTTCGACTCGTGGGCGGGCTCGCTGTCGCGCGCGGACTACGAGGCGCACTGCGCCCCGTCCAGCGCCCGCGCGCTGTCGCACGTCACCGACCTCGGGGTGCGCATCGTGCACTTCGGGACCGGCACCGAGCACCTGCTCACCGCCATGCGTGACGTCGGGGCCGACGTCGTCGGGGTCGACTACCGCACGCCGCTGGACGAGGCGAACCGTCTGCTCGGCGGGCGGACGCCCCTGCAGGGCAACATCGACCCCGCGCTGCTGGCCGCCCCGTGGCCCGTGCTCGAGGCGCACGTGCGCGACGTCGTCCGGCGCGGGGCCGCGGCGCCGGGCCACGTGGTCAACCTGGGCCACGGCGTCCCGCCGACCACCGACCCGGACGTGCTGACGCGCGTCGTGGAGCTGGTGCACGGGCTGGACGCGTAGGGCGCCGGCGTGGACCGGGTCGGGTCGCAGGACGGGCACGCCAGCCCCGCCGGCGGGACGACGCGACGGGAGTCCGTGGACGCCGTCGTCGTGGGCGGCGGTGTGGCCGGGCTCGTCGCCGCCCGCGAGCTGGCGCTCGCCGGGCTGGGCGTCGTGGTGGTCGAGCCCGGTCACGGGCCGGGCGGGGCGGTGGGGCGGCACACGGTCGCGGGACTGGACCTGGACGCCGGGGCGGAGTCCTTCGCGACCCGTGGCGGCACCGTCGCGGCGCTCGCCGCAGAGCTGGGGCTCGCCGACGCCGTCACCGCCCCCGCGCCGCTGGGCGCCTGGGTGCACGGGCCCTCGGGGCCCGGGACGCTGCCGCGCGCGGGCCTGCTCGGCGTCCCCGTGGACCCGTGGGCCCCGGACGTGCGCCGCACGATCGGCCTGGCCGGCGCCCTGCGCGCCAGCGCGGACCGGCTGCTGCCGGCTCGCGTGGGCACCGCCGGCCCACGCGGCGCCGACCGGTCCGGCACGCGGTCGGGCACGCCGTCGGGCACGTCGTCGGGCACGTCGTCGGGCACGCCGTCCGGGACCGTGACGTTCGGCGGGCTGGTCCGGGCACGGATGGGCCGGCGGGTGCTCGACCGCCTGGTCGCACCCGTCGTCGGCGGCGTGCACGCGGCCGACCCGGACGACCTCGACGTCCGCACGGTCGCCCCGGGCCTGCTCCCGGCGCTCGACGAGCACGGGTCCCTCGGCGCCGCGGTGGCGTCGCTGCGCGCGCTCGCGCCGGCCGGGGCCGCGGTCAACGGCCTGGTCGGCGGCATGCACACGCTGGTGGACGCGCTGGTCGGGGACCTGAGCGCCCGTGGCGGCCGGCTGTGGACGGGCTCGACGGTCCGAGCCCTGGACCGGGTGGGCACCGGCTGGAGCGTGGCGGTGGACAGCCCGCGCGGCCCGCTCGTGCTCACCACGCCGCGCGTGGTGCTCGCCGCACCCGCGGCGGCCACGCTCGGGCTGCTCGCCGGCGTCCTGCCCGGCCTGGCGACCGTCCGCACCGACCCGGGGGCCGACGTCGTGCTCGCCACCCTGGTCGTGGACGCGGCCGAGCTGGACGTGGCCCCCCGCGGCACCGGCGTGCTCGTCGCGCCGGCCGCGCAGCGCGCACCCGGTCGCGGCGGTGCGCCCGCCGTCCGCGCGAAGGCGCTGACCCACGCGACCGCCAAGTGGCCGTGGCTCGCCGCGCAGGCCGGGCCGGGCCGCCATGTGCTGCGCCTGTCCTACGGGCGGGCCGGCGGCTCGGGCTCCCTGCAGGACGTCGTCGGGCTCGCGGACGAGGCGCTGACCGCGCTCGCCGTCCGGGACGCCGGGACGCTGCTCGGCGTGCCGCTGGATGGGGCCTCGGTCCGTGGTGCGGCGCGGGTGCGGTGGTCGCAGTCCCTGCCCCGGGCGAGTGCGGGCCACCGCGCGTCGGTCGAGGCCGTGAGCGCCGCGGTCGACGCCACCCCGGGGCTCGCGGTGTGCGGCGCCTGGGTGGCGGGCAACGGGCTCGCCACCGTGGTCCCGCACGCGCGGGCAGCCGGTCGACGACTGGCGGAATTGTTCTGACAATTCGTCAGGACAATGGCCCCGGAATACCGTGGGACGGCTCGCGACGTGACCTGCGCAACAGGCGTGGGCGCGGTCCTGACGCATTGTCACATCAGCCCTGTGGGGTTTGTCACCCCCTTTCGACATCGCTCGGCGCGGGACGCAAGATGGACCCATGCCCGATCCTGTGAGCACCGAGGACGCCCTGGCGACGGTGCGGGTCGGCACCCGCGCGAGCACGCTCGCGCTCACCCAGACCGGGACCGTCGCGGACAGCCTCGCCGCGGCCGGGCCGCTGCGCACCGAGCTGGTCCGGATCACCACCGACGGCGACCGCCTCACCGGCTCGCTCGTCGCCCTCGGCGGCACCGGGGTCTTCGTGACCGCCCTGCGCGAGGCGCTGCTGGACGGTCGGTGCGACGTCGCGGTGCACTCGCTCAAGGACCTGCCCAGCGCACCCGCCGACGGGCTCGTCCTGGGCGCCGTGCCCGACCGCGAGGACCCCCGGGACGCGCTGTGCGCGCGCGACGGGCTGACCCTGGCCACGCTGCCGCCCGGCGCCCGGGTCGGCACCGGCTCCCCCCGGCGGGCCGCGCAGCTGCGCGCCGCCCGACCGGACCTGGTGCTGCTGGACATCCGCGGCAACGTCGACACCCGGCTGCGCCGGGTCGCGCCCGGCGATCTCGACGCCGTCGTGCTGGCCCGCGCCGGGCTCGCGCGGCTCGGCCGGCTGGACGCCGTCACCGACCTCATCGACGTGGGCACCATGGCGCCG
Source organism: uncultured Cellulomonas sp. (assembly GCF_947494015.1). Taxonomy (GTDB): domain Bacteria; phylum Actinomycetota; class Actinomycetes; order Actinomycetales; family Cellulomonadaceae; genus Pengzhenrongella. The sequence goes on along the minus strand of NZ_CANLTL010000006.1, from coordinate 254,828 downwards.
GCGCCCGGCCAGGGCGCGCTCGCCGTCGAGGTCCGCGCCGAGGCCGTGACCGACCCGGCGCACCCCCTGGCCCGGGCACTGGCCGCCGTCGACCACCGGCCGAGCCGGCTGGCCGTGACGGCCGAGCGCGCGCTGCTGGCCCGGCTCGAGGCGGGCTGCGCGGCGCCCATCGGGGCCCTCGCGCGGCTGACCGGCACCGTCCTGGCCCTCGACGCCGTCGTGAGCCGGGTCGACGGCACCGACCGGCTGCGCCGCAGCCGGTCGGTCGACCTGGCCGCCACGGCGGCGTCGGGGGCCTCGGCGTCGACGCCGGCCGCGACGGACCCGCAGCTCACGGCCGCCGCCGCGCTGGGCGCCGAGGTGGCCGAGGTCCTGCTCGCCGACGGCGCCGGTGACCTCGCCGAGCTCGGCGTGCTGCTGTGACCACCGCCCCGGACGCACCGCACGGCACCGCACCGGCAGCGCACGGCGCCGGGCCCGACGACGCCCCGCCGCACGGCGCCCAGCCCGGCCCCGCAGAGCCGGATCCCGCGCAGCCCGACCCCGCGCAGCCCCTCGCCGGCCTGCGGGTGCTGGTCCCGCGAGCGCCCGAGCGAGCCGGCGCCCTCATCGGCGCGCTGCGCCGGGCCGGTGCGGAGCCGGTCGCCGCGCCCCTCGTCGTCATCGGACCGCCCGAGGACCCCGCCGCGCTCGACGGCGCGCTCGCGCGGCTGGCGGCGGGCCGGTACGACTGGCTGTCGGTCACGAGCGGCTTCACGGTCGACGCCCTCGACGCGTCCGCCGCCCGCGCGGGCCGCACGCTTGCCGACGTCGTCCGCGCCGGACGCGCCGCCAGGCCCGGCAGCACCCGGGTCGCCGCCGTGGGCGACGCGACCGCCGCCGCCCTGCGCGGGTCCGGCGTCGACGTCGACTTCGTCCCGAGCGGGGAGCAGTCCGCGCGCGGCATGCTCGCCGAGTGGCCCGAGCCGGTGTCCGGTGCCCGGCCCGCCGGCCGCGGCACCGCGCTGCTGCCGCAGGGCGACCTGGCCGAGCCCACGCTCGCCGACGGGCTCACCGGGCTGGGCCTGAGGCCCGAGGTGGTCGTCTCCTACCGCAACAGCCCCGCCCCGCCGCTGCCGGCGGCGCTCGTGGCGGACCTCGCCTCGGGCGTGGTCGACGCCGTCGTCCTCACATCGGGCAGCACCGCACGCCGGCTCGCCGACCAGGTGACGCTGCCCGCGTCCACCCTGGTGTGCTGCATCGGCCCGCGCACCGCCGAGGTCGCCGCCGAGGTCGGTCTGCCCGCCGGCCTGGTCGCCGACGGTCCGCACCCGCGTGCCGTCGTCGCCGCCTTCGTCCGGCGACTGGCCCCCGCCCCGCCGTCCCCGCCGCCCGCCCCGCGGCTGCCCGCGCCGCCCGCCCCGCCCTCCGCCGACCCGAGGTGACCGCATGACCTCCACGCACGACCGCCGCCACCGACCGCGCCGCCTGCGGGGCACCCCCGCCCTGCGCCGGATGGCCACCGAGGTGCGCCTGCACCCGGGTGACCTCGTGCTGCCCCTGTTCATCAAGGAGGGGCTCACCGAGCCGGTCGAGATCGCCTCCATGCCGGGCGTGCTCCAGCACACCCCCGAGAGCCTGCGCGCGGCGGTCCGCGAGGCCGCAGACGCCGGGCTGGCGGGCGTCATGCTGTTCGGCGTGCCGACCGTGCGCGACGCCGTCGGCTCCGGCGCGACGGACCCCGACGGGGTGCTCAACCGCGCCATCGCCGACGCCGCCGAGGCCGCCGGCGGCCGTCTCGTCGTCATGGCCGACCTGTGCCTGGACGAGTTCACCGACCACGGCCACTGCGGCGTGCTGACCAGTGGCCCGCACGGGGAGGTCGTCGTCGACAACGACGCGACCCTCGAGCGCTACACCGCCATGGCGCTCGCGCAGGCGCGGGCGGGCGCGGACCTGCTCGGCCTGAGCGGGATGATGGACAACCAGACGGCCGCCGTGCGGGACGCCCTGGACGACGCGGGCTTCGGCGACGTGACGATCCTGGCCTACGCCGCCAAGTACGCCAGTGCCTTCTACGGTCCGTTCCGGGACGCCGTGGAGTCGACCCTCGAGGGCGACCGGAAGAGCTACCAGATGGACCCGGCCAACCGGCGCGAGGCCGCGCGCGAGGTGGCGATCGACGTCGAGCAGGGCGCCGATGTCGTCATGGTCAAGCCCGCGCTGCCGTACCTGGACGTGCTGGCCGACGTCGCCGCGACCAGCGCCGTGCCGGTCGCCGCCTACCAGGTGTCCGGTGAGTACGCGATGGTCGAGGCGGCCGCGGCGAACGGCTGGATCGACCGGCGGCGCGCCGTCGAGGAGTCCGTCCTCGCGATCCGCCGCGCGGGCGCCGACCTGATCCTCACCTACTGGGCGACCGAGCTCGCCGGCTGGCTCACCGAGCCGACCCCGGCCCGTCCCGGCCGCTGACCACCGGCGACCGGTCGGCCACCCGACCGGTCGCTCACACCCACCCACCACCGGCGCCGCAGGCGCCCCACGACGTCGCACCCACACCCCGGGAGCTCCACATGACCGCACCGTCCACCACGTCGTCGACCACGGCGCCGTCCACCACCGCCGGCAACGACGGGCTGTTCGCCGCGGCGCAGGGCGTGCTGCCCGGCGGCGTCAACTCGCCCGTCCGGGCCTACGGGTCCGTCGGCGGCACGCCGCGCTTCCTCGTCTCCGCGAGCGGTCCGTACGTCACCGACGCCGACGGGCGCCAGTACGTGGACCTCGTGTCGTCGTGGGGGCCGATGATCCTCGGGCACGCCCACCCGGCGGTCGTGCGCGCCGTGCAGGACGCCGCCGCGCAGGGGCTGTCGTTCGGTGCCCCGACACCCCGGGAGACCGCGCTCGCCGAAGAGATCCGGCGGCGCGTGCCCCCCGCGGAGCGGGTGCGGCTGGTGTCCACCGGGACCGAGGCGACCATGACCGCGGTCCGGCTCGCGCGCGGGTTCACCGGCCGCGAGCTCGTCGTGAAGTTCGCCGGCTGCTACCACGGGCACGTCGACTCGCTCCTGGCCCAGGCGGGGTCCGGCGTCGCGACGCTCGCGCTGCCGGGCTCGGCGGGGGTCACCGCGGCCAGCGCGGCCGAGACGATCGTGCTGCCGTACAACGACCTGGCCGCGGTCGAGGAGGCGTTCGCCGAGCGCGGCGACCGGATCGCCGCCGTCATGACCGAGGCGGCACCGGCCAACATGGGCGTCGTCCCGCCGCTGCCCGGCTTCAACGCCGCCCTGGCCCGGATCGCGCGCGCGCACGGCGCCCTGATGATCCAGGACGAGGTGCTCACCGGCTTCCGGGTGAGCCCGGCCGGCTGGTGGGGGCTCGAGGGTGCTGACGAGGGCTGGGCGCCCGACCTGCTGGCCTTCGGAAAGGTGGTCGGCGGCGGACTGCCGGTCGCCGCGCTCGGCGGCCGGGCCGACGTCATGGACCACCTGGCGCCGCACGGGCCCGTCTACCAGGCCGGGACGCTGTCGGGGAACCCGGTCGCCACCGCCGCGGGGCTGGCCACGCTGCAGGCGGCGGACGCGGACGTCTACGCGCGGCTGGACCGTGCGGCCCAGGTGCTGTCCGGCGAGGTCGGCGCCGCGCTGACGACCGCCGGCGTCCCGCACCGGGTGCAGCACGCCGGCAACCTGTTCAGCGTGATGTTCGGCCCGGCCGCCGCCGAGCACGGCGTGCAGGACTACGCCGGCGCGCAGGGCCAGGAGACGTTCCGGTACCCGCCGTTCTTCCACGCGATGCTCGACGCCGGCATCAGCCTGCCGCCGTCGGTCTTCGAGGCGTGGTTCGTGTCGGCCACCCACGACGACGGCGTGCTGGACCGCATCGTCTCGGCCCTGCCGGCCGCCGCCCGCGCCGCCGCGCAGGCCCGCCCCGCCTGACCCCCGCAGGCCCCCCCGCGCGCCCCCGCCCCCCGGCCCCCCGGCCCCCCGGCCCCCGCCGAGTGCGACGTCGTGGACCCTTCGGGCGACCCGAACGGCCCGAAACGTCACACTCGGCACGCGCGACCCGGCGAGTGCGACGTCGTGGACCGTCCACGCGACCTGAACGGTCCGAAACGTCGCACTCGGCACGCGCGGGCGTCGACGGCCGCGCGGTTGCGGAATACCCCTGGGGGGTACACCGTTGTGCTGACGACGGACGAGAGAGGGCACGTTGATGAGCGGCTACACCGGGTCCAAGGACGACTACCTCAAGCGGCTGCGCCGGATCGAGGGTCAGGTCCGCGGCATCGCCCGCATGGTCGACGAGGACACGTACTGCATCGACGTGCTGACCCAGGTGTCCGCGGTCACCAAGGCGCTCCAGGCCGTCAGCCTCGGCCTCGTCGAGGACCACCTGTCGCACTGCGTCGTCGACGCGGCCCGCGAGTCCGACGACGCCGGGCACGCCAAGGTCCGCGAGGCCGCCGACGCGATCGCGCGCCTCGTCCGCAGCTGATCGGCTCCACCCCCCACCACCGGTCGGCACCCGTCGGCCACCCACCAGAGAGGGACGACACCATGAACGCCACCCCGCACACCGCCACCTACGAGGTCACCGGCATGACCTGCGGCCACTGCGTGCAGTCCGTGACCGAGGAGGTCTCCGCGCTGACCGGCGTCAAGGACGTCTCGGTCGAGCTCAACGTGGGCGCCGCGTCGCAGGTCACGGTCGTGTCCGACGAGCCGCTCGACACCGAGACCGTCCGCGGCGCCGTGGACGAGGCCGGGTACCAGCTCGTCGGCTGACCCCCGGCCCGGGCCGCCGGTCCGGTCACCGTCCGTCACGCCCGCGTCCGGCGTCCCGCCCGACCCGGCGCAGGCATCACACCACCCGTACCCAGGCACGCTCGCAGCGAGGACGCCATGTCGCACGCCACGCAGGACCAGCCCGCCGCACCCCTCCGGCCGGTCGTCACCCTCGACCTGGCGGTCGAGGGGATGACCTGCGCGTCGTGCGTGACCCGGGTGGAGAAGAAGCTCAACCGGGTCCCCGGGGCCAGCGCCACGGTGAACCTCGCTCTGGAGTCGGCACACGTCGAGCTCACCGTGCCCGACGACGCCGCAGGGATCGCGGGCGAGGACGACCTCATCGCCGCCGTGCGCAAGGCCGGGTACGACGCCCGGGTGACCGCGCGCGGCGAGCGCGCCGGGCACCCCGGGACCGCCACCGCCCCTGCACCGGACCCGACGGCGGCGGCGGGCGCCACCGCGGCCGCCGGCACCAGCGGCGAGGCCGCCGGGCCGGGCCCCCTCGTGGCACCGGGCACCGCGACAGAACCGCACCCCACCCCCGCACCGGGCCCGGTGGTGGACGACGTCCCGGACGACGGCGCGGACCTGTCCGCGCCGACGACCGACCGCGGTACCGACCTGCGCCGCCGGCTGCGGGTCTCCGCGGTCCTGACCGTCCCGGTCGTGGTGCTGTCCATGATCCCGGCCCTGCAGGTGTCCGGGTGGCAGTGGGTCGTCGCCGCGCTGGCCCTGCCGGTGGTGACGTGGGCCGCGTGGCCCTTCCACCGGGCGGCGGCGCGGGCCGCCCGCCACGGCGCGTCCACGATGGACACCCTGGTCTCGATCGGCATCGTCGCCGCGACCGGCTGGTCGCTGTGGGCGCTGCTGCTCGGCGGCGCCGGCACGCTCGGCATGCGGATGCAGCCGACGCTGTGGCCGCGCGCCGACCACGCCGGGACCGGCATGCCCGAGCTCTACTTCGAGGTCGCCGCGGTGGTGACCACCTTCCTGCTCGCCGGGCGCCTCGCCGAGCACCGCTCGCGGCGCCGGGCCGGTGACGCCCTGCGCGCCCTGCTCGACCTGGGCGCCAAGGACGCCACCCTGCTCACCACCGATCCGGCGGGCCGACGCGTCGAGGAGCGCGTCCCGGCCGGGCGCCTCGTGGTCGGCGATTTGTTCGCCGTCCGGCCCGGGGAGAAGGTGGCCACCGACGGCGTCGTCGTGGAGGGCACCAGCGCGGTGGACGCGTCCCTGGTGACCGGCGAGCCGGTGCCGGTGGACGTGGCCCCGGGCTCCGCGGTGACCGGCGCGACCGTCAACACCTCGGGGTACCTCGTGGTGCGGGCGACCCGGGTCGGGCAGGACACCGTGCTGGCGCAGATCGGCCGGCTGGTGTCGGCAGCGCAGACCGGCAAGGCCCAGGTCCAGCGCCTGGCCGACCGGATCTCCGCCGTGTTCGTCCCGGTGGTGCTGGTCCTCGCGCTCGGCACCCTGGCGGTCTGGCTGCTGACCGGCAACAGCGCTCAGGCCGCCTTCACGGCGGCGGTCGCGGTGCTGATCATCGCGTGCCCCTGCGCCCTCGGGCTCGCGACGCCGACGGCGCTGCTCGTCGGCACCGGGCGCGGCGCCCAGCTCGGCGTGCTCATCAAGGGGCCGGAGATCCTCGAGGAGACCCGCCGCGTCGACACCGTGGTGCTCGACAAGACCGGCACCGTGACCGAGGGGCGGATGCGGGTGGTCGACGTCGTCGCCGCCGACGGCACGCCCGCCGCCGAGGTGCTGCGGCTCGCCGCCGCGGTGGAGCGGATGAGCGAGCACCCCATCGCCCGCGCGATCGCCGCGGCCGGGGACGCGGCGGCCTCCGCGCCGGCCCCGGCCGGCTCGGTACCCGGCGAGGTGCGCGTCGGCGCCGACGGCGTCGGGGTCGGCTCGGACCAGGTGCTCGACTTCCGCAACGACGCCGGCTCGGGCGTGAGCGGCACCGTCCGGACCGCGCACTCCGGCCTCGGGCTCGGCACCCGGGTCCTCGTCGGGCGCCCGGCCTGGCTGGTGCGCGAGGGCGTCGTGGTCGACGACGCCCTGACGGCCGCCTTCCGCGACGCCGAGTCCGCCGGCGGGACCGCGGTCGCCGCCGCCTGGAACGGCACCGCGCGCGGCGTCGTCGTCCTGCGCGACCCCGTCAAGGCGACCTCACGGGACGCCGTCGCCGAGCTGCGGTCGCTGGGCCTGCGACCGGTGCTGCTCACCGGGGACAACGTCGGCGCGGCGCGCGAGGCGGCCCGCGCGGTCGGCATCGCCGAGGACGACGTGATCGCCGAGGTCATGCCGGCCGACAAGGTCGACGTCGTGCAGCGCCTGCAGGCGCAGGGGTCGCGGGTCGCGATGGTCGGGGACGGCGTGAACGACGCCGCCGCGCTGGCCGCCGCGGACCTCGGGCTCGCCATGGGCACGGGCACCGACGTCGCGATCGAGGCCGCCGACCTCACGCTCGTGCGCGGGGACCTGCGGTCCGCCGGGCAGGCGATCCGGCTGTCCCGGGCGACCCTGCAGATCATCCAGCAGAACCTGTTCTGGGCGTTCGCCTACAACGTGGCCGCGATCCCGCTGGCGGCGGCCGGCCTGCTGAACCCGATGATCGCCGGCGCGGCGATGGCGTTCAGCTCGGTGCTGGTCGTGGCCAACTCGCTGCGCCTGCGGCGCTTCGCCTGACGGCGCTTCGCCGGCCGCTCCTCGCGCGGACGGCTCAGCGGAAGCGGCGGCCCTCGTCGCGCCGGTACGCCCACACCGCCAGCGCCGCGAACAGGACGCCCCAGGCCACCAGGACCGGCAGCGACGTCGCCGGCGCCTCGCTGCCGGTCAGCGCCTGGACCAGCAGGTCGCGTCCGGCGCGGCTGGGCAGCGCCGTCGACAGCGAGTCGAGCCACCCGGGGAACGCCTCGGGCGGCATGAACAGACCACCGGCGAACGCGAGCGGGAACAGCACGACCTGCACCACCGGCAGCGCCGCCTTCGAGGAGAGCGAGTACCCGATCGCCATCCCGAGCAGCAGGAACGGCAGCGCGACGGCGGCGATGACCAGGACGCTGACGGCCAGCCGCGCCCCGGGGACGCTCGCGTCGGTGAACAGCCAGCCGATCAGGGCGAGCGGCAGCAGCCCGAGCAGCGCGAACGCGGCACCGTTGGCCACCCGGCCGGCCATCCGCGGCCCGGCGCCGGCGGGCAGCGTGCGCAGGAACGGGTCGAACGGCTGCTGCCGGTCCTCGGAGACGCCGGCGCCGTAGGTGAACAGGCAGGTGGACATCACCGCGAACATGCCGAGCTGGCCCACGGCGGCGGTCGCCGCGACCGGGTTGCTCGCGACCGACTCCTGCGGGACGACGAAGAAGAACATCGCCAACGCCGGGAACAGCATGTTGCCGATCACCGCGATCGGGACCCGGATCGTCTCCAGGAACTGGTAGCGGGCGTGCAGCAGCGCGAGCCGCAGGTTCGCCACCGGCGGCAGGGCAGCCCGGGCCGACGGCGCGGCGACCGGCTCTGCCGCTCCGGCAGGGCGGGTGTGCTGGTCGGGGGTCGTCGTCATCGGGCCATCTCCTCGGACGTGGCGGCGCCGGCCGCGGCCGGCGACTCGGCGGTCAGGGCCAGGAACGCCTCCTCGAGCGAGGCACCGCGGATCTCCAGCCCGCGGAAGTCGACGCCGCCGGTGACCAGGGTGCGCACGAGCGCGTCGGCGTCGGCGGCGAGCAGGTGGACGCGGTCACCGTCGCGCGACACGTCCCGCACGCCCGGCAGCCGGTCGAGGACGACGACGTCGGCCGCCGGCGTGGTGAGCTGGAACGTGACCCGGCGGACCTGCACCCGCGCCAGGACGGCAGCGAGCGAGTCGTCGGCGAGCACGGTGCCCCCGCCGATCACGACGACGCGCTGGGCGAGCGCCTCGATCTCCTCCAGGTAGTGGCTGGTGACCACGACCGTCGCCCCGCTCGCGTGGTACTCGCGCAGCGCCTCCCACAGCACGTGCCGGCCCTCGACGTCCAGACCGGTCGTCGGCTCGTCCAGGACGACGAGCCGGGGCCGCCCGACCACGGCGAGCGCGACCGCCAGTCGGCGCTTCTGCCCCCCGGACAGCGCGCCGGTCTGCCGGCGGGCGAGGTCGGCCAGGCCGAAGCGGCCGAGCAGCTCCGCGCGCGGCATGGGGTCGGGGTAGTGGCCCGCGATGAAGTCGACGACCTCCCCGACCGTGAGCGTCGGCGGGAGCCCCGTCTCCTGCGGCGTGGTGCCCAGGCGGACCCGGCTCGTGGCGCTGCGCGGGTCGCCACCGAACAGCCGCACGGTGCCCGAGTCCGGCTTGCGCAGGCCCGTCGCCAGGCTGAGCAGGGTCGTCTTGCCCGCGCCGTTCGGCCCCAGCAGCCCGACCAGCTCGCCCGGCTGGACGGCCAGGCTCACGTCGCGCAGCGCCACCGTCTCACCGAAGGTCCGGGTGACGTGCTCCGCCTCCAGCACCGGCCCGTCCCCGGCGGGCGCGCCGGCGGCGGCGGTGCCGGTCACGGTGCCGTTCACGGTGCCGGCGGCGCGCGGGGCGGGTCGTCCGGCGGCGGTGGCGTCGTCGCGCACCGCGGCGCGACCACGACGAGGGCTGCGGGGGGTCATCGGGACTCCTGAGGGGTCGGCGTCGTCAGCGAGGTCGGGAGCGGGCTGGGGGACCGCGCGGAGACCGGCGCGGGTGGATCGCTCGCCGGTACGGGTACGGGTGCCGGGGCGGGTGTGCGCGGGAAGGCCGCGGTCGCCTCGGCGGGCGGGGTGAGCAGCGCCCGGAGCTCGTCGAGGTAGTCGTCGAACGCCCGGCGTCCGGCCGGGGTCGCCTCGACGTGCGTCGCCGGCGTGCGGCCGACGTGGCCCTTCGTCACCGTGACGTACCCCGCGTCCTCGAGCTTGCGCAGGTGGGCCGACAGGTTCCCCGCCGTCGCGTCCAGCAGCGTCTGCAGCCGGGGGAAGGTGATGCGGTCCCCGGACGGCAGGGCGGTCAGCGTCGTCATGATCCGCAACCGAGCCTGGGTGTGGATGATCGGATCGAGCTCGCCGGGGGTCGGGGCCATCAGATGACCGCTGCCGCGCCGCCGAGGCCCGCTCCCCGCGGCGCAGCGCCCCGACGTCGGCGCAGCTCCTCGGCGACGGCACCGACCAGCATCCCGCCGCCCCCGGCGACGGCCATCACCGCGAGCATGAGCGGCCGGCCGGCGAACGACGCGATCACCGTCGCCACGAGGATCCACGCGCCGAGGACGAACTGGGTCCGGTCCCGCCAGAGCGCGGCACCGGCCATGTAGAGCACCCCGACCAGGACCGGCGGCGCGATCGTCATGACCGTCCCGAGGACCTCCGGGTCCGCACCCGCCCGGGCCAGGGCACCGCCGAGCGCGAAGATCGCGACGAAGCCGAGGGTCCACGTCCAGCCGTACATCGCCCCCTGCACGGACGAGGTGCCGTGCAGCCCGGCCGTCCGGCGCGCGACGTGGACCGCCGTGACGACCAGGGCGGTCATCAGCAGACCCGCGAACACGACCCCGGCCACGGTCGGCGACGTCACGACCAGCGGGTCGTCCCCGGCGGTCAGGTACAGCAGCCCGAACCCCAGCAGCCAGGCCAGGCCCCACGCGCCGAACAGCACGCGACCGTCGACGTCGGTCGCGGCGGCCAGCCGGGCGCGCTGCTGAACGATCAGCGCCGCGGTCGCCGCGGGGTCCGACGGTGCGTCGTCGTCGGCCGGCGCGGGCGCCGCGTCGTCGACACCCGTGCGCATCCGGTGGCCCCCGGGCACCCCGCGGCCCGCCGTCGGGCCGCCGCCGGTGGACGTGTCGGGACTGCCGGCCATCGCACGCTCCGTCCGCGCAGTCCCGGGCGAACTGCTTTGCGCTGCAAAGTAGTGTGCGTCCGTCACCAGCCGCAAGGGACCCGACCGGATCGCCGGGCGGCGACCGTCGACCTACCGTGACGCCATGACCGTCGACGCCCAGGTGCCACCCCCCGGTCCGACCGCGGTCCGCCGACGGTGGACCGTCGAGCTGTGGATCGTGCTGGGGCTGTCGCTCGGGCAGTCCGCGCTCTACTCGCTGGTGTCGATCACGGCGCGCCTGACGGCGGGCACGCCGCTCGCCGAGCAGACCGCGACCCTGAACCCGAGCCGGTCCCCACGGCCGTACCTGGACCTGACCTACCAGCTGCTGGGGATCGCCTTCGCCCTCGTCCCGGTCGCGCTCGCGCTGTACCTGCTCTCGGCGAGCGGGCGCAGCTCGCTGCGGCTGATCGGCCTGGATCGCGCCCGCCCGGTCCGCGACCTGGCGGTGGGGCTCGGGCTGGCGGCGCTGATCGGCCTGCCCGGTCTGGGCCTGTACGCGGTCGGACGCGTCCTGGGGGTCACCGTCGAGGTGCAGGCCTCGGCCCTCAACGCCGCGTGGTGGACGGTGCCCGTGCTGATCCTGTCCGCGCTGCAGAACGCCCTGCTGGAGGAGGTCATCGCGGTCGGCTACCTCATGGAGCGCCTCGCCGCGCTGCGCTGGTCGCCCGTCGCGGTCGTGGCGGCCAGTGCCGTGCTGCGCGGGTCGTACCACCTGTACCAGGGCATCGGACCGTTCGTGGGCAACGCCGTCATGGGCGTCGTCTTCGCCGAGTACTACCGCCGACGGCGCCGCGTCATGCCGCTGGTGGTGGCGCACACCGTCCTCGACGTCGTCGCCTTCGTGGGCTACGCGCTCGTGCCCGCGGAGTGGCGGACGGCGCTCGGGCTGAGCTGACCCCACCACCGGGCTCCGACCACACCCGGGCGTGCCCCCGGGGCCGTGGTGACACGGGATCGTCGACCCCCGCACCTAGACTCGCGCCCATGCCGGACCAGCTCACCGCCCCCCCGGGCGCGGAGCAGCCGCGGAGCACCCCCGCGCACGCGCACGGGGTGCAGATCGTCGACACCCCGACCGTACGCGTCCACCACCCCAGCGACCTGCTGATGCTCGTGCTGTCGGCGCTCGGCGTCGCGGTCGTCATGCTGCTGGCCGTCTACGCCCACGAGACCACCACCGGTGTCGCGGAGGACGTGCGCGGCGCGGGCAGCATCGTCCGGCAGATCTTCACCGTGCCGGTCGCCCTGCTCGAGGTGCTGGTGACCTTCATCGCGCCCACGGCCGTGCTGATCGAGCTCACCGTCCGACGGCTGGGCCGCCAGGTGCTGGACGCCACGGTCGCCGCCCTCGTCGGGCTCGTGCTCGCGGCCGCCGTCGCGGCGACGGTCACCGCCGTGGGCGACGACCTGCTCGTCGCGGCCCTCTCGGCACGCGTGCGCGGCCAGACGTCACTGACCATCCCGGCCTACCTCGTCACGGTCACCGCGCTGCTGACCGCGGCCGGCCCCCGCGCGCGCCGGCGCACCGTGGGCTGGTCCTGGAACCTGGTGTGGGTGACGCTCGGCGTCGCCCTCATCACGGGTGCGGCGTCGCTGCCCGGCACCGGTGTCGCGCTCCTGCTCGGCCGCGCCGCCGGCGCGGCCGTCCGCTACGTGTCCGGCGTCCAGTCCGAGCGCGCCTACGGTCCGGCCCTGGTCGACGGCGTGCGCCGCGCCGGCTTCGACCCCGTGCGCCTGGAGCGGGTGCGCGAACCGGAGACCGCGACCGGCCCGATCGGCACCGTCGCACCGCCCAGCGCCCTCACCGGCGCCGTCACACCGCCCGCCCCGACCGCGACCCGCGCCATCACGCGCTACTCCGACGACCGCGTGTACGACCTCACCACGACCGGCGACGGGCGGCTGACCGTCGTCGTGCTCGACGGCGACCGCCAGGTCATCGGCGCGCTGGCCCGGCTGTGGCGCTCACTGCGGCTGCGGGGCATCGAGGGCCGCTCGTTCGTGTCGCTGCGGCAGGCCGCCGAGCGGGCCGCCCTGCTCGCCTACGCCGCTCACGCCGCCGGCGTGCGCACGCCCGCCCTGCTCAGCGTCGCCGAGGCGGACGACTCCATGCTGCTCGTCCAGGAGCGCGTGGACCGCGCGGTCCCGCTGCGCGACCTGGACCCGGCCTGGCTCACCGACGACCACCTGCACGCCGTCTGGGAGCAGCTGCAGCTCGCGCACGACGCCGGCATCACCCACCGCGCCCTGACGTCCGACGTCGTCCTCGTCGAGGACCGGGGCGCCGGCCCGCTGGTGTGGATCACCCGCTGGGAGAACGGCGACGTCGCCTCCAACCAACTGTCGCGGCGGATGGACCTGACCCAGATGCTCGCCCTGCTCGCCATCCGGGTCGGGGCGGACCGGGCGCTGCAGTCGGCGGTCGACGTGCTCCCCGGCGAGGACGTCGAGGCGATCGGGCCCCTGCTGCAGACGCCCGCGCTGCCGCGCCGCACCCGCGAGGAGGTGCGTGCCCACCCCAAGGTGCTCGCCGAGCTGCGCGCCGCTCTGGTCGAGCTGCTGCCGGACGCCGACGTGCAGCCCGAGCAGCTGGTCCGGTTCGGCGCCCGCACGCTGATCACGATCCTGCTGACGGTCGTGGCGGTGTACGTCGTCCTCACGACCGTCAACGTCGAGCAGATCACCGAGGCCGTCGCGGGCAGCGACTGGCGGTGGAGCCTGGTCGCCTTCGGCCTGGGCCTGCTGACGTTCCCGGGCGCCGCGCTGGCCTTCGTCGCGTTCGCGCCCATCCGGCTGTCGGTGTGGCGGGTCACGCTCGTCCAGGCGGCGGGAGCGTTCGTCGCGCTGGCCGCGCCCGCCGGCATCGGGCCCGCCGCCCTCAACCTGCGCATGCTCAACCGGCGCGGGGTCACCGCGTCCCTGTCGGTCGCCACGGTGGCGCTGGTGCAGGTGTCGCAGTTCGTGGTCACCGTCGTGCTGCTCCTGCTGCTGTCGGTCATCTCCGGGACCAGCAACGCGCCGCGGTTCACCCCCAGCCCCACGCTGCTGCTCGTCATCGGGATCGTCGCTGCCCTGGTCGCGTCGTCCTTCCTGGTCCCGGGCGTGCGCGGCTGGGTCGCCCGCAAGACGCTGCCCACCGTGCGCCAGACCTGGCCGCGCCTGATCGCCGTCGTCGGGCACCCGTGGCGGGTGGCGCTGGCCGTGGGCGGCAACGTCGTCATGACCATGGGGTACGTGCTCGCGTTCGAGGCCTGCCTGGCGGCCTTCGGGCAGGACCTCACGCTCGTCCAGGTCGCGCTGATCTACCTCGTCGGCAACGCGGCGGGCGCCGCGGTCCCCACACCCGGCGGCATCGGCACCATCGAGATCGCCCTGACCACGGGACTGACCGCCGGTGGCCTCAACCCCGGTGTCGCGGCGTCGGTGGCGCTGCTGTTCCGCGTGCTCACCTACTGGCTGCGCATCCCGGTCGGCTGGCTGGCCATGCGCACGCTGCAGCGCTCGGGCGACCTGTGACCCGGTGCGTCCCCGGCTCGGGGTTGGCGCGCCGGTACGCACCGATGGTTGGCTGGGCCGTGCAGGCCTCCGGCAGCGCTCCCATGCAGCGACGTCGGCGCGCCGAGGGGGCACGATCCGGGACACGCGACGGCGCGGACCCAGGACTCGGGAGGGGACGCAGTGGAGGCTCAGGGCGTCATGGCCGAGCGGCACCACGTCACGAGCAGCGGCCGCGAGGACGCGCCGGCGCTGCTCTTCGTGCACGGGTTCGGGTGCGACCAGAGCGTGTGGCGGGACGTCGCCCCGCCACTGGCCCGGGACTTCCGGTGCCTCCTGTTCGACACCATGGGCGCGGGCCGCTCGGACCCGTCCGGCTGGGACCCGCAGCGCTACAGCGGCCTCGACGCGTACGCCGCCGACCTGCTCGCGATCTGCGCGGAGCTCGACCTGCGGGACGTCACGGTGGTCGCCCACAGCATCGGCGCGATGATGGCGGCCCAGGCGGCCATCCGCGAGCCCGAGCGCTTCCGCCAGCTGATCTGGCTCGCGCCGTCCCCGTACCTGCTGGACGACCCGGCCGACGACTACCACGGCGGCTTCGCCGCGGACGACCTGCCCGAGGTCCTGCGCTCGCTGGACACCAACTACCTGGCCTGGGCGGAGGCGATGGCGCCGGTCGTGATGGGCGTCCCCGAGCGGCCCGAGCTGGGCGAGCGGCTGACCGGGATGTTCTGCCGGAACGACCCGGCGATGGCGGCGGCCCTGGCGCGCACGTCGTTCACGACCGACTGCCGTCCCCTGCTGCCCCGGCTGAGCACACCCACCCTCATCCTCCAGTGCCACGAGGACGCGATGGCCCCGCTCGAGGTCGGTGACTACCTGCACCGGCACCTGCCGGCGTCGACCCTGGTCCCCCTGCGCGCCACCGGTCACTGCCCGCACCTGAGCGCACCGGCGGAGACCGTCGACGTCATCCGTCGGCACCTGGCGCCGGCCGCGTGACCGCCGGGTCGTCGCCGGACGGGCCGGACGGGCCGGACGGGCCGGACGAGCCGGACCCGGGTCGGCTGTGGTGGGTGGCGCCCAGCGCGAACCTCACCCTGGACACGCAGGGACGCGTCGTGGCCGCCAACGCGACGCTGTGCGCCTGGACCGGCCGCACACCCGCGGACCTGGCCGGCACGGCGTTCGGGTCGCTGCTGGCACCGGGCGACCGGGTGCTGTGGGCGTCGCGGTGGCTGCCCGAGCTGCTGGCCACCGGGCGGGTCGCGGAGGCGTCGGTGCAGGTGACGGGCCCGGACCGCGGTCGCCGGGCCGCGCTGCTGTCCGCGGTCCGCATCGCGGCCGACGGCGAGGACGCGCAGACGCACGTCGCCCTGGTGGAGGCGCGTCAACGGCAGCGCCACGAGGATGCGCTGGTCGCCGCCCGCCGGGCGGCGGAGGAGTCCGAGGCGCGGGTCCGCTCGGCGCAGGCCGCGCTCGAGGCGCTGGTGCACCGCGACGCGCTGACCGGCCTGCACAACCGGGCCGGCCTGCTCGACGCCCTGCACCGGCGGTTGGCGTGCGCCCCCGCGACGGCCGGCGACGCCCCCGTCCCGACGGTCCTGTCGGTGGACCTGGACGGCTTCCGGACCGTCAACGACGACCTCGGGCACGCGAGCGGTGACGAGCTGCTCCGTGAGGTGGGGACCCGGCTGGCCGCCGCGTGCCCGGCCGGCGCCGTCGTCGCCCGGTTCGCCGGCGACGAGTTCGTCGTGGTCGACGAGGTCGCACCGTCCCGGGCCGCCCGCGTCGCGGCCCACCTGCTGCGCGCCGTGACCGCCCCCTTCGTGCTCAGCGGCGTGGAGGTGGTCATCGACGCGGGCGTCGGCATCGCGCACGCCGCCGGACCGGTGCGGGCCGAGGACGTCGAGCACGCCGCGCAGCAGCTGCTGCGGCGGGCCGACCTGGCGATGGACCAGGCCAAGGCTCGCGGCACCGGGCAGTGGGTGGTGCACGATGCGGGCAGCCCCGATCCCGTGGCCGACCGGATGGCGCTGCTGGAGCAGCTGCGTGCCGCGGTCCGCGACGGTGACCTGCGCGTGCACTACCAGCCGCGGGTCGACCTCGTGAGCGGGTCGGTGCGCGGGGTGGAGGCGCTGGTGCGGTGGCAGCACCGGACGCGGGGACTGCTGCAGCCGGGCGACTTCATCGATGCCGCCGAGCAGTCCGGCATCATCCGCGACCTCGGCGCGTGGGTGCTCGGGGAGGCGGTGAGCCAGGCCCTGCGGTGGCAGACGACCGGTGGCCCGCCGGACCTGCAGGTCGCCGTCAACGTCTCCGCGCGCCAGCTCGCCGACGTCGACCTCGCCGAACGAGTGGCGGGCGTCCTGCAGAGCACGGGTCTGGCCGCGTCCCACCTGGTCCTGGAGATCACCGAGACGGCGCTGATGCGACGCCCGGACGTCGCGGTCGGCACCCTGCGCCGGCTCAAGGAGCTGGGGGTGCTCATCGCGATCGACGACTTCGGGACCGGGTACTCCAGCCTCACGTACCTCAAGCAGTTCCCGGTCGACGAGCTCAAGATCGACCGGTCCTTCGTCTCGGGGCTGACGACCGACCCCGCCGACCGGGCGATCGTCGAGACCTGCGTGCAGATGGCCCACACCCTGGGGCTCGTCGCCGTCGCCGAGGGGGTCGAGACGGACGGCCAGCGCGACGCGCTCCGCGAGCTGGGGTGCGACCAGGCGCAGGGCTACGGGCTGGGCCGGCCGGTGCCCGCGGACGTGCTCGGCCGGCGCCTGCTGGCCACGGCCGGGCCTGGCCCGGCTACCGGTCCGCAGACGTGAGCACCAGGTCGCAGCCGGTGACCCGCTCGCCGTCCACGGCCAGCTCGAGCCGCAGCGAGGACGCGCCGGCCGGGGGCACGGGCGTGAAGCGCCAGGCCGACTCCCACGCGGTCCCGGTCCCGGCCGCGCGTCCGGTGCGCGCGGTGTAGGTGGTCCCGACGTCGTCGACCAGGTGCGCCTGGACGCGCGCGAGCAGGTTGCCCGGCATCGCGGGCGCGGGGCCGGCGGCGTCGGCCCCGTGCTCCTCCACGCGCTCGGTCCAGGCGCCCATCGCGGTCTGCCAGTCCTGGTCCATCCGCTCGGTCGCCTCGCCGGGCACACCGTCCCAGCGGATCTGAAGGCCGTCCGGCAGCACGTCCACGCCGCGCAGGACGACGTGGACGCCGGCAACCGTGGCGATGGGGAAGTCGGTCGGCACGCGCAGGCTCACCATGGGCCCACGGTAGGGGTCCGCGCACCGGGGCGTCGCCTCCCCGCCCGGCGCCGCGGACGGCGCCCGGCGGCCCGGCCACCCATCCACGCCCCTGGGCGGCTCCGAACTCCCCTCGACGGTCCCGCTGACGCGGGACGACCACCCCGCCCCGGACCTCCGGCGGCGGACTGACGAGGAGGATGCCATGACCAGCACCACGCGCACCCGGATGGCCACTGTCGGGTTCCTGGCCGTCGCGACGCTCGGGCTGTCGGCCTGCGGCTCGGACGCCGAGGAGATGAACGCCGCGGACACCGCCGCGGAGGCACCGGCCATGACGCCGGAGCCCGAGGCGACCGAGGACATGGGCGACGACATGGCCGACGAGGACATGACCGCCGAGCCCGCCACCACCCTGGTCGGCCCCGGCTGCGCGGCCTACGCCGAGGCCGTCCCCGACGGCCCCGGGTCGGTCGCCGGCATGGCGCAGGACCCGGTCGCCGTCGCGGCGTCCAACAACCCGATGCTCACCACGCTGGTCTCCGCCGTCTCCGGTGAGCTGAACCCGGACGTGAACCTGGTCGACACCCTCAACGGCGACGAGTTCACCGTCTTCGCCCCGGTCGACGAGGCGTTCGCCGCGATCGACCCGGCGACGATCGAGACCCTCAAGACCGACGCCGACATGCTGTCCAGCATCCTCACGTACCACGTCGTGCCGGGGCAGCTGTCCCCCGACATGGTCGTCGGCGAGCAGACCACGGTCCAGGGCGGGACGGTCGAGGTCACCGGTGAGGGCGACACCCTGATGGTCAACGGCGCCCACGTCGTGTGCGGTGGCGTGCAGACCGCCAACGCCACCGTCTACCTCATCGACGGGGTGCTGATGCCGACGATGTGACGTCGGACCGCGCACAGCCGCGAGGCCCCCGCTCCGGGTTCGGAGCGGGGGCCTCGTCGTCCGTGGTGCGCCGCGTCGGGACGGCACAGGTCGAGGCCCGGCCTCCTGGTGTGAGCGGCCGTGCTCGGGCTCGGGGCGGCTCAGGCCTGAGCCGGCTGGAGGACCACGACCGGCTCGGTGGTCGGCTGCTCGGACCCGCCGGCCGGCTCCACCGTCACGGCGAGGCCGTCGCCGGACCGGTAGTCCTCGGAGATCACCTCGACGCGCCCGCCGTCGTCGGGAACGACACCCTGCGAGAGCGCCTCGCCGTCGCGCAGCACCCAGAGCTGGTACTCGCGCCCCTCGGCGGGCTCGGCGAGCCCGGTCGCGGTGAACAGCGCGCGCTCGTCGGACAGCACGCCCACCGCGGTGCCGCCGCCGGCCACCTGCGAGCGGACGACCACCGAGCCGGGGTCGGCGAGCAGGTCCGTGACCGCCTGGGCGCGCGCCTCGACGCGCTGCGTCTGCTGCGCCTGCTGCACCGCGAGCGCGCTGGGGATGGCGGCCGCGGCCAGCGCGGTCGCGGCGACCGCGAGCCAGGTGGTGGTCCGGCCCGGTCGGCGTGCGGGGCCGGCCGGGGCACGGTCCGCGTGCCGCGTCGACCGACCCGTCACGACGCGGCCCGCGTCGGCCGGTCCCGGCCCGACGACCCCGGCCGCGGCCGCGGCCTGCGGGGTCCGCGCGATCGCCCCCAGGACGTCGCCGCGCAGCGCCGGCGGCGGTGGGGTGCTCCGCGCGGCGCCCAGCAGGGCCGCCGTGGCACGCAGCTCGGCGAGCTCCTGCGCCGCCCGGGCGTCCCGGGCCACGAGGCGCTCGACGGTGCGGCGCTCGACGTCGTCGACGGCGTCCAGCGCGTACGCGGCGATCAGGTCGTGCACGTCAGTGCCGTCGGTGCCGTGGGTGCCGGCCGTGTCGTCGGCGCTCATGCCACCATCACCCCGAGGCAGTCGCGCAGGCGCAGCAGGCCGTCCCGGATGCGGGACTTGACGGTGGCCAGCGGCGCGGCGAGCTCATCGGCGACCTCGCGGTAGGTCCGCCCGCCGTAGTACGCCAGGACGACGGCCTCGTGCTGGGTCGGCGTGAGCCCGTCGAGGCAGTGCCGCACGCGCTCGCGGTCCAGGGCGTCCTCGACCTCCTCGGCCACCACGTCGAACGGGCGCTCGCCCTGCTCGTCGAGGGCGCGCTGGTCGCGGTTGCGCTGGGACTGCACCGAGCGGACCCGGTCCACGGCCCGCCGGTGCGCGAGCGTCAGCGCCCAGGTGCGCGCCGACCCCCGCTCGGCCTCGAACCGCGCCGCCGTCCGCCACAGCTCGACCATGACCTCCTGGGTCACCTCGGCCGCGTGGTCGCGGTCGCGCAGCACCGACAGGCACGTGCCGAACACCGCGGGCGACAGCGCGTCGTACACCTGCGCGAACGCGTGCTGGTCACCCTCGGCAGCGCGGGCCAGCAGCACGTCGGTGGTCGGCGGCGCGCCATCGGCGGGCGCGTCCAGGGCGCCGTCGCGCGATGTGCTCACCGGCGACAGTCTGCCGCAGCCCGACGGCGTGCGGGACCGCACGGCGTCCGGCACGGCGGGCAGGAGCAGGGTCATGGGGGGCTCGGGGGGTCGATGGGGCGGGTCGAGCGTGGTTCGGACCGCCGCACGGCACGGACGGGTCCGGGAGAGGGTGAGATGCGCGGGCCGTCAACCGCCGGACGACGTCATCGCGCCAGCACGAGCAGCATCGTGTCCGAGCCGCCGGTGCGCCCCACCACGCCGAACCCGTGCCGCTCGTACAGGGCCCGTGCCCGGTCGTTGCCGTCCTCGACGCTCAGGCTCACCGCACGGGTGCCCGACGCGCGGGCGCGGTCGAGCAGCGCCGCGAGCAGCGCGCCGCCCAGGCCGGCTCCCCGCCGACCTGCACGCACCGCCATGCTGAGCTCGGGGACGTCGTCGGCCACGTAGCCGTAGCCGGGCCTGTCCCGGGTGGTGGTGCGCAACCAGGCCGCGCCCAGCGCCGGCTGGTCCACGGAGCCCGCGGCACCGTCGACCGCGACCACCCCGAGGTCCCTCGGACGCATCCAGCCGTCGAGGTACCGGCGGGCGTGCGGGTCGGCCAGCATCGCCGCGTGGCCCATGCGCTGCTGCCCGGTCCAGTTGTAGGCCTCGAGCAGCAGCTCGGCGAGCAGGTCCGCATCGGACGGGACGGCGTCACGCAGGTGCACCGGTTCACCGAGGGCGTGCGGACCCGCGTCCGGCGCCGCGTCCGGTGCACGGCAGGCCCGACCGGCGGATCGCCGACCGGCGGGTCCGTCGGACCGGCGGTCCGTGGTCGGTGCACCCGGTCGCGGGCGCGGCACCCGGGTGCGAGCATCGACGCGCGCGGCCCGGCGCCGATCCGCCCGGGCGGCACCCCAAGGTCTTCAGGAGGATCCGGCATGAGTCGACGCAGCACCGGCAGGGTCGTGGTGGTCCTCGGAGCATCGAGCGGCATCGGACGGGCCACCGCCGTCACGCTCGCCCGGCGGGGCGACACGCTCGTCCTGGCGTCGCGCTCCGCGGACGCGCTGGCCGACGTCGAGCGCGAGTGCCGGGCCGCCGCGCAGGGCCGGTCGGCCGGCCGGTCAGGCCGCCGCTCGACGGGCCCGACGGGCGACGCCGCACGCCGCGTGTCCGTGGTCCCCACGGACGTCAGCCTGCGCTCCTCGGTCGAGCACCTCTTCCGGGTCACCCTCGAGCGGCACGGGCGGATCGACGCCGTGGTCCACTCGCCCGCGGTCGTCGCGTACGGCACCTTCGAGCAGGTCCCCGCGGAGGTCTACGACCAGGTCGTGACGACCAACCTGCTCGGTGCGGCCAACGTCGCCCGGCTCGCGCTGCAGACCTTCAAGGACGCCGGCGGAGGACACCTGGTCCTGGTGGGCTCGCTGCTCGGCAAGATCGCGACGCCGTTCATGAGCTCGTACGTGACGAGCAAGTGGGGGCTGCACGGGCTGGCCCGCACGCTCCAGGCCGAGGTGCGCTACGTCCGCGGCGTCCACGTCTCGCTGGTCACCCCGGGCGGGGTGGACACGCCGATCTACGCCCAGGCGGCCAGCTACGCGCGCCGCGAGGGGCGCCCGCCGATCCCGGTCGACCCGCCGGAGAAGCTCGCCCGCGCGATCGTCCGGGTGCTCGACCACCCGCGCCGCGAGACGTCGGTCGGCCTGGCCAACCACGTGTGGACGGCCGGGTTCAGGTTCATGCCGGCGGTGTACGACGTGCTCGTCGCCCCGGCCATGTCCCGCGCCGGTCTGTCGATGACGCCGTCCCCGCAGGACCACACCGGCAACGTGTTCGCGCCGGTGCCGGCGGGTGAGGCCACGCACGGCAAGTGGGGACGGCACTGGATGCGCGGGGTCGCCGTCGGCGGGGCGGGCGTGGCTGCGCTGGCCGCCGTGGTGGCAGGCGCCGCGCTGCGCTCGTCCACCGAGGACGCCGGCCGGTCGTAGCAGCGACCACCTCGACGTCATCCGGCCGGGCCTCGTGCCACCCCGGACGCGCCACGCCGTCCCTCGCGCCAGATCTGCAGCTCGGCGGCGAGGCCGGCCAGCGCCAGGGTCCCGAAGACCACCAGGTCCGTCATAGCTTCGAAGACTACAGTCACGGGCCGTCCGGACACCGCCCCGCTGCACCACGTCCGGGTGAGGTGCCGGAGCGCGACGGGCCCCGACCCCGGCCCGGCCGCGGTGGGACGCGCCGGGGCCTTCAGGTCGCGGTTCCCCGCAGTGCGGCGATCGGCTCGATCCGCGCCGCCTTGACCGCGGGGTAGGTGCCCGCGGCGAGCCCGATCACGCCGCCGAGCAGCGCGGAGCCGACGACGGCGGCCTCGTCGAGGATCGGCGTCCACTCCTTGGCGAGCGACACCGCCACGACCACCAGGACGCCGATCGCCGCGCCGACCAGCCCGCCGAGCAGGCCGATCACCACCGACTCCACGAGGAACTGCTGGGCCACGTCGCGCGTCGTGGCACCCAGCGCGCGCCGCAGGCCGATCTCGCCGACCCGCTCGCGGACGGACAGCAGCGTCACGTTGGCGATACCCAGCCCCCCGACCAGCAGCGCGACCGCCCCGAGGGCCAGGAAGATGGCGTTGATGTCGGCCTGCACGTCCCGCCGGACCGCCGACGGGGGCGGCGGGACCTGCACGTCGACCGCCTCCGGCGTCGCGGGGTCCAGCGCGATCGGGGCCTGCTCGCCCACCACCGCACCGGCGCCGACGGCGATCGTCACCTGCGCCTGCTCGAGCCCGGCCAGGGCGAAGTCCGCGCGCGCCGTCCCGACCGGGAGCAGCACCGAGTCGAGCAGGTCGGAGCGGCGCTGGACGTCGCCGAGGATGCCGATCACGGTGTACGGCCGCTCCCCGATGAAGATGGACGGCTGCCGGTCGACCCGGAAGACGCCGAGCCGCTGCGCCGCGCGCACCCCGAGGACCACCACGCGGTCCGCGCGGGCGTCGTGCCCGGCGTCGAAGGAGCGACCGGTCGCGATGGTGCCGCGAACGGCGTCGAGGAGGCCCGGGGTGGTGGCCAGCACCGGCGGTGGCGTGAGCGCCGGCGCGGACGGGTCGTTGACCGGCACGGCGGAGACGGTCGCGGCGCCGATGTCCACGGTGCTGACCGCGCCGACCTGCTCGACGCCGGCCAGCCGGTCGAGGCGGTCCTCGACGTCCCAGGGGATGCGTCCGACGGTCCGCTGCGAGTCTCCGCTCCTCGCGGTCGCCGGCTCGACGACGACCTGGGTGGCCGCGACGGCGTCGAACTGACGGGCGACCTGGCCCGCCGCCGTCTGCGCCAGACCGACCGTGACCACCAGCGAGCCGATCCCCAGCACCGTGCCGACGATGGTGAGCAGCAGCCGCGCCGGGCGGGACCCGATGCCGTGCGCCGCCTCCGCGAGCAGGTCGCGCAGCCCGAACCGGTCCAGCGGCGCGCCACGAGGGACGACGACGCCGGGTCGGGCCCGGCGTCCGGCACGTGCGGGCAGCACCGTCACACCTCCTGCAGGACGCCGTCGGTGATCCGCACGCAGCGCGGCGCGCGCGCCGACACCGTCGCGTCGTGCGTGATCACGACGAGGGTGAGGCCCTGTGCGTGCAGCTCGTCGAACAGGTCCAGGACGCCGCCGGACGTCACCGAGTCCAGGTTGCCGGTCGGCTCGTCGGCCAGCAGCACGTGCGGCGACGCGATGACGGCGCGCGCGACGGCGACCCGCTGGCGCTCCCCGCCGGACAGGACCGGTGGCAGGAAGTCGAGCCGGTGGCTCATGCCGACGCGCTCCAGCGCCGCGTGCGCACGGTCGCGCCGCTCGGTGCGCGGCACGCCGCTGTACAGGGTCGCCAGCAGCACGTTGTCCAGCACGGTCCGGTGCGGCAGCAGGTGGAACGACTGGAACACGAAGCCGATCCGCCCGCCGCGCAGCGCCGACCGGTCCCGCTCGGTCAGCTCGCGGGTGGCGAGCCCGTCGAGCAGGTACTCACCCGAGGTGGGGCGGTCGAGCAGCCCGAGCAGGTGCAGCAGGGTCGACTTGCCCGACCCGGACGGCCCGACGACGGAGACGTACTCACCGGGTCGGACCACCAGGTCCGCGTGCCGCAGCGCCTGGACCGGCGGGTCCCCCGGGAAGCTGCGCGCCACGCCGCGCAGCTCGATGACCGGTACCGGTGGTGCGCAGGCACCCCCCGGGGCGTCCGGCGCCGGGTGCGGGTCGGCGCCGGGCGGGGCGGCGCCGTCCGGGTCGGCGCGGTGCGGGTCGGCGCGGTGCGGGTCGGCGCGGCCCGGGTCGACGTCCGAGCGTCTCACCCGTCCGACCCGCCGGTCTCCTCGTCCGGCGACCCGGCGTCGTCCGCGTCACCGGCGGGCACCTCGCCGGCCTGGCCCACCACCACCCGGTCGTCCGGGGACAGCGCGCCGTCCACCGGCTCCACCTCCACGAAGCCGTCCGCCGCCAGCCCGGTGGTGACCTCCACGAGCGAGGACACGTCGCCGTCGAGCACCTCGACGCGGGCCTCGCCGCCGGGCCCGGCCGTCAGCGCGGCCAGCGGGACGGCCAGCACCTCGCCACCCGTCGAGCTCACCGGGATGGTCACCCGGACGTTGGACCCCTGCATCACGGTGCGCTGCTCCTCGGTGAGCTCGCCCGGGGTGATGACCACGGGAGTCCGGCCCGCCGCGGCCTGGGTGTCCTGCCCGGCGGGGTCCTCGCCGCCGACCGACGAGACCGTCCCGGGGATCTCGCTGTCGTCGGGCAGCGTGATCGTCGCGGGGGCACCCACCTCCAGCAGCGCGGCGTCGGTGTCGGAGATCGAGCCGCGCACCTGCAGGGTCGCGCCGGACACGCTCATCGCCGCGCTGCCCGAGACGGTCGCTCCCCGGGTGACCGCCACCGAGTCGACCCGGCGCGGCATCGACGCGAGGTAGACCACCTCGCTCGCGGGCAGCGGCGTCACCGCGTCCGCGCGGGCGTCGGCGAGATCGGCGCGGGCACGCTCGAGCGCCTTCTCCGCCGCGGTCACCGCGGCACGCTGCATCGAGGTGTCCGGTGCCTGCTGGCCCGCGTCGCGCTCGGCGACCGCGGTCGCCACGGCACCCTCCGCCGCGGTCAGGTCGGACCCGCGGCACACGGCCGGGTCCGCGTCGCACGCCGCGCGCGTCTCGTCGAGGATCGCCACGGCCGTGTTCACCGCGGCCTGCAGGGCCACCCGGCGTGCGTGGGTGTCCTCGCCGCGGGACGCCGTCGCGAGATCGGCACGGGCCAGCCGCACGCCGTCGTCGGCCGCGTCGAGGGCCTCGGTCGCCGCCCGGAGACCGGCCTCGACCTCCTCGCCGGGAGTCGGGGCCGGGTACCCGGAGCGGGCGTAGAGCGCCTCCACGGCACTCGCCGTCGGGGCGTCGTAGACGGGGTCGGCCGGGTCGCCCGGGTCGATCCCCAGCGCGACCAGCGCCTCCTTGAGCTGGACGACGTCGGGTCCGGACACCCCCGGGCGCAGGGTGCGGTACACCGGCAGGGCCCCGGGGAGCGCGATCACCGGACGCCCGGTGATCTCCAGCACCACGGCGCCGGCGTCGACCGTGGCGCCGGCCTCGGGGACGCCGCCGGTCACCACGGCGGGCCCACCGAGGTCACCGGTCTCCAGCACGACGTCGACCGGGTCCTCGTAGACGACGTCGCCGCGCATGACGACGTCCGTGGCCAGGACTCGGCGCTCGACGGGCACCGTGATCGCGCCGGCCACGGGGGGTGCGGCCTGCGCGGCCGCCTCCGCCGGCGACACGATCATCCGGCTCAGGCCCAGGCCCGCCCCGAGACTGACCACGGCGACCGCCGCCATGGCCCAGATGGTGCGGGTGGACCGCGACATCGCTGACATGGTGTCCGTTCTCCTCCTGCCGCGCGGCGTGGCGCGCTGCGGCCGGGCCGCGCGGGGCGCGCCGGCCCGGGCGTCGGGTGCGGTCAGGACCGCGCAGCCGTGACCGCCTCGACCCAGGCGTCGAGCTCCTCGCGGTGCGTGTCGACGAACTCCTGCTGCAGCTCGACGCCCACCTCGCGCATCGTGTCGTCGTACCCGATCTCCTCGCGGCACTCGGCGTCGGCCACCGCGGTGGCGATCTCCTCGTCGGTGAGCTCCCCGATGCGCTCCTGCACCTCGGCCTCGAGGGCGGCCATGTCCTCCTCCGACGGCACCTGGTCCTCGGTGGTGGGCGCCGCGTTGTAGACCTCCTCGAAGACGGCGTTGGACTTGTCGGAGATCCGCATCGAGGCCTCCTCCACGCTGGTCAGCCCGGTGATGCCGGCGTCCCCCATGCAGCTCACCCAGGTGGTGGTGGCCTCGGCGACCCGGGGGTCCTCCTGGGTCCGCTGCCACACGCTGTTCATCTCCTCCTCCAGCGAGGCGATGGCCGGGTCGCTCTGGCCGCCCTCGTACACCTCGTGCTGGGCCCTGCCCTGGCAGCCGCTCTGCTCCCAGTCGTAGACGAACTCCTCGTCACCCTCGGGCATCACCTGGTCACCGCTCAGCGCCACGTAGAAGGCCTCACGCTCAGACTCGGACATCGCCTCGACGTAGTCGGCGTTCGGGTCGACGAACTCCTCCTGCGGGGCGGCCTCCTCCAGGTCGCCGAACGGGTTCGTGGTGATGCCGTAGCCGTACTGCTCGGCGAACTCCCGGGTGCCCCACTCCACGTCGAGGTCGTCGGAGGACATGGACGTCCCGGCCTGCGAGGCGACGTCCATCGGGGTGTAGTCGAAGCCCTGCTCGGCCATGCACGCGGCGATGGCCTCCTCCAGCCGCAGCATGTCGCGGTTCGCCTGGTCCTCGTCGTACTCCCCGTAGGCCTGCTGGAAGTACTCCTCGAGCGGCCCGAGCTCGACCTCGGGTGCGGCACCGTCGTCCCCGTCACCGGGCGCGTCGGCGCCGCCGGACCCGCAGCCGGCGAGCGTCAGCATCAGGACCGCCAGTGCGGCAGCCACCCTCGGTGTGCGTCGCTTCATGGTCGGTGCCTCTCGGGTGGTGCGGACCGGGCGCGCCAGGGTGGCGGCGGCACCGCGCAGCCGCCCTCGGCCTGTCACCCGCGCACCGTAACGCCAGTCAAGTCGCCGATGACCCGTTTTCGCGATATCGCGACCGGACCGTCGCCGGACGCGGACGCGGACGCGGTCGTGGCGTGGTCGCGGCGACCGTCAGAGCTCGAACCGTCCCGGCCTCGGGGCGTGCCCGGTGGTCGCCGTGATGATCTCGGCCGCGATGTCGGCGATCTTGCGGTTGCGGGACTGGCTGCCGGCACGCAGCACCGCGAACGCCTCGTCGGCCGTGCACTGCTGGCGGGCCATGAGGATGCCCAGTGCCTGGTCGATGACGCTGCGCGACTGCATCGCGGCGTGCAGCTGCTCGACGGCGTCACTCTGCTCGGTGCTGCGCAGGGCGAGCGCGAGGGCGACCTGCGCCTGGGCGGCGAAGGTCGACAGCTGCTCGGCCAGCTCGGCGGTGAAGCTCCGTGGCTGGACGGCGTAGACGTTCAGCGCGCCGACCGTGGTCCCGCCCACGCGCAGCGGGAGGGACAGGCTGCTGCGCACCCCGCGGCTCAACGCATGGTCGGGGTAGCCGCCCCACCGTGACTCCTCGGTGACCTCCGGGACGTGGACGACGTGGCCGGTGCGGAGGGTCTCCAGGCACGGCCCGGTGTCCATGCCGTACTGCACCTCGTCGACGCTCCCCGCCAGCGCGTTGCTGGTCGCGACGCTGAGCACCTGCCCGTGGCGCCGCAACGTCACCCCGACGCCGGCGATGGCCGGGCTCACGCCCTGCGCCATCGCGGCGACCTCGTCGAGGTAGGCCTCGACGCCGGGCGTGCTCATGACGAGCTGGAGCAGCTCCATCGCGCCGGGCCGCAGCACGGCGGGGTCGGCGCCGGCGGCTGGTCCACCGTCCGGGGACGCGGGGACGTCGTCCGGGGACTCGGCGACGACCGGGTCGGGTCGACGACCGTCCATGGGTGCACGGCTTCCGGTGCCCGACGGCACGAGTGGCGACGACCGCGGACGGGGCCGGCTCGAGCGGGGCACGGCTTGGTCGAAAGACCGTGAACGGCGGTGCTGACAGCACCGCGCGGGTGGCCCGCGGCTGACCCCAGGGTAGCCCCGACGGGGTCCGCGGAAGCCGCCGACCCGGGGCAGCACCGGGTCCGCCGCGCCGACACCCTCGATCCCGAGGGGGGCCGGCGCTACGCTCGTCGGTGGTTGGGAAGCAGCCAGACCCGTCGGCGTCCGTCGGCGGGTCCGGTGACCCCTCAGCGCCGCGAACGGACGTCGTCGGTGGGTCCGGGCGGAGGACCGACCCCGTGACGAGCCAGCAGCACACCATCCCCGTCGACGACTCGGGCGAGCCGACGCTGACCTTCTCCGTGACCGCCGACCCGGTCAGCACGATCCACCTCGGCGGCGAGCTCGACGCCGCGACCGGTCCCGCCGTCGGCGGCGTCGTGGAGGAGCAGGTCGCCCAGGGCCACCTCGACCTGCGCCTGGATGTCGCGGGGCTGACGTTCGTCGACCTCGCGGGATTCGACTGCCTGCGTGACCTGCACCGCCGCCTGTGCGCCCGCGGTGGCGGGCTGCGCGTCCACGGGTACGACCGCCTCTTCGCCGAGGTGGCGCGCATCTGCGGCCTCGACGACCTGCTGGACGGCGGCTAGCCCTGCTCCCCCTGCGGGCTGCTCCGATGTGCGGGATGGTGGATCCTCGACCCGGGCCCGGGCCGAGGCAGCCAGGAAGGACTCCCATGTTCTTCCCGCCCGACCTCGCCTCCGTGCGCGCCGCCCGGCTGTGGGCGGCGGAGTCGGTACGGGCCCACGGTGCGACCCCGGCCGCCGAACGGCTGGTCGTGCTGCTCGCGAGCGAGCTGGTGACCAATGCGGTCAAGTACGGGCCGCCGTCCGGCTCCATCGACGTCGACGCCCGGTACGCCGACGGGGCCGTGCGCATCGCGGTCCGCGACGACAGCCCCCGGGTCCCGGTGGTGATCGATGCTCCGCCCGAGGCGACCGGTGGTCGCGGCATGAAGCTGATCGACACGTTCGCAGCCGCCTGGGGGGTCGAGGCCGACGGCGGCGGGGGCAAGACGGTCTGGTTCCAGGTGGACCTGGCCACGGACGGGCCGCGGATCGCGAGGGCCTAGGGAACCAGCGCCGGGCAGCGGTCACCCCGCCCCGAGCGCCCGCTCCCACACCGTCCGGGTGAGCAGCCGACGGACGGCGCCGGTCCGCCCGGACGCACCCAGCGCGGCCCGGGCCGCGTTCCACCCGCAGGCCCCGTGGACGCCGCCGCCCGGGTGCGCCGACGCGCTCGCGAGGTACAGGCCGGCCACCGGCGTCTCGGGCCGACCCAGACCCGGCGTGGGCCGGAAGAACAGCTGCTGGTGGATGGCGGAGGTGCCGCCGTTGACGGCGCCCCCGTGCAGGTTCGCGTTGGCCGCCTCGAGGTCGGCCGGGGACTGCACGCTGCGCGCCAGGACGGCGTCGCGGAAGCCCGGCGCGACCCGCTCGACCGCCGCCTCGATCCGCTCGACATGCGCCGCGACGTCCGCGTCGGTCCAGACGACGCCGTGCGGCACGTGGGTGTACGCCCACGCCGACTCGGTGCCGGCCGGGGAGCGGGACGGGTCGGACGTCGTCATCTGGCCGAAGAGCAGGAACGGGCGCTCGGGCACCCGGCCCACCGACAGGTCGGCGGCCATGTCCACGAAGCCGTCGCTGTCGACGCCCAGGTGCACGGTGCCGGCGCCGCGGGCACCGGGAGCCGTCCACGGGATCGGACGGTCCACGGCCCAGTTCACCTTGAACGTCGGGTGGTCCCACTGGAAGCGGTCCAGGTCCCGGCGGACCTTGGCAGGCAGGTGCTCGAGGCCCACCAGGTCGCGGTAGAGCGCCGGGGCGGTGACGTCGGCGAGCACGGCGTGCCGCGCACGGACCCGCCGGCCGTCCCGGGTGCGCACCCCGATCGCGCGCCCACCGCTGACCACGACCGAGTCCACCCGCGCGCCGGTCTCGATGTCGCCGCCGCCGGCGACGACGCGGGCCGCGAGCGCACCGGCGAGCCGACCGGCGCCGCCCTGCGGCACCGGGAAGCCGACGTCCTGCCCCAGCATCGCGAGCAGCCACCCGAAGATCCCGCTGCCGGCGGCGTCCGGCGGGACGTCGGAGTGCATCGCGTTGCCGGTCAGCAGCAGCGGTCCGCCGTCCCCGCGGAAGTGCTCGTCCCCGAGGCGCCGCACCGGCAGCACCGCGAGCCGGGCCAGGTCCAGGGACCCCGCCACGCCGGACCGGGCCAGCAGCCGCAGCCCGGACGTCACCGGCGGGAACGGGGTGAACAGCGCGTCCAGCAGCGGGTCGCGGATGCGGTCCCACGCGTGCACCATGCGCAGCCACGCCTCGCCGTCCCCGGCGGCGAACTCGTCGAGCCCCGCCGCGGTCCGCGTGGCGTCGTGGTGCAGGACGGCGGCGCGGCCGTCGTCCAGCGCGTGCGCCAGGACGTCAGGGGCCCGCAGCCAGGTCAGCCCGTGCTCCTCCAGACCCAGGCCACGGATGATCGGGGACGCGGCCGCCAACGGGTAGAAGGCGCTGAACAGGTCGTTGTGGAAGCCGGGCGCGGTGACCTCGGCGGTGCGGACGGCGCCCCCGACGTGGTCCTGCTCCTCGAGGACGAGCACCTCCCAGCCCGCGTCGACGAGCGCGTTGGCGGCCACCAGCCCGTTGGGGCCGGCTCCGACGACCACCGCGTCCACGGTGTGAGTGCTCACGCCGTTCCTCTCCGTCGCCCGATCGGCCCGATCCGATCCCACGCTCGCACCGCGTCCCGGCCGGGGCAACCGGCCGGACGGCACCCCGGCCTGGTAGACCTGACCACCCGCACTCGAGAGGACACCATGCCCGCGCACGGCACCAACTGGTCCGGCACCGTCACCTTCGCCGCCCGCCAGGTCCACCAGCCCGCCTCGGTCGACGAGCTGCAGGACCTGGTCGCGGCGACGCCACGGATCCGGGCCCTGGGCACGGCTCACTCCTTCAGCCACGTCGCCGACACCACGCACGACCTCGTCTCGGTCACCGGCCTGCCGCCCGTGGTCGACGTCGACCCGGGGACCTCGACCGTCACCGTCGCCGCCGGGGTGCGGTACGGCGCCGTGGCGCAGGCGGTGCACGAGCACGGCTTCGCACTGGCCAACATGGGCTCGCTGCCGCACATCAGCGTGGGCGGCGCCTGCTCGACCGGCACCCACGGGTCCGGTGTGCGCAACGCGAACCTCGCCTCGTCGGTCCGCGCGGTGCAGCTGGTGACCGCCGACGGCGAGCTCGTCACGCTGTCGCGGGACGCGGACCCGGACCGGTTCCCGGGCGCGGTGGTCGCGCTCGGCGCGCTCGGCGTCGTCGTCGCGCTGACCCTCGACCTCGTGCCGACCTTCGACGTCCGGCAGGTCGTGTACCGCGACCTGCCGGCGGACCAGCTGACCTCCGGACGGCTCGAGGAGGTGCTGCGCAGCGCGTACAGCCTGAGCCTGTTCACCCGCTGGCGGTCGACCGACGTCGAGCAGGTGTGGGTCAAGCAGCGCGTGGGTGGGTCGCCGGGAGAGGAGCCCGACGGCCTGCCCGACGACGCCGACGCGCCCTTCCCGACCACCTGGCACGGCGCCCGGCTCGCCGACGGCCCGCTGCACCCGCTGCCGAGCATGCCGCCGGAGAACTGCACCGAGCAGGGCGGTCGCCCGGGTCCGTTCCACGAGCGGCTGCCCCACTTCCGGATGGAGTTCACCCCCAGCAGCGGTGACGAGATCCAGACCGAGTACCTGGTGCCAGCCGAGCACGGGGCGCCGGCACTGGCGGCCGTGGCGACGCTCCGCGAGCGCATCGCCCCGGTCCTGCACGTGTCGGAGATCCGCACGGTCGCGGCCGACGACCTGTGGCTCAGCCCGAGCTACGCGCGGGACTCGGTCGCGATCCACTTCACCTTCCACAAGGACCCCGACGGCGTCGCCGCCCTGCTGCCCGACCTCGAGCGGGTCCTGGCGCCGTTCGCACCGCGCCCGCACTGGGGCAAGGTCTTCGGCACCGACCCGGCCGAGGTGCGCGCGCAGTACCCGCGCGCGGACGACTTCCGCCGGCTGGCCGCGGAGATGGACCCGGACGGCAAGTTCCGCAACGACTTCCTCGACCGGTACCTGCCGGTGCTCTGACCGGCCGGGCCGCCCCGGACCCGGGTGTCGGGCGGTGAGCCGGCCCGCGTGGCGGGCCCGTCGACGCGGGCTTAGCGTGAGCCCATGACCGCCAGACCGACCGACCCGGACCCGGAGAACACCCCGGGCATGCAGCACGGCAACAGCGTCGACCCCGGGGACACCCCGCCGATCGAGGCGAGCACCTCGGGCAACGCCTACCGGCAGCCCGACCTGCCGTCGGAGAAGACGAACAAGCTGGTGTACGTGGGGATCCTCGTGGTCGTCGCGCTGGTCGTGGTCATGCTCGTCGGCTACGCCGTGGGGATCGGCGACTGACCGACCCCGCCACCGAGGGCGCCGTCGGCGGCGCCCGACCTGCACGACGACGGCCCGGCAACCCCTGAGGTGCCGGGCCGTCGCACGTCGGGCCACCGCGCGCGGGGGTCCGCCGTCCGTGGCACCGCCATCGCGAAAGCGCCCGGAGGCCGGGCCGTGGCCACCAGAATGCGCGGTGGGCGCCCGCGCCTTCGGCGGTCGCTCTCCCCTCGACGGCAAGGACGTCACGATGCTCACAGTCATGGTCAGGCGCATGCGCCGCAGCGCCTCGGTGCTCGGTGCTGCGGTGCTGGCGGCCACCCTCAGCCTGCCCGCCGCCGCGGCGGAGGCACCGCCCGGCCTGCCGCCGGACGGCGTCCCCGTCGTCACCCTCGGCGACTCCTACGCCTCCGGGGAAGGTGCGCCCGCGCCGGGGGAGCAGCCCTGGACGATCGACGTCTTCGGCGACAGCGGTGCCGACGGCTGCCACCGCTCGGCGATCGGCGGGCACGCGATCTTCGGCCAGCTCGTCGCCGCGGCGAGCGGCACGCAGTACGTCAACGCCGCGTGCAGCGGCGCCACGACCCTCACCCTGGCCAGCGGCCTCAAGGGCGAGCCGTCGCAGCTCACCGCCCTGGGTCCGCAGACCGGCCTGGTCACCTTGAGCATCGGCGGCAACGACGCCGGCTTCAGCACGGTCGCGGCGGCGTGCAACACGGTCGTCCCGGTCCCCGGCCTGCCCACCTGCTCGGCGGCGCTGACCGCGTCCGCCGGCGCCCTGCAGGCCCTGACGACGGCCGCACCCGGTGGCGCCTCGCCGCTGCAGCAGGTGTACGCCACCGTGCAGGCCCAGGCCCCGGACGCCCTGGTGATGGTCGCCGGCTACCCGCTGCTGTTCCCGGCCGGGGCGCCGTCGGCGGCCTGCAGCGCCATCGCCCCCGAGGCGCAGGGCGTCATCAACGCGGCGACGCTGCAGCTGAACGCCGCCATCGCCGCCGCCGCCCAGGCGGTCGGCGCGGTCTACGTCGACCTGGTCGAGCCCTTCGCCGGGCACTCGTCCTGCGAGACCGACCCCGCGCAGTCCTGGATCAACACCCTGACGCCGAGCGACCCGGTCGCGAGCTTCCACCCGAACGTGGCCGGCCAGCAGGCCATCGCGCTCGCCCTGGCCTCCGCCGTCCCGGCCCCCCAGTTCGTCGACGTGGTGGAGGGGCAGCCCTTCTACGCCGACATCCGCTGGCTCGCCGAGTCGGGTCTGTCGACCGGGACGCCGGTCGGTGACGAGCTGTACTTCTACCCCGCGAGCGCCATGTCGCGGCAGGCCATGGCCGCGTTCATGTACCGCTACGCGGGCGAGGAGTACACCCCCGAGCCCGGTCAGCAGACGTTCTCGGACGTCGGCCCCGACAACCCGTTCTTCGTGGCGATCGAGTGGATGGCCGCGAACGACCTGGCGAAAGGGTACGAGGGCGACCTGTTCGGCCCGACCCGGCCCGTGAGCCGGCAGGCGATGGGCGCGTTCCTCTACCGCCTGGCCGGCGAGCCGGCCGTCGACGCGACGGCGACGTTCCCCGACGTCCCGGCGGACAGCCAGTTCACCGACGCGATCGCGTGGCTCGCGGCGACGGGTGTCGCCGAGGGCTACGACGACGGCACCTTCCGGCCGACCGTGGCCATCAGCCGTCAGGCGATGGCCGCCTTCCTGCACCGCTTCGACGGGCTCTCCCCGGCGTGACCGACGACGCGCCGGAGCCCCTCACGGTCGGGGGTTCCGGCGCGCCCACGGGCGCTCGTCACGGCGTGCCCCCATGCCGGCCGCGCACCGGGGGCACACCCGCCCGACCTCGTCGGCGTGCCGCCCCGTGGCGGGTCGGACGTCGGACCAGTCAACGTGCGGGAAGCGCTGCAGCTGCGACCGGCTCAGCGGCAGGCCGCACACCGTCTGGTTGGTGCCCTGCTCCCAGGCATGGACCTCCCCCGCCGGCATCCGCACCCCGTCGGGGTCGGTCCACCGGCTCGAGGCGGCCACCGCCGCCCGCGTCACCCGCCTGACCACGTCACCTGCCTCACCCGCCCAGCGGTCGTCCTCGTCCCGTGCCGCCCAGCATGTCGGGCGACGCCGACCGACGCAGGTCGAGCCCGCCGCGGCGACGAGTCACCGGCCACCGGCCACCGGGCCACACCTCGCAGCCAGGCACTCACCGGCCACGCCTCACACGGTCCACGCGTTCACAGCGGCGGCAGCCCCGCCGACGACGACGGCTCGTCGCGCAGCCGCGGCTCGGTCCGGTTCTCCGGCCGCAGGCCGGCCTTGTCGGCGTAGAACGCGCGGATCACGTCCATGTCGGCCCGCACGTCACCGGTCAGCCGGATGGTGGGCCCGAGCCCCGTCGTCATCGTCCGCCGGTCGACGTAGCCCAGCGTGACGGGCAGGCCGGTGTCCAGGGCGATCCGGTAGAAGCCGGACTTCCAGTGCTCGGCCCGGCTGCGCGTGCCCTCGGGGGTGACCACGAGGAAGAACCGCTCGCCCCCGCGCACCCTGGCCACGACGTCGTCGACCAGCCCGGCCGGGTTGCGCCGGTCGACCGGGATGCCGCCGAGCGCGCGCATCAGCGGCCCGAGCGGCCCGCG
Organism: uncultured Cellulomonas sp.; assembly: GCF_947494015.1. Taxonomy (GTDB): domain Bacteria; phylum Actinomycetota; class Actinomycetes; order Actinomycetales; family Cellulomonadaceae; genus Pengzhenrongella. The sequence continues at coordinate 219,836 of NZ_CANLTL010000006.1, read as the reverse complement.
GAACAGCGCGAGCTTGCCGAGGAACTTCGACTCGATGCCGAGCCGCCAGGTGATGGCGAGCATGAGGACGAAGTCCCAGTTGGAGGTGTGGGGCGCCCCGATGAGCAGCCCGACGCCCTCAGGCGGCAGCGGCTCCGACCGGTGCGTCCAGCGGCTGGCGGCCCAGTAGCCGCGGGCCAGCGCACGCCGGATCATCGCGTCATCACGCGGCGACCCTACGCCGCGGCACCGCGCAGGAACGCCTTGAGCAGCGGCCCGGCCGTCGTCGAGCCGAAGTCGCCCTCCTCGACGAAGACCGCGACGGCGAGATCGCCCTGGGTCGCGATCATCCAGGCGTGGTTGCGTGGCGGGTCGTCGGTACCGAACTGCGCCGTCCCGCTCTTGGCACCCACCGGTTCGCCGGGCAGGTCGGCGAGGAAGTCCCCCGATCCTTCCGTCACCACGGCCCGCATCAGCACTCGCAGGGACTCGGCCTCGGCCGCGGTGAGCGGGGTCGCGGCCGCCGCGTCGGTGCCGAGCGGGTGCTCGTCGGTGACCACGAGCACCGGCGTCACGGGACGCCCACCGGCGACCGATGCGGCGACGACCGCCATCGCGAGCGGGGACGCCTGCACGCGGCCCTGGCCGATCATCGAGGCGGCGTGGTCCGTGCCCTGCGCGTCGGCCGGGACGGACCCGAGGAACGCGGGGAAGCCGACGTCGTCGCTCTGGCCGAGCCCGAGCGAGGAGGCGGCGTCGGCGAGCGCGCCCTGCGGGACCGTGTCGCGCGCACCGATCATCGCCGTGTTGCACGAGTTCGCGATCGCGGTGAGGAGCGTGATGTCGCCGAGCGCGGCAGCCGGGTAGCCGGGGTAGTTCTCGAAGGTCCGGCCGTCGGCCGTGATGGTCGCCGGGCACGAGACGGCGCTGTCCGGAGTCAGCCCGGCCCTCAGCAGGCCGAGCGAGGTCGCGACCTTGAACGTCGAGCCCGGCGCGTACTGCCCGAGCGTCGCGGTGGAGTAGCCCTGGCTGCCCGGACCGCTGGCGGCGGCCAGCACCTCCCCGGTCGAGGGGCGCACCGCGACGATCGCGCTCGCCGGGCCGACGTCCGCCAGGGTGGCCTCGGCGAGGTCCTGCAGCGACGGGTCCAGAGTGGTCTGCAACGGCTCGCCGGGCACCGGCTCGCTCCGGAACAGATCCCGGGTGCCGCCGCTCTCGGCGCCGGTCGAGTGGATCGTCAGGCCGGGCAGGCCGCGCAGCCGCGCGTCGTACTGCTGCTGGAGGCCCGACAGGCCGGCCAGGTCACCGGCGACGACGGCGCCCTGGGAGGCCTCGACGATCTCGGCGGTCGCCTCACCGACGGTGCCGAGCAGCGGTCGGGCGAAGCGTCGGGTCGGCGCCAGCGGCAGCGTGTCCGGCAGCGCGATGACGCCCGGCACCGCGCGGGCGGCGGTCACGTCGATGTCGCCGGGGTCGGTCTCGCGCACGACGATGGCCTCGACGAAGGCCTTCTCGCCTGCGGCCGCGACGCGGGCCACGTAGTCGTCCGGGTCGAGGCCGGTCAGTGCGGCCAGCGCCCGGGCGGCGGCCTCCTGGCCGGCCGCGTCGACGCGTGTCTTGTCGACCCCGAGCCGCAGCACCGGGCGGTCGCTGACGAGCACGGTGCCCCCGGCGCCCAGCACGGTCCCCCGCGCGGCCGGTACCCGGTCGACCGCGAGCTGCTCGCCCGTGACCATGCCGGGGGCGATCAGGCTCGGGGCCCACCGCACGCGCCACTGCGCCTCGCCGTCCTCTGGGTCGACGTAGGCCAGCGGCACCGGCGTGGTGTACGTCCAGTCCGTGTCGCCCGCGTCGACGTCCCAGGTGACCTCGAGCTGCGCGGTGGCGGCGGTGTCGTCCTCCTCGTCGACGTCGACGCTCGCCACGTCCACCTGCGGCCGCCACGGGTCCAGGCCCTCGACGGCGGAGGTCAGCTGCTCGGTCGCCTCCGCCGGCGTGGCGCCCTCGAGCGGCACCCCGGTCAGGTCGAGCGTCTCCAGGCCCTGCGCGAAGGCCTCCGCGGCGGCGTCCGGGTCGGGCCGGTCCGGCGTGCAGGCGGTGAGCGTGCCGACGGTCAGCGTGGTCAGCAGCAGGCCGGTCAGCACCGGCCGGGCCCCTGCGGTGCGGGGTCGCGACGACGTCATGGTGGAAGTGCCCCCTCGATCGGCGCGCCGACGGGCGCGGGTGCCCCAGCGTGCCCTGTCCGGGCGGGCGGTGGCACACCGGCACGCCACGACCGGGCCGGTGGGCGTGCGGCGGGTCGACCACGCGATCGACGTGCGCGTCCCTCGCCGTGCGGGACGCCGGGCGCCGCCGGACGATGGAGGCCCGCCGACGAGAGGACCTGGCATGACCGAGCCGTCGCAGGAGCGCGCCGCGCAGGGCAGCGTGGCCGAGCACGAGGTGCCCCGGCACACCGTCGACCCCGACACCCACGCCGAGGTGCCGCTGGAGGAGACGACGGCCTACGAGCTCGCGGTCGAGGACGGTGCCCCGCTGCCCCCCGACGGTCCGGACCCGGGCGCCGGCGACCGGGCGCCGGACTTCCGCGCGCCGCAGCCGCGAGGGTCGCAGGCCTGACGACGCCGCGCACCGCGTCCGGCCGAGTCAGCGGTCGTCGACCACGACCCGGTCGCGGCCGGCCCGCTTGGCGGCGATCAGCGCGCCGTCCGCCGCGAGCAGCGACGCGTGCCCGGTCTCCGCGACCCGCCCGACGCCCACCGACACCGTGACGACCAGCCCGGGTGCCAGCCGGTCCCACCCGTGCGCACGGACCGCGCCGTGCACCCGGTGGGCGAGGGCGGCGGCGCCGTCGAGGTCACCGGTCGACAGGATGAGGAACTCGTCCCCGCCGAACCGGATCAGCATGTCCTCCTCCCGTGACACGAGCCGCATGATGGTGGCGAGCTCGCGCAGCACGGCGTCACCGACGGCGTGCGTGTAGGTGTCGTTCACGGCCTTGAACTCGTCCACGTCGATGAAGATGACCGACGACGGCTGGCGCGCGGCCTCCGCGGCCTCGGCCGCCTCCGCCAGCATGCGACGGTTGCCCAGCCCTGTGAGCGGGTCCTGGACGACGGCGCGCCCCATCCGGTCGGTGTGCGCGGTCAGCTCCCGCAGGCGGTTGTGGGCCTGCAGCGCGGCGAACCGGCCCTCGCGCTCGGTCCACCCCCGCTCGAGCGCCGCCTGGGCCACCGAGCGCCACAGGTCCATGCCCTCGTGCGGGCCGTCGCGCACGATGTGCAGGTCGGCCAGCGCTCCCGTGGCGGCCACCGACCACACCTCGCGGCTGACCGACGTGGCGCTGCGCTGGACGAGGCCGAGCCGCTCGGCGGCCTCGTCCAGGCGGCCGTCCGCGACCGCCGCATGGCCGAGGACGAGGTGGAGCAGGTAGGTCTCGACCAGCTCGATCCGGAACGTGAACCGCTCAGCCGCGGCCCGCGCCCGGGCAGCGGAGAGCCCCTGCAGGCCGAGGTGCAGCCCGGCGAACGCCTCGATCACCTCCGCCCGTGCCGCCATCCCGGAGCTGCCGATGCGCTGCGCCATCCGGCGTGCGCGCAGCGCTCGCTGCGCGGCCACCACGAAGTGCGCGGCCGCCTCCCGGTCGCGGCCGATGATGACCAGCGCGGTCCCCCAGTACGCCCGCAGGATGGCCGACTCGAGGGTCACCAGGAGGTTCGTCTCCGGTGAGCCGGCGTCCCGGACGGCCGCGAGCAGCACCTCAGCCTGCTCGAGGAGGTTCAGCGAGCGCATGGACAGAGCGACCCCCACGCTCGCCGACAGGTGGCCGTACGTCCCCGCCGGGATGGACCGTACGTGCGAGTCGGCCTCGGCGAGGGCCGCGACGGCGCGGCCGTGCTCCCCGATCCGGATCGCCGACTCCGCCACGACGGACAGCGCCTTGGCGCGCCACACCGGCTCCGACGCGTCGCCGAGCTCCTCGACGAGCGTGCTCGCCTCGGCGACCGCCTCCGCGTGCTCGCCGTAGTCCTGCAGGGCGATGGCTGTGATGTAGCGCAGGTACCGGGACGTGATGAGGTCGCCGGCCGCCTGCGTCACGGTCAGCCACTGCCGGGCCACCTCGACGGCCCGTCGGGAGACGCCGTCGAGGTACAAGCCGTGCGCGGTCGCCGCCAGGTCGTCGTACGGGCCGAACTCGCCCGTCGCGACGAGGTCCGTGCCCGGTCCGCTGCCGGTCATGATCGCTCCCTCTGCCAGGGGCCCCACATCCGGCCGCCGTGCGGGCGGCCCGGACAGCGCTGGCGGGAGCGGTCTCGCCCGAGGCGGGCGTGCTCGCCGGCGCCCCGGCCCTGGTCGTCCATGCCGGCATCCACCGGCTCCTTCGTGATCGGCACCGCCCCGCTGCTCGGGAGGCTTCCCCGCGACGCGTCCGTGCGGTGTCCCTGGATCGGCGCAGCCGGCCGTCAGCCTGCCATGTCGACGAAGCGCGAGTAGTGCCCCTGGAACGCGACCGTGATCACGTCGGTGGGTCCGTTTCTGTGCTTGGCCACGATGAGGTCGGCCTCACCGGCGCGCGGCGACTCGCGCTCGTAGGCGTCCTCGCGGTGCAGCAGGATGACCATGTCGGCGTCCTGCTCGATCGAGCCGGACTCACGCAGGTCGCTCATGGCCGGCCGCTTGTCGGTGCGCTGCTCCGGGCCACGGTTCAGCTGGCTGATCGCGATCACCGGGACCTCCAGCTCCTTGGCGAGCAGCTTCAGCGCCCGGGAGAACTCGGAGACCTCCTGCTGGCGTGACTCCACCCGCTTGCCCGAGCTCATCAGCTGCAGGTAGTCGATGACGACGAGCTTCAGGTCGTGCTTCTGCTTCAGGCGCCGGCACTTGGCGCGGATCTCCATGAGCGACATGTTGGGCGAGTCGTCGATGAACAGCGGCGCCTCGGAGATCTTGCCCATGGTCCCGGCCAGCTTCTGCCAGTCGTCCTCGCCCATGGTCCCGTTGCGCATCTTCTGCAGGTGGATGCGGGCCTCGGCGGACAGCAGTCGCATCGTGATCTCGTTGCGGCTCATCTCCAGCGAGAACACCACGCTGGTCTGACCGTTCTTGATCGACGCCGAGCGGGCGATGTCCAGTCCCAGGGTGGACTTGCCGATGGCCGGCCGCGCCGCCAGCACGATCATCTGCCCGGGGTGCAGGCCGTTGGTCAGCCGGTCGAGGTCGGCGAAGCCCGTCGGCACGCCGATCATGCCCTCGCCGCGGTTGCCCGCCGCCTCGATCTCGTCGACGGTGCCGCCGATCACCTCGCCCAGACGCAGGTAGTCCTCCGCGGTGCGTCGCTCGGTGACGGCGTACACCTCGGCCTGGGCGTTGTTCACGATGTCGTCGACGTCGCCGCCGTCGGTCGCGTACCCGAGCTGGACGATGCGGGTGCCCGCCTCGACGAGCCGGCGCAGCACGGCCCGCTCACGCACGATCCGCGCGTAGTACCCCGCGTTGGCCGCGGTCGGCACCATCGAGATGAGGGTGTGCAGGTACGGCGCGCCGCCGACCCGGCCCATCTCGCCGCGCTTGACCAGCTCGGCGGAGACCGTCACGGCGTCGGCGGGCTCGCCGCGCCCGTACAGGTCGAGGATCGCGTCGTAGACGACCTCGTGCGCCGGCCGGTAGAAGTCGGTGCCACGCAGCTGCTCGACGACGTCGGCGATCGCGTCCTTGGAGATCATCATCCCGCCGAGCACGCTCTGCTCCGCGGCGACGTCCTGCGGCGGGGTGCGGTCGAAGCCGCCGGCGCCGCCGCTGGGCCGCAGGCCCTGCTCGAGCTCGTCGATCGACATGCCACTCCCAGTCTTCGCGTCGGGCCGTACCCGTGTTCTACCGGTGGGCACCCACACCGGGGTCGGCCCCCCGCGACGAACGCCCTGCCCCCCGCGCCGGAGCGAGGGTATGGGCTGGTTCCGACGCGTCCAAACGACCCTGTTGACCGTCCTGGGGACAGGGTGTGGACGCCCCGCCCGGCCACTGTGCACAGGACGTGGACAGCGCTGTGGATAAGGTGGCCGGCGGTGCGCGGCCGCGCCCGTGATCGGCCCCGACACCGGTCACACGCTGTGGACGGGAGAAAGTGTGGCGCGGGATCCAAGGCGTGGACGCCGCGACCGCGCCCTGGACCGGCAGGTCGTCGCGCTCGCGCTGCCGGCGCTGGGCGCGCTGGTGGCCGAGCCGCTGTTCGTGCTGGTCGACTCTGCGGTCGTGGGCCGCCTGGGGACCGCCCCGCTGGCCGGGCTCGCGCTGGCCTCGACCGTCCTGCTCACCGTGGTCGGGCTGTGCGTCTTCCTCGCCTACGCGACGACGGCCGCGGTGGCCCGCCGCCTGGGTGCGGGGGACCTGCGCGGTGCGATGACGCTCGGCGTCGACGGGCTCTGGCTCGCGGCCGGGCTCGGGGTCGTGCTCGGAGCGGGCGTCGGGCTCGCCGCCCCCTGGCTGGTGACGGTCCTCGGCGCCGACGGCGACGTCGCCCGGCACGCCGTCGCGTACCTGCGCTGGTCGGCCCCGGGACTGCCGGGGATGCTCGTGGTGCTGGCGTCCACGGGGGCCCTGCGCGGGCTGCAGGACACGCGCACGCCGCTGTGGGTGGCCGCCGGTGGTGCCGTGCTGAACGCCGCGCTGAGCGTCACCCTGGTGCTGGGCGCCGGGATGGGCATCGCCGGGTCGGGGCTCGGCACCTCCCTCGCGCAGCTGTCCATGGCGGGCGCGCTCACGGCCGTCGTGGTCCGCGGCGCCCGGCGAGCCGGTGCACCGCTGCGCCCGGCGGTCGCCGGCATCCGGTCCAACATCCGGGCCGGGGCACCGCTGCTGGCGCGGACCCTGTCGCTGCGCGCGGCGATCCTGCTCACCGTCGTCGTGGCGACCGGGCTCGGTCCGGTCGCCCTGGCCGGCCACCAGGTGGTCAACGCGGTCTGGGCGCTGACCGCCTTCGCGCTGGACGCCCTGGCCATCGCGGCCCAGGCACTGGTCGGGCACGCGCTGGGCGCCGGCGACGTGGACCGCACCCGTGCGGTGCTGCGCCGCACGCTGCAGTGGGGGACCGGCGCCGGGGTCGTCCTCGGTGTGGCGGTCGCGACGGTCGCCGGCGTGCTGCCCGCCGCCTTCAGCCCCGACCCCCAGGTGCGCTCCGCGGTCACCGCGGGCCTGCTCGTCGCGGCCGTCTGCCTGCCGGTCGCCGGCTGGGTCTTCGTGCTCGACGGCGTGCTCATCGGAGCCGGCGACGGCCGCTACCTCGCGGGCGCCGGGATGCTGACGCTCGCCGCCTACGTGCCGGTCGCGTGGGCCGTGGCCACCTGGGCGACGGGTGGCGCCGCCGGCCTGGCGTGGCTGTGGGCGGCCTTCGCGGGGGTGTTCATGGCGGCGCGCGCCGTCGTCACCGGTCTGCGGGCCCGCGGGTCCCGCTGGATGGTCGTCGGGGCCTGACCGGAGCTCGTCACGCGACCTGTCCCGCGAGAGGGGCGGGCCGCGGGCGGGCGCAGTGTCCGGGGCAGTCGGCCGGCGGGAACGGCGAAGGACCCGGCCCCACGGGGCCGGGTCCTCCACCTGCGCCAGTGCCCAGCCTGCGGGCGCGCGACACGGATCAGTCAGGGCACGTCAGAGCGCGACGACCTTGACGTCGATCTTGGCCGTCACCTCGGGGTGCAGGCGGACCTGCACCGTGTAGTCGCCCAGGGCCTTGATCGGCTGGCCGACCTCGACCTTGCGCTTGTCGACCGCGGGCGCACCGGCGGCCGTGACGGCCTCGGCGATCTCGGTCGTGGTGACCGCACCGAACAGGCGGCCGGCCTCGCCGGACTTGGCGCGCACGACGACGGGCTTGGACTGCAGCGCGTCGCGGATCGCCTTCGCCTCGTCCAGGGTCTCGATCTCCCGGGCCTTGCGGGCCTTGCGGATCGAGCTGACCTGCTTCTCGGCGCCCTTGGACCACGCGGTGGCCAGGCCACGCGGGACGAGGAAGTTACGGGCGTACCCGTCCTTCACCTCGACGACGTCACCGGGGGCACCGAGACCGGTGACCTCGTGGGTCAGGATGAGCTTTGCCATGGGTCCTCCTCCTTCTCAGCGAGCCGACGACGAGTACGGCAGGAGTGCCACCTCGCGCGCGTTCTTGACGGCGCGCGCGATCGCGCGCTGCTCCTGCACGGACACGCCGGTGACGCGGCGGGCGCGGATCTTGCCGCGGTCGGACACGAACTTGCGCAGCAGCGCGGTGTCCTTGTAGTCGACGACGTCGATCTTCGCCGCCTTCAGCGGGTTCTGCTTCTTCTTGGGCTTGCGAACAACGGCCTTGGCCATCGCGGTGCTCCTTGGTGTGAAGTCTTTGGAGCCCGGGGCGTTGCCGTGCCCCGGGATGGGTGATGAAGGATCCGGCGAGGCCGGATCAGAAGGGGGGCTCGTCGGAGTAGCCACCCGACGAGCCACCGGAGGCCGGCGTGGCCCACGGGTCGTCGGCCTGGCCGCCGCCACCGGAGGACGAGCCGCCGCCGAAGCCGCCGCCCCCGCTGTAGCCGCCACCGCCACCGCCGCCGCCACTGCGCTGGGTGCGCGTGACCTTGGCGCTGGCGTAGCGCAGCGAGGGACCGACCTCGTCGACCTGGAGCTCGACCACGGTGCGCTTCTCGCCCTCGCGCGTCTCGTAGGACCGCTGGACCAGCCGGCCGGTGACGATGACGCGCATCCCCTTCGTGAGCGACTCGGCCACGTTCTCGGCCGCCTCACGCCAGATCGAGCAGCGCATGAACAGCGTGTCGCCGTCCTTGAACTCGTTCGCCTGGCGGTCGAACGTGCGCGGCGTGGAGGCCACGGTGAAGTTGGCGACGGCAGCACCCGACGGGGTGAAGCGCAGCTCCGGGTCCCCGGTCAGGTTTCCGATCACCGTGATGACGGTCTCACCAGCCATGCGTGCTCCTCAGGGTGGGCGTGGACGAGAGGGGTCTGGTCGTGGACGGGCCGGCGACGCCTCAGGCGTCGGTGCGCAGGACCTTCGTCCGCAGCACAGCCTCGTTCAGGCCCAGCTGGCGGTCGAGCTCCTTGGCGGTGGCCGGCGTCGCGTGGAAGTCGACGACCGCGTAGATGCCCTCGGACTTCTTCTGGATGTCGTAGGCCAGACGGCGACGACCCCAGATGTCGACCTTGTCGACCGTCCCGCCGTCGCTCTTCACGACGGACAGGTACTTGTCGAGCGAGGGGGCGACGGTGCGCTCCTCGATCTCGGGGTCGAGGATGATCATGATCTCGTACTGACGCATGCGGTGACCCACCTCCTGTGGACTTGTGCGGCCACGGTCTCTCCGTGGCAGGAGGGCATGTTGCGTCGCGGAGCCCGCGGCCCACGTCGATGGCGACGGGGCGGGTGCGGGCACAGCAACCGACCACGATACCGGCTCCCGGGCCGCCGCAGGACCACGGCAGGTGCGCTGTGGATCACGCCCGGCCACCGACGCGCCGAGCCCGCACTGCCCTACCCCTCGGCCGGCCCGCCGTCCGGCGCCTGCCGGGCCGCCTCGGTCTCCTCGCCGTCCCCCGGCCCAGGGTCCGTGCCGCCGTCCGCCGGCGGGGCCGTCGGGGTCGGCGTGGGCGTCGGGCGCGTGGTCGGGCGGGGCGCCGGCGTCGGCGGCCCGCTCGAGACGACCAGCGTCACGGTCGACCCACCGGGCACCGAGCCACCGGCGGGGCTGGCGCTGATCACGCGGCCGGCCGGCACGGTCGCCGACGCCTGCTGGGTGACCGTCGCCGTCAGGCCCACGTTGACCAGCGCCGCCTCGGCGTCGGCCTGGGTGCGGCCGGCCAGGCCGCCGGGGACCGTCACCTCGGCCGGCTCGGTGGGCGTGGGCTCGGGGGTCGGGGTGGGCTCCGGGGTCGGCGTCGGCGTCGGGGTCGGACGCCGGGTCTCGCGGCCGACGTTCGCCCGCTCGGGGAACTGCACGACGGGCGCGTACTCCTCGACCTCGAAGACCTGCGCCATGTAGTCCGCCCACAGCGCGGCCGGCCACGTCCCACCGGTGACCTGCCGGACACCGCGCCCGAAGGGCGTGATGGTCTCCTGGGCCGCGGCGACCGGCGCGTCCGCGGCGGCCTCCGGGTCCGGCACGGCCGGCTGGTACAGGCCCACCGCGGTCGCGATCTGCGGGGTGTAGCCGACGAACCACGCCGACCGGTTCTCGTTCGACGTCCCCGTCTTGCCCGCGATGGGGCGGTTGAGCCGGCCGACCCAGCGCGCGCCCGAGCCGTCGGTGACCACCTTGGTCATGGCGTAGGTCGCGTCGGCCATCACGTCGGCCGAGAAGACCTGCTCGGGCGTCCCGGCGCCCTGGTAGGCGACCGTGCCGTCGGTGAGGTAGGTCGCCTCGCGGATGATGAACGGCGTCGACCGCAGGCCCTGCGCGGCGAAGGTGGCGTACGCGTTCGCGAGGTCCAGCGGGTGCACGGTGTCGGTCCCCAGCACGTTGCCCGGGTTGGTGCCGACCTCGGTGGTGATCCCGGCGCGCTGCGCGACGGCGGCCGTCTTCTCCGGGCCGACGTCCAGGTTGAGCTGGGCGTAGACGGTGTTCACCGACTGCTCGGTGGCCCGCACCAGGTCGATGGTGGGGAAGCTCTCGTCGCCGAAGTTCTCCAGCTCCCCGCCCCAGCCCTCGGGCTCCATCGGGCTGTAGCCGGGGTAGCGCGTGGTGAGCGGGATGCCGTCCTCCAGGGCGGCGACGAGGGCGAAGGGCTTGAAGGTCGAGCCGCCCTGCGCGGCGCCCTGCGTCGCGTTGTTGAACGGCTGGCTGAGGAAGTCCGGACCGCCGTACAGCGCGACGATGGCGCCGTCGGCCGGGTCGATCGACACGATGCCGGCGCGCAGGTTCTCCGCCGGGGCCTCGCCGGCCAGGGTGCCGTCCATGAGCGACGTCGCCGACGCCACGGCGGCGTCCTGCAGCGGCTTCTTCACGGTGGTGACGACCTTGAGCCCCGCCGTGTCGATCTGCTCGTCGGTGAAGCCGGCGCGCTCGCGCAGCTCGCGGCGGACCATGTCCAGCAGGTACCCCTGCGGGCCGCCGTAGGTGTCGCCGGTCTTCAGCGGGACGGTCTCGGGGAAGGTCTGCGCGGCGCGCTCCTCGGCGGTGATCCAGCCGTCCTCGACCATGAGGTCCAGCACCCGGTTCCACCGCTGCTCGGCGCGCTGGGGGTCGACCAGCGGGTCCCAGTTGGACGGTGACGGGATGATGCCGGCGATCAGGGCGGCCTGGGAGATCGTCAGGTCCGCGGCGTCCACGCCGAAGTACGCCCGGGCGGCCGCCTGGATGCCGTAGGTCCCCCGGCCCAGGTAGATCGTGTTGAGGTAGTTGCCGAGGACCTGCTCCTTGTCCTCGCTCTGGCCGATCTTGATCGCCAGCAACGCCTCTCGGGCCTTGCCGACGTAGTCGGTCGTCGTCTGGCCGGCGTAGTAGCGCTCGGCGTACTGCTGGGTGATGGTCGACCCGCCCTGGGTCGCGCCGCCGCGCAGGTTGTTGATCAGGGCGCGGGCCATCCCGGTGGGCGAGACGCCCGCGTTCTCGTAGAAGGTGCGGTCCTCGGAGGCGACGACGGCGTGCCCGACGTGGTCGGGCAGCGTGGCGATGTCCACGATCTCGCGCTGCTGGCTGGCGAAGGTGCCCATCTCGGTGACGCCGTCGGCGTAGAACACCCGGGTCGTCTGGGCCTGGGCGAACTCGTCCGGCTCGGGGATGCTGGTCATCGCGTACGCGGCGACCAGCAGCCCGACGCCCACGAGGCCGAGGGCCAGCACCGAGCCGAGGACCACGCGCCAGGACGGCAGCCACCGGCGCAGACCCCGCCGGTTCCACCGGGGGTAGCCCAGCACCTGACGCCGGCCCGTCGTCGCGCGCCGACCGGACGACGACCCGGCGGCCGTCCGCCGGGCGACCGGGGTCCTGCTCGGGGTGTTCCCGCGTGCCACGTGCTGCCCTCCGCCGACGACCTGGTGCGTGTGCCGGTCCGCCGACGTGCAGGCTCGCGGACCGGGCGGCCTCAGTATGCGTGACCGGCACCCACCCACCAGGGGGCTGCGACCCACCGGGCGTCCCCTTCACACGATCGCCACCGGTCCGCCGCCGCGCCTCCCGGCGCGGCGTGTTGCGGGTCACCTCGAACCGGGCCTAGCCTGCTCGATGTATCGCACCGATACATCGAGTCCACGGACGCGACCGGACGAGCGGGGAGGAGCACCGCGTGCGCGGACGTTCCGACGTGCTCGAGCCGGCGATCCTCGGCCTGCTGCACGAGACGCCCATGCACGGGTACGAGCTGCGCAAGCGGCTCAACCTGGTCCTCGGGTCGTTCCGGGCGCTGTCGTACGGGTCGCTCTACCCGTGCCTGAAGACGCTGGTCGCCCGCGGCTGGATCGCCGGCGAGGAGTCGCCCGCGGCGCCGCCGCACGCGCTGTCGGGCAAGCGGGCACGGATCGTCTACCACCTGACGGCCGCGGGCAAGGAGCACTTCCAGGGGATCCTGGCGTCCTCCGGACCGGCGTCCTGGGAGGACGAGAACTTCGACGTCCGGTTCGCGTTCTTCGCGCAGACCGACGCCGAGACCCGGCTTCGGATCCTCGAGGGCCGGCGGTCGCGGCTGACCGAGCGGCTGGAGACGGTCCGCCAGTCGTTCCACCGGACCCGCGAGCGCATGGACGAGTACACCCTCGAGCTCCAGCGTCACGGGCTCGAGCAGGTCGAGCGCGAGGTCCGCTGGCTCGACGGCCTCATCGACAACGAGCGGGGCGTCCGTCCCGCTCGCCCCACCGGCACCGACCGTCCGGTCGATGCCGACCACGCCGAGGGCGCGCCGCGTCCCGGCTCTGAACTGAAGGAGCGAGGATGACCTCCATCCGCGTCGCCATCGTCGGCGTCGGCAACTGTGCCTCGTCGCTGGTCCAGGGCGTGCACTTCTATGCCGACGCGGACCCGTCCGCGTCCGTGCCCGGGCTCATGCACGTGAAGTTCGGGGACTACCACGTCTCCGACCTCGAGTTCGTCGCGGCGTTCGACGTCGACGCGAAGAAGGTCGGCTTCGACCTGTCCGAGGCCATCACCGCGAGCGAGAACAACACGATCAAGATCGCCGACGTCCCGCCGCTGGGCGTCACGGTGCAGCGGGGGCCGACGCTGGACGGCATCGGCAAGTACTACGCGCAGACGATCGAGCAGTCCGAGGCGGAGCCGGTCGACGTCGTCGCCGCGCTGCGCGAGGCCCGGGTCGACGTGCTGGTCTGCTACCTGCCGGTGGGCTCGGAGGACGCGGCGAAGTTCTACGCGCAGTGCGCGATCGACGCGGGGGTCGCCTTCGTCAACGCGCTGCCGGTGTTCATCGCCTCCGACCCGGAGTGGGCCGCGAAGTTCGAGGCCGCCGGGGTGCCCATCGTCGGCGACGACATCAAGTCCCAGGTGGGCGCGACCATCACCCACCGGGTGCTCGCGAAGCTGTTCGAGGACCGCGGCGTCGTGCTGGACCGGACCTACCAGCTCAACGTCGGCGGCAACATGGACTTCAAGAACATGCTCGAGCGGGACCGCCTGGAGTCCAAGAAGCTGTCCAAGACGCAGGCCGTCACCTCCAACATCGACGACGGTCCGCTGGCCGGCAAGAAGGAGGACCGCAACGTCCACATCGGCCCGTCGGACTACGTCGCCTGGCTCGACGACCGCAAGTGGGCGTACGTGCGCCTCGAGGGCCGCGCCTTCGGTGAGGTCCCGCTCAACCTGGAGTACAAGCTCGAGGTCTGGGACTCCCCGAACTCGGCCGGGATCATCATCGACGCCGTCCGCGCGGCGAAGATCGCCCTCGACCGCGGCGTCGGGGGCCCGATCGTCTCCGCCTCGACGTACTTCATGAAGTCCCCGCCGGTGCAGATGGAGGACACGGCCGGCCGCGCCCAGCTCGAGGCCTTCATCGCCGGCGCTGCGGAGCGCTGACCCACCCACCCATCCCCCCACCGAGTGCGACGTTCCGGACCGTTGGCGACACCTGAACGGTCCAGGACGTCGCACTCGGCAGGCGGGCGTTCCCGGGGGGACGGCGAGGGATGGCGAAGGCCGGGACGGACGGTCCGCGGCCCGCGCGTAGCCTGACGGGCGTGCACGTCATCACGGAGCTGCGCCGGCTCCTGCGGCTCGAGGGCTTCCGGCGCCTGTTCGCCGTCCGCCTGGTCAGCCAGGCCGGCGACGGCATGTTCCAGGTCGGTCTGGCGACCCTGTTCTTCTTCTCCCCGGAGAGCGCCGGCACCGCCACCGGGGTGGCCGCCGCGTTCGCCGTCCTGCTGCTGCCGTTCACGGTGGTGGGCCCGTGGGCCGGAGTCCTGCTCGACCGCTGGCGTCGCCGCCAGGTCCTGCTGGTCGGCAACCTGGTGCGGGTCGCCATCACGCTGGTGCTGTCCGCCCTGCTGCTCACGCAGGGCGTGGGACCGGCCGTCTACGTGCTGGCGCTGGTCAACCTCTCCATCAACCGGTTCCTGCTCTCGGCGCTGTCCGCCGGACTGCCGCGGGTGGTGGACGGTCCGCTGCTGCTCACCGCCAACTCCCTGACCCCCACGCTGGGGGCCGGGGCGGCGTTCGTCGGCGGCGGGCTCGGTCTGGTCCTCGGGCTCGTGCTCGAGCCCGGCCGGGCCAAGGACGCGGCCGTGCTGCTCGGCGCCGCGCTGCTGTTCGCCGCGGCGTCCGGGCTGGCCACCCGGATGGCGGCCGGTCTGCTCGGTCCCGAGCACCCCGCCGACGGCCAGGCGCTGCGCCGGGAGCTGCGCGACCTCGCCCGGGGGCTGGTGGATGGGGCCCGGCACCTGCTGGCGCGTCGCACGCCGGCTCGTGCGCTGGGGGTCATGGCCGTCCACCGGTTCCTGTACGGCGTCGTCTTCATCGCCGCGATCCTCATGTCGCGCAACCTGCTCGCCGGCCCCGGCCAGGAGGGCCTCGCGGTGTTCGGGCTGGTCCTGGCGGTGCTGGCGATCGGCTCCGCGGTCGCCGTCGTGCTCACCCCGGTGCTCGGCCAGCGGACCGGCCCGCACCGGTGGATCGTGCTGTGCCTGCTGCTCGCTGCGATCAGCCAGGGCCTGCTGGTGGTCACCAGCGCCCTGCCCGCCGTCCTGGCCGGCGCGGGCCTGCTCGGCCTGGCCGCCCAGGGCGCCAAGATCGCGATCGACACGATCGTCCAGCGGGACACCGCCGACGCCTACCGGGGTCGGGCGTTCGCGCTCTACGACGTCCTGTACAACGCGGCGTTCGTCGGCGCCGCGGCGCTCGCCGCCCTCGCGCTGCCTGACGCCGGCTACTCGCGCGCGGTGTTCGCCGGGCTGGGGGTGGCCTACGTCGTGGTGGCGGTCGCCTACCGCGCCGGTGCACGACGGGACGCGGCGGTGGCCACCGTCAGCGGGCCTCTTCCGTCGCCGCCGTCCCCGGCGGCTCGCTGACCGTCACGATCTCCCACTCGGCGACCGGGCCCGGCACCACGTGGAACAGCGGGTGCGCGTCCGGCACGACCACGTCCGCCCACAGCTTCCCGATCTCCGGGCTGCGGACGGTCAGCTTGGCCCGCAGGTGCTCCCACTCGTAGGCCAGCTGCCCGTCGGTCACCTCCAGCCGGAGGTCCGGCACGGCGGCGCCGAGCACCAGCGTGCGGTCGAAGGTGTAGCCGCGGCGGGTGGCCTCGTCGACCACGCCGTGCAGGTAGGTCGAGATGGCCGGGCCGGCGCCGTCGTCGGGCACGACGTCGAGCGCGGTGCCGCGCGCATGGCGGCCCGGCGTCAGACCCGGGGCCGGGGCGACGTGGGCGCCGGAGCCCTCACCGCCGGGCACCGGCTCGCTCATCGCGGCGCCGTCACCGGCCGCCCGGAACCGGCGCAGCTGGGGGTGGTTGCGGTAGCCCTTGGTGGTCCCGGTCAGCACCTTCTGGACGAGCAGGCCCTCACGCCAGCACGCCGTCAGGCCCTGCCGGTCCAGGTACCCCGGATGTACCGACCAGATCCTCATGGGGCGCCGTCGGACTCCGGCTGGTCGGCCCACCACCGCAGCAGCGCGGCGCGGGCCGAGTCCGCGTCCAGGGGCCCCTGGTCGAGCCGGACCTCGAGCAGGTGCTTGTACGCCCGCCCCACCACGGGGCCCGGCGAGATGCCGAGGATCGCCATGATCTGCTGCCCGTCGAGGTCGGGACGGATGGCCGCGAGCTCCTCCTGCTCCCGCAGCGCCGCGATCCGCGCCTCGAGGTCGTCGTAGGCCGCTGACAGCCGCTGCGCCTTGCGCCGGTTGCGGGTGGTGCAGTCCGAGCGGGTCAGCCGGTGCAGGCGCTCGAGCAGGGGACCGGCGTCGGTGACGTACCGGCGCACGGCCGAGTCCGTCCACGCACCCTCGCCGTACCCGTGGAACCGCAGGTGCAGCTCGGTGAGCCGTGCGACCGCCTGCACCGTCTCCTTGTCGAACCGCAGCGCACGCAGCCGGCGCGCGGCGAGCTTGGCGCCCACGACCTCGTGGTGGTGGAAGCTCACGCCGCCGCCCGCCTCGAAGCGACGGGTGCCGGGCTTGCCGATGTCGTGCAGCAGGGCCGCCAGGCGCAGGACGAGGTCCGGACCGGGGACGGGCCCGTCCGGCCCGGTCTCCAGCGCGATCGCCTGGTCCAGCACGGTCAGGGAGTGCTCGTACACGTCCTTGTGCCGGTGGTGCTCGTCGATCTCCAGGCGCAGCGCCGGCAGCTCGGGCAGCACGTGGTCGGCCAGCCCGAGCTCGACCAGCGCGCGGATGCCGGGGCGCGGCGTCGGCGACAGCAGCAGCTTGACCAATTCGTCGCGCACCCGCTCGGCCGAGACGATCGTGATGCGCTCGGCCATCTCCGTCGCCGCGGCGGCGGCGTCCGGGTCGATCCGGAAGCCCAGCTGGGCGGCGAACCGGGCGGCGCGCATCATCCGCAACGGGTCGTCGTCGAAGGACTGGCGCGCCGTGACCGGCGTGCGCAGCGTCCCCGCTGCGAGGTCCGCCAGCCCGTCGAACGGGTCCACGAAGCTCAGGTCCGGCAGCCGCACCGCCATCGCGTTGACGGTGAAGTCGCGCCGGGACAGGTCGCCCTCGAGGGAGTCGCCCCAGACGACCTCAGGCTTGCGCGACGACGGGTCGTACGCGTCGGTGCGGTAGGTGGTCACCTCGACCACCACCTCGCGAGGCCCCGGCTGACGCCGCATCGCGCCGATCGTGCCGAACGCCTTGCCGATGTCCCAGTGCGCGTCGCCCCAGGACCGCAGCAGGGCCTCCGTCTGGTCCGGAGTGGCCGACGTCGCGAAGTCCAGGTCCGCGCTCACCCGACCCAGGAACGCGTCCCGCACCGGACCGCCCACCAGGGCCAGCTCGTGGCCCGCCGCGCGGAAGATCTCGCCGAGCTCCAGCGCCGCCGGCGCCAGGTCGGCGAGGACGCCGAGGGCCCGCCGCTGCAGGGCCGCGAGCGCGGCCGGGTCGGCGCCCGCCTCGCTGGGGTCGGGCGCACCGTCGGGGTGGTTCTCGGTCCGGGACACGACGTCCAAGCCTGCCAGAGGTCGTGGTGCGCCGTGCCGCGGGCCGGCAGCGACCCGCCGCGGACGCCGCCGTCGTCGGGTCCGGGCAGGCCGGCGCCCGAGCTGGAGTCGGGGCGAGTGCCGCGCCACCTGTCGTTACAGTGGCGGTCATGTCCAGCCCAGCGCCGAAGCCGCGCCCGCCGGGCGTGCCTGCGCCCCCGGGCGGACATGCGCTGCGGATCGACCCGGCGGCGTTGCGGCCCGCGGCGCTCCCGCTGCCCGTGGTCGACGAGACCTCGGCCGGCGGCCTGGTCGTCAGCCAGCGCCACGGCGTGCACCACGCCGCCGTGATCGCGCGCCGCAACCGGGCCGGTCGGCTGGAGTGGTGCCTGCCCAAGGGCCACCTGGAGGGTGCCGAGACCCCCGAGCAGGCAGCGGTCCGGGAGATCGCCGAGGAGACCGGCATCGAGGGACGCATCCTGCGGCGGCTCGGCGTGATCGACTACTGGTTCACCGGGGACGACCGCCGGGTGCACAAGGTCGTGCACCACTTCCTGCTCGGCGCGGTCGGCGGCCACCTCACCGTGGAGGGCGACCCGGACAGCGAGGCCGAGGACGCCGAGTGGGTGGCGCTCGCCGACCTGTCCCACCGCCTGGCCTACCCGAACGAACGGCGCCTCGCGGAGGCGGCGCGGCTCGTCCTCCTCAGCGGAGCATGACCGCCCGCCGTCACCCGCACCCGACCCGGCCCGCCGCCGCGTTGCCCGTCGTCCTGGGCGCGCTCTGCGCGCTGCTCGGGGTGCTGGGAGCCGGGCTGCTCGGCCCGCTCGCGGTGCCGGCCGCCGCGAGCACCACGCCGTCACCCGGACCCGGCCGCTCCGCCGCGGCCGGTCCTCGCGACGGCGCCGCGGGGGACCTCGCCGAGGAGGGCGACGAGGCCGACGACGGCGCGGCCGAGCTGCGCATCACCCAGGTGTCCCCGCAGGTCGTCCGGCCTGCCGACGAGCTCGTCGTACGTGCCACCGTGCGCAACGACACCGACGACACCCTGAAGTCCCCGCAGGTGAGCCTGCGGATCAGCCGGTTCCTGCAGTCCACCCGCAGCTCGCTGGAGCGCTGGGCCGACCTGCCGCTCGACGGCACCGCCGGGACCCCGCTCGAGCCCACGCAGTCCCTCGGGCCGCTGGCGCCCGGCCAGAGCGCGGAGGTCGAGCTGCGCGTGCCGGCCTCCGACCTGCGGCTGTCCACGGCCGACAGCGCCTGGGGACCGCGCGGCATCTCGGTGGTGCTGGCCGACGGCGGCCGACGGGAGGCGGTCGTGCGCACCTTCCTGGTCTGGCGGCCGACCGAGGAGCCGGTCACACCGACGCGCCTGAGCGTGCTCGTCCCGATCACCGGTGGACCGGTCGACCCGACGGCGACGACCGGGCCCACCGGGGACGGGACGGACCCGGGCGAGGCGGCCACCGCCGTCGTCGGGGCACCCACCGCCGACGACGTCGACCGGTTGGACGCGGCGCTGCAGGCCACCGCCGGCCGGCCCGGGGTGACGTGGGCGGTCGACCCCGCCCTGCTCGCCGCGGCGCGTGCCGCCGCGGACGGCTCGCCCGCACGCCGCTGGGTCGACGCGCTGACCGAGCAGGCCACCGGTCGGGAGGTGGTCGCGCTGCCGGCCGGTGACCCCGACGTCGCCGCGCTCGCGCACGCCGACAGCGCCGCCGCCGACGCGCTGCTCGCCGACGCCGTCACCGCGGCAGCCGGGACGCAGGACCCCGTGCTCGGTGCCACCGGCGCCACCGGCCTCGCGTGGCCGGCCGGCGTGTCCCCGGACGTCGACACCGCGATCCTCGCGGCGCGGACCGGCGCGACGTCGCTCGTCGTGGACGGTGCGGCGCTGCCTCCCGAGGAGCTGACGTACACACCCACCGGGCGCGCGAGCGTCGCCACCACCGACGGGACGCTGGCCGCGCTGGTGACCGACCCGGTGCTCACCGCGCAGCTCGAGGACCCGACCGGGACCACGGCGGCCACGGCGGCCCAGCGGGTGCTCGCCGAGACCGCCGTCGTGACCCGCGAGCGACCCAACGACGGTCGCCACCTCCTGGTCGCCGTCGACCGCGGCTGGGCGCCCGACCCGGCCGTCGCAGCAGCCCAGCTCGCCGCGCTGGACGCCGCGCCGTGGGTCGAGCTCAGCGACGTGTCCACCCTGGCCGCCACCGTCGACCCCGAGGTGGACCGGCCGGCGCTGCCGGCACGGGCGGTCTCGGAGGCGGAGATCGCGCCCGGGGACGTCGCCGCGCTGCAGCGTGCCCGGGCCGAGCTCGCCGGCTTCGCCGCGATCGTCCCCGACCCGGCCGCGCTCCTGACCGGCGTCGACGAGGCCGTGCGCGCTCCGCTCTCGGTCGCCTGGCGCGACGACCCGGTCCAGCGGTCGGGCGTCGTCGACGACGTCGTCGCCGACCTGGCCGCCCGACGGTCCGGCGTCTCGGTGGTCACCGGCAGCGACCTCAGCCTCATCTCCCAGACGGGCCTGTTCCCGCTGGGACTGCGCAACGAGCTCTCGCAGGAGGTGACCGTCCAGGTCGCCGTCGACCCCGCGAGCCCGCTGCTGGTGATCGACGGGGCGCAGACGGTCACCATCCCGCCGAGCAGCGAGATGCAGGTGCGGGTGCCGTTCCGTGCGGTCGGCAGCGGTGACGTGCGGGTCGCCGTCTCGCTGCTGACCCCCGGCGGGGCGCCGCTCGGCCCACCCCAGCAGTTCACCGTCCGCGTCCACGCCGACTGGGAGAACGTCGGGACCGCCGTGGTCGCCGGGTTGCTCGGGATCGCGCTGGTGGTCGGCATCATCCGCACCATCCGCCGCGGCCAGACGGCCAAGCGTGGACCCGGTGCCGTGCCCGTCTCGGAGCTCGCGCGACTGCCCGAGGAGTCCTCATGACCACCGTCCCGCCCAGCGAGGGACCGGTCCCGGAGACGGCGCCCGCGCACCCCGCGCCGGACGCCCTCGCCGGATCCGGCGCCCGCCCCCCGAGCGGCCCACCGAGCAGCCCACCGAGCAGCCCGGCCCCTGACGGCGGCACGTCCGGGACCCCGGCGCGCCCCTCCGGCGGGCTCGGCCGTAGCGCCGCGGTCATGGCGGCCGGCACCGCCGTCTCCCGCGTGCTCGGCATCGTCCGCGGCGCGATGCTGGTCGCCGCCGTCGGCACCACCGGACTGGCCGCGAACTCGTTCGACCTCGCCAACAAGCTGCCGAACATCGCCGTGATGCTGCTGGCGACCGGGATGCTCAACGCCGTCCTGGTGCCCCAGGTCGTCCGCGCGTACACGACGGCACGCGGCGAGGAGTACGTCAACCGGATCATCACGCTCGGTGCGGCGTTGCTGCTCGGGGTGACGGTGCTGCTCACCGCGGGCGGCGGGCTGCTGGTGCGCCTGTACAGCGACACCGCGAGCGGGGCTCAGCTGCGCGTGCTGGCGACCGCCTTCGCGCTGTGGTGCCTGCCGCAGGTCTTCTTCTACGGGATGTACACGCTGCTCGGCCAGGTGCTCAACGCGCGGGGCAGCTTCGGTCCGTTCATGTGGGCGCCCGTGGTGAACAACGTCGTCGCGATCGCCGGCCTCGCGGTCTTCCTCGGCCTGTTCGGCCCGTTCCACGCCGACCTGGCGCCGGCGGACCTGGAATGGTGGACGCCCGCCCGGATCGCGCTGCTCGGCGGCACGGCGACGCTGGGCGTCGTGTGCCAGGCGGCCGTGCTGGTCTGGCCGCTGCGACGGATCGGCTTCCGGTACCGGCCGCGCTGGGGCCTGCGCGGGTCCGGCCTGGGCAGTGCCGGGCGCGTGGCCGGCTGGACGTTCGCCGCGCTCGCCGTGGGGCAGGTCGGCTTCCTGGTCGCGACCCAGGTGATGACCGCGGCCGACCGGACCGCGCAGACTCTGGCCGACGGCCGGGTGGTGGTCGCCGGCAACGCCGTCTACACCGCCGCGTTCACCCTCTACATGCTGCCGCACTCGCTGGTGACCGTCTCGCTGCTGACGGCGCTGTTCACCCGGCTGTCCACGCACGCGGCGCACGAGGACACCGACGGCGTCCGGGCCGACTTCTCCCACGGTGCACGCACCATCGGCGTCTTCACGCTGTTCGCGACGGCCGCGCTGGCCGTGCTCGCGCTGCCGGTGCTGCGGCTGGTGCTGCCCACGCAGTCGGTGGCGGAGGCCTCGGCGACCGTCCCGGTGGTCGTGGCGCTGACCTTCGGCGTCGCGGCGCTCGGCACCTGGTCGCTGTGCCAGCGGGTCTTCTACGCCTTCGAGGACGCCCGCTCGCTGTTCGGGATCCAGGTCGCGATGGCGGTCGTGGTCGCCGGTGGCTCCGTGCTGTCCCGCGCGGTCCTCGAGCCGTGGTGGTGGGTGACCGGGATCGCCGCCGCGATGTCGGTCTCGCACGTCGTGGGCACCGTCCTGGCGGTCGGCGGGCTGCGGCGGCGGATCGGTCGGCTCGGCACCGCCCGGATCGTGCGGCTGTACGTGCGGGCGGGGCTCGCCGCGGCGATCGCGGGCGGCGTGGGCTGGACGATCGTGCTCGCGGTGGGCGCCCTGCCCGACGACGCCGGCGACGCGCTGATGGGCGTCGGCATGCTGCGGGCCGCGCTGCTGTGCGCTGCCGCCGGTCTGGCCATGCTGGTCGTCTACGGGCTCCTGCTCCGGGCCATGCGGGTGCGCGAGCTGTCCGACCTGACCGGCCCGCTCCTGCGGCGGCTGGGCCGACGGCGGGGGTGACCGGCGGCCACCGGGCCTGACGGACCTCGCCGATCGACGCGGCCGATCGGCGAGGCTGACCGGGTCCGGCCGGACCCGTCCGCGTAGCATGACGCCGTCGGCGGTAGCCGTCGGCACGGGTGCGCACGCGCCACCACGAGCACGGGACATCGGCACAGGACGGGGGGCACGGTGGACGGCGTCGTCGGACGAGGCACCCTGCTGGCCGGGCGCTACCGGACCCTGGAGCCGCTCGACTCAGACCTCGCCGGTGCGTCGTCGTGGGACGCCACCGACCAGATCCTGGACCGCCCGGTCCGGGTGACGGTGCTGCACTCCGGCTCCGTGCCGCAGGCTCTGGACGCTGCGCGCCGCGCGGCGCTGGTGACCGACCCGCGGTTGCTGCGCGTGCTCGACGTCGGCGAGCACGAGGGCGTCGCGTACACCGTGTCCGAGCAGGTCACCGGCCCGTCGCTGGCCGACCTCGTCGCGCGCGGGCCGCTGCCGGCCGACCAGGCACGGGCGATCGTCGGTGAGGCGGCGTCGGCCCTCGAGGCGGCCCGCCGCCGTGGCGTCCACCACGGGGCGCTGCGGCCGTCGGTCCTGCACCTGACGCCCGACGACCGGGTCGTCGTCACCGGCGTCGCCGTCGACGCCGCCCTCCTCGGCCAGGACACCACGGACGCGACCGCCGCCAGCCGGGCCGACACGCTCGGCCTGGTCGCCCTGCTGTACGCCGCACTCACCGGCCGCTGGCCCGCGACACCCTTCGGCGACGGGCCGGGCGCCCGGCCCGGGTCGAGCCTCGAC
Organism: uncultured Cellulomonas sp.; assembly: GCF_947494015.1. Taxonomy (GTDB): domain Bacteria; phylum Actinomycetota; class Actinomycetes; order Actinomycetales; family Cellulomonadaceae; genus Pengzhenrongella. The sequence continues at coordinate 196,753 of NZ_CANLTL010000006.1, read as the reverse complement.
GACGCGCCGCTGCTCGAGGGAGCTCCCGTCCCGCCGGCCGAGGTCGCGTCGGGGGTGCCCAACGACCTCGACACGCTCTGCGCCGTCACCCTCGGCGTGCACGACGACGGCCCGCGTACCCCCGCCGAGCTGGTCCAGGAGCTCGAGCCCTGGGGTGACATCCACGCGACGGACCTGTTCGCGGTGACCCGACCGATCTCGCTGCCCTCGCCCCCTCGGCGGCCGGCGTCACCGCCGCGCGGCACGCCCGCCGCCCCGGCACGCGTGCAGCGGACGTCGGTGCGCTCGGCGTTCGCCGAGCACGCCGGGTCGGTCCCGTCGCGGCCGGGCACCCCGCCGCCGGCCACCCCGACCCGGTCGTCGGCGTTCACCGGTCCCGCCGTCGGGGCAGGCGTGGGCAGCACCGCTGCCGGTGCTGCGGCCCGCGCTGCCGGGACTGCCGGTGCCGCCGGAGCAGCAGGCGGCGCGGCAGGAGCCGGCGGTGCAGGCGCAGCCGCGCCGACCCGCCCGGTGACCGACGGCGACGGCGCGCCCCCCACTGCGCCGATGCCGACCACGGGCGCCACGACCGGCGCGGCGCCGCCGACCGAGACGCTGCCGCCGGCGACCGGGAGCGACGCCGCCGCGGGTGCTCCGGTCGCCACGTCCACCACCGAGACGCCCACCGAGACGCCCACCACCCAGATGCCCAGCGTCGGCGGAGCCCCCGCCGCCGCGTCGGGCACCCCGGAGCCGGTCCGCGCGGAGCCGACCGCACCCGCCGACCGCGACCGCGCCTCCGACGACGCCGTCACCGCCGGCCCGGGCACGCCGGACGAGGTCCCGGACGCGGCGCGGCCACCGGCCACCGCGACCGTCCCGGTCGCCGACGGCGAGGGGAGGCCGTCGAGGGAGGCCGCACCGACAGCCGCCGTCCCGGTCGCCGACGGCGAAGGGAGGCCGTCGAGGGAGGCCGCACCGACAGCCGCCGTCCCGGTCGCGGACGGTGCTGCCGGGTCTCGCGACGGTGCTGCCGCGTCTCCCCACCGGGCCGCAGCGTCTCCGGCGCCCGAGTCGGTCGACGCGGCCGACCCGGCCGACCCGGTCGACGCGGCCGACGCGGCCGACCCGGCCCCTCTCCGCCCGACCACGCCGGAGGGCCGCACCGCAGCGACCGCGGACCGGGGCACCGCCGGCACCACCGGGGCCCCGTCCGCCGCGCCAGGGAACCCGATGGCATCGGCCCGGGCGACCCCGGCATCGGCCGGGGCGTCCACCGCCGCCCCCGCCGCGCCGGCGTCCCTGCTGCCCGGCGGACGTCCCGGCGGGCTGGACGTCGCCGCGGCGCGCGAGTCCATCGCCGCTCACCGCTTCGACCCGACGCGGCTCGTGCTGCTGATGGTCGGGCTGGCCATCGTGCTCGGGCTGTTCATCGCCGCCCAGGCCCTCACCCGGCCGGTCGGACCGCCCGCCGCGGAGCAGCCGGCGCCCGTCGCGACCGAGCCGCCGCCGGCGGAGGAGCCGGCTCCCGAGGAGCCCGCACCGCAGGAGCCCGCACCCGAGGAGCCCGCACCGCCCGCACCTCCGGTCATCGCGTCGGGGGCCCAGCTGGACCCGCCCCCGGCCGGTGACGAGAACGAGCACCCCGAGGCGGTGCCGCTGGCGATCGACGGGGACCCGGGCACGGTCTGGTACACCCGCACCTACAGCACGCCGACCTTCGGCGGCCTGAAGACCGGCGTCGGCTACGCCGTCACCCTCGCCGAGCCCGCGACCGTCTCCACGGTCACCCTCGACGTGCGCGGGTCCGGCGGTCAGGTGGAGGTGCGTGCGACGGACCCGTCGACACCCACCGAGGGTGCGGTCCTGGCCTCCGGGGCGCTCGGCCCCGGGACCACGCTGACCCTGAGCGAGCCCACCGAGACGCAGAACCTGGTCCTGTGGTTCACCGAGCTGCCGCAGACCGAGGACGGCTCCAACCGGGTCGAGCTGGCCGAGGTCGCCGTCTCCTAGACCGCCGCGGCGCCCCGTCGGCGCCCCGCCGCCCGTCCCGGCGCGTCCGCCGCGGTTTGTCGCCGGAGGTGTCGTCGGGGAACACTTCACGGCGAGGATCGGTTCGGCACAGCAGACGGCGCACGACGCGCCGGTGAGCACGAGGACGAGGTAGGCGTGTGAGCGAGCAGACCACCCCCCAGACCACCACCCCAGGCGCCCCGCGCGACGTGGTCATCGTCGGCTCGGGTCCGGCCGGCTACACCGCCGCGGTGTACGCGGCGCGTGCGGGTCTGGCCCCGCTGGTCATCGCCGGGTCGGTGACCGCCGGCGGCGCGCTGATGAACACGACCGAGGTCGAGAACTTCCCCGGCTTCCCCGACGGCATCCAGGGTCCCGAGCTCATGGAGGCGATGCAGAAGCAGGCCGAGAAGTTCGGGGCCGAGGTGCTGTGGGACGACGTCGTCGAGATGCAGCTCGACGGACCGGTCAAGACGCTGCGCACCGGCGGCGGCGAGACGTTCACCTCGCTGTCGGTGGTGCTGGCCACCGGCTCCGCCTACCGCGAGCTCGGGCTGCCCGACGAGAAGCGGCTCTCCGGCCGCGGGGTGTCATGGTGCGCCACCTGTGACGGGTTCTTCTTCCGCGACCAGGAGATCGTCGTCGTCGGCGGGGGTGACTCCGCCGTGGAGGAGGCGACCTTCCTGACCCGGTTCGCGTCGAAGGTCACCATGGTGCACCGGCGCGGTGAGCTGCGGGCGTCGAAGGTCATGGCCGACCGCGCGAAGAACGACCCCAAGATCGAGTTCGCCTGGCACAGCGAGGTCGTGGCCATCCACGGCCAGGACAAGGTGTCCGGCGTGACGCTGCGCGACACCCGCACCGGTGAGCAGCGCGACCTCCCCGTCGGCGGGGTGTTCGTGGCGATCGGCCACGTGCCGCGCACCGAGCTGCTGACCGGCCAGATCGACCTGGACGAGAACAACTACATCAAGGTCGTCGGCCGCACCACGTTGACCAACCTGCCCGGGGTGTTCGCGTGCGGCGACGCCGTCGACCACATCTACCGCCAGGCCATCACCGCTGCCGGCTCCGGGTGCGCCGCCGCGCTGGACGCCCAGCACTACGTCACCGGGCTCGGCGACGTCGGCACCGACGGCCCGGTCGCGCCCGACGAGGCTGTCGCCCTTCAGGAGGCCTGACATGTCCACCCCCACCCCTGTCGCAGCCCCGGTGCACGCGACCGACGCGACGTACCGGGCCGAGGTCCTCGAGTCCGACCTCCCGGTCGTCGTGGACTTCTGGGCGCCCTGGTGCGGTCCGTGCCGCATGGTCGCGCCGGTGCTCGACGAGCTGGCCGCCGTGTACGCGGGCCGGGTCAAGGTCGTCAAGGTCAACACCGACGAGAACGCGCAGGTCGCCGCCGACTACGGCATCGTCTCGATCCCCACGATGCACTTCGTCAAGGGCGGTGAGCTCGTCTCCACGGTGGTCGGGGCGCGGCCCAAGCCCGCGCTCGTGAAGGAGATCGAGACGACCCTGCTCGCCCACTGAGATCTCACCGGCGCGCGCCCACCCGGGGTGCCGCCGACCGGCGTGGCAGACTCGCCCCATGACCTCCGAGACGCCCGGGGCAGGTGCACTGCCCCCCACCGGGGCCGCCGCCGACGCGCCGGCCGTCCACCAGCACCCCGCCAGTGGCTCCGCGCCGACCGACCCGGGCGCCCACGGCACCCGCCTCGACCCGTGGCTGCACTCCTACGCAGACCGGGCGCACGCGATGCGGGCGTCGGAGATCCGGGCCCTGTTCGCCGTCGCCAGCCGACCCGAGGTGGTCTCGCTCGCCGGTGGCATGCCGTACCTCGAGGGCCTGCCGCTGGACGTCCTGGCGGACATGAGCCGGCACGTGGTCGCGACCCGGGGCACGACGGCGCTGCAGTACGGGTCCGGGCAGGGCGACGAGACGCTGCGCGAGCAGATCCTCGACGTCATGCGCCTCGAGGGCATCGACGCCCATCCCGACGACGTGGTCGTGACCACCGGGAGCCAGCAGGCGCTGGACCTGGTGACGCGGATCTTCGTGAACCCGGGCGACGTCGTCGTGGCCGAGGCGCCGTCGTACGTCGGCGCGCTCGGGGTGTTCCGTGCGTACGAGGCGGACGTCGTCCACGTCCCGCTCGACGAGCACGGTCTGGTGCCCGAGGCGCTGGAGGAGACGCTCACCGCGCTGGAACGGGACGGTCGCACCGTCAAGCTGCTCTACACGGTGCCGAACTTCCACAACCCGGCCGGCGTCACGCTCAGCGCCGAGCGCCGCCCACGGATCCTCGAGATCGCGCGGCGCCACGGCGTCCTGGTCCTGGAGGACAACCCCTACGGCCTGCTCGGGTTCTCGGGCGACCCGCTGCCCGCGCTGCGGTCTATCGAGGCCGACGGCGTCATCTACCTGGGCTCGTTCTCCAAGACGTTCGCCCCCGGCTACCGGGTGGGCTGGGCGGTCGCACCGCACGCCGTCCGCGAGAAGCTCGTCCTCGCGAGCGAGGCGTCCATCCTCAGCCCGTCCAACGCGTCGCAGCTCGCCATCTCCGCCTACCTGGCGACCTGCGACTGGAAGGGCCAGGTCAAGTCGTTCCAGGAGCTGTACCGCGAGCGGCGCGACGCGATGGTGGGTGCGCTGGCCGAGCACCTGCCGGATGCGTCCTGGACCGTGCCCGACGGCGGCTTCTACACCTGGGTCCGGCTGCCGGAGGGCCTCGACGCCCGGGCGATGCTGCCGCGTGCCGTCACGGCGCGGGTCGCCTATGTCCCCGGGACGGCGTTCTACTTCGACGACCGCGGCACCGACCACATGCGGCTGTCGTTCTGCTTCCCGACGCCCGAGCGGATCCGTGAGGGCGTGCGGCGTCTGGCCGGCGTCGTCGCCGGCGAGAGCGAGCTCGTGTCGCTGTTCGGCACCTCGGGGACGCGGCCGGTGCGCGACGTGCAGTCCCCGGGTCCCGACCTGGCGTGACGAGACCCCCGAGCACCCCCCTGGACGAGAGGACCGCCCCGTGAACGCTGCCCCGAGCGAGGCCGCGACGTCCGCGCCGGCGGATCCGGCCGCGTCCGCTGCGCGCGTCGTCGTCCTGGCGGGCGGGCTGTCGCACGAGCGTGACGTCTCCCTGCGCTCGGGTCGCCGTGTCGCCGAGGCGCTGCGCGGCGCCGGCATCGAGGTCACCGTGCACGACGTCGACGCCGACCTCATCCCGGCGCTCACCCAGACCCGCCCCGACCTCGTGTGGCCGTTGCTCCACGGGGCGACGGGTGAGGACGGGTCGGTACGGGACGTGCTGGAGCTGCTGCGCGTGCCGTACCTGGGCACCGACCCACGTGCCAGCCGGCTCGCGTGGAGCAAGCCGGTCGCCAAGACGGTCGTCACCCGCGCCGGGCTGGCCACACCCGAGTTCGTCACCCTGCCGCAGAGCCTGTTCCGCGAGCTCGGCGCCGGCCGCGTGCTCGACGCCATCGTCGACCGCCTGGGGCTGCCGCTGGTGGTCAAGCCGTCCCGCGGTGGCTCGGCGCTCGGGGTCACGCTGGTGGGGACGGCCGCCGAGCTCGCCCGCTCGATGGTCGACGCGTTCTCCTACGGTGACACGGCGCTGGTCGAGCGCGCGGTGGCGGGCCGGGAGGTCGCCGTCAGCGTGGTCGAGGACCGGGGCGGACCGCGCGCCCTGCCAGCCGTCGAGATCGTCACCGAGGGTCCGTACGACTACGACGCCCGGTACAACCCGGGGCGGACCGAGTACTTCGCGCCCGCTCGGCTCGACGCTCGGGAGCAGGCCGCGGTGGCCGCCATGGCCGTCACCGCTCATCAGGCGCTCGGCCTGCGCCACCTCTCCCGCACGGACCTCATCGTCGACGACGACGGCGTGCCGCACTTCCTCGAGGTCAACGTCGCCCCGGGCATGACGGAGACGTCGCTGTTCCCGCAGGCGGCCGCGGCGGCCGGGCACGACCTCGGTTCGCTGTACCGCGATCTCGTCGACCGAGCCCTCGCAGACGCCACCGCGACGCGCTGACCTGCGAGAACGTCAAAAGCACCGCGTCGTGCCGAGCTCGCCGTCCCGGCCGGCCCACGACCGCGTCAGTCCTCCGGTGCGGTGAGGAGACCGGCGTCCGCCGGCGACAGGGTGGTCAGGATGCGGTTGAGATCCTGGACCGATGCGAACTCCACCGTGAGGCGGCCTTTGCTCTTCCCGAGCGCGATCTTGACCCGAGTCTCGAACCGGTCCGACAGTCGCGCCGCGAGCTCGTCGACCGCGTCGGCCCGGGGACCCACCCGGGCCCGACGGCTCGCACTCACCGGTCGTTCCGCCTCGCCACCGAGGGCGACGATCTCCTCGGTCGCACGGACCGACAGGCCCTCCGCCACGATGCGCTGCGCGAGCCGTTCGATCGCCGCCCCGTCGGTCAGCCCGAGAAGCGCTCGCGCGTGCCCGGCCGACAGCACGCCGGCGGCGACGCGTCGCTGGACCAGCGGCGGGAGGCGCAGCAGTCGCAGCGTGTTCGAGATCTGAGGCCGCGACCGCGAGATCCGGGTGGCGAGCTCCTCGTGCGTGCAGCCGAAGTCGTCGAGCAGCTGCTGGTAGGCGGCGGCCTCTTCGAGCGGGTTCAGCTGACTACGGTGCAGGTTCTCGAGCAGCGCATCACGAAGCAGGTCGGCATCGTCCGTCTCGCGCACGATGGCGGGCACTGTCGCGAGTCCTGCTCGCTGACTCGCGCGCCAGCGGCGCTCGCCCATGATGAGCTCGTAGTCCGCGTCGCTGCCCTGCGCCGGCCGGACGACGATCGGCTGCAGCACCCCGATCTCGCGTACGGATCCCGTCAGCTCCTCGAGCGCGTCCTCGTCGAACACCGTGCGCGGTTGACGCGAGTTGGGTCGGATCGAGTCGACAGGGAGCTCGGCGAAGCGCGCGCCCGGCACGGGCAGCAAGTCGCCGGTTTCACGTGGAACATCGACGGAGACCACCTGGGCAGCGGCGGCTCGGGACCCGACTGCTCCGGACGAGCCGTCCCGGACACGCTGCTCCGACGGAGCACCCGGCACCATGTCCTCCCCGCGCGCCGAGGCCGCAGCCGCAGCCGCCGCAGCACCGGCGACATCGGGAAAGAACACGTCGACCGGACGCTGCTGGTCGCTCGCCGTCGGGATCAGCGCGCCCAGGCCGCGTCCCAGACCGCGCCGCTTGTCACTCATGTGTTCCGTCCTTGTCCGTCGTGGTGAGGTGGTGGTCGACTCCGCGGACCGCCAGCTCGCGCGCCGCCTCCAGATAGGCCAGCGCACCACTGGATCCGGCGTCATAGCTGAGCACCGTCTGTCCGTACCCAGGGGCCTCGGAGATGCGGACCGAGCGCGGGACGGTCGTGCGCAGCGTGATCGCGGGGAAGTGCTCGCGGACCTCCGCCGCCACCTGCTGCGCGAGGTTCGTCCGAGCGTCGTACATCGTGAGCAGGATTGTCGTGACGCGTAGATCGGGATTGAGATGCGCCCGCATGAGCTCCACGGTGTTGAGCAGCTGACTCAGGCCCTCCAGGGCGTAGTACTCACACTGGATCGGGATCAGGACCTCGCGCGCAGTCACGAAGGCGTTCACGGTGAGCAAGCCCAGGCTCGGGGGACAGTCGATGAAGACGTAGTCGATCGGGTCCTGCCCACTGGCATCACGCTGAGCCAGGTACCGGTCCAGCGCCCGGCGCAACCGGTGCTCACGGGACTCCATCGACACCAGCTCGATCTCGGCCCCCGACAGATCGATCGTGGCAGGCACGCACCACAGCTGAGGGATGTCCGGGCACTGCTGCACCGCATGTGCGAGGTCCGCCTCGTCGACCAGAACCTCGTAGACGGACGGGGTACCGCTGCGGTGCTCGATACCCAGAGCGGTGGACGCGTTGCCCTGCGGGTCGTTGTCGATGACCAGGACGTTGAGGCCGCCCTTCGCCAGTGCGGCGGCCAGGTTCACACTCGTCGTCGTCTTTCCGACGCCGCCCTTCTGGTTCGCGACCGTGAGAACGCGAGTCGCCTCCGGGCGGGGAAAGCGCCGGCCACGAAGCTGGATACGTCGTCGCGCATCCCTGGCCAGCTCCGCCATGAGCGGCGTCGTCTCATCACCACTGGGGAGGCTGTCGACCAGTGCCGTCCTGCGCTCCTCGTCCCGTCCGGACGTTTCACGTGGAACGGTGCGGTCGTTCGCTCCGGACGTGCGCCCCGCCAGATCCGTCGGCTCCGTCATACCGCTTCTGCCAGAGCGTTGCTTGCCGTCGCCGTCACGCCGAAGACCCTACCTGGGGAACTGGTGTCGTCCCGACACCGACGCACGGGGTACGCGTGGACCCGCGAGATGCCGTGTTCCACGTGAAACGTCCGGTGGAGCGCGGTTCGGCAGTCGAACGCCAAGCTCCTGCACCCCCCGGGGCCTCCGTGGGGATCACCGGACCAACCGAGGCGCCACCGTCGATCGCGTCATCAGCCGTCCCGACCGACGAGCGAGATCGGCGTACCCCGGTCGACGCGCGGCCCGCTGACCTGGGTGGCCGGATCTTGCCGACGTCGACGCGGCGATGTCGGGCGACCGCTGGCGACCGCCGTGGCCCTTCAGCAGCTACGCAAGAGCCGCGGCAGCGTCAGAGCCGAGGCGGGCGCTACCGACGACGCAATCGACAGCGACAGCGACAGCGACAGCGACAGCGACAGCGACAACCGTAGCTGCGACTGCATGAGGGGGCAGGGGCAGGGCGGGCCAGGGCAGGGGCAGAGCTCGGGCGCGAGTTGAAACAGCGACGAACCCGCCACGGCCTCGGTGCAACAGACGATCCACGCGCGGCGGCAGCGGGTGCGGTGGCCTCGATGAAGGTCCGAGCCAGCCACGACGAACAGCCGCGTTCCACCCTCCCTGCTGAAGACGATCGCCCCCCGGCTGTGGGCGCGGCGCGGCGGCCCCGAAGTCGCGCAGCGCGAAGAACGTCTCCTCCGCGAGAGCGAACGGGGCGCCATCACCACGAGTCGCGCAAGCCTGCTGCGTCGCTGCCCGCTCCAGACACGGAGTCGTTGTCCGGTCTGTGGCGACGACGTGACGGCCGTGGCGCCCACTCACCTCGTCTCCCGGCCCGCTCCACGCACCGCAGCCCGAACTCCCGCGGTTTCACGTGGAACACCGTGCCCCCTCGACCGGCTCTCCTATCTAACGCCGCCCCCTGACACAGATGCTCCGCCCACACTGAGAAGGTTGAGAGCCGTGAGACAAGCCCCTCGGCTCTGTACCTATCCCCGCTATAGGAGCGAGGTGCACCAGCCGGAGACGGCGGACCAGTCGGACACAGCCCGGTCCGCGAGGTCCGGACCGCCGCTCAAGAGCAGTCGGCAGCGACGTCGCGCGCGAGTACTGGCGCGACGAGCTCTCACGGCACGTATCGGTACGGCCACGCGCGACCCGCGTACGACTCGCACGGGTGTGGTCGTTCCGCGTGGCCGGCCAGAAGCCACACCGGAGGTGCACCGACGACCCAGGCGACGCAGTCGCTGGGAGCGATCCCGCTGCCCGAAGCACCGATCGACAGGGACCCCCGCCGGTCGTAGCCCCGCGGGTGACGACCTGGGTCGGCGCGGCGCCACGGTCGTCAGCACGCCCGGCCGCCCGCCGCCCCCGCCGGGACGACGCGGGGCGTCGCGGCGTCGACACTCCTCGCGTCCTCTGGTCCCGACCGGAGTCTGCGGACGATGTCATGCCCGTCCCGGTGTCCCCGCCACTCCCGACAGACCTCGGACATCCGCCTGGACGCGGAACTGGGACCGGGGGTTGCCGCCGGGATCAGACACCACCAACACTTCTCGGCGGTGTCGAACATCGGCCTGGGTGTGGAGCAGGGGCTGGGACCGCTGTCCGGGTCTGGACCCCGCCTGCAGCGGAGCGGACTCCCGCCCCGACCAGAGCACCACCGAACGCGTCCGGCCGACAGGAGCGCAATGCTGGCCTGCCCGCGGACTCGACCCCCTCGGGTGGCCACCACGTCACGGTGACGGCGCCCGGGTGGGACCTCTCGATCGGTTGCGGCCGCACATCGCGGCAGACGTGCTACCCGTCCTTCTGAATGCGCACGATGGTCGTCGGTTCCAGCCCCGGCAGTGTCTCGCCGGCGACGATCTCCGTCCGGACGGCCTTGAGCTTGCGCAGCACGTGCTTGGCGTCGTCCAGCTCCGTCGTGGCCTGCCGTCCTTTGAGCACGACGAGGTGACCGCCGGGCCGAAGCATCGGCATCGACCACCGCGCCAGTCGGTCCATCGGCGCCACGGCCCGAGCGGTGACCGCATCGGCCGACATCCGTCCGTGCTGCTCCTCGGCGCGGCCCCGCACCACCGTGGCGTTCGCCAGTCCGAGCGCGTCGACCACCTCGACCAGCCACGCTGTTCGGCGCTCCATGGGCTCGAGGAGGACCACCTCACACCTCGGCAGCAGAGCGGCCAGGACGATGCCGGGGAGACCGGCTCCCGATCCGACGTCGACGAGGAGTCCCTGCGTCGGGAGGTGAGGTGCCAGGGACGCACTGTTCAGCAGGTGGCGCTCCCACAGCCGACTCACCTCGCGCGGACCGATCAGGCCCCGGAGGACGCCCTGTTCCCGCAGCAGTTGGTCGAACTGCTCCATCGCCGGATACGCCGCGCCGAGGAGATCTGCCACGCGCGGGTCCCCGGCGAGCGGGTCGACATCGGCCGATTGTCCCGCCGGCCCCGGGTCGGGCACCCCGCCGGCGTCGGCACTCGACGACCCAGCGGCGTGCGACCTGTCTGTGTGACGACCCGTCACCCGACCCCCCGACCTGCTCGCTGCGAGAGCCACGAACGACGCTGTTTCACGTGGAACCTCCAAGTAGAATGTTCAACTACCGGCGGGACAACGCCGTGCTGACTCACCACTTCGTCCCCGCGTGTCCGCCCCAGCGACACCGGTCCGCCGGACTGCGACGTGGCCAAGCGCGTCGCAACCCTCGCACCCGGGCGCCACAGCGGTTGTCCACACACTCTGTCCACACTGTGTGAACACCGCGCCGCTGCTCCCGACCACCCCACACGGACTCGTGCGGACCGCGGCTCATGACAGCACCGGTCCCACTCGACACGGGCCCCACTCGACACGCGCATGAGGACGGACGGACGGGCGCCGGCCATCGCACGAGCAGTCCGTACCGACCCGTGCACCTGTCGTCGCCCGAGCGGCGTCAGGCCGGGCGGATCACCACGTGCCGGTGCGGCTCCATACCGTCGGAGTCGCTCGTCAGACCCGCCTCCGAGACCGCGTCGTGGACGACCTTGCGCTCGAAAGGGTTCATCGGCTCGAGCGCCAGCTCGGTGCCCGACGCCCGGACCGTCTCGATCGCCTTGGCGGCCACCGCGAGGAGCTCGGCCCGCCGGCCCGCCCGGTAGGCGGCCACGTCGAGCATCAGACGGCTGCGCTCCCCGGTCTTCGCCTGCACCGCAAGTCGGGTGAGCTCCTGAAGGGCGTCGAGCACCTCGCCGTCGGTGCCGACCAGACGGGCGAGCGCGCGCTCCGAGCCCTGCTCGGCGACGATCTCGACGGCCGCTCGACCGTGGTCGATGTCGATGTCGATGTCGCCGTCCAGGTCGGCGATGTCCAGCAGCTCCTCGAGGTAGTCGGCGGCGATCTCGCCTTCCTCCTCCAGGCGCTTGAGGCCCGCGCTCTCAACCGGCGTCTGCTGATGCTCCGCGGATGTCGTCATGGCTGCTCCTCATCGAGATCGTGCCGCACCGGCACGGGTCAGGTCGTGGGCTTGGTGGAGGACGCATCCCCGGCGTCCGTCGAGGACGCACCGCGCTCCGAGCCCGAGGTGGGTGCGCCGGGTGCGCGCCCACCCGACTTCTCCCGGCCCCGGGTCGGCTGGACTGCGGTCGCACCGGTCGGCCGGGGCTTGCGTCGAGCGCCGGCGTCCGTGGAGGCACCGGTCGAGCCGACCCTGCTGCCAGGCGCGGACGTCCCGCGCTTCGTCGACGCACCCTTCGCCGGGCCCGACGACCCGCCTGCGGTCGCGGGCTTGGCCGGCCCGGCGCCACTCGGGCCGGTCGAGCCGGCCGTCGGCGGGCGCGTCCCGGCCGAGGGCTTCGCCTTGGCCCGAGCCTTGCCGACCGGCTGCTGGCGCTGCCCCTTGGGGGCGGGAGGCTCGATGACGGCGGTCGTCCCGGAGCCGGCCGCGTCGGTGCCCGGCAGGTCCTTGCCCTTGCGCTGGCGCCGCTCCTTGAGGCGTCGCTCCGCCTCCGACCCGGGAGCAGGCATCCGGCGGATCGTGTAGAACTGCTGGCCCATCGACCACAGGTTGGTGGTCGTCCAGTAGATCAGGACACCGATCGGGAAGTTCACGCCTGAGAAGGCGAAGATGAGCGGCAGGACGTAGAGCAGCACCTTCTGCTGCTGCGCCATCGGGCCCTGCAGGGCCGACGGCGGCATGTTCTTCATGGTCAGCTGCCGCTGCGTGAGGAACGTAGTCGCAGACATCGCGACGATGAGCAGGATGGTCACCAGGCGTGTGTTGAGGGCGGCATCGCCCTCGAGCCCGGCCTGCATGAACGTGGACGACAGCGGCGCACCGAGGATCGTCGACCGCTCGGCCTGCGCCGCGACCACCTGGTCGATCGGCCCGATCCCGTCGCGGGTGCCGGCCCCGATCTCGTCCAGGGAGTTCAGCACCCGGAACAGGGCGAAGAAGATGGGGGACTGCGCCAGGATCGGCAGGCACGACGCGAACGGGTTGGTGCCGTGCTTCTTGTACAGCGCCATCGTCTCGCGGCTCATCGCCTCGCGGGACGCCGGATCGGTCTTGCCCTTGTACTTCTTCTGGATCGCCTGCATCTCGGGGGCGATGATCTGCATCCCGCGGGACGCCTTGATCTGCTTGAAGAACAGCGGGATGAGCAGGATCCGCATGACGACGACGAGCGTGACGATGGACAGACCCCAGGCCAGCCCCGACGCCGCGTCCAGCCCGAGCGCCGTCAGGCCGGAGTGGGCCAGGTACATGATCCAGGCCACGACCCACTCGATCGGGTACAGGATCTTCAGGAAGTCCATCGGTGCGTTCCCTCACGTCGTTCAGAAGTCGTCGGTGCCCGCGGCGGGCGTGAGCTCAGTGCTGGTGGTGCGGCCGGCCGGTGCGCCCATCCTGCCCCCTGGCCGGCGGCACGTCGTCCACCCCACCGGAGTTCCACGGGTTGCACCGCAGCAGTCGCCAGGCGGCGAGCCCTGTGCCGCGGACGGCTCCGTGCCGCTCGATCGCAGTCACGGCGTACTGGGAGCAGCTCGGGTAGAAGCGGCAGGTCGGCCCGTACAACGGCGACACCACCCGCTGGTACAGACGCAGCAGCCCCACCAGGACGACACGCGGGGCCGAGCGCAGCAGTGCCCCTGCGCGCCCCGCCGCCCGGCCGACGTCGTCCGACCGCGCGGCGAACCCGCGCTCGCTCGCTCCACCGCCGTCGCGCACGACCCCACCCCCGCCGGAGGTCACCGGCGTCCGGCCCGCGACCGACGCGTCGCGCCCGCCAGTGCCCGCTCGAAGTCGGTGGCCAGCGCCGACGACTCCATCTCGGCAGCCGCCGGCAACGCACGAACGACCAGCCGCCCACCGTCGGGCAGCTGGTCGATCCGGTGGCTCACCACGGCCCGCAACCGGCGCTTGACGCGGTTGCGGACGACCGCGTTCCCCACGGACTTGGCGACGACGAATCCCACCCGTGCCCCCTCCTGCGCGACCGGGTCGCGGTGGAGGTGGACGACGAGCGACGTCGATCCGCTGCGGGCACCACGACGCACCGCCTGCTCGAAGTCAGCAGGGCGGCGCATGCGTGACGCCGCGGGGAGCACGGAGAGGGCGTCAGGCCGAGAGCTCGGTGCGGCCCTTGCGCCGGCGGGCGGCGAGGATGGCGCGCCCCGCGCGGGTCCGCATGCGCAGGCGGAAGCCGTGGGTCTTCGCGCGACGCCGGTTGTTCGGCTGGAAGGTCCGCTTGCTCACGAGGGTTTCTCCAAGTACTTCGGGGATCGCACTGCTCGGGCGCGAGCGGTGCCAGGATCTGCTGCCGTCTCGACAGGTAGGGCGCGAGCCGTACCGCGCGTCGTGCGGGCACGACAGCGGGAGCCGTCGAAGCGGCTCGCCAACGTTACGCGCGGCGCGCGAGCGGGTCAAATGCCGGAGCCGGGGCCGATATCACCCCGAGGGGGCTGGCGCCGGGACGCCACGCCGCGGGAGGATCCCCCATCGGCGGACGCCTCGCGGCATCCCCATCGTGCCACCCGGGTCACGGCCAGGTCGCGAAGATCACACAGGCTGTGGACAAGTGTGTGGATCACGGGGCCCGTGCGAGACTCACGGCCGGAATGCGACCAGCTGCAGTGAGGATGACCGTGTCAGGACAGGACGAGAGCATCGCCCATGTCTGGGACCGCGCCCTCGCGCAGATCGAGGACAGCCCCGACGTCACACCGCGTCAGCTCGCGTTCGTCAAGCTCGCCAAGCCGCTCGGGCTGCTCGACGGCACCGTGCTGCTCGCGGTCCGCAACGACCTGACCAAGGACTACCTCGAGTCGCGGGTCCGCTCCGAGGTGAACGCGGCCCTGAGTCACGCCCTGGGCCGCGAGGCGCGGTTCGCCATCACGGTGGACCCGGACCTGGAGACCGGCGTGGCGGACCCGGTGCCGCTGCGACCACCGGTGTCGACCAACGGCACCACCGAGACCTCGCGCGTGCTGGACGACGACGACTTCGGTGACGAGCCCCTCCAGCCGGCGTACACCGGTCAGCGCACGCACGGCGGCAAGCCGATCGCCGTCGAGCCTGCGCGGCTGAACCCCAAGTACCTGTTCGAGACCTTCGTCATCGGCTCGTCCAACCGGTTCGCCCACGCCGCCGCGGTGGCAGTCGCCGAGGCCCCCGCGAAGGCCTACAACCCGCTGTTCATCTACGGCGACTCGGGTCTGGGCAAGACGCACCTGCTGCACGCCATCGGCCACTACGCCCACAACCTGTACCCCGGCGTGCGCGTGCGCTACGTGAACTCCGAGGAGTTCACCAACGACTTCATCAACTCCATCCGCGACGACAAGGCCGGCGCGTTCCAGCGCCGCTACCGCGAGGTCGACGTGCTCCTGGTCGACGACATCCAGTTCCTGCAGGGCAAGGAACAGACGATGGAGGAGTTCTTCCACACCTTCAACACACTGCACAACGCGAACAAGCAGGTCGTGATCACGTCCGACCTGCCGCCCAAGCAGCTCAACGGCTTCGAGGACCGCATGCGGTCGCGCTTCGAGTGGGGCCTGATCACCGACGTGCAGCCCCCGGACCTCGAGACCCGCATCGCGATCCTGCGCAAGAAGGCCGGCAGCGAGCGCCTGCAGGCGCCCGACGACGTGCTGGAGTACATCGCGTCGAAGATCTCGACCAACATCCGCGAGCTCGAGGGCGCGCTCATCCGGGTCACGGCGTTCGCGAACCTCAACCGCCAGCAGGTCGACAAGGCCCTGGCCGAGATCGTCCTGAAGGACCTCATCACGGACGAGAACGCCGAGGAGATCACCGCCTCCGCGGTGATCGGCCAGACGGCGGCCTACTTCGGTCTCACGATCGACGACCTGTGCGGCTCGTCCCGGTCGCGCGTGCTCGTGACCGCCCGCCAGATCGCGATGTACCTGTGCCGCGAGCTCACCGACATGTCCCTGCCGAAGATCGGTCAGGCGTTCGGCGGGCGCGACCACACCACCGTCATGCACGCGAACCGCAAGATCCGCGAGCAGATGGCCGAGCGGCGCTCGACCTACAACCAGGTCACCGAGCTCACCAGCCGGATCAAGCAGCAGCACCGCGGCTGAGCCGTCGCCGCCCGCCCGCCCAGCGGCGCTCCACGCCCGCGCACCGGGTGCGACCGGGTCACACCCGGTCCCATCCACCTGTCCTCGTCGCGTCTGTTCACACCTGTGCACATCTCTGTGGACGGCGGTGGACAGCCCGCACAGCGCATGTGGACGCGGAATGACACAACCGTGGACGCCGGGTGACGCCCGGACGACCGTCCACGACAGGTCGCGGTCGTCCCCGGACGCGTCCCCGACGGCGTCCACACCGCCGTCAGCCGCCTGACCTGCACCGGGACGCGTCGTCCACACGGTGCACAGAGGCGATGACAACGATGACCTTGTCATCTTCATCCCGATCCACAACGCCTTCATGGGGATGACGGGCCGGCCGCCGGCACGCGAGCGGACCGTCGGCGGGGCGCTCACCGCACCCCTCCCGGACGAGCCCGGACCGACGTCGGACCCGGTACCGGCCGCCACCGGTCCTCGCGTAGTGTTCGGGCGAATCACCAACGCGCCGCGACGTCGTCGTGCGTGCAGACGGATGGGGAGTGGCATGAAGTTCCGGGTGGAGCGCGACGTCCTGGCCGAGGCCGTCACCTGGACCGCGCGCTCGCTGCCGACCCGGCCGCCCGTGCCCGTGCTCGCTGGGGTGCGGATCGAGGCCGACGCCGCCGGGCTGCTGCACCTGTCCAGCTTCGACTACGAGGTGTCCGCCCGGTCCGAGGTTGCCGCCGAGGTGAGCGAGCCCGGCACGGTGCTGGTCTCCGGGCGTCTGCTCGCGGAGATCTCCCGGTCGCTGCCCGGCAAGCCGGTGGACGTCGTGCTGGACGGCACCAAGGTCACGGTGACCTGCGGCGCGAGCCGCTTCACCCTGCTGACGATGCCGGTCGAGGACTACCCCGCGCTGCCGGTGATGCCGCCGGTCTCCGGGACGATCGACGGCGATGCGCTGACCCAGGCGGTCGCGCAGGTCACGGTCGCCGCGAGCCGGGACGACACGCTGCCCCTGCTCACCGGCGTGCGGGTGGAGATCGAGGGCGAGCGGATCACCATGCTCGCGACCGACCGCTACCGGCTGGCCCTGCGTGAGCTCACCTGGACGCCGTCGTCGCCGGACATGTCGGCGGTCGCGCTGGTGCGGGCGCGGACGCTGTCGGACGCCGCCAAGTCGCTCGGCGGCTCCCCGCAGGTGAACGTGGCGCTGGCCACCGGCACCGGCGTTGACCTCATCGGCTTCGAGGCCGGCGGCCGGCACACCACCTCGCTGCTCGTCGAGGGCGACTACCCCGCGGTGCGCCGGCTCTTCCCCGACGAGACGCCGATCCACGCGGTGGTGTCCCGGCCGCAGCTGATCGACGCCGCCAAGCGCGTCGCGCTGGTCGCCGAGCGCAACACCCCGATCCGGCTGTCGTTCAGCGAGGGTCAGGTCGTCCTCGACGCGGGCCAGGGCGACGACGCGCAGGCGTCCGAGGCGCTCGAGGCGGCGCTCGTCGGGGAGGACATCTCGGTCGCGTTCAACCCCCAGTTCCTGCTGGACGGGCTCGGCGCCCTGACCACCGACTTCGTCCGACTCTCCTTCACGCACCCCAACAAGCCGGTGGAGTTCACCGGGCAGACCTCGCTCGACGGTGATGACATTCAGGAGTACCGGTACCTGTTGGTGCCGATCCGGTTCGCGAGCTGACGGAGGGTTTTCCCCATGCACATCGGCCTGGTGGGTCTCGGCAAGATGGGCGCGAACATGCGCGACCGCCTGCGCAAGGGCGGGATCGAGGTGACCGGCTACGACCGCAACCCCGAGGTGAGCGACGTCGACTCCCTCGAGGCCATGGTCGCCGCACTGCCGGCGGAGCAGCGGATCGTCTGGGTAATGGTCCCGGCCGGCGCCATCACGCGCGGCGTCGTCGACGACCTCGCCGAGCTGCTCGGTGAGGGCGACATCCTCATCGAGGGCGGCAACTCGTTCTACAAGGACGACCTGGTGCAGGCCGAGGTGCTCGGCGCGCGCGGCATCCACTACCTCGACGTCGGCGTCTCCGGCGGCGTGTGGGGGCTGCTCAACGGCTACGGGCTGATGGCCGGCGGTGCGGCCGAGGACATCGCGGCGGCCATGCCGGTGTTCGACGTGCTGCGCCCCGAGGGTCCGCGCGAGGAGGGGTTCGTGCACGCCGGCAGCGTGGGTGCCGGGCACTACGCGAAGATGGTGCACAACGGCATCGAGTACGGCCTCATGCAGGCGTACGCCGAGGGCTACGAGCTGCTCCAGACCCAGGACATCGTCACCGACGTGCCCGGCACCCTCAAGGCCTGGACCCGCGGCACCGTCGTGCGGTCGTGGCTGCTCGAGCTGCTGGTCAAGGCGCTCGAGGCGGACCCCAAGCTGGGCAGCATCGACGACTTCGTCGAGGACTCGGGCGAGGGACGGTGGACGGTCGACGCGGCGATCGACGCGGCGGTCCCGCTGCCGGTCATCTCGGCTGCGCTGTTCGCCCGGTTCTCCTCGCGCCAGGAGCCGTCCCCCGCGATGCAGGCCGTCGCCGCGCTGCGCCAGCAGTTCGGCGGTCACGCGGTGCGCACCTCCGGCGTGCAGGCGCCGCCGTCCGGCACGGGTGACGCCCAGCCGCCCGTCGCCGGCTGAGCGCACGCGTCCGCCGTCCCCGGAGCTGGCGTGTACGTCTCGCACCTGTCGTTGACCGACTTCCGGTCCTACCAGGGCGTCGACCTCGAGCTGGAACCGGGGATCACGGCCCTGGTCGGCCCCAACGGCCAGGGCAAGACGAACCTCGTCGAGGCGATCGGCTACGTCGCGACCCTCGCCAGCCACCGGGTGCCGACGGATGCGGCGCTCGTCCGGGCCGGTGCGCCGCGGGCGGTCGTGCGGGCGCGCGTGGTGCGCGCCGACCGTCCCACCCTGGTCGAGATCGAGGTCACCGCCGGCAAGGCGAACCGGGCCCGGATCAACCGGTCCCCGGTCCCGCGAGCCCGGGACGTGCTGGGCATCCTGCGGACCGTGCTCTTCGCGCCCGAGGACCTCGCCCTGGTCAAGGGCGACCCCGACGGCCGCCGGCGCTTCCTCGACGAGCTGTCCCTGCTGGTCACCCCGCGGATGGCGTCCGTGGTGGCCGACTACGAGCGGGTGCTGCGCCAGCGCAGCGCGCTGCTGAAGTCCGCCGGCGCGGCGGTCCGGGGCTCGCGGGGGTCGGCCGACCTGCGCACGCTCGACGTGTGGGACGCCAAGCTGGCCCAGACCGGCGCCCAGATCATCGCCGCGCGGCTGGCCCTGGTCGGCGAGCTGCAGCCGCGGGTCGCCGCGGCGTACGAGCAGGTCAGCTCGGGCCAGGGCGAGGCGCGGATCACCTACCGGTCGTCCTTGGAGGCGGCCCTCGGCGCGGACGACGCGCACGACCAGCCCGCGGGGACGCCGCCGGCCTCGGACCGCCCGGACGCGGCGGCGCTGGAGGCGGGGCTCATGGAGGCGATGGGCCGGCTGCGGCCGAAGGAGGTCGAGCGGGGGGTGTGCCTGGTGGGCCCGCACCGCGACGACCTGGTGCTGACGCTGGGCGGTCTGCCGGCGAAGGGGTACGCGAGCCACGGGGAGTCGTGGTCCATCGCGCTGGCGCTGCGGCTGGCGTCCTACCGGCTGCTGACCGAGCCGGACGGTCCGGACTGGGTGTCGGACTGGGGCGAGGACGGCGAGCCGGTCCTCATCCTGGACGACGTCTTCGCCGAGCTCGACGTCCGGCGCCGTGACCGGCTCGCGACGCTGGTGGCCGATGCCCGGCAGGTGCTGGTGACCGCCGCGGTCGCGGGGGACGTCCCCGAGCAGCTCGCGGGGCGCCGCGTCGACGTCATGGACGGCCGGGTCGCGCGTGCCGTCTGACCGGCTCCCGCCCCGTGAGCCGCCCCACCTCGAGCGGCCCGACGTCGAGCGGTCCGACGTCGAGCCGCCGCCGGGCGGGGGTGCCGACACCCGGCCGGCCGGCGAGGACGTGCGCCCCGTGGGTCAGCGGGTCGACCTCACGCCGCCCGCCGAGGTGGCTCGTGCGGCGCTCAACCGGGCCAAGGCTGCGGCGGCCGCGCGCGGTATCCGCCCTGGTCAGGAGGCCAGACGGCGCACGCCGCTCGACCCACCACGCGGGGCGCCGGGCAAGGACGGCCGCGACCCGCGCCTCGTCGCGGACACCCTGGCCGCGTTGGTCCGCGACCGCGGCTGGACCGAGGACGTGTCGGTCGGGGGCGTCGTCGGCCGCTGGCGGGACGTGGTCGGGGACCAGGTCGCCGACCACTGCGAGCCCGAGACGTTCGAGGACGGCGTCCTGACGGTCCGCACCGACTCCACCAGCTGGGCGTCGAACCTGCGGCTGCTCGTCCCGCAGCTGCTGCGCCGCCTGGCCGACGACGTCGGCGAGGACGTGGTCCGCGAGGTGCGTGTCCTGGGGCCCAGCGGGCCGGGGTTCAAACGAGGTCCGCGGTCGGTGCCGGGGCGTGGTCCGCGGGACACCTGGGGGTGACGCCCCCGGATCGGGGGGCTGACCCCTGTCGCCAGGTAGACTGTGGAGGTCATTCCTGGCGCGTCTGCGCCCGGAAATCCAGCGCCCCGGACTGATCCGCCCTCCCGGCATGGTCCGCGCGCGTGCACGACGCAAGGAGTACCACCCGACGTGGCCGAGCAAACCCTGCCCACCGGTGTTCCCGAGACGACGTCGGCGGGCGGTTACGACGCCAGCAACATCACCGTCCTCGAGGGCCTCGAAGCGGTCCGCAAGCGTCCTGGGATGTACATCGGCTCCACCGGTGAGCGAGGCCTGCACCACCTGGTGTACGAGGTCGTCGACAACTCGGTGGACGAGGCCCTGGCCGGGTACTGCGACACCATCGACGTGACGCTGCTCGCCGACGGCGGCGTCCGCGTCGTCGACAACGGCCGCGGCATCCCGGTCGACATCGTCAAGAGCGAGGGCAAGCCCGCGGTCGAGGTCGTGCTCACCGTGCTGCACGCCGGCGGCAAGTTCGGTGGCGGCGGCTACTCCGTCTCGGGCGGCCTGCACGGCGTCGGCGTCTCCGTGGTGAACGCTCTGTCGGAGCGGCTCGCGGTCGAGGTGCGCCTCGGCGGACGGGTGTACCAGCAGGACTACCGCAACGGCGTCCCGCAGGCACCGCTCGCCGAGGTCGGGACCACCGACGTGACCGGCACGACGGTGACGTTCTGGGCCAGCCCGGAGACGTTCGAGACGACCGTCTACGACTTCGAGACGCTGCGGTCGCGCTTCCAGCAGATGGCGTTCCTCAACAAGGGGCTGCGGATCTCGCTGACCGACGAGCGACCCGAGCACGCCGGCACCGAGGACGAGGTCGCGGGTGGGGACACCGACGCGACCCCGGCGATCACGGACGACCCCGCACCGACGCGCCGCCGCGTCAGCTACAAGTACGACGGCGGCCTCGTGGACTACGTCAAGCACCTGAACTCGGCCAAGAAGGTCGAGGTGGTGCACCCGGAGATCATCGACTTCGAGTCCGAGGACGCCGAGCGGCGCATCTCGGTGGAGATCGCGCTGCAGTGGACCAACGCCTACTCGGAGTCGGTGCACACCTACGCGAACAACATCAGCACGACCGAGGGTGGGACCCACGAGGAGGGCTTCCGTGCCGCGATGACGTCGCTCGTCAACCGGTACGCGAAGGAGAAGAACATCCTCAAGGAGAAGGACGACAACCTCACCGGTGACGACATCCGCGAGGGGCTGACCGCGGTCGTCTCCATCAAGCTCGGCGAGCCGCAGTTCGAGGGCCAGACGAAGACCAAGCTGGGCAACACGGAGGCCAAGGCCTTCGTGCAGAAGGTGGTGCACGACCAGCTCGGCGACTGGCTGGAGTCCCACCCGAGCGAGGCCCGAGACGTCATCCGCAAGTCCATGCAGGCCGCAGCCGCGCGGATGGCGGCGCGCAAGGCGCGCGAGGCGACCCGGCGCAAGGGCCTGCTGGAGTCCGGCGGCATGCCGGGCAAGCTGCGCGACTGCCAGTCGAACAAGCCCGACGAGTGCGAGGTCTTCATCGTCGAGGGCGACTCGGCCGGTGGCTCCGCCGTGCGTGGCCGCAACCCGCGCACGCAGGCGATCCTGCCGATCCGCGGCAAGATCCTGAACGTCGAGCGCGCCCGGCTGGACAAGGCGCTCGGCAACGCCGAGGTCCAGGCGCTGATCACCGCGTTCGGCACCGGGATCGGGGAGGACTTCGACCTCACCAAGCTGCGCTACCACAAGATCGTGCTGATGGCCGATGCCGACGTCGACGGCCAGCACATCTGCACGCTGCTGCTGACGCTGCTGTTCCGCTACATGCGCCCGCTGATCGAGAACGGGCACGTCTTCCTCGCCCAGCCGCCGCTGTACCGCATCAAGTGGTCCAACTCCGAGCACGACTACGTGTACTCCGACCGCGAGCGGGACGCGGTGGTCGCCGCCGGGCAGGCCGCCGGCAAGCGGATCCCGAAGGACAACGGCATCCAGCGCTACAAGGGCCTCGGCGAGATGGACTACTCCGAGCTCTGGGACACGACGATGGATCCCGACCACCGCACGCTGCTGCAGGTGAATCTGGACGAGGCGGCCGCCGCCGACGAGATCTTCGCGGTGCTCATGGGCGAGGACGTGGAGTCCCGCCGGTCGTTCATCCAGCGCAACGCCAAGGACGTGAGGTTCCTCGACATCTGACCCGGGCCGGCCCGAGGGCCGGCGCCAGCAGGACGTTCGCAGGGACCGGCGGCGAGGCCGCACGCATGAGACGAGGTAGACGGTGACGGAAGAGAACCCCCCCATCGACGGGCCGGGCGGAGCGGGACCCTCGGGCGGTCAGGGTCAAGCCGACGGCGCGTTCCACGACGTGCTCGCGCACGGGCGCATCGACCAGGTGGACCTGCAGCTGGAGATGCAGCGGTCGTACCTCGACTACGCGATGAGCGTCATCGTCGGGCGCGCGCTGCCGGACGTGCGGGACGGGCTCAAGCCGGTGCACCGCCGCGTCCTGTACGCGATGTACGACGGCGGCTACCGGCCCGACCGCGCGTTCTCCAAGTGCTCGCGCGTGGTCGGCGACGTCATGGGCAAGTTCCACCCGCACGGTGACACCTCGATCTACGACGCGCTGGTGCGCCTCGTGCAGGACTGGTCCCTGCGGTACCCGCTGGTCGCCGGGCAGGGCAACTTCGGCTCGCCGGGCAACGACCCGGCCGCCGCGCCGCGGTACACCGAGTGCCGGATGGCCCCGATCGCCATGGAGATGGTCCGGGACATCGACCAGGAGACCGTCGACTTCCGCGACAACTACGACGGCCGCACCCAGGAGCCGGCCGTCCTGCCCTCGCGGTTCCCGAACCTGCTGGTCAACGGCAGCGCCGGCATCGCGGTCGGCATGGCGACGAACATCCCGCCGCACAACCTGCGCGAGATCGCCGAGGGCGTGCGGTGGCACCTGGACCACCCGGACGCCAGCAAGGAGGAGCTGCTCGACGCGCTCCTGGAGCGGATCAAGGGCCCGGACTTCCCGACCGGTGCGCAGATCCTCGGCCACCGCGGCATCGAGGACGCCTACCGGACCGGCCGTGGCTCGATCACCATGCGCGCGGTGGTCAACGTCGAGGAGATCCAGAACCGGATCTGCCTGGTCATCACCGAGCTGCCGTTCCAGGTCAACCCGGACAACCTCGCCCAGAAGATCGCGGACCTCGTCAAGGAGGGCCGCATGCAGGGCATCGCGGACATCCGCGACGAGACGTCGGGCCGCACCGGCCAGCGCCTGGTCATCGTGCTCAAGCGCGACGCCGTCGCCAAGGTGGTGCTCAACAACCTCTACAAGCACACCCAGCTGCAGGAGAACTTCTCCGCCAACATGCTGGCGCTCGTCGACGACGTCCCGCGCACGCTGAGCATCGACGCGTTCGTCCGGCACTGGGTCACCCACCAGCTCGACGTCATCGTGCGCCGCACGCGCTACCGGCTGCGCGAGGCCGAGGAGCGCGCGCACATCCAGCGCGGGTACCTCAAGGCGCTCGACGCGCTGGACGAGGTCATCGCGCTCATCCGTCGCACACCGACGGTCGAGGAGGCGCGCGACGGCCTGATGGCGCTGCTCGACGTCGACGAGATCCAGGCCACCGCGATCCTCAACCTGCAGCTGCGCCGGCTCGCCGCCCTCGAGCGGCAGCGGATCCTGGAGCTGTTCGAGGAGCTCGAGCGGCAGATCGCCGACCTCAAGGACATCCTCAGCGACGAGCGTCGCCAGCGGACCATCGTCGGTGACGAGCTCGGCGAGATGGTCGCCAAGTACGGCGACGACCGGCGCACCACGATCCTGCCCTTCGACGGCGAGGTCTCCATCGAGGACCTCATCGCGGAAGAGGAGGTGGTGGTCACCATCACCCGCGGCGGGTACGCGAAGCGCACCCGCACCGACGCCTACCGGGCGCAGCGGCGGGGCGGCAAGGGCGTGCGCGGCGCCCAGCTGCGCGAGGACGACATCGTCGACCACTTCTTCGTCACGACCACCCACCACTGGCTGCTGTTCTTCACCAACCTCGGCCGGGTGTACCGGGCCAAGGCGTACGAGCTGCCGGAGGGCGGGCGGGACGCCAAGGGCCAGCACGTGGCGAACCTCATGGCGTTCCAGCCCGGTGAGCGGATCGCGCAGGTGCTCGACCTGCGCGACTACGAGCAGGCGGAGTACCTGGTGCTGGCGACCCGGCGCGGCCTGGTCAAGAAGACCCGGCTGACGGAGTACGACTCCAACCGGTCCGGCGGGGTGATCGCGATCAACCTGCGCGAGGACTCGGGCGGCGCGACAGACGAGCTCGTCTCCGCGCGCCTGGTCGACGCGACGCACGACCTCATCCTGGTCTCGCGCAAGGGCCAGTCCATCCGCTTCACCGCGAGCGACGAGGCGATGCGCCCGCTGGGCCGCGCCACGTCCGGCGTCACCGGGATGAAGTTCCGCGCCGACGACGAGCTGCTCGCGATGGACGTGGTGCGCCCCGGTGCGCAGCTGTTCGTGGTGACCGAGGGCGGCTTCGCCAAGCGGACCGACGTGGACGAGTACCGCGTGCAGGGTCGCGGCGGCCTCGGGATCAAGGTGGCGAACCTGGTCGAGGCGCGCGGTGACCTGGTCGGTGCGCTGATCACCGACGAGGACGACGAGGTGCTCGTCATCATGGAGCGCGGCAAGATCGTGCGCTCCGCGGTGGCGGAGGTGACCGCCACCGGGCGGAACACGCAGGGCGTGACGTTCGCCAAGCCGGACCGGGGTGACCGCATCATCGCGGTGGCACGCAACATCGAACGGGCCGTCGAGGACAGCGCTACGGTGGACGGCGAGCTTCACGCCGAGCCGGCCGGCGAGACGCTGGGCGACGACGTCCCGCAGGTAGTGACGGACGAGACCACCGTGGTGAGCGAGGGCGACGACGAATGAGCACCGACCAGCCGACTCCGCCGTCGATCCCCCCGCGCAAGCGGCCGGCGCCGCAGACCGGGATCCCCGCGACGGCGAACGTGTCGGGTGCGACGACGTCACCGGCCACGACGTCACCGACCACGACGACCGCGGCCGCCGGGACGTCGAGCCCCCGCTCGTCGAGCACGGGATCGTCCAGCACGGGTCAGTCCGGCTCGGGTCCGTCCAGCAGCGGTCCCTCGCCCGCCGCCTCGCGCATCACGTCGTCAGGCCCCTCGCCGACCGCGGAGCGCACACCCCCCACCCGGACCGCGGAGCCCGTCGCCGACGAGGACGCCCCCACCGCGGCCGCTCAGGCCAGGGCGCGCGCCGCCGCTGCCGGCGGCGCGGCGGCGGGCGCCATGCGCCGCGCCTTCCGCAGCGCGACCACCGCGGTCACCGGGGTCGCCCCCGGCTCCGGTGATCCGACCACGACCCGGGGCGACGGCCCGCGAGGCACGGACCGCGAGGTGGACCCCGCCATGACCGCCGACACCGCGACCCGTCCGGCCACCCCGCGGCCCGCCGCACGTCCCACCCCGGCGCCCGCCGGCGAGGCCGGGCCGCGCCGCGTGCGGCTGTCGCTGTCGCGGGTGGACCCGTGGTCGGTGATGAAGCTGTCGTTCCTGCTCTCGTTCGCCATCGGCATCATGATCGTGGTCGCGGCTGCCGTGGTCTGGCTCGTGCTCGACAGCCTGGCGGTGTTCACCACGATCAACGACATGATCACCGAGGTCGTGGGTGAGGAGTCCCCGATCGACCTGCTCGCGGTGGTGGAGTTCCCCCGGGTGGTGTCCGGTGCCGCCGTGGTCGCCATCGTCGACGTCGTCCTGCTCACCGCGCTGTCCACGATCGGCGCCTTCCTCTACAACATCACCGCCGCGCTGGTCGGCGGGGTCAACGTCACGCTGACCGACGACTGACGGCGCCGGTGGCGCCGGATTGGGACCTGTGGCCACGCTGCGGTAGTCTCGTCCGGCGCCCGGGGTGACCGGGTGTCGAGTGCGGGCCTATAGCTCAGGCGGTTAGAGCGCTTCCCTGATAAGGAAGAGGTCACAGGTTCAAGTCCTGTTAGGCCCACTCCAGTGCGGACGAGCCCGGGGGACCGATGAAGAAGCTGCTGCTCCTCCTGCTCGTGACCGCCGCCGGGTACGGCATCTGGCGGCGCGTCGAGGAGGACCGCCAGGACCGCGACCTCTGGGCCGAGATCACCGACACGGTCGACTAGCACCCGACCCACAGCCGACCAGCACAGCAGCACCGACGCCGCCCGCGGCGTCACCCGGGGCCATGGCGCAATTGGTAGCGCACCTGCTTTGCAAGCAGGGGGTTAGGGGTTCGAGTCCCCTTGGCTCCACCACCGGGTCGCCGACCTCCGCCACCTGCGGGGGCGACCATGTCACCGGGTCCGTCCGCGGATCCCACCGCCGACGGGATGACGCGGATGTCGATCGAGACCATGGAGTTCGGACCGCTGGTCGTGGGCTTCACCGACGGCGTGCTGCGACCGCGTCCGTGGACGGTGCTGCAGGCCTCCTGGGCGGCCGAGCTGTCGGCCGGGCTGCCGCCGGGGCGCATCCTCGAGCTGTGCGCGGGGGCGGGCCACATCGGGCAGGCGGCGTCGTCCCTGACCGGGCGCGCACTCGTGCAGGTCGACGTGGATCCCCATGCCTGCGGCGTCGCGCGCCGGAACGCCGGCCGGAACGGTCTCGCGGCACGCGTGGACGTGCGGTGCGGCGACCTCGAGGTCGCCGTCGGCGGCGACGACCGGTTCGCCATGGTCCTGGCGGACCCGCCGTACCTGCCCCGCGACGAGGTCGGGGACTTCCCCGAGGACCCGGTCGGCGCCATCGACGGTGGTGCGGACGGGCTCGACCTGCTGCGACGGTGCCTCGTCGTCGCCGGCGCCCACGTGGCCGACGGCGGCGCGGTGCTGCTGCAGACCCGTGGCCGCGACCAGGTCCACGGCCTCCTCGCGGACCTCGACGCCGCCGGGCTGAGGCTGGTGGACGTGCGGGCTCACGACGGTCGCCGCGCGGTCGCCCTGCTGCGTCCGCTGGTCCGGCGCGCTCCCGACGCCGCGGACCGTGCCCGCTCGGCGGACGAGGACTGAGACCCCGGTACGACGAAGGGCCCCGACCGTTCGGTCGGGGCCCTTCGCGTTCGTCGGTGGGGCGGTGCCCGTCGTCAGGACTCGGTGGTCTGCCCCGAGCCCCACTGGCCGGCGGAGTTCTTCGCGCCGTCGCTCGGCGGCTCCTCCTCGGTCTCCGACCGCACCGTCTCGGTGGACGCGCTGAGGGTGTCACCGGTGTCCGCGCCGAACTCCGGGGAGACGGTGACCGGCGTGCCCGTCTCGCTCGTGGACGAGTCGGACTCCGAGTCGCCACCCGCACGGCGACGCGAGGCGAGCTTCGTGGCCGCCTCCTTGGCCTCGTTGACCTTCTCGCCGAGCTCCGGCAGGGCCCCGGTGACCCGCTCGGTGGCCTTCTTGGTGGCCTCCCGCGTCCGGGACAGGGCCGCGTCGACGCCTCCCGACGTCGACTGCTGGTCGTTGCTGGAGCCGGGTGCGGCGGTCGCGGGCTCCCACGGGTCCGCCCACGGGTCGGTCGCCGCGCGGCTGCGTCGCCAGGCGGCGAGACCGGCCCCGGCGGCGGTGAGCAGCGTGAGCACCCAGAACACCCTGCGACCGCGGTGCTTGGGGCGGGCGGCTGCCGCCGCGGCTGCGGCTGCGGCTGCGGCCGCCTCGCGGGCCTTCGCAGCACCGGTGGCGCGGTCAGCCGCGTCGTTGACGAGGGCGACCACCCGCGGCAGGAACTCGTCCACGATCTTCTCGTGCGCGAGGTCGATGGCCGGCGACGCCTTGCCCGCGGCCTTCTCGACCTGCGGTGCGGCCGCGCGCACGCTCTCGCGCCACGCGGACTCCAGCCGCGGCGTCGCCCAGGCGACGGCCGACTCCACGTGCGGGGTCCCCCAGGTGCGGGCCTGGTCGGCGGCGGTGCGCGCGTGGCTGGCCGCCTCGTTCGCGGCGGCTCGAGCGGCGACTGCGGCCGCCCGGGCCTGCTCGGTCAGCTGGGCCGCGGAGAGCCCGGCCAGCCCGGTGGCCCCGGCGAGGGCGGCGCCGGCCTTGACGGCGTGCGACTTCAGGCTCGCGGCCTCGGCGGCCCCGACCGCGGCGGCCGAGGCCTCCTCGGCAGCGGCCGCGGCCGCGGCTGCCTCGGCAGCCTCCTTGACCGCGGACGAGCTGGCAGAACGACGGATGATGCGATGCATGTCCACTCCCTGGTTCGACGGCAGTGCAGTCGTGGGTGCCCACTCTGCCACCCAGCGCCGTGCCGTGCCGCTGGTCCCGCGGGTCGGGGCCGGGCCGGTGCGGGGCGTCCCCGGGTCGCCCTGGCGGGCCGGGAGCCGCTGGTCGGGTCGCCGTCGGGCAGGAGGTCCGGAGCGCCCCGTGGGAGACTGACGCCATGATCGCGACACTTCACACCTCCGCCGGCGACATCCGTCTCGAGCTCTTCCCGAACCACGCGCCGAAGACGGTCGCCAACTTCACCGGGCTCGCCACGGGCTCGAAGACCTGGACCGATCCGCGCACCGGCGCCGAGCGCAACGAGCCGCTGTACGACGGCGTGCTCTTCCACCGCGTCATCGACGGCTTCATGATCCAGACCGGTGACCCGCTGGGCACCGGCACGGGCGGCCCCGGCTACACCTTCGACGACGAGATCCACCCCGAGCTGGGCTTCACCGAGCCGTATTTGCTCGCGATGGCGAACGCCGGACAGCGCCGTGACCCGGTCACCGGCAAGCCCGGTGGCACCAACGGCTCCCAGTTCTTCATCTCCGTGGCACCCACGACGTGGCTGACCGGCAAGCACACGATCTTCGGCCGGGTCGCCGACGAGTCCAGCCGGGCCGTGGTCGACCAGATCGCGACCGCCCAGACGCGTCCCGGTGACCGTCCCGTCGAGGACATCACCATCACGTCGGTGACGATCGACGACTGACCCGCCCTCCGCGCGCCGCCGCCTCCGCCACCCATGACCGCTCCCCTGCCTGACGGCACCACGCCCGCCGACAGCCCCCCGGTCTGCCCCCGACACCCCGACCGGGTGTCGTACGTGCGGTGCCAGCGGTGCGGGCGGCCGGCCTGCCCCGAGTGCCAGCGGCCGGCCGCCGTCGGTGTCCAGTGCGTCGACTGCGTCCGGGAGGCCGCCCGCTCCGCCCCGGTGACCCGCAGCGCGCTGGGTGGCCGCGTACGCGACGGGCGCCCGGTGGTGACGCTGACGATCGTCGCGCTGTGCGTGGTCAGCTACGTGCTG
This sequence comes from uncultured Cellulomonas sp., assembly GCF_947494015.1. GTDB lineage: Bacteria > Actinomycetota > Actinomycetes > Actinomycetales > Cellulomonadaceae > Pengzhenrongella. The sequence continues at coordinate 167,085 of NZ_CANLTL010000006.1, read as the reverse complement.
CAGCGGGTGGACCCGTCGTGGACCGCACGGTGGATCTTCGCGCCGTACCTGGGGCTCGCCGAGCCGTGGCGCTTCGTGACCGCGGCGTTCCTGCACTCCCCGAGCTCGCTCCTGCACATCGCGTTCAACATGTACGCCCTGTGGATCGTCGGGCCCTACCTCGAGGCGACCCTGGGCCGGGCCAGGTTCGTCGCGCTGTACCTGCTGGCGGCGATCGGGGGTCAGGTCGGCGTCACGCTGCTCGCCGCCCCCGTGCCGGACGGCGGGTGGGTGACCGGGGTCGTCGGGGCGTCCGGTGCGGTGTTCGGCCTCTTCGGTGCCGTGCTGGTCGTGCTACGCCGGCTCGGCGGTGATGCCCGGCAGATCCTGGTGTTCCTCGCGATCAACGCCGTGCTCGGCTTCGTGCTGCCCGGCATCGCGTGGCAGGCGCACTTGGGCGGGCTGCTCACCGGGCTCGCGCTCGGCGCCGCCTTCGCGCACGCCCCGCGTGAGCGCCGCGCGGTGTGGGGCGTCGCCGCGACCGTCGGTGTGGCGGTGCTGCTCGTGGTGCTCACCGTCGCCAAGTACGCCTCGGTCTAGGCGCAGAGGCCTGGCCGGGGCCGTCGTCCCCAGGGTTGCTCACAGGTGTGGAATTACACCCGTGTGGTTATCCACAGCACCGTCCACGGGTGTGCATGGGCACGCCCAGTCGCCGGGGCGGCTGCGCGCGTCGACGACCGGCGCGGCACGGAGCCGGCCGACGCGCCGGGCCGGGCCGGGCCGGCCTCCCCAGCAGTCAGCGTGGCCACCGCGGGGTCATCACACGCTTGACACCGATCGGGGCATCGACCTACGGTTCCGGCGTACATCGTTGTACAGCCGAGGCGCCACAGGCGCCGGCCCGACAGTGCCGTCGAATGCCGTCGAACCCTGGGAGACCCCATGCCCCGCCCATCCCTGCCCGGTCGAGGTCTGGCCAGCCTGGCCGTCCTCGCCCTCGGGCTCACCCTCACGGGCAGCCCCGCCATGGCGGACACCGACCCGCTCCCCGTCGAGCCGGGTCAGCTCGCGCTGACCGGCGATCTCAGCGTCCACGACCCGACGATGGTCTACGACCCCACGTCGGGGCTCTACGTCGTGGCGTCGACGCACAACTCGATCCGCACGGCCCCGACCATGAACGGCCCGTGGACCGACGTCGGGAGCGTCGCGCGCGCGGACTGGACCACCAGCGTGCCGAACTCCACGACCCTGTGGGCGCCCGACCTGGAGCGCATCGGCGACACGTTCTACTACTACTACTCGCAGTCGAGCTTCGGGTCGCTGAACTCGGCGATCGGCGTGAAGACGACCACGACACCGGCCGACCCCAGCAGCTACGTCGACCTCGGCCGCCCGGTGGTGGGGTCCGGGATCCTCGGTCCGGACGACCCCGCCCTCGAGATCAACGCGATCGACCCCGAGCTCGTCCAGGACGCCGACGGCACGTGGTGGATGGCCTGGGGCTCGTTCCGGGACGGCATCGCCATCCAGCAGCTGGGTCCGGACCTGGTGAGCCTGGTCGGCGAGCCGACGCTGCTGGCGTCGCGGCTCGCCGACGACAACCCGATCGAGGGCGCCTCCGTCTTCCACCGCGACGGCTACTACTACCTCATCGCGAGCTGGGACCGGTGCTGCGCCGGGGCCGCGTCGACCTACAAGGTGGTGGTGGGCCGCTCCACGAGCGTCACCGGCCCCTACGTCGACCAGAACGGCGTCCGGATGGACGAAGGCGGCGGGACCGTCATCCTCGACACCCGTGAGTCCGGGCCCGGAGTGACCCCCGCCGGCCTCTACCGGGCCCCCGGTCATCCCGACGTCTACACCGAGGACGGCGTCGACTACCTCGTGTACCACGCCTACCTGCCGGCCAACACGCTCGGGATCCGGCCGATGGAGTGGCGGGACGGCTGGCCGTCGTTCACCGAGTCGGGTGAGGGCAGCTACGACCTGACCGACGGCAGCTACGTCCGCCTGCGGAGCGAGGCCAAGAGCTTCACACCGCCCGAGATCGAGCGGGTCGCCGGTCCCACGCCCGCCTTCGGCGGCGCGGTGCAGCTCAACGGAGGCAGCCCCGTCGCGTACGTCGACATGCCCGACGGCATCGTGAGCGAGATCGACGGCGACTTCACCATCTCGATGTGGGTCAAGCGCGGCACCACGCGCGGCAACGACTGGGCCCGGCTGTTCGACTTCGGCGACAGCACCGACAACTTCATGTTCCTGACGCCGGCCTCGGCGGCGACGCCGCGAGGGCTGCGCCTGGACATCGCCACCCCGACCCAGGGCGGCGCCACGGTCCCCGGCACGGGTGACAGCGTCCAGATCCCGACCGAGTGGACCCACGTCGCGGTGTCCGCGTCCGGGTCGACCGCCACCCTGTGGGTCGACGGCCGGCCCGTCGCCACGAACCCCGACGTCACCCTGCGCCCGGCCGACCTGGGGTTCACCCAGAACAACTGGATCGGCCGCTCGCAGTTCAGCGCCGACCCGGGGCTGGACGCGGCGGTGGACGACTTCAACATCTTCAGCCGGGCGCTGACCCCCACCGAGATGCTGGCGCTGACGACCGCCCCCGGCGGCGGGAGCGAGATCGGCGGCGGCGACGTCGCCTGGTACCGGTTCGACGAGGCGCAGGGCGGCACCCAGGTCACCGACTCCTCGCCCGCGGGCAACACCGCCACCGCCGTGGTGCCGGTGACCAGCGAGGACGAGCTGCAGAACCCGGTGCCGGGCGACCAGTGCCTGACCGCGGGGGCGGACGGCGTCGTGCAGACGACCTGCGTCGACGGCGAGGACTCCCAGACGTGGCGGCTGGACCACGCCGACGGTGGCCTGTACCGCCTGGTCGGCCAGGCGGCCGGGGGCGAGCAGTGCCTGGCGCTGGCCGACGACTCCGGTGACGTCGGCACCGCGGTGACGCTCGCGCCGTGCGGGTCCGACGTGCTCGCGGTGTGGTCGATCGAGGACACGGGCCACGGCTTCCTGCGGCTGTCCAACCCGGCGACGGACCTCGCCGTCGAGATCGCCAACGAGGACGGCGTGATCGGCAGCGACGTGGTGGGCGCCGTCCGCGCGATCCGTCCGATCGCCAACATGGACCCGCCCCAGCAGTGGCTGCTCGAGCACGTCGCGGCACCGGACCCGGTGGCGCCGCAGTTCGTCGACGTCCAGCCGGGCCACGTCTTCTACGACGACATCCGCTGGCTGGCGCAGACCGGCCTGAGCAACGGCACCGTGGTCGGCGGTCAGGTGTTCTACCACCCGACCACGGCCATGTCCCGGCAGGCGATGGCGGCCTTCATGTACCGGTACGCCGGGACGGACTGGACGCCGGAGCCGGGCACCCCGTCGTTCACCGACGTGGGCCCGGACCACCCCTTCTACGTCGAGATCGAGTGGATGAAGGCGCAGGGGCTCGCGGACGGCTACGAGGACGGGAGCTTCGGCGCGACCCGACCGGTGTCGCGCCAGGCGATGGCGGCGTTCCTGCACCGTGCCGCCGGGGAGCCCGCCGCCGACGGCGCACCGACGTTCACCGACGTGGGTCCGGGCCACCCGTTCGCCACGGCGATCGCGTGGCTCCAGGGCGCCGGGGTGTCCGAGGGCTACCGGGACGGCACCTTCGCGCCGGAGCGCTCGATCAGCCGGCAGGCGATGGCGGCGTTCCTGCACCGGTTCGACGCCCTGGACCTCGCCGGCTGAGCCGACGGGGAGGTGACGCGTGACCGGGAGGCGTGAGCCTCCCGGTCACGCGCGCGTCCGGCCTGCGGCAGGCGCGTCCGGCGGACTGCCGTCGCCGCCGGTCGTCGCGGCCGATCGGCGCGCCGAGCGGGGAACACGCGTCGAGGGCGCGGGGTTGAGTCGGTGACGCAGGGGCTGGGCGGGACCGGTGGCGGGCGTCAGTGCCAGCGGGTGGTGAGCGCGAAGCCGGCGATGATCAGGGCGAAGCCGATCGCGAGGTTCCACTGGCCGATCCCGGGGATCGGGTACTCGGCGCCCAGGAGGTAGGTGGCGACGATCCACAGCAGGCCCAGGACCATCAGGCCGAGCATCACGGGGACGAGCCACCGGGGGTTGACCTTGGGACCGTCGGCCTTGGCGGGCGGGGGCACGTACGCGGGCTTCTTCCGCGACCTCGACTCAGGCACGTCGGCTTGCTCCTTGTCCAGCGGGGTCGGGCGTCGTCATCGAGGCGCGCCTCGTCAACTAGCGTAGTGCCGACGACATCCAGGGGGAGCACGTGAAGCATCCGGACCACCGTGCGAGCGCGCACGCCCGGACGCACGCCGTCCGGGGCACGGCGTCGGTCGGCCTCGTGCTGGTGCTGGCGGGCCTGATGTTCACGGCGAACGCCCGCCTGGCCGCCTCCGAGGAGTCCCGCCACCCGCAGGACCTCGGCGAGCTCGCCGCGCAGGAGTCCGAGCGCGTGGAGTCGCTGGCCCAGCAGGTCGACGGGCTGCGCGCGGACGTCGAGCGGCTGACGGACGAGCAGACCCAGACGATCGCCACCGGTGACCCCGAGCACGCCGCGCTCGTCGCGATCGCGGCGGGCCGCACGCCGGTCACCGGTCCGGGTCTGACCGTGCAGCTCACCGATGCGCCGGCAGGCGCGTTGCGTGGGCCCGACACCTCCCCGGACGACCTCGTGGTGCACCAGCAGGACCTGCAGGCCGTCATCAACGCGCTGTGGGCGGGCGGCGCCGAGGCGATGGCCCTCGAGGACCAGCGGGTCACCGCCCTGACGGCGTTCCGCTGCGTCGGCAACGTGCTCTCGCTCGGCGGCCGGGTGTACTCCCCGCCCTACGAGGTGCACGCCGTGGGCGACCCGGACGCGTTGCGCCGGGCGCTCGCCGCCAGCCCGGAGATCCAGACCTACCTCGACTACGTCGCGCGCGACGGCCTCGGCTGGTCGGTGGCCACGCAGGAGTCCCTGACGCTCCCGGCGGCCGAGCTGGGCGGGCTGACCCACGCGACCGTGCCCGACGGCGTCGACGTCTTCCCCGAGGGTGACCGGGCCAGCACCTCCGCGACCGGCACGTCGACGACCGGGACGTCCGCGACCGGCACGTCCACGGCCGGCACGTCCACGACCGACGCGGCCACGACCGACGCGGCCGGGACCGACGGCCACCTCGGGGACGGCGGCAGCCGGTGACCGCCGTCGCGCAACGGTCCCGCGGGGCCACCGTCGCCGCGCCTCGCCGCGGCCGGGGGCGCCGCGTGCTGCTCGGCGTCGTCGGCGTCCTCGGCGAGCTCATGATCACCGCGGGCGTGCTGCTCGGCGGCTTCGTCGTCTGGCAGCTCTGGTGGACGGACGTCGAGGGCGACCGTGCCCAGGCCGAGCTCGTCGAGGAGCTGGACTGGGTCGAGCCGATCGCGCCCGTCGCGGCCGGCCCGGCCGAGCTCGCGGTCGCCGTCCCCGCCGGGGGCGAGCCGCCGGTCCCGGCCGAACCGGGCCACGGGTCCACGTTCGCGACCATGATCGTCCCGCGGTGGGACGGCGAGCCGGAGCGGCCGGTCAGCCAGGGCGTGGACCGCGCCACCGTGCTGGACCCGCTCGGCATCGGGCACTACCCCGGGACGGCGATGCCGGGGGCGGTCGGCAACTTCGCCGTCGCGGCGCACCGCACCACGTACGGCAAGCCCTTCCACCGGATCGCCGAGCTCGTCGTCGGCGACCCCGTCGTCGTGCGCACGGCCGACGCCTGGTACGTCTACCGCGTGACGGACCACGAGATCGTCACGCCGTCGAACGTGGACGTGATCGCGCCGGAGCCGGCCGACCCGACGGCCGACCCGACCCGGCGCCTGATCACACTCACCACGTGCCACCCGATGTTCTCGGCGCGGGAGCGCTACATCGTGCACGGCGAGCTGGACTACTGGGCGCCGGCGTCCGGGCCGGCGCCGGCCGAGCTGACGCAGGCGGACCCGACGGTGCCGGCCCAGGACGGGGGCGCATGATGTACGGATGGCTCTGGCGGCACCTGCCGGGCCCGACGTGGTTCCGGGCGGTCCTCGCTCTCGCCGCGGCGGTGGGCGTCGCGGTCCTGTGCTTCACGACGGTCTACCCGGCGATCGCGCCGCTCATGCCGTTCAACGACACCACCGTGGGGGAAGAGCAGTGACCCGCATCCTGGTCATCGACAACTACGACTCGTTCGTCTACACGATCGTCGGGTACCTGGGGCAGCTGGGGGCCGAGACCGTCGTGGTGCGCAACGACGCGGTGCCGTCGGCCGCCGAGCGTGCCCGGTACGACGGCGTGCTCGTGTCGCCCGGTCCGGGCACCCCGGCCGACGCCGGCGCGAGCATGGACGTCATCCGGGACTGCGCCGAGCAGGGCACGCCGATGCTCGGGGTGTGCCTGGGCCACCAGGCGCTCGGCGAGGTGTTCGGCGGCACGGTCACCCACGCGGCCGAGCTGATGCACGGCAAGACGAGCCTCGTGGAGCACCACGGTGAGGGTGTCCTCGCGGGGCTGCCGACGCCGTTCACGGCGACGCGCTACCACTCGCTCGCCGTGGTCGACGGCACGGTCGACGCCGACCTCGAGATCACCGCGAGCACTGCGAACGGCATCATCATGGGGTTGCAGCACCGCACGCTCCCGCTGCACGGCGTGCAGTTCCACCCCGAGTCGGTCCTCACCGAGGGCGGGCACCGCCTGCTCGCCAACTGGCTGGAGATCTGCGGCGACGAGGGCGCCGTCGACCGGTCGCAGGGCCTGCACCCGCTCGTGCGCGCGTGACGCGCACGCCCGCCTGACGGGGACGTCGCGCCCGGACGTCGGTGCCGGGACCCCCCGCGGGTGCCGGCGGTGGCGTCGCGGCCGACCGGCGTGTCAGCCGTTGCGGCCCCGGCCGTTCCCGTTGCCGCCCGCGTTCGAGCCGCCGTTGCCGTTGCCCTTCGCGTCGCCGTTGCCGTCACCGGCCGCGGCGCCCGGCCCGGCCGCGACCGGCTCGACCGCCGGCTCCTCGTCGGCGGCGCCCGCGTTGGTGTCCCCGCCGTCGCTCCCGGCCGACACGTTGAGGGTCACCTCCGAGCCCACCTGGACGGTGGTGGCGCGGTTGGGGTTGGTCGAGATGACCTGGCCGGCCGGCTCGTCGCTCTCCACGTCCTCCCGCACGGGCACCAGGCCCAGCTCGGTCAGGCGGGCGGCGGCGGCCTCGTACGTCTGGCCCACCAGGTCCGACGGGATGGTGGCGGTGGTCGGGGCGACGGCGATGGTCAGCGCGACGTTGGTCGCCTGCGGCACCTGACCCGGGCTGCGGCCCTGCGCGATGACCGAGTCCGGAGCCGCGTCGCTCTCCTCCTCGGTGATGGTCGAGCTCAGCCCGAGCTCGTCGAGCGTCGCCAGCGCGTCGGCGCGCGACATGCCGACCAGGTCGGGCAGGTCGACCTGGCCCGAGGCGACGAAGAGCTTGACCGGGGTATTCGGCGCGAGCATCGTGCCGGCCGCCGGATCGGTCTCGGTCACCTCGTTGCGGTCCACCCGTGCGGCGTTGACGAACTCCACGCTGCCGACCTCGAAGCCCGCGTCGCGCAGCTCGGCCGAGGCCTGCTCCTGGGTGAGGCCGGCGACGTCGGGCACGGCGACCGCGTCGGGCTCGGCGGCGACGGTGACGCGCACGGCGGAGCCGACGTCGACCTGCTCCCCGGCGCCCGGGTCTGTGCTCAGGACGATGCCCGGGTCGACCTCCTCGCTGGGTTCCTCGACCCGTTCCATCACCAGCCCGAGCTCGGTGAGCTGCTGCTGGGCGGCCTCCTGCGTCGCGTCGACGAGGTCCGGCACCGCGACGGTGTCGACGCCCGTCTCGCGCTCGTTGAGCACCGCGAGGGCGATGATCGCCGCGATCGCCGCGACGCCGATCAGCACGAGGGCCCAGATCAGTCCCCGCCGGCGCGGCGGGTCCTGGCGGGTGGCGGCCGGTGCGGAGGACGACGTGGCGGGCACGGCGGCCACCGGGGTGGCGGCGGTGGGCGGCCAGCCGCCGCCGGCCGGCATGACCTGCGTCGTGGGTCCGAGCGGGGACAGGATCTCGGTGGCCGGCGCCGCCGCGGCCTCGGCGGCCGCCGTCGCGGCGAGGACCCCGAGTGCGGGCGCCGCGACCTGGCCGCCGCGGGCGGCGGACTCCAGGTCCGACCGGAACTCCGCCGCGGTGCTGTAGCGCGAGTCGCGCTCCTTGGCCAGCGCCTTGAGCGTGATCCGGTCCAGCGACTCCGGGACGTCGGACGCGAGGGTGCTCGGGGCCGGGGCGGGTTCGCGGACGTGCTGGTACGCGACCGCGACCGGTGAGTCGCCGGTGAACGGCGGGCGTCCGGTGAGCAGCTCGAAGAGCAGGCACCCGGTCGAGTACAGGTCGCTGCGCGCGTCCACGCTCTCCCCGCGGGCCTGCTCGGGGGACAGGTACTGCGCGGTGCCGATGACGGCCTGCGTCTGCGTCATCGTCGCCGCGGAGTCCGCCAGGGCCCGGGCGATGCCGAAGTCCATCACCTTGACGGCGCCGGTCGGGGTCAGCATGACGTTGGCGGGCTTAATGTCGCGGTGCACGATGCCCGCGTGGTGGGAGTACTCCAGCGCCGACAGCACGCCGGCGGTGATCTCGACGGCCTCCTCGATGGGCACCGCCTGGCCGTCGCGCAGGATGTCGCGGACGGTGTGCCCCTCGACGTACTCCATGACGATGAACGGCACGTGCGCGACCGCGCCCGTCGGCGCGGTGATGACGTCCTCGCCGGTGTCGTAGACGGCGACGATCGCGGGGTGGTTCAGGGAAGCGGCGGCCTGCGCCTCGCGCCGGAAGCGCGCCTGGAACGACGGGTCGCGGGCGAGGTCGGACCGCAGGATCTTGATCGCAACGGTGCGCCCGAGCCGGGTGTCATGGCCGATGTGGACCTCGGCCATGCCACCACGGCCGATGAGCTCACCGACCTCGTACCGGTTGGCGAGGATCCGGGGTGCGTCGTCGACCACTACGCGTCCTTGTCTGTCGAGAGGGTGCGCGGCGCCTGGTCCCCCGGGCGCGCGCCTGCGTCGATCATCCCATCGCCACCGCGGGAGCCCGGTGCGGGCACCTCCGCGAGCGTGTGCGCGGGCCCGGCGGCGCCCGCGCCGTCGGGGCCGGAGCCGCCCACGGTATCGGCCAGGGCCGCGCCGAGCAGCGCGACCAGGAGGACGAGCAAGCCGATCAGCGGCCAGCTCCACCGGCCGAACCTGCCGAACCGGCGGCCCGTGGTGGTGGAGGTGCGGGTCGGCGTCGCCATCGTGTCGGTCCGGCTGCCGGCCCGGGGGCGCGTCGCACCGTGGTCCTCGGGGCGCGGGTCGCCGGTCGAGGAGCCGGTCCGCGGCCGGGCGCCCGTCGCCGTCGGGCGCGTCGAGGACCGGGTCGACCGGCCGGTGCCGGGGGGGCCGGCCGCCGGCACGCCGGGGGCTGGCGTGGGCGGACGCCCCGGCGGGCGGCCGGCCGGTACCCGCCCCGACGGCGCTCGTCCGCCGGTGGCACGGTCGGTCGCCGACGCCGACCCCACAGCATGGCGGGCGTCCGTGCGCCCGTCCGGCGCAGCGGCCTGCCCGGTCCCGGTCGCCCCGGTGCGCGGGTCGCGCAGGGCGCGGCGCGGCGGGTAGGACGGCGGCGGCGCGCCCGGGGTGTGCCTGGACGTGCCGGACGAGGGGTCCGACGGCGAGCCGGTCGAGGCGCCGGTCGACGCACCCACCCGGGCGCCGGACGACCGGCCCACCGGGGACGCCCCCGCGCCACCGGACCCGGGGGAGGCGGACCACGCAGCGGGCGGCACCGGCGCGACCGACGCGGACCGGTCCGACGCCCCGGTGCCCGACGGTGCCGGCTCGCCGTCGGCCAGCCGGACGCCGTCCGGCGGGGTGTGACCCACCATGCCGTCCAGCGTGCGCGCCAGCGCGGCGGCCGACGGGGGCCGGTCGGACGGCTCCTTCGCCAGCAGCCGCATCACGACGTCGGCCACGGGGCGGCTCACGTGCGGGGGCAGCGGGGGGACGGGGTCGTTGACGTGCGCGACGGCGATGTCGACCGCCGTGGGACCGGTGAACGGGCGCTTGCCGGCCAGCGCCTCGTACGCCACGATCCCCAGCGAGTACAGGTCGGACAGCGCCGTCGCCGGGCGACCGACCGCCTGCTCGGGGGAGAGGTACTGCGCGGTGCCCATGACCATCCCGGTCGCGGTCATCGGCGCCTGGTCCGGTGCGGTGGAGACCCCGAAGTCGGTGATCTTCACGCGGCCGCCCGGCCCGAGCAGGATGTTGCCCGGCTTGACGTCCCGGTGCACGACGCCGGCCGCGTGGGCGGCGTCGAGCGCCCGGGCGGTCTGCGCGAGCACGGGCAGCAGCCGCGCCTCGGGCAGCACCGGCTGGCGCTCCAGCAGGTCGCTCAACGGCTCGCCGTCGACCAGCTCCATGACGAGGTAGCTCGAGCCGGACTGCTCGCCGTAGTCGTACGTCGCCGCGATGTTGGGGTGCGTCAGGGAGGCGGCGTTGCGCGCCTCGGTGCGGAACCGCTCGAGGAATCCCGGGTCGCCGGCGAACTCGTCGCGCAGCACCTTGACCGCGACCGACCGGCGCAGCGACAGGTCGTGCGCGACCCACACCTCCCCCATCCCGCCGACGGCGATCTGCCGGTCCAGGCGGTAGCGGCCGCCGAGAGCGGTCCCCTCGGCCGGCCTCACCGGGCGAGCACCGCCTCGAACACGGCGCGGGCGATGGGCGCGGCGACCCGGCCACCGGTGGCCTCGTTGCCCGCGTCACCGCCGTTCTCGACGATGACGGCGACGGCGACCTGCGGGTCGTCGGCGGGAGCGAACCCGGTGAACCAGGCGTGCGGAGCGGCGTCGTCGGTGGTCTGGGCGGTCCCGGTCTTGCCGGCGACCCGCACGCCGGGGACCTGGGCGGCGGTGCCGGTGCCGCTCTCCACGACGCCGACCATCATCTCCGCCAGCGCCTGCGCGGTGGCCTGCGACATCGATGTGCGCAGCACGTCCGGCGAGGCCTCCTCGACGACCTCGAGGTCCGCGCTGCGCACGGTGCTGATCAGGTACGGCTCCATCTGCTCGCCGCCGTTGGCGATCGCGGCCGAGACCATCGCCATCTGCAGCGGCGTGGCCCGTACGTCGTACTGACCGATGGCCGACAGCGCGGTCTGCGGGGCGTCCGGGTCCTCGGGGAACCGGCTCGGCACCACGGTCAGCGGGATGGACAGCGGCGCACCGAACCCGAACCGCTGCGCCTGCTCACGCAGCGCGTCGGCGCCGAGGTCGAGCCCGAGCTGGGCGAAGGCGGTGTTGCACGACGTGCGCAGCGCCTCGCGCATCGTCACGGTGCCGCCCGGACCGCAGGACGCCCCGCCGAAGTTGCCGATGGTCGCGCTCGAGCCGGGCAGCGGCAGGACGTCGGGGGCCGCCAGCTCGCTGTCCGGCGTGAGCCCGGCCTCGAGCGCCGCGGCGGCGTCGACCAGCTTGAACGTCGAGCCGGGCGGATAGGTGTCGCCGGCGATCGCGCGGTTGACGAGCGGCTCGGCGGGGTCGGCGTCCAGGGCCCGGTACGCCTCGTTGACGGCCGTGGTGTCGTGCCCGGCCAGCACGTTCGGGTCGTACGTCGGCGAGGACACCATCGCCAGCACCGCGCCGGTCCGCGGGTCCAGCGCGACCACGGCGCCCCGCTGCGAGCCGAGCGCAGCGGCCGCGGCCTGCTGCACGGCCGGGTCGATGGTCAGCTCCACCGAGGACCCCTGCGGCTGGCGCCCGGTGACGAGGTCCTCGATGCGGGACCAGAACAGCGAGTCCGCACTTCCGGTGAGCAGCTCGTTCGCGGCCCGCTCGATGCCCGTGCGGCCGAACACGACGGAGTAGAACCCGGTGGCGTGCGCGTAGAGCGGCCCCTGGGCGTAGCTGCGCTGGAACCCGAACGGGTCGTCCACCGGGGTCGAGGACGCGACCGGCTCCCCGCCGACGACGACGGGGCCGCGGAAGTTGTCGTACTCGCGGTACAGCGTGCGCACGTTGCGCGGGTCGGCGTTGAGCTGGGCCGCCTGCACGTACTGGACCCAGGTCGCGGCGCCCATCAGCGCGAGGAACATCGCGATGACGACGACGGCGATGCGGCGCACGGGGGTGTTCATCCGCGCGCCTCCTTCAGCCCGGTGAGGATCTCGGTGTCCTGGTGGTCGGTGCCCGGGTGGCCGGGGTCGCGACCGTAGCCGTCGCCGGGACCGGGACCGGGACCGTGGCCGGGGTCCGGCCGGTCGCTGCCCGGGCGCCCCGGTGCGGCGGGCGCGGGGCGGCGCGCGCTGTCGGAGATCCGCAGGATGAGCGCGACGATGACCCAGTTCGCGAGCAGCGAGGAGCCGCCGTACGCGAGGAACGGCATGGTCAGGCCGGTCAGCGGGATGAGCCGGGTGACCCCGCCGACGACGACGAAGCACTGGAACGCCACCACGAAGGCGACGCCGCCCGCCAGCAGCTTGCCGAACCCGTCCCGGACGCCGATCGCGGTCCGCATGCCGCGCTCGGCGAGCACGAGGTAGGTGACCAGCAGCGCGAGCAGCCCGGTCAGGCCGAGCTCCTCACCCAGCGACGCGACGATGAAGTCGGACTCCGCGAACGGCACCAGGTCGGGCCGTCCCTGACCCCAGCCGGTGCCGAAGAGGCCGCCGTTGGCCATCCCGTACAGGCCGCGGACGAGCTGCCCGGACCCGCCGGGGGACTGGTTGAACACGTCGTCGTCGAACGCGTGCAGCCACGCGTCGAACCGCGCGTCGACGTGCGGGAACACCTGGGCGGCCAGCAGCGCACCACCGCCGAACAGCAGCATGCCGAGCGCGATCCAGCTCGTGCGCTCGGTGGCCAGGTACAGCATCGCGACGAACAGGCCGAAGAACAGCAGCGAGGTGCCCAGGTCCCGCTCGAACACCAGCACCGCGAGCGAGCACGCCCAGACCACGAGGATCGGCCCCAGGTCACGCACGCGCGGCAGGTGCAGGCCGCCGATCCGCGGCCCGGCCAGGGTCAGCGTCTCCCGGTGGGTCACGAGGTACCCGGCGAAGAACACCGCCAGGGCGATCTTGGCGAACTCGGCCGGCTGCAGCGACATCCCGCCCAGCCGCACCCAGATCCGCGCCCCGTTGATGGTGGTGCCCAGCCCCGGCACGAGCGGCAGCACCACCAGCACCAGCCCGACCACCATCGCGGTGTAGGTGTAGCGCCGCAGCGTGCGGTGGTCGCGCAGGACGACGAGCACGACCGAGGCGAGCAGGACGCCGAGCGCGGTCCACGCCAGCTGGCGGGTCGCGAACGCGGTGACGTTGTCCCGCGCGGCGTAGGCGAGGTCGATGCGGTAGATCATCGCCAGGCCGATGCCGTTGAGCGCGATGGTCGCCGGCAGGATGACGGGGTCGGCGTAGGGCGCCCGCAGCCGCAGCACGACGTGCAGGACGAGCCCGAGCACTGCCATGCCGGCGCCGTACCCGGCGATGTTCCCCGGCAGCTCGCCGGTCACGTTCAGGCCGACCAGCGCGTAGGCGCCGACCGCCAGCGCGAGGGCGAGGACGAGCAGCCCGAGCTCGACCCCGCGGCGGGGGCGGACGCGGTGGGGGGCGACCGTCACCATCAGGGACCGGCCGTGGGGGTCGGGTCCGGCGTGACCAGCGGCGTGGGTGCCGTGGTCGCCCCGGGCAGCGGACCGTCGCCGTCGTCGGCCTCCACCGTGTCGAGCCCGGCGACCAGGTCGCGGGCGCCGTCCAGGGAGGTGGTCCGGATGGTCTGCTCCAGGCGTGTGCGGACGTAGGCGGGCAGGTCGTCGACCGTCAGGTCGCCGCGCTCCACCACCGCCGAGAGCGTGACCGGGCCCAGCGTCTGGGGGATGCCGCGGTAGATCGCGACGTCGTCGTCGGCGAGGCCGACGTAGTACTGGTCCTGCGTCCACCGGTAGCCGAGCGCGCCCGCCACGCCGACCGCCGCGAGCACGACCACCACCACGAGGGCGGTCACGACCCGCCGGCGCCCGCGTCCCGGGCGGTCGTCGAGGTCGTCGGCGTCGTCGGGGTCACCGGCCCGACCGGCTGCCGGGGTGGTCGCCGTGGCGCCCGCCGCCCCGGCGCCGAGCCCGGCCGCACGCGCCGCGGGACCGTCGGCAGCCGCCGTCGGTCGGGAGCGGGAGATGGCCGCGGAGCCGACGACGTCCGCGGCGGTGACCGGTGCGGCGCCGTCGGGCAGCGTGTCCAGGTCGACGACGTCGGCCACGATCACCGTGACGTTGTCCGGCCCGCCGCCCCGCAGCGCGAGCTGCACGAGGCGGTCGGCGCACGCGCCGACGTCCGGCACGGCCCGCAGCGTCTCGGCGAGCGTGTCCGCGCTGACCACGCCGGACAGGCCGTCCGAGCACAGCAGCCAGCGGTCGCCGGCGCGGGCCTCGCGGACCGACAGGTCCGGGACGATCTCCATGTCGAAGTCGCCGAGCACCCGCATGACCACCGAGCGCTGCGGGTGGGTCTCGGCCTCCTCGGCGGTGATCTTGCCGGTGCTCACCAGGTGCTGGACGAAGGTGTGGTCCGTGGTGACCTGGGTCAGCTCGCCGTCGCGCAGCAGGTACGCCCGGGAGTCGCCGATGTGCGCCATCGCGAGCTTGCTGCCGGACCGCAGCAGCGCGGTCACGGTCGTCCCCAGCCCCGCGAGCTGCGGGTCGGCGTCGGCGCAGGCGAGCAGCTCGTCCTGGGCGGCGTGCAGCGCCCGGTCGAGCTCGGCCAGCGCGTCGTCCGGCCCGTGCGCCTCGTCGTCCAGCGGCGCGAGGGTGGCGACCGCGACCGACGACGCGACGTCACCGCCCGCGTGCCCACCCATGCCGTCGGCGACGACGAGCAGGTGCGGGCCGGCGTACGCGGAGTCCTGGTTGTTGGCGCGCACCAGCCCCACGTCGGACCGGGCGGCGTAGCTCAGGGCGATGGTCACGTCGGTGCCGTCCTCATCTCTGCAGCTCGAGGACGCTCTTGCCGACCCGGACCGAGGCGCCCGGCGCGACGGGCGTGGGCCGGTCCACCCGGGCCTGGCCGAGGAACGTGCCGTTCGTCGAGCCGAGGTCCTCGACGAACCACTGGCCGCCCTCGGGGTAGAGCCGGGCGTGGCGGGAGGAGGAGTAGTCGTCGTCCAGCACGAGCGTGCACGACGGCGCCCGCCCGATCAGGATGGCCGACGACGTCAGCGGCAGCGTGGTGCCGGTCAGCGGCCCCTCGGTCACGACCAGCCGGCTGGGGGCGGCGTCGCGCCGGGTGTCCCCGGCCGGCGCACCCGCCCGGGTCGCGTCGCCCCCGCGGGCACCGCGCCGGCGCGGGACGATCCGGGTGCCGTAGAGGTCCCGGCGCAGCACCCCGATCGCGGACAGGACGAACACCCACAGCAGCACGAGGTAGCCCAGGCGCAGCAGCGTGATGGCGAGCTCGCTCACGACGCGCGCTCACTCATCGTGGGCGGCGTCCGCTTCGCCGGTCCAGAACATGATGCGCGTGCGCCCGATGGTCAGCGTGTTGCCGTCCAGCAGGGTCGCCGCCGGGACCTGGTGCCCCTCGACGAACAGCCCGTTGGTCGACCCGAGGTCGGTGGCGATGACGCCGTCGCGGGTCACCCGGATCTCCAGGTGGCGCCGGGACACCCCGGGGTCGTCCACGATGATGTCGGCCTCGGAGCCGCGCCCGATCACGGTGACCGGACCGGTCAGCAGGTACCGCTGCCCGTCGATGTCCACCAGGGGGTGTCGTGCGCTCGGCGCGGCGGTCGTGGCCGGGGCGACGGCCCCGCGGGCCGTGGCGCTGCGCACCCGGAACCGGCCGGTCTCCAGGTCGTCGTGCTCGTCGAAGGTCACGGTGACCGGCCCGACGAACGCGTACCGCTGGCTGCCGGCGTGGTCGGTGACGTTCGCCGCGAGCTCGTCGGCGAGGGTCTCCGCTCCCCAGTCGACGACCTGCTGGTAGTCGGTCGGGGACAGCTCGATGGTGAAGTCGTTCGGCACGACCGTCCGGTCGCGGTCCACCACGGCGGCGCGGTCGTCGACCTCACGACGCAGCGCGCTCGCGAGCTCCACGGGCTTGACCTCGCTGCGGAACGCCTTGGCGAAGGCCGTGTTGACGACCCGCTCGACGCCCTGCTCGAACCTGTCGAGGATGCCCATGACCACCTCCTTGCGCCGTCGTCCAGTTGCCCACGCAGGACCCGCGCAGTGCGTGACCTGGGCAGGCGGGCACCGGACGGCGGGCCCCCGTCCTCCCCGATGGTAACGATCCGGCGTCGCTGCGGCGCCACTGTGCCGGGTGAGACGGTCGCGAGTCGGCCCCGGGGCTCCGCGTGCGGCCGGCCGGTCGGCCGCCTCCTGGTGCCCCGGGCGCCGGATCGCCCCGGGGCACCTCGGAGGCGATGCGGGACCCACCCGGACACCGTGCTAATGTGCTCCGGCGCGCGCGAGTGGCGGAATGGCAGACGCGCTGGCTTCAGGTGCCAGTGTCCGAAAGGGCGTGGGGGTTCAAGTCCCCCCTCGCGCACACAGAACGGCCAACCCCCGGTCGGACCTCGGTCCGGCCGGGGGTTCGTCGTTGGTGGCTGGGCGGTCGGTGGGGTGCCGGCGGCTGCGTGGAGGAAGGGAGCCGGTGTCGTGCTGGAGCGGTGCCCGCTGACGCCCGTCGCGACGAGCGTGCGACCTGCCGTGCGCCCCGCCGACGGCGTGCCGGCGCTGACCGCGTGCCGCCTGTGCGCGGGGGAGAGCCTCGGGGAGCCGGGGGACGTCCCCGGCGGTCAGCTGGACCGGCTGCGCGCCATCGAGTCCCGCGGTGCCGCCCGGCTCGCGCTCGTCGAGTGCCTGGACGAGTGCGACCGCGGTGACGTCGTCGTCGTTCGGCCCAGCCCCGCGGGCCGCCGCGCCGACGGCCGCCCGGTGTGGTTCGAGCGGCTCGCCGGCGACGGGCCGACCGCCGAGCTCGCGGGCTGGCTCGACCGGGGCGGTCCCGGCCACGCCCCGGTACCGACCGTGTTGACCGACCGCGTCATCCGCCGTCGGGACTGACGCGGCACACCCCGGGTCGGGGCGGTGTGCGGGGCGGCTGCCCGCTCTCGTGCCGCCTCGTCGCGTGCCGGGGCCCGGGTCAGGCGGTCGCGGACCCGTCGCCCGGGCCGGGCCGGGCGTCGGCCAGGGCCTGCTCCAGAGCGGCCCGGTCGAGCCTGGGCAGGTAGGCGGGGGTGCCCGGCGCGTGCCGCCAACCACCGGCCAGCGGTCCGGCGTCGACCACGTCGAAGCCCAGACGGTCGATGATCGACGCGACCACGGCCTTCGCCTCGGCGTCGTCCCCGGAGATCGCCAGGGCGCGGCGGCCGTCGGTGCCGGCCGGCAGTCCCTGGCTGCCGAGGTCGGCGGCGGTGATGTGGTTGAACGCCTTCACGACCCAAGCCCCGGGCAGGTGCGCCGCGAGGAGCTCGGACGACGAGGTCTCGCCGGAGTCGAGCTCCGGGCGGTGGCCGTCCCGCTGGGAGTAGTAGTTGGTGGTGTCGAGGACGACCTTGCCGGCCAGCGGCTCGACCGGGACCTTGTCGATCGCGTGCAGCGGGACCGTCACCACGACGACGTCGCCCTCGGTCGCGGCCTCCACGGCGGTGCCGGCGCGGGCGGCGTCACCCAGGTCGGCGACCAGGTCGACCAGCGTCTGCGGTCCGCGCGAGTTGCTGATGATCACCCCGAGACCGGCCCCGACCGCCAGCCGCGCCAGGGTGCTGCCGATGTGCCCTGCTCCGATGAGTCCGATCGTCGTCATGCCCGCCGCAACCTCGCCGGCACCCACGGTGTTCCCCACCGTGGCGGGGACGCGGGGCGGTGCCGCACACCGGCCGGAGCGGCGGGGGCCGAGATGCCGGACCGCCGCCCGCAGCGGACGATCGAGGTCCCGGCGCGGACCTGGCGCCGACGAGCAGAGGAGCACCATGAGCGTCAAGGTCGCGATCGTCTACTACTCGGCCACCGGCACGTTGCAGGGGATGGCCGAACGGCTGGAGCAGGCCTGCGTCGCGGCCGGCGCGGAGGTCCGGCGCCGGCACGCAGCGGAGATCGCCCCCCAGCAGGCCATCGCGTCCAACCCCGCCTGGGCCGCGCACGTCGAGGCGATGAAGGACGAGCCGACCGCCAGCGCGGACGACCTCGTGTGGGCCGACGTCGTGCTCCTCGGCTCGCCGACCCGGTACGGCAACGTGGCCAGCCAGTTCCAGCAGCTGCTCGACACCACCGGACCGGCGTGGTCCCAGGGCCAGCTCGCCGACAAGGTCTACGCCGGCTTCACCGCCTCCCAGACGGCGCACGGCGGTCAGGAGTCGACGCTGCTGGCGCTCTACCACCAGGTGGCGCACTGGGGCGGGATCCTGGTCACACCCGGCTACACCGACCCGGTGAAGTTCGTGGACGGCAATCCCTACGGCGTCTCGCACGCGACCGGCGCCGACAACGACATCCCGCTGGGCCAGCCCCAGCTCGACGCGCTCGACCACCTGGCCCGGCGCACGATCACGATCGCGCGGCGCCTGCAGGACTGACGGGGCCGGCCAGACCCGGCGACGGCGGCGGAGCCTGCGCCCCGCCGCCGTCGTTCCGTGCCCTCGCGGACGCCGGTCAGTACTGCAGGGCCACCTTGAGGATCTTGCCGCTCGGCGGGGCGCCGTCGCCGGGCAGCGCCTCGGTGGTGACGTAGAGCGACTTGCCGTCCACCTCGACCGCGGCCGGCAGGGCCGCCTCGAGGAAGGTCTGCGGCGTGGACGAGCCGCGCGGGATCACCGACACCTTGCCGCCGAAGAGCTCGGTCACGAAGATCTCACCCTTCGGTCCGACGGCCAGGTTGGTCGCACCGGAGAAGGCGCGCGCGACCAGCTCGACGGCGCCGGACCTCGGGTGCACCCGGTACACCGCGCCCAGCGGCAGACCCGGTCCCTCCGGCCCGCCGGGCAGTGACGTGGCGTACAGCCATCCGTCCGTGCCGACCTCCACGTCGGTGGGCACCGACTCGAGCAGGTAGGTCGAGCCCACCGCGCACTCGGGCAGTCCGAGGCCCCCGGCGACGTCGGCGGTGACCTCCAGCGGCGTGGGCGGGAGCACCGCGACGGTGCTGACGTCACCGTGCCGGTCGACGGAGAGGATGTCGTTGCCGCCCGCGTCCGCGACCAGCACCTTGCCGTGCCACAGCTCCGTGGCGTACGGGTGGGAGTCCAGGGCACCGGGGTAGCTGACCGGGATGCCCTCGGGGATCTCGCAGCCGTCGGCCAGCCCGACGAAGCCGTACGTGATCTCACCGTCGGGGTTGTGGTCGCGCTCGTGCTGACCCAGGTCCGCGAGGACCTGCTCCTCACCGCGCGGGGTGCGGGTCACGAGGTGCGCGTCGAAGTCGGGCGTCCCCGCCCCGATGGAGGTCGTGTAGTACAGGCGGCTGCCCTGCGACGACACCGAGCCGAGCTCGACGTCCGGGGACGGCGACGTCACGACCGGGGTGACCGCACCCTTCCGGACGGCGTCGATGGTGCCCGCGAAGTTCTGGCTGACGTAGACGGTGCGGTGGGTGCCGACGTCCAGGCTCAGCGGGCCGACGAGACCGTCGGCGAGCACCTCGGGGGTGCCCGCGGTCGGTACCGGCCAGCGGCCGTGGCCGTGGTCGTCGCGCGCCTGCGCGGCGCCGCCGGTGGCGACCAGCGCACCGCACAGGACGGTGGAGGTGAGAGCTGCGCGCAACGTCCGCGGCAGGGTGGAACCAGGCATGGGTGCTCCCGTGAGAAGGAGAGGACGACGTGAGGTAGGGCGTCGCGAGGACGTCCCGACCGGTCGGCGCTGCGGCTCCGTCGAGCCAGGGCGCGGACCTTCGCGTGCGCCGGCACACGGCCGGGCGCGTGCGCCGTCGCGCACGGGAGAAGTGCAGCGCACCACGCGGTACCGGGGCAAGAGGGTAGGGAACGGACATTTCGGGCGGTGTCGCGGCGGCCCGGTGGCCGCCGGTGGCACAAAGCGGTGGCGCGGTCCGCCGCGTCGGACGTACGGTCGTGCCATCGAGGAAGGAGGTGGTCCAGAAGTGAATTTTCTTCGGACGCGAGAGGTGACTGTCCACTAGTCGCCCGATCCATCGGACGGCACTGTCCGGGCTCGACGGCCATGAGCGGCTGGTGAGTCCCAGGCAGTCACCGCAGCCCGTGGGAGCCGCGCACTCGTCCGGCGCGGCAGGACCGCAAGGTCCGGCCCACGGGCTGTTCCATGCCCGCACCGGCCCGCACCGGCCCGCACCGGCCCGCTGCCCCGGGGCTCGCCCGCTGCGCCGGTGGCTGCCGCAGGTGAGAAGGTGTCGCCCATGGTCGAGCTCAAGAGCGCAGCCGAGATCGACGCCATCGGGGTCGCCGGCCGCTTCGTCGCCGGGGTCCTCGCATCGGTCCGGCAGCGCGCCACCGTCGGCACCACGCTGCGCCAGCTCGACGCGCACGCCCACAAGATGATCGACGCGGCCGGTGCGCGGTCGGTGTACCTGGGATACCACCCCTCGTTCGGCGCGATGCCGTACCCGGGTGTGCTGTGCACCTCCGTCAACGACGCGGCGCTGCACGGCCTGCCGTCGGACGCCGTGCTGGCCGACGGCGACCTGCTGAGCATCGACTTCGCGGCCGAGGTCGGCGGCTGGGTCGCGGACTCGGCGGTGTCGTTCGTCGTCGGGACGCCCGACCCGGAGTCGCTCCGGCTGATCGAGACGACCGAGCGCGCCCTGCGGGCCGGGATCGCGGCCGCGCGTCCGGGCGCCCGGATGGGCGACATCTCGGCCGCCATCGGCGAGGTGGGCCGCCGCGCCGGGCTCGGCATCAACGCGGACTTCGGCGGTCACGGCGTCGGACGCACGATGCACGAGGAGCCGCACGTGCCGAACCTCGGCTCCGCGGGCCGGGGGATGAAGCTGCGCACCGGCCTGGTGATCGCGATCGAGCCGTGGTTCATGGCCGGCGGCGACGGCTACCTGATCGACGACGACGGGTGGACCATCCGGTCCGCCGACGGCTCGCGCGCCGCGCACGCCGAGCACACCGTGGCGATCACCGCGCGCGGTCCGGTGGTCCTGACCGCCCCGCCGGGCGGGACCGCCGCGGCTGCCGCGCCCGCGTCGTCGCGGGTGCCGGTACCCGGACCGGGGACCGAACCGACCGACGGGGCGCCGGCGTGAGCCGCACGGGCACGGGCACGGATACGGGCACGGGCGCCGGCGAGCGTGCGCGGCGGTACCGGGTGATGACCGTGTGCACCGGGAACATCTGCCGGTCACCCATGGCCGAGGTCGTGCTGCGCCGCCGGCTCGAGGACGCCGGGCTCGGGGACGTGGTCGAGGTCAGCTCGACCGGCATCAGCGACGAGGAGCACGGCAACCCGATCGACGCGCGGGCGCAGGACGTGCTGCGTGCCCACGGGTACGACGTCCCGCGCCGCGCGGCGCGTCAGGTGCGGGCGACCGACCTGACCGGCCACGACCTCGTGCTCGCGATGACGTCCACCCACGCCCGGGCGCTGCGCCGGTTGGCGAAGACCCCGGACGTCAGCGACCGGGTGGTCATGTACCGGTCCTTCGACCCGGCCGCGCCGGTGACCGACGCCGCCGACGCCGAGCACCTGCTCGACATCGCCGACCCCTGGTACGGCGGTCCGGCCGACTTCGTCGAGTGCCTGGAGCAGGTCGAGGCGGCCGCCGACGCGATCGTCGACCGCGTCCGCGCCGACCTGTCGGCGCGCGAGGTCGCGCCGGGCTGACCGGCCGCCGTCGGGCGACCCCGGGCTCCCCGCAGGGCGGCGCCTACAGCCAGTCGTTGCGCCGGAACAGGGCGTGCAGGCCCACGCACGCGGCCACGATGACCGCGAGCACGACGAAGTACCCGTACCGGGTCTCGAGCTCGGGCATGTGCTCGAAGTTCATCCCGTAGATGCCGGCGATCGCCGTCGGGACCAGCGCGATCGCGGCCCATGCGGAGATCTTGCGCATGTCCTCGTTCTGCCGGACCGACACGCGGTTCTGCTCCACGGTCACCTGGGCGAGCTCGGCCTGGAGCACGTTGCTCAGCAGGTCGTCGTACCCCTCGATCGCGTCGGCGGCGCGCAGCAGGTGGTCGTGCACGTCGCGGAAGTACGCCTGCGCGTCCGGGCCCACGCCGGGCACCGTGCCCTCGACGAGCTGCAGCACCGGCGTCACCAGCGGGACGACCGCACGTCGGAACTCGAGCACCTCGCGCTTGAGCTTGTAGATGCGCTCGGCGTGCTCGCCCGGCACACCACCGAAGACCTGGTCCTCGATCTGGTCGACGTCCACCCCGATGGAGTCGACGATCGACAGGTACTCGTCCACCACGAGGTCCAGGCACCGGTAGAGCACCGCGGCGGGGCCGTGCGCGAGCAGCTCGGGGTCGGCCTCCAGGTCGCGGCGCACCTGGGCGGGGACCTCGGTGTCGCCGTGCCGCACCGTGAGGATGAAGTCGCGGCCCAGGAAGATGGCCAGCTCGCCGATCTTCACGACCTCGTCGTGGTCGACGTACCGCGCCGGCTTCACGACGGCGAACGTCAGGTCGTCGTAGCGCTCCAGCTTGGGCCGCTGGTGCGCCTTGACCGCGTCCTCCACCGCGAGCTGCGGCAGGCGCAGCTGGCGCTGCAGCGCGTCGAACTCCTCGGCGGTCGGCTGGGACAGGCCGATCCAGACGAAGCCCCGCTCGGCGACCGCCACCTCGACGGCACGGCGCACGTCCGCCTCCCCGGGCCGGCGCAGGCCGCCCGCGTACACGCCGCAGTCCACGATCACCCGGCGAGGCTACTCCGCCGGTCCGGCACCCCGGCCGCCGGTGCGCGACGACGCCGTCCGCGACAGGATGGCGGGATGAAGGCGTCGAGCCGGTCGTCCGTCCCCCCGTTCGCCGTGATGGAGATCCTCGCCGCCGCCAACGCGCGCCGCGCCGCGGGGGAGTCGGTGCTCAACCTCTGCGCGGGTGAGCCCGCCACCGGCGCGTCCGACGTCGTCCGGCAGCGGGCCGTCGAGCTGCTGCAGTCCGGCGACCTGGGGTACACCGAGGCGATGGGCGCGCCGCCGCTGCGCGCCGCGATCGCCGAGCACTACGGGCGCTGGTACGGCGTCGACGTCGACCCGGCACGGGTCGCGGTGACCACCGGCTCCTCCGGCGGGTTCATGCTGGCGTTCCTGGCGGCGTTCGACGTCGGCGCCCGCGTCGCCCTCGCCCGCCCGGGCTACCCGGCCTACAAGAACATCCTGGCGGCGCTCGGGTGCGAGGTGGTCGAGCTCGACTGCGGCCCGGGGACCCGGTACCAGCCGACGGTCGACCAGCTCCGGGCGCTCGACCGCCCGGTCGACGGGCTCGTGATCGCCAGCCCGGCCAACCCGACCGGGACGATGATCGGCCCCGAGGACCTCGCCGCGCTCGCGACCTGGTGCGGCGAGCACGGGGTGCGGCTGGTCAGCGACGAGATCTACCACGGCATCACCTACGGCGGCCCGGCACCGTCGACGGCGGCGCGGTACCTGGACCGCGGCGCCGTCGTCGTCAACTCGTTCTCCAAGTACTGGGCGATGACCGGCTGGCGGCTGGGCTGGATGCTGCTCCCGGACGACCTCGTCCGGGCGGTGGACGCGCTGGCCGGGAACGTCGCGCTGTGCCCGCCGGCGCTCGCCCAGCACGCCGGGGTCGCGGCGCTCAGCCCGGAGGGGTACGCCGCGGCGCAGGCCAACGTCGAGCGGTACGCCGCCTGCCGTGACCTGCTGCTCGAGCGGCTGCCCGAGCTCGGGTGGAGCCGCGTCGCACCGGCCGACGGCGCCTTCTACCTGTACGCGGACGTCTCCGCGTCGGGGCTGGACTCGGTGACGTGGTGCGCCCGGCTGCTCGCCGAGGCCGGGGTCGCGCTGACCCCCGGCACCGACTTCGACGGCGTCGACGGCGACGCGTACGTGCGGCTGTCGTTCGCCTCGTCGCTGGAGGTGGTGCGCGAGGCGGTCGACCGCATCGTGGCCTGGCAGCGGACCCTCGCCTGACCGCGGCGACGACGTCTGGGCGCTGACGACTGCTCGCGGACCGACGGGCGCCGGGGGTGCAGCGGTGACCGGCGTTGCTACAGTCGCGGGTCGCTCGAAGGGGGCACCCATGACCGATCACGCCACACCCGTGCGCCGCCTGGTGACCGGGTCCACGCCGTCGGACGGCGTGCACCTGCTGGGTGAGTCCCAGGTGCAGTACGTCGAGCCGGCCGAGCTGACCGTCATGGAGCTGCTCGCCGCCGCCGAGGACATCAGCGCCGACAGCCCCGAGCTGGACCGCGTCGACGCGGGCTCCGCGGTGACGTACCACGTCAACAGCCGGCGCTCGAACGTCGTGCGGTTCCTCGACCTGCCCGCCACCGCGCACGTGCTCGAGATCGGTGCGGGCTGCGGGGCGGTCACCCGGTACCTCGGCGAGACGTGCGCCGTCGTCGACGCCGTGGAGCCGATGCACCGGCGCGCCCAGGTGGCGCGCCAGCGCTGCCGGGACCTGCCGAACGTCGAGGTCTTCGCCGGCGAGGTCGCGGACGTGCCGGCCGAGCCGGTGTACGACGTCGCCCTGGTCAACGGCGTGCTGGAGTACGTCGGCAACGGCACCGCAGACCATGCGCCGTACGAGGCGTTCCTGCGGGACGTCGCGGCGCGCCTGCGGCCCGGTGGCGTGCTGGTGCTCGCGATCGAGAACGCGCTCGGCGTGAAGTACGTCGTCGGCTCACCGGAGGACCACACCGACCGCGAGTACGACTCGCTCGAGGGCTACCCGCGGCCGAACCACGCGCGCGTCTTCAGCCGCGCCGAGCTGACCGGGATGCTCGAACGGTCCGGGCTCGGGGTGGCGCAGGTGCTCGGCGCCTTCCCGGACTACAAGCGCACGGCGGTGCTGCTCGGGGAGTCGCTCGACGGCGTCGACCCGTCGCTCGCGCACCGGATCCCGCCGTTCCCGAGCCCCGACCGGCGCGGCTTCCGGCACCGGGTGGCCGACGAGCACGCGGTCTGGCGCACGCTCGTCCGGTCCGGCCTGACGTGGCAGTTCCCGAACTCCTTCGTCGTGCTGGCGCACACGCCGGGGCCGCAGCCCGCGCTGTGGCCCGACGGGCGGCACGCCGTCTTCGCGCGCAACGTGCGCCGCCGGGAGTTCAGCGTGCGGACCGTGCTCGAGGACGGCCCCGACGGCCCGGTGTTCCGGCGCGAGCGGCACGCGCTGGCCGGGACGGAGGTGGACGGCGTGCGCTGCGTCGCCCAGACCTCGCCGTACCAGCCCGGCGACGAGCTGCTGGACGTCCTGGCGGCCGCGGACGAGAGCCGCATCGCGGCCCTGCTCGGCCAGTGGGCCGACGTCGTGCGCGACGCCGACTGGAGCCAGGGTGCCCCGTTGGACCTGCTGCCGCACAACATGATCGTCGCGCCCGACGGGCGGCTGGTGCTGATCGACGACGAGTACCGCGCCCGGGACTGGAGCCGCGAGGACGTGCTCGCCCGCGGCGCGCTCACGCTGGGGCTGAAGCTGCCCGGGGTGACCGCCGCGCACCGCTGGGCGCAGCGGACGGTCGAGGACCTCGTGCTGCACCTGGGTGCGATGGTCGGCCTCGGGGACGGCTGGCTCGCGGAGGCGGTGCGTCGCGAGGCGACCCTGCGCCGGACCGTGCGCCCGGCCGGACCGGCCGGCACCGGGTTCGGCGGCACGGTGGGACCGTCGGACGAGGAGGCGGCGCTGTGGGCGGGCCTGCGCACGGCGCTGGCCGACGGGCCGCTGGACCTGCAGGCCATCCGGCGGGTCGAGCGTCTCGAGCGACACGTCGCCGAGCTGGAGGCGCAACGCGCGGGCGTCACCGACGGCCAGGGATCCGCCGACGGGGTGCCGGCGGACCGGGACCGGCTCGCCGCCGAGCTGGCCGAGATCCGCGGCAGCCGGGCGTACCGCGCGGTGGAGGCGTACCGGTCGGTGGTCGAGCGGGTGCGCGCGGCGCGCCGCACCCGCTGAGCACACCGGCGTATCGTGGCCGCGGACGACAACTTCATGGCACGACGCTGCTCGAACCGCAGCGGGAGAGTCCTCCCGTCCCGGCCACCCGGCCGGGCCTGAGGCGCCGAAGGAGCAAGTCCCTCCCCGGGAATCTCTCAGGCCCCCGGACCGCCGCGGCCAGGCAACTCTGGAAAGTGGTCGCACCGCGTGCGGCCCACCGACGGTGCACACCGGCACGCCGGCCCCCGAGGGGGCGGGGCCCGCGAGGGCCCGGGCGGACCGGCCAAACTCTCAGGTCGGCGACCCGGTCGCCGGATGACAGAGCGGGGAGGTCACCACCCGTTCCCGGCGTGCGCCGGGCCGATTCTCGGAGCCGCCCCGTGACCCAGCCCGAGCACGCACCGGTCCACCGCACCGACGCGGCCGCCGGCTTCGCCGACCGCCACATCGGACCCCGGACGGACGACCTGGCGACCATGCTGGCGGCCGTCGGCCACACGTCGCTGGACGGGTTCGTCGACGCGGCGGTGCCGGCCACCATCCGCACCGACCGACCGCTGGACCTGCCCGCCCCGCGCGGCGAGGAGGAGGTCCTCGACGCGCTGCGCGCCGTCGCCGCGAGGAACACCGTGATGACGCAGATGATCGGGCTCGGGTACGCCCCGACCGTCACGCCCGCGGTCATCCGACGCAACGTGCTCGAGTCGCCCGCCTGGTACACCGCGTACACGCCGTACCAGCCGGAGATCTCCCAGGGTCGGCTCGAGGCGCTGCTGAACTTCCAGACCGTCGTGGCCGACCTCACCGCGCTGCCCGTCGCCAACGCCTCGCTGCTGGACGAGGCCACGGCCGTCGCCGAGGCCGTCCTGCTCATGCGACGCGCGGTCAAGGGACGACCCGACGGCGTCGTCGTGCTCGACGCCGACTGCCTGCCGCAGACGCTCGAGGTGGCCCGCGGGCGCGCCGAGGCGACGGGCCTGCCGCTGGTGGTCGCCGACCTCAGGCACGGGTGGCCCGACGGGCTCGGCGGCGAGGACGGCGTGATCGGCGTCGTCCTGCAGCAGCCCGGCGCCTCCGGTGCGGTGCGCGACCTGCGTCCGCTCGTCGCCGCGGCGAAGAGCGCGGGCGCGCTCGTCACCGTCGCCGCCGACCTGCTCTCCCTGACCCTGCTGACGCCGCCCGGCGAGCTGGGCGCCGACGTCGCGGTCGGCAGCGCCCAACGGTTCGGCGTCCCGCTGTTCTTCGGCGGGCCGCACGCCGCGTTCATGGCGGTGCGCACCGGGCTGGAGCGGATGCTGCCCGGGCGGCTGGTGGGCGTCTCGGTCGACGCCGACGGCGACCGCGCGTACCGCCTCGCGCTGCAGACCCGCGAGCAGCACATCCGCCGGGAACGGGCGACCAGCAACATCTGCACCGCGCAGGCGCTGCTCGCGATCGTCGCCTCGATGTACGCCGTGCACCACGGCCCCGACGGCCTCCGGGCGATCGCCGAGCGCGTGCACGGGCACGCGGTCGCGCTGGCCGCCGGGCTGCGGTCGGGCGGTGTGGCGGTGCAGCACGAGGCGGTCTTCGACACCGTGCGCGCGGTCGTGCCCGGACGGTCGGGCGCCGTCCTCGCCGCGGCCGCGCGGCGCGGCGTGAACGTGCACGCCCCGGACGCCGACCACGTCCAGGTCGCCTGCGACGAGACGACCACCGACGCCGACGTCGCCACCGTCCTGGCCGCCTTCGCCGACGCCGGCGCCAGTCCCGGTGACGCGGCGGCGTCCCGGAGCCGGCCGGACGCGGCGGTCGCGCCGGGGGCACGGGCGGACGGCCCGGCGTCGGGCGGCACCGGACTGCCGCCGGAGCTGCGCCGGACGAGCCCCTACCTGACCCACCCGGTGTTCCACCTGTACCGCTCGGAGACGGCCATGCTCCGGTACCTGCGGCGGCTGGCGGACCGCGACCTCGCGCTGGACCGGACGATGATCCCGCTCGGGTCGTGCACCATGAAGCTCAACGCGACCGTCGAGATGGAGCCGATCGGCTGGCCGGGCTTCGCGTCCATCCACCCGTACGCGCCGCGTGAGCAGACCGCCGGCTACACCGAGCTGGTCGAGCAGCTCGAGGGCTGGCTGGCCGAGATCACCGGGTACGCCGCGGTGTCGGTGCAGCCCAACGCCGGGTCGCAGGGCGAGCTCGCCGGGCTGCTCGCCATCCGCGGCTACCTGCGCGACCAGGCCGGCCCGGACGACGCCCGGCGCGACGTCTGCCTCATCCCCGCGTCGGCGCACGGCACCAACGCGGCGTCCGCGGTGCTCGCCGGCATGCGCGTCGTGGTCGTGGCCACCGCCGACGACGGCTCGGTGCGGCAGGACGACCTGCGCGCGAAGCTCGCCGAGCACGGCCCGCGCGTCGCGGCGATCATGATCACCTACCCCTCGACCCACGGCGTGTACGAGCCCGACGTGCGCACGGTGTGCGACCTCGTGCACGCGGCCGGCGGGCAGGTGTACGTCGACGGCGCCAACCTCAACGCCCTGGTGGGCCTGGGCCGGCCGGCGGAGCTCGGTGGGGACGTGTCGCACCTGAACCTGCACAAGACGTTCTGCATCCCGCACGGCGGCGGAGGGCCCGGCGTCGGCCCGGTCGCGGTGGCCGCGCATCTCGCGCCGTACCTGCCGGGGCGGGGACGGGTCGCGCCGGTGTCCGCGGCCCCGTACGGGTCGGCGGGCATCCTGCCGATCTCGTGGGCCTACGTGGCGCTGATGGGCGGTGAGGGGCTCCGCCGCGCGACCGAGACCGCGGTGCTCGCCGCGAACTACCTGGCCGCGCGGCTGGGCGACCACTTCCCGGTGCTCTACACCGGGCCCACGGGCCTGGTCGCGCACGAGTGCATCCTGGACCTGCGCGCGATCACCAAGGGGACGGGCGTCACCGCCGAGGACGTCGCCAAGCGGCTCATGGACTACGGGTTCCACGCGCCGACGCTGTCGTTCCCCGTGCCGGGCACGCTCATGGTCGAGCCGACCGAGAGCGAGGACCTCGCCGAGCTGGACCGGTTCGTCGACGCCCTGGTCGCGATCCGCGGCGAGATCGATGCGGTCGCCGCCGGGCGGTGGGAGGTCGCCGACTCGCCGTTGCGCGGGGCCCCGCACACCGCCGCCGCCGTCACCGCCGACACCTGGGACCGGCCCTACCCGCGCGAGCTCGCCGCGTACCCGGTCGCGTCCCTGCGCGCGGACAAGTACTGGCCCCCCGTGCGGCGGGTGGAGGGCGCGTACGGGGACCGCAACCTGGTGTGCTCGTGCCCGCCGATCGAGGCGTACGAGCGATGAGCACCGGCAGCGGGACGGGCGGCGCCGGCAGCACCGACGACGACGGCGCCGCCGGTCCGGCGGGTACCGCGGCGGACGGCGCGCTGCGGCGCAGCCCGCTGCACGACGAGCACGCCGCCCTCGGCGCGACCCTCACCCCCTTCGCCGGGTGGTCGATGCCCCTGCGGTACGCCGGGGACCGCGCCGAGCACCTCGCCGTGCGGACCGCCGCGGGGCTGTTCGACCTGTCCCACATGGCCGAGATCGAGGTGGCCGGCCCGGGCGCCGCGGCCGCGCTGGACCACGCCCTCGTCGGGCACCTGTCCGCGGTGGCGGTGGGCCGGGCCCGGTACACGATGATCTGCGCCCCCGACGGCGGCGTCCTGGACGACCTGGTCGTGTACCGGACCGGGACGGACTCCTTCCTCGTGGTGGCGAACGCGGCCAACGCCGGCGTCGTGCTGTCCGAGCTGACGCAGCGCGCGCAGGGTTCCGGTGCCCGGGTCACCGATGCGTCGGCCGCGACCGCGCTGATCGCGGTGCAGGGGCCGCGCGCGGCCGCCGTCGTGACCTCGCTCGCCGCGGCCGGGGACGTCGAGGCTGTCACGAGCCTGCGCTCCTCCGCGGGTCTGCCCGCGACTGTGGCGGGCGTGCCGGCGCTGGTCGCGCGCACCGGGTACACCGGCGAGGACGGCTTCGAGCTGTTCGTGCCCGCCGCGTCGGCCGCCGCCCTGTGGCGCGGGCTGCTCGCCGCCGGTGCGCCGCACGGCCTGGTCCCGGCCGGGCTCGCGGCGCGGGACACCCTGCGTCTGGAGGCGGGCATGCCGCTGTACGGCCACGAGCTCGACCGCACGACGACGCCGTACGACGCCGGCCTGGGCCGGGTCGTCCGGCTGGGCACGATCGGGCCGGACGGTGCGCCCCGGGCGTTCGTCGGGCGGGACGCGCTGGCGGCGCGCTCCGCGGCGGTGCCGGACCGGGTGCTGGTCGGTCTGCAGGGCCTGGGCCGGCGGGCCGCTCGTGCCGGGCACCGGGTCGTCCGAGCCCCCGACGCCCTGGACGACGTCGTCGGTCGCGTGACGTCCGGGGCGCCGTCGCCCACGCTGGGGTACCCGGTCGCGATGGCCTACGTGGTCCCGGACGCCGCCGCCCCGGGCACCGACCTCGCGGTCGACGTGCGCGGACGCGCCGAACCCGTGCGCGTGGTGCCCCTGCCCTTCTACCGTCGTCCCGAGTCCGTCCCGCCGAGCAGCCTGCGTCCCCAGGAGACACCGTGACCAGCAGCTTCCCCGACCACCTGCGCTACACCGTCGAGCACGAGTGGCTCGCAGCGGGATCGCCGGCGACCGTCGGCATCACCGCGACGGCCGCCGAGGCGCTCGGCGAGCTGGTGTACGTCGAGCTGCCCGCGGTCGGCGACGCCGTCACGGCGGGCCAGGTGTGCGGCGAGGTGGAGTCCACCAAGTCGGTCTCCGAGCTGTACTCCCCGGTGACCGGCACCGTGGTCGAGGTGAACACCGCGGCGGTCGACGACCCGGCCGTGGTCGGGTCCGACCCGTACGGCGCGGGCTGGCTGCTGCGGGTGGAGGTGAGCGGCACGGGACCGCTGCTCAGCGCCGCGGAGTACCGGGCGCACGTGGGGAGCTGACCGGCACGGCGTCCGGAGCCGTGGACCGGACGGGTGACCCGCCGGTTCCTGGCAGGCGCCCCGCCGCGGCGCCGGTGATCCGCCCCTGACCTGCACGGATGCCCGATATCAGGCCGCTCGTGCGCGCGCCAGCGAGCCGGCCGGAAACTTCGGGTGAAAACCGCGTCATAGGTGCGGGTGTGAGGCGTCTCTCCTTGTGTCAGAAGGCACAGGCGGGCGCCCGACCGGGCAGCACGCCGCAGGAACACCGGAGGTCACCGTGAGCACTCTCGAGCTGGTCAGGCCCGGCGCGTACACCGCGCCCGTCGCCGAGCCCCTGACCCGGCGTGAGCTCGTGGTCCTCGGCCACCTCTCCGAGGACGTCACCCTGGAGGAGATCGCCACCACGCTGTTCGTCACCCGCAACACCGTCAAGTCCCAGGTGCGCAGCCTGTACCGCAAGCTCGGCGTCTCGACCCGCGCCGACGCGGTCGCCTGGGCGCACGCCGCCGGTCTGCGCTGAGCCGTCGGCGTCCCGGCCGGCGTGCCGCCGGCCGAGCGTGACGGCTCCCGCTCGGTGACCGTGCGGCCCGGTGCGGCCCGGTGCGGCCCGGTGCGGCCCGGTGCGGCAGGGTGGGGCACGTGCCCGCACCCTCAGCCGACGCCGAGCCCGGCCGTGAGACCGACACCCGACCCGGCAGCGTGACCGGAGCAGGTCCCGACGGACACGGTCCGGCGCCGGGCCCGCGGACGGCGCAGCCGCCGCGCTCCGCACCGGCTGCGGCAGGACCTCGCCGCGACCCACCGGCGGCCTCGACGCGCGGGCGCACCCTCGCCCGACGCCTCCCCGGCGCGCTGGCGGTGCTGGCCGTCGCGATCGCCTGCCTGCTGGCCGCGTCCCGCGTCCCCGCCGTCTCGGCGCTCCTGCTGGCCATCGCCGTCGGCGTCCTGGCACGCAACCTCCACGTCGTGCCGGCCGTCCTCGAGCCGGGCCTGGCCTGGTCCTCTCGCCCGTTGCTGCGCACGGGGGTCGTCCTGCTCGGGCTGCAGCTCGCCGTGGCCGACGTGCTCCGGCTGGGCCTGGGTGAGCTCGCCGTGCTCCTGGTGACCGTCGCGGCGACATTCGCCGTGACCGTCCTCGTCGGCCGCCGGATGGGCGTGCGCCGGCCGGTGCGGCTGCTCGTCGCGACCGGCTTCGCGATCTGCGGTGCCGCGGCCGTCGCCGCGATGGCGCCGGTCGCCGACGCCGACGACGAGGACGTCGCAACCGCCATCGCCCTGGTCACCCTGTACGGCAGCGCCACCATCGTGCTGGTCCCCGTGCTGGCCGGCCTGCTCGGCCTCGCCGACCGCACCGCCGGGCTCTGGGCAGGGCTGGCGGTCCACGAGGTCGCACAGGTCGTCGCGGCGGCCGGCGCGGTGTCCGGTGTCGCGCTCGCCGCCGCCGTCGTCGCCAAGCTGGCGCGCGTGGTGCTGCTCGCCCCGCTCGTCGCGGGCGTGAGCGTCGCGGTCCGCCGGGGCACGGCGCCGGTCGCGGGCCGCCGCCGCCCGCCCCTGCTGCCCCTGTTCGTCGTCGGCTTCCTCGTCGCGGTCGCCGTACGCAGCACCGGGCTGCTGCCCGACCGGGTCCTGACGCACGCGTCGGTGCTCACCACGGTGCTCCTCGCCGCGGCGATGGTCGGCCTCGGCGCACAGGTCGACCTGCGCCGGCTGGTGCGGACCGGCGGACGCGCCCTGGGTCTGGGTGCGGTGTCCACCGTCACCGCGCTCGCGGTCAGCCTCGGCGGGCTGCTCCTGGTCGGCTAGGCAGGGGTGCCGGGTCCCGGGCCCAGGATCCGGCGACCGCGTGCACGGGGCGGCCGACGTCGTCCCGCCGGCTCAGACCGTCGGCACCGCTGCACCGCGTGACGTCTCACCGTGCCGGGACCCGGCCCGCGTCATCTCGTGATGCGCGGAAGTGAGAACTCGAAGCCTGCCGGGTTGTGCAGGCCTCCCGCGGCGCACCGGTGGTTCGCGCGGTCAGGGCCGTTGAAGAACATGCCGTGGCACGTCGTGCAGAACCGCCAGTTGGTCTGGAGAGCGCCGTTCGGCGGGAGGTCATGCGGAAGGGCGAAGGCAAGCCCGACGGATGCGTCGTGCAGACCTCCCGCCGGGCACCGGTGGTTGCTCGTGTCCCCCCCGGAGAAGAACATGCCGTGACACCGCGGGCAGAATCGCCAGCCGGCCTGGAGGCGCGGTCCCTCCGGGACGGAGTGCACGGCGATGAACTCGTCCCCCAGCGGGAGATGCACCTCCCCGCTCGGGCACCGGTGGTTGACCTGGTCGGGACCGTTCCAGAACAGCCCGTGGCACCGTGCGCAGAAGCGCCAGTCGTCCTGCACGGGATGAGTCAGCACATAGCGGAAATGGGCTCCGGTGTTCCCGCCCCCGGCCGACCGGCTGACCTGGAACTCCGGCGCCCGAGCTCCCGAGACCTGGACCTCTGCGTGGTTGCCGCCCACGAAGGGATTGCTGAAGCGGATCGTCAGCGACACGTCGCGCCCGACGAAGGACGCCGTACCGACGGCGCCCTGAGCGAAGTCGGTGCTGTGGGACGACATCATGCCGGGAGTGAAGGGATCGATCCGTGCGGGTGCTTGCCCGAAGGCGCCCGACTCGTGCGAGTGGCCGGTGGGCTGCAAGCTCTCCGGCGTCATGTTGTCGACCTCGATGATGCACGAGCGGTCGAACGCCTGAAGCACGCTGTTCATCGCGTTGATCACCTCGGGCGCTGCCTTGACGACGCTGACAGCGATGGCGATGGACTCGGCAAGTGCCATGGTGTCCTCCTCTTTGACGCGGGCGTCACGACGACGGCAGCGCACTCTCGTCGTCGTGGAACCACGACGCGGTGCGGTCGCGAGTGGCGTCGGGAAATCGCGGGAGTGACGTCGGGCACCCCGTCGGCGCCGGCGTCAGAGTGGTCGTCCGGGTCCGCAGGCCCAGGTCCCCGATCGCGCAGAAGTCATTCAGGCACGTCGACCGGTCCGCGCGCGGATGGAGCCCCGCGGCCTCTCGGTCCCGGGCTCGCTGTCGACTGCAGATCCCGTTATAGACCGCTTGCCGGACGCGGTCCACGAGATTGATGCCCGTCCGTCCGTCCGCGCCCGGCGGTCCGGGAACCCGACCAGGGAACGGGACGGAGGGCGTGGGCCGACCGTGCCATCGATCGCAGGGGCCTCGTCACCCTGCGCGGCCGGGAGAGCCTCGCAGACTAGGAGAGACTGCGCGCCATGACCCCTGCCGACACCCCTCCCGGCGCCCCGGCTCCCGTGCTCGTCGTGGCCGCGGCGATCCTGGACGACCTCGTCGCGCCGACGCGGCTGCTCGCCGCGCGGCGGGCTCGGCCGGTCAGCCTGGCCGGCCGCTGGGAGTTCCCGGGCGGCAAGGTGGAGCCCGGGGAGGACCCGGTGGCCGCCGTGCACCGCGAGCTGCGCGAAGAGCTCGGCGTCGGGGTGCGACTCGGCCAGGAGCTCGTCGCGCCCGGCCGGACCGGCTGGCGGCTGTCGGAGCGGTACGTGATGCGGCTGTGGACGGCGCAGGTCGGCGACGGTGTCGCGGAGCCGCTCGTCGAGCACGACGAGCTGCGGTGGCTCGGGGTCGGCGACTGGCTGTCCGTACCGTGGCTGGACGCCGACGTGCCCATCGTCGAGGCCCTCGCCGACCACGTCGCGGGGCGCTGACCTGCACGCCCCGACGTGCCGACCCGATCGCTCAGGGCGAACGACGGGATCTGGCACTCACCATGCCCGAGTGCTAGAACAGGGGCGTAGCCACCCGGGTCGGCAGGGGCCGGACCGGGAGCACCGGGCCCCGGAGGCCGGGGCCTCTTGTGACGAGGAGGTGAGGGGTGTGGCTACCCGATTCGACCCGTTCCAGGAGATGGACCGCCTGCTGGGTCAGGTCTTCGGTGCCGCGCAGGCGGCCGGCACCATGCCGATGGATCTGTTCCGGTCCGGCGACCACTTCGTCCTCAACGTGGACCTACCCGGAGCGGACCCCGGCACCATCGACGTCAACGTCGAGGACCGGACCCTGACGATCCGCGCGGAGCGCACCGCCCGGACCGAGCAGGACGTCCAGTGGCTCGTCAACGAGCGCCCGAGCGGCACCTACGCGCGCCAGCTGACCGTGGGCCGCGGCCTCGCGCTGGACAAGATGAGCGCCACCTACGCCGACGGTGTCCTCTCGCTGACGATCCCGGTGGCCGAGGAGTCCAAGCCGCGCCGCGTCGAGGTCCAGCACCTGGCCACCGGCGGGCAGTCCGCGATCGGCGGCGGCGAGGCGCGGTCCGTCGACGCGCAGTCCATCGACGCCGAGCCGTCGTCCTCGGCGCACACCGGCTGAGGACACGGACGCCGGCGCGGGCCGCGGGCTCGTCCCGCGGCCCCGCCGGGCGTCATCCCCTCCGTCCGGTGCGGGCTGCGCTCGTCGCGTGCCGGCGGTCGCGGCCCGGCACGCCGGGCCCACCGCGATGCTGACAGGTCATACCTGTGCGGCGAGCGCGGCCCGCACCGAACGGGCGGCGGCCACCATGTTCCGCAGCGCCGGCTCCACCTCGTCGTACCGGCGCGTCTTGAGCCCGCAGTCCGGGTTGACCCACAGCAGCGCCGGGTCGACGGACCGGACGGCCTCGTGGAGCAGCGCGGCGACGCCCTGGGTGTCCGGGACCCGCGGGGAGTGGATGTCGTAGACGCCGGGACCGACGCCGCGGGTGTACCCGGCCGCCGCGAGGTCGCCGAGGACCTCCATCCGGGACCGGGCCGCCTCGATGCTCGTGACGTCGGCGTCCAGGGCGTCGATCGCGCCGATGACCTCGCCGAACTCCGAGTAGCACAGGTGCGTGTGCACCTGCGTGTCGTCACGGACGCCCGACGTCGCCAGCCGGAACGCCCCGACGGACCAGTCCAGGTACGCCGGGCGGTCCGCGGCGCGCAGCGGCAGCAGCTCGCGCAGCGCCGGCTCGTCGACCTGCACGACCGCGATCCCGGCCGCCTCGAGGTCGGCGATCTCCTCGCGCAGCGCGAGCGCGACCTGCCGTGCGGTGTCGGCCAGCGGCTGGTCGTCGCGCACGAACGACCACGCCAGGATGGTGACCGGGCCCGTCAGCATGCCCTTGACCGGCCGGTCGGTGAGCGACGCGGTGTAGGTCGACCACTCGACGGTGATGGGTGCGGGCCGGGTCACGTCCCCCCACAGGATCGGCGGGCGCACGCAGCGCGACCCGTAGGACTGCACCCAGGCGTGGGTCGTGGAGACGAAGCCGGTCAGGTGCTCGGCGAAGTACTGCACCATGTCGTTGCGCTCGGGCTCACCGTGCACGAGCACGTCCAGGCCGAGGTCCTCCTGGAGCGCGACGACCCGGCGGATCTCGGCGCGCATGGCGTCCGCGTAGTCCTCGGCGCTCAGCGTGCCCCGGGCCAGGCCGGCCCGTGCGGTCCGGATCTCACCGGTCTGCGGGAACGAGCCGATCGTCGTGGTGGGCAGCGGCGGCAGACCCAGGCGGGCCTCCTGGGCCGCCCGGCGCACCGCCGGGTCCGGCCGGTGCAGGGCGTCCGGGCCGAGCGCGGCGAGCCGGTCGCGCAGGTCCGGACGGACGACGCCGTCGGCGGTGGCGCGGGTGCCGCGCGCGACGGCGGCCGCCCGGACCGCGTCGTCGACCGCGTGCGGACCGTCGGTCAGGCCGGTGGCCAGGGTGACCACCTCGCGCACCTTCTGGTCGGCGAACGCGAGCCAGCTGCGCAGGGTGGGGTCCAGGTCCGGCTCGTCGTCGACGTCGTGCGGCACGTGCAGCAGGGACGCCGAGGTGCCGGCCGTGACGGAGACGTCGGGGCCGAGCGCCGCGCGCAGTGCCGCGAGGGTGTCCAGGGCACCGCCGAGGTCGCTGCGCCACACGTTGCGACCGTCCACGACCCCGCCGACCACGGTCAGGGCGTGCCCGTCCGCCGGGCGGGGCAGCGGACCGGTCGGCGCGGCGCCACGCACGAGGTCGAGCGCGACCCCCTCGACCCCGGCCGCGGTGAGGGCCCCGAGCGCGTCGCCCGGGTCGCCGTGCGGGGTCGCGACCAGCAGCGCCGGCCGGTCGGGGACG
Organism: uncultured Cellulomonas sp.; assembly: GCF_947494015.1. GTDB lineage: Bacteria > Actinomycetota > Actinomycetes > Actinomycetales > Cellulomonadaceae > Pengzhenrongella. The sequence continues at coordinate 129,962 of NZ_CANLTL010000006.1, read as the reverse complement.
ACGGCGTCGCCGGTCAGGGCCGTGTACGCCCGCCGGACCGCGTCCAGCACCCGGGCACGGTCCACGCCGGTCAGGTCCGCCACGAGGGCCGGCTCGTCGAGCTGGACCCAGGTGGCGCCCGCAGCGGCCAGCGCGCGCAGCACCTGGGCGTAGACGGCGACGACGTCGTCGAGCCGGTCCAGCGGCGAGAAGCCGGCGGGGGCGTCGTCGGTCGCCTTGGCGAGCAGCAGGACGGTGACCGGACCGACCAGGACCGGCCGGGTCAGCACGCCGTCGGCCAGCGCCTCGGTGAGCTCGCGGACCGGCCGGTCGTCGGCCATCCGCAGGATCGTGCCCGGACCGATCTCGGGCACGAGGTAGTGGTAGTTCGTGTCGAACCACTTGGTCATCTCCAGCGGTGGTGCGTCCGGCAGCCCGCGAGCCAGCGCGGACAGCGTGTCGAGCCCCACCGCCCGGCCCGGGCCGGGCGCGACGGCGGCGAACCGGCCCGGCACGGCGCCCAGCATGAGCGCGGCGTCGAGGACGTGGTCGTAGAAGGAGAACGCGGAGGGGATCGCCGGGACGTCGGTCGCCAGGCCCAGGTCGGCGAGCCGCCGACGGGTGCGCGAGCGCAGGTCCGCCGCCACCCGCTCGACGTCGTCGGCGGTGGCGGACCCGGCCCAGTACGCCTCGAGGGCACGCTTGAGCTCGCGGCGCGGCCCGATGCGCGGGTAGCCCAGGACGCTCGCGGCGGGGAACGGCGGGACGGCGGGCGGGGTGGACGGCATGGTCATGGTGCCCCCTGGGGCTCGAGGTCGTGCGGGCGGGCGATCGGGTCGGACGGGCCGTCGGGTGCGGCGTCGCACAGGCCCGTGCCCTCGACGAGGGCGAGCGCGTCGCGATGTCGGTTGAAGGTGTAGACGTGCAGACCCGGCGCGCCGGCGTCCAGCACGGCGTTGGCCACGTCGATGCTCGCGCGCAGGCCGACGCGGCGGCGTTCGTCCTCGTCGTCGGCGGCGAGCAGGCGGGCCAGCAGGTCGGCCGGGACCGGCACGCCGGTGAGCTCCTCGACCCGCAGCAGCCGCCCGGGGTCCGTGGTGGGGATGACCCCGGCGAGGATCGGGATCGTGATGCCCAGCGCCCGCGCGTCGCGGAGCAGGTCGGTGTAGGTGGCCGGGTCGAAGAAGACCTGGGTGATCGCGAAGTCGGCGCCGGCCCGCTGCTTGGCGAGCAGCGCCTGCAGGTCCCGGCCCCGCCGCTCGGCCGGGCTGCCGGGACCGGGGTGGCCGGTGGGGAACGCCGCCACGGCGACGCTGAGCTTGTGGGCCGCCCCGCGCAGCGCCTGGCTCGCGGACGAGCCGCAGCGCGCGGCCTCCACCTCGCGGAGCAGCTCGACGAGCTCGCTGGCCCGGCTCAGGCCGCCCGGGTGCGGGCGCCAGTCCGCGGCCCCGACCGGTGGGTCACCGCGCAGCGCCAGGAACGTCCGCACGCCCTCGTCGAGGAACTCCTCGATCACGGTGACCAGCTCGCTGCGGGTCGCGCCGACGCACGTCAGGTGGGCGATGGGCAGCACCGACGTCTCGGCGAGCAGGCGCCGGACCAGCTCGCGGGTGGTGGCCCTGGTGGATCCCGACGCCCCGTAGGTCACCGAGATGAAGTCCGGGCGCACGGCCGCCAGCCGCTGCACCGTCGTCCACAGCTGCGCGGTCGCCTCGGGGGTCCGGGGCGGGAACAGCTCGAACGACACGGTCGGCCGGTCGATGGCCGCCGGCCCGTGCGTCAGTCCGGGACGGCGGGCGGGGACGGCTGGCGGCATCGGCTCTCCATCGCTCCCGGCGGAAGCACCCACACCCTGGTCGTCGGGGGGTTGCTGCGGCGTCGTCGAACCGGGTCTCTCGGCCGCTCTGGATGGTGCGGCGAGCATAGGTCGGCCGCGCCGACGGGGGCAACGACCGGTTCGGCAGCCCCGATTACCGAAAAGACCGAAAAGCATTGCGGCCGCTCCGGCGGCCGTGGTTCGCTGGCCGGGCCAATCCATGCTCTCAATGACGAGGAGCGCGTTGTGACTGACAGATCTCGGTGGGGGCGCCGGCGCGGGCGCGGCCTGATGGCCGGCTCGCTCGGCGCGACGATGGCGGCCACGCTGCTCGTGGCGCCGTCGGCGTACGCGGCAGACGAGGACCGGTTGAACTCCGGTGTGGGCTTCCCGGTATGGGCGGGTTCGGCCGACCCGGTCCCGGAGCTGCCGACCGACTTCACGGTCGGCAACCAGATGCGAGCCGTCTTCGAGGCCGACCTGGCCGCCGGTGCCGGCCAGAGCCCGGACTCCGACTTCTGGATCGACAGCATGCTGGCCCGGTACGGGACGGCCGGCGGCTACGGCGACACGAACAACTGGCTGTTCAGCCGCGGACGCGCTGCGTACATGTACACGCACCAGCCGAGTGTCATCGGTTTCGGTGGACGGGCCGCCTACTGGCACGAGCTCGGGGTCGACTCGCTCTACGGCGTCACGGTCCGCGTCGGCGGCCAGGACGTGGTCATGACCGAGGACACCGAGGCCCGCAAGCAGACGCCGAGCTACTGGCACAGCGTCTTCACCAACGCGGAGGCCGGCCTGCGGCTGGTCCAGACGAAGTACGTCACCCACGAGAACGTCGCCGTCACCCAGGTCGAGCTGACCAGCACCGACGGTGAGGCGAAGTCCGTCGAGCTGGTGGCGACCTCCCCACTCGCCGGCGTCGCCGCCGGCGAGGAGCTGACCGGCGTCCGGGTCACCCGCAACAACATCACGACGCTGTACCCGCGGTTCTCCGGCGACGGATTCGTGCCGCAGGGCCAGTCGCTGGTCCGCACGCTCGACGTGCCGGCGGACGGCTCGGCCGGCACCAAGCTTCAGCTCGGCCTGATCGCGGACGAGCTGCCCGGCTCGCGCGCGCAGTACGACGCGGTGCGCGCGGCGGCGCCGGGTGAGGCGTACACCACTCACGTGACCGCCTACAACGAGTGGTGGGCGGACAACATCCCCTACCTGGACACGCCCGAGGACAACATCGACAAGACGCTGTTCTATCGATGGTGGCTCATGCGGTTCAACTACCTCGATGCGAACGTCCCGGGCAACGACTACCAGTTCCCGACGTCGATCGAGGGCGTGACCGGCTACAACAACGCCATCGTCCTGACGACCGGCATGTTCATCGACGACCTGAAGTACTTCCGCGACCCGGTCTACTCCTACGGTCCGTGGGTGTCCGCCGGTGAGACGGCGCGCAGCGGCAAGATGGAGGACAACCCAGGGTCGCCGTCGAACTGGAGCAACAGCTACACCCAGTACATCAGCGAGGCGGCCTGGCGCTCCTACCAGCTGCACGGCGGGCCGGCGGCGATCGCCGAGAACCTGGCGGTCTACGGCGAGAACGACGTCAAGGGCCTGCTCGAGGACTTCGACAGCAACGGCAACAACCTCATCGAGTACGACTGGGGCGCGATGACCGGCAACGACGCCGATGCGGTGTCGTTCGACTGGGCCGCGGAGCACGGCGAGACCAACATGGACCGCGCCGAGAACGCCTACCTGTACTCCAACGCGATGGCCTCGGCCGAGGCCTACGCCGCCGCGGGCGACGAGGCCGAGGCACAGGAGATGCGCGACCTCGCCGCGAGCATCAAGTCGGCGGTGATGGACACGCTGTGGGACGCCGAGGACGACCTCATCAAGCACCGGCAGGCCGGTGGCGAGAACCTCCTGGTGGACTGGAAGGAGATCAACAACTACTACCCGTTCAGCGTGGGCCTGGTCCCGCAGCCCGGCGACGCGGACTACGACGACGACTACGTCGAGGCGCTGCGGCTGTGGCGCTACTACGACGAGTACCCGATCTTCCCGTTCTACACGGCCAACCAGGTCGACGCCGCCGAGCGTGGCGCGGGCGGCAGCAACAACTTCTCCATCATCAACTCCACGGTGACGTTCCGGATGCTGTCCAGCGTCCTGCGCAACTACCCGAACGAGTACGTCGGCTCGGACTACTACAAGAAGCTCCTGTACTGGAACGCGTGGGCGCACTACATCGACGGTGACAACCGGCTGCCGGACCAGAACGAGTTCTGGAACACCGGGTCGGCGAACACCGAGTGGGGCGACGAGCAGGACATCGGCTACCGGTCGTGGATCCACCACACGATCCTCGGCACCACCAACTTCACAATGATCGAGGACGCGATGGGCCTGCGTCCTCGCTCGGACGCGATGATCGAGCTCGACCCGATCGACATCGACTGGCCGTACTTCACCGCCAACAACATCGCCCTGCGGGACCGCGACCTGACCATCGTGTGGGACGAGCCCGGCGACGGGCAGCGCCCGTACGGCGAGGGCGTCCCCGAGGGCTACTCGGCCTTCCTCGACGGCGAGCTGGCCTTCACCACCGACTCCCTGGGCCGCGTGGTCTACGACCCGGCCACCGGGACCGTCGTGGAGAAGGACGACGACGTGACGGTCGTGACGGTCACCCAGCAGAGCCTGCAGGCGCCCAACGAGGTGCGATTCGCCGACGACGCCCGCGTGGTGGACCTGTTCGCCAAGGCCGGCGCGGACATCGCGACCGGCACCACCGGGACGCCCAACCTCGCCGAGGGCGCCCAGGTCACCGCGACCTTCACGGCCGACGACCCGTTCAGCAGCCCGCAGGCCGCGGTCAACGGCACCACCATCAACGAGCCGTTCTGGGGCACCGCCGGCTCACCGAACGCCGAGGACTCGCTCGAGATCGATCTCGGCTCGGCGCAGGCCCTCGACGAGGTGCGGGTGTACTTCTACCGCACGTCGTCGTCCGACTCGCCCCAGGGCGGTCGCCTGGCCGGGACGCGCCCGGGGTACGCCGCCCCGTCGATGTACACCGTCGAGTACCTCGACGGTGACACCTGGCGGCCGGTCCCGGGCCAGGCGAAGGACCCGGTCTACCCGCAGGGGAACCTCAACCGGGTGCTCTTCCCGGAGATCACGACGCAGCGGATCCGGCTCACCGTGACGCACGCCCCCGGCTTCCGGACGGGCGTCAAGGAGCTCCAGGTCCGCAGCACGGGCCTGGCGGCGCCGGCGGTCGACAACGCCGCACCGTCGGTGAGCGCGATCCAGGACGCCGTCTACTCCCAGGCCGGGTCCGCCCGGCTGATCGGCACCGTGCGCGACGACGGCCTGCCCGCGGGTGAGCTGTCCTCGCGGTGGAGCCTGGTGTCCGCACCCGAGGGCGCCACGGTGCTCTTCGACGACGACACCGCGGCGACCACGGTCGTCCGGTTCACCGCCGACGGCGAGTACCGGTTCCGGCTGACCGCCTCCGACGGCGCTGCCGAGGCCGGCACCGAGATCGTCGTCGTCGGGCAGGCACCGGCGGGCGGCACCACGAACGTCGCCCCGGCGGCGACGCCGACGGCGTCCTACACCGCGGGGTGGAACCGCGTGACCGCGGTCAACGACGGCGCCGGGCAGAACGCCGGCGGCGCGCAGGACGCGGTGTGGGGCACGTGGTCCGGCAGCCGGCCCGAGCAGCAGTGGCTGCAGTACACCTGGGACGGCCCGGTGCGGGTGAGCGGCTCGGAGATCATGTTCTGGACCGACGCGGAGGCCGGCAGCGGCCAGGGCGTGGCGGTGCCGGAGTCGTGGGTCATCCAGTACCGCGACGCCGCGGGTGCGTGGGTCGACGTGCCCGGCCCGAGCGGGTACGGCACCGAGCGCACCGGGACCAACGTGACCACGTTCGACGCGGTCACCACCGATGCGCTGCGGGCCACCTTCGACGCCGCGCCGAACGCGGACGCCACGTCGTACTCGGCGATCGGCGTCGCCGAGTGGGAGGTGTTCGCCGACTCGCCCGAGACCCTCGAGCCGCTGCACGTGCGCACCGCGGTGGGCGTGGTCCCCGACCTGCCCGACGAGGTCGTGGGCGTCTACGCCGACGGCAGCCGCAGCACCGTGGGCGTCGTCTGGCCGGAGATCACCGCCGACCAGGTCGCCGCGGACGGGCAGTTCACCCTGCAGGGCATCGCCGAGGGCACGCCGCTGACCCCGACGGTCACCGTCTGGGTCCGGTCCACGCCGCCGGGGCAGATCAACACGATCGACCCCGTGGCGGTCCGGACGGCCACGGGGGTCGCCCCGCAGCTGCCCGGGACGGTGGTCGTGCAGTACAACGACGGCTCGCGCGAGATGCTCCCGGTCACCTGGGAGGAGATCGACCCCGCCGACTACGCCGCGGACGGCACCTTCGAGGTGACCGGCACGGTCGAGGGCGCCGGGACGACCACGGCCGTCGCGACGGTCACCGTCGGGACCGGCGGCGGCTCGACCGATCCCGACACCACCGCCCCCGAGGTCTCGGTGGCCCTGGCGCCGACCCCCTCGGCCTCCGGCTGGGTCGCCGGTGACGTGACGGTCACGGTCACGGCGACCGACGACCGCCCCGGGGCGCCCACCGTCCAGATCCAGGTCGACGACGGCGCCTGGGCGGCTTACACCGCCCCGGTCGTGGTCACCGGCGAGGGGCAGCACCGCGTCGCCGTCCGGGCGACCGACGCAGCCGGCAACGTCTCGGCCGTGGTCGAGCGCACGGTGGGGATCGACCGCTCCGGTCCGCAGGTCGCGGCCGCGCTCGACGGCGACAGCCGCCGGGTCGTGGTCACGGCGACCGACGCCGGCTCCGGGGTGGCCTCGGTCCAGTACCGGCTGGGTGACGGCGAGTGGACGGCCTACACCGGGCCCGTCACCGTCGGTGACGACGCGGTGACCGTGCACGCGCGGGCCACCGACGCCGTCGGGAACGTGTCGACGGCGACGTCGGTCGACGTGCCCGCGGTGGACGACCCCGACCCGGTGGCGCCCGTGTTCGTCGACGTCTCCCCAGGTCACGTGTTCTACGACGAGATCCGATGGCTGGCCGAGTCGGGCCTGTCCACCGGCACGCAGGTCGGGGACCAGGTGTTCTTCTACCCGGCGTCCCCGATGAGCCGGCAGGCGATGGCGGCGTTCATGTACCGGTACGCGGGGGCGGACTGGGTGCCGGCGCAGGGGACGCAGTCGTTCTCCGACGTGCACCCGACGGATCCGTTCTATGTGCAGATCGAGTGGATGGCCGAGATGGACCTGGCCGGTGGGTACGCGGACGGGACGTTTGGTCCGACGCGTCCGGTGAGCCGGCAGGCGATGGCGGCGTTCCTGCACCGGGCGGCCGGTGAGCCGGTGCCGGGCTCGGCGGCGACGTTCACCGACGTGGCGCCGGGGCATCCGTTCGCGGAGGCGATCGGGTGGCTGGAGGAGGTCGAGATCGCCCGGGGGTATCCGGACGGCTCGTTCGGGACCGCCGTGCCGATCAGCCGGCAGGCTATGGCGGCGTTCCTCCACCGGTACGACGCCCTGCCGCAGACGGGCGACCTGGCCCAGCAGTGATGCACGCGGACGCGCCGGTGAGCATCCCGCTCACCGGCGCGTCCGGCCTCACCGACCCCCCCCGCGCGCACAGCGCGTCCTCCCGATGCAGCGCAGCCCAAGGAGCACCATGCCCGCGACCGACCGACGGCGACCGAGGGGGCCGGCGTTGCTGGCCGTGACCCTCGCTCTCGCCCTGGCAGCCCCGACCGTGGCCTCGGCCGTCGAGAACCCGATCCTCGGGGACGGCACCGTCTACTCGGCCGACCCCGCACCCCTCGTCGTCGACGACACCCTGTACATCTACGCGGGGCGCGACGAGGCGGGCCCGACGACCAACGACTTCGTCATGAACGAGTGGCAGGCGTTCTCGACCACCGACGTCGCGGCGGATCTCGACTCCGGGGCGTGGCAGCACCACCCGGCGCTGATGCGACCCGAGGAGGTGTTCGACTGGGCGACCCCGGGACGCGCCTACGCGGGTGAGGTCGTCGAGGGCACGGACGGCCGCTTCTACTGGTACGTCCCGGTGCACGAGGCGGGCAGCACCTCGCCCGACGCCTTCGGCATCGGCGTCGCGGTCGCCGACGACCCGCTCGGGCCGTGGACCGACCACGCCGGCGGCCCCATCGTGTCCCAGAGCATCCTCGGCAACACCATCCACAACATCGACCCGACGGTGCACATCACCGAGTCCGGCGAGGTGCACATGTGGTGGGGCAGCTTCGGGAACCTGCGCCGGATCGGCCTCGAGCCGGACATGAGGACCCTGCGCGGTGACGTGCAGACGGTGACCGGGCTGAGCGGGTTCTTCGAGGCGCCGTGGGTGTTCGAGCGCAACGGCACCTACTACCTCGCCTACGCGGGCAACAACGCCGGCCCCACCTCGCCGTGCACACCGGCCAACTACCACGCGTGCCTCGCCTATGGGACCGCGCCGGCGCCGGAGGGCCCGTGGACCTACCGCGGCACGATCCTGCCGCCGGTGTCCTCGACCACCAGCCACCCCGGCATCGTCGAGTTCAGGGGCCAGTGGTACCTGACGTACCACACCGCCGACGCGGTGGGCGGCAACCACTTCCGCCGGTCGGTCGCGATCGACGATCTCGAGTGGGACGACACGCAGACCCCGGCGCGGATCCTGCCGGTGCAGACCACCCCCGAGCGCGGGCCGGACCGCACCCCTCGCGCGAACATCGCGCACGCCGCGACCGTCACCGTGTCCAACGAGCCGGTGCCCACCCAGTATTGGGTCAAGTCGCTCAACGACGAGATCATCCGGCCGAACCCGCTCCCGCCGGACCTGTGGGGGACGTGGTCCAGCAACCGGCCCGCGCAGGTCTGGGCGCAGTACACCTGGGACCAGCCGATGCGGGTGAGCGGCTCGCGGATCCAGTTCTGGCGTGACCAGCCGCCCGGCGTGGGCACCGGCGTGTCCACCCCTGACGCCTGGGTCCTGCAGTACCGCGACCTCGCGAGCGGCGAGTGGCGGGACGTCCCGGACCCGAGCGGCTACCCGACCGAGCACGGCGTGCTCCACGAGGTCACCTTCGACCCGGTCACCACGACGCAGCTGCGCGCGGTCCTCGACGGGTCGCCGTCCGCCACCGACCCGGTCACCTACGCCGCGGTCGCGGTGCAGGAGTGGATGGTGCTGGCGGAGCAGGCCACGAGCATCGAGCCGGTCACCGCGACGACCTGGGTGGGTGCCGAGGGCGGCGCCTCCCTGCCGGCGACCGTCACCGCGGCCTACCCCGCAGGCGTCGAGCTCGAGCTGCCGGTCCGGTGGGACGACGTCGACCCCGCCGCGCTCGCGGAGGCGGGCACCGTCACCGTCCAGGGCTGGGTGCTCGGCCATGCGGCCGGGTACGTCGAGGCCTCGGTGACCGTCCTGCCGGACGCGCCGTGGCGCACCAACGTCGCCCCCGCGGCGACGCCGGACGCGTCCTTCACCGCCGGGCACAACAGGGTGACGGCGCTCAACGACGGGGTGCTGCCGACCGCCCCGGTCGATCAGACCCTGCTGTGGGGTACCTGGCCGCAGGTCGGTGAGCAGTGGGTCCGCTACACCTGGTCGGAGCCGGTCACCGTGGGGCGCTCGGAGATCCGGTTCTTCCAGGACGTGACCGACGACGCCGAGGAGGGCGTCAAGGTGCCGCAGTCGTGGCACCTGGAGTACTGGCACGCGGAGACGGCGTCGTGGGTCGAGGTCCCGGGCGCCAGCGGGTACGGCACCTCGGCGGACACGGCCGAGGTGACCACGTTCGACCCGGTGACGACGACGCAGCTGCGCGCCGTCCTGCAGTCGCAGGGCACCGCGGACCGCACCGGGTCCCTGGCGGTCGCCGAGTGGCGCGTGCTGACCGAGGAGCCGGACACCGCCGCCCCCACGGTGCAGGTCCAGGCGTCCGGGGTCGTGGGTGACGCCGGCTGGTACACCTCCGCGGTCACCGCACGGATCACCGCCGACGACGACCGCGACGGTGCGCTGGCGATCACCACGCAGGTCGACGACGGCGAGCCGGTCGTCGTGGCTAGCCGGGAGGCGACGGTCGAGCTCACCGGGCCCGGTGAGCAGGCTCTCGCCGTGACCGTCGAGGACGCCGGCGGCAACACCGCGGAGGCGACGCTCACCGTGTCGATCGACGTCGACGGTCCCGAGGTCGTGGCCGGCTTCCACGCCGGGGGCCGGACCGTGTCCGCCGAGGCGACCGACGCGGTGTCCGGGGTCGACTCGCTCGAGTACTCCGTCGACGGGCTCGGCGGCTGGACCGCGTACACCGGGCCGGTCGTGATGGACGGCCTGCCGCACGACGTGCACGTGCGGGCGACCGACGTCGCGGGCAACACCTCGGCCGTCACGACGGTCGAGGTCCCGCTCGACCCGGACGCCCCGCTGGTCGGCAACATCGCGCCGCTGGCGACCCCGACGGCGTCCTTCACCGCCGGGTGGAACGACGTCGACGCCGTCAACGACGGCCGGGGAGTCAACGCCGGTGGCGACCAGAGCGAGGTGTGGGGGACCTGGACCGGCGCCGAGCCGGAGACCCGGTGGCTGCAGTACGCCTGGGACCGGGAGGTGACCGTCGACCGGACCGAGGTCAGGTTCTGGAGCGACTCCCCTGCCGGGTCGGGCGTGGGCGTAGCGGTGCCGCAGTCCTGGGTGCTCGAGCACTGGGACGACGCCGCGCAGGCGTGGGTCCCCGTCACCGGCGCCAGCGGCTACGGGACGTCCCCGGAGGGCGTGAACGTCACGACGTTCGACCCCGTCACCACCACGCAGCTGCGGGCGACCTTCACCACCCACCCTGCCGACGACGGCGACTCGCGGTCCGCGGTGGCCGTCAGCGAGTGGGAGGTGTTCGCGGCGGACGTCGACCCCGGCCCGGACCCGGACCCCGATCCCGACCCGGACCCCGATCCCGACCCGGACCCGCAGCCCGAGCCGGGTGCGCCGGTGTTCGTCGACGTCTCCCCAGGTCACGTGTTCTACGACGAGATCCGGTGGATGGCCGAGCGCGGACTGGCCGAGGGCTCCCAGGCCGGTGACACGGTCCTCTTCCGTCCGGCGGCCGCGGTCAGCCGGCAGGCGATGGCGGCGTTCATGTACCGGTACGCGGGGGCGGACTGGGTGCCGGCGCAGGGGACGCAGTCGTTCTCCGACGTGCATCCGACGGATCCGTTCTTCGTGCAGATCGAGTGGATGGCCGAGATGGACCTGGCCGGTGGGTACGCGGACGGGACGTTCGGTCCGACGCGTCCGGTGAGCCGGCAGGCGATGGCGGCGTTCCTGCACCGGGCGGCCGGTGAGCCGGTGCCGGGCTCGGCGGCGACGTTCACCGACGTGGCGCCGGGGCATCCGTTCGCGGAGGCGATCGGGTGGCTGGAGGGGGCGGGGATCGCGAAGGGGTATCCGGACGGCTCGTTCGGGACCGCCGTGCCGATCAGCCGGCAGGCGATGGCGGCGTTCCTCCACCGGTACGACAGGTTCCTGACGACCGCTGCGGTGGTGACAGCGCCGTAGTGCGCACGGCAGGGATCGAGGGGCGTGCCGGACCCACCGGCACGCCCCTCGTCGCGCCGAGGTCGCCACGAGGCTGCGCCACGGTGCCGAGGCGCCCGCCGGCACGGTGTGCCGGGACCCACGACCGCCCACCGGCGGGGCTCAGTCCAGCGGCGTGGTGGACCCGCGCGCGACCACGCGGCACGGCAGCGACTCGGTCCCCGACCGGGTGCTGCCGTCGATCGCGGCGAACAGCCGCTGGGCGGCGACCCGGCCCAGGTGCTCGAGGTTGATGTCCACGCTGGTCAGCGGGGGACGGGCGTTCGTGGCGAGCACCTCCCAGTTGTCGAACCCGATCACCGCCACGTCCCCGGGGACGTCCCGGCCCGCCTCGTGCAGCGCGTCGAGCACGCCCCGGGCGATCTGGTCCGAGCCGGCGAAGATCGCGTCCACGTCGGGGTCGCGCTCGAGCAGCATCCGGGTCGCGCCGCGGCCCCACGCCTCGGACCAGCTGCCGTAGTACGCCCGCCCCCCGGCCAGCGCGAGTCCCGCCTCGCCGAGTGCCTCCAGGGCCCCGCGCTCGCGGTCGTGCGCCGCACCGTAGGTCGGGTCCCCACTGATGTGCGCGATCCGCTGCCGGCCGCACGCGACGAGGTGTTCGACCGCCATCCGGCCACCGCCGACGTTGTCGCTGACGATCGACACGTCGCCGGGGTCCTCGGACGGCGCGTAGGCGTACACCACCGGGATGGGGACCTCCGCGGCGAGCGGGGGGCGCGGGTCGGGCCGCGCGCCCACGACGATGAGGCCGTCGACCCGCCGGGAGAGCAGCGCGCGGACGTGGTGCTGCTCGCGGATGGCGTCGCCGCGGGCGTCGCACAGGAAGACCGAGGTCTGGCCCGAGCCGAAGGCGTCCTCCGCGCCCATGAGCACCGGGATCGAGAACCGGCCCTCCAGGTCGGACGTGATCAGCCCCACGGTCCCCGAGCGGCCCGCGAGCAGCCCGCGGGCCAGCGCGTTCGGTGAGAACTGCAGCCGCTCGGCGGCGTCGATGACCCGGGCGCGCGTCTCGGCCTTGACCTGTGCACGGCCGTTGAGCGCCTTGGACGCGGTCGCGATCGAGACCCCGGCGAGGCGGGCGACGTCGGTCAACGTGGTCGCCTTGGATGCTCCTGCCGGGCCTGCCTGTGACGCCACGCGCACCTCCTCGTCGACGCAGGTCGCGATCAGGTCTCGATCCGGCCTCGGGGCGACTGTAGCGCGAGGGGCCCTTGACGCTCATCCTCGTGCGCCATAGATTCAGAAAGCCTTTTCGGGTACGTGGCGAGGTCGGCACGTGGACGGCTCATCGTGGTGTTGTCCCAGCAAGGACGCACCGTCCGAGCCATCCGGTGCAGACGCCGGTGCGGTTACCGATCGAGGTGCAGAAACCAGCAGTAGGTGCGTTGCAGGGGCCCTGGTGGCCCTTGGTGCACGCCGGGGCAGATGCGTGCGGCGCTCAACGACGAGCTCGAGGAGATGAGATGAGGACCACCCGCTTGACGCGTGCGCGTCGCGCGCTGGCCGGCGTCGCCGGTGTCAGCCTGCTCGCCGTAGGCCTGACCGCCTGCGGTTCCGGCGACGGTGGTGACACCCCGCCCGCCGCCGGCGGCGACACCGGCGGCGACACCGAGGCGTGGGAGGGCGTCGACGACGGCACCACGCTGACGCTGTGGACGCGCGCCCCCATGGAGTTCCAGGCGAACCTGCTCGTGGACGCCTACAACGAGACCCACGAGAACCAGGTGGAGCTCACCATCACGCCGAACGACGACTACGTCGCCCGGGTCGGTGCGGCGGCCGGCAGCGGCGACCTGCCCGACCTGTTCGCGGCGGACATCGTCTACGTGCCGAACTGGACCGAGGCCGGTCTGTTCCAGGACATCAGCGAGCGCATCGAGTCGCTGCCGTTCGCCGACGACATCAACCAGGGCCACATCGAGGCCGGCACCTACGAGGATGCGCAGTACGTGCTGCCGTTCGTGCTGGACCTGTCGGTCATCTTCTACAACAAGGAGCTCTACGCCGAGGCCGGCCTGGACCCCGAGCAGGGACCGACCACCCTCGAGGAGTTCAAGGAGCACGCGCTGGCGATCCAGGCCCTGGGCAAGCCCGGCGTCTACGGCACCTACTTCGGTGGCAACTGCGGCGGCTGCGGCGTCTTCACCTGGTTCCCGATGATCTGGGCGTCGGGCGACGAGGTGATGAACGAGGACGGCACCGAGGCGATGCTCGCGTCCGACTCCGCGCAGGAGGTGTACTCCACCTGGCGCGAGCTGTGGGAGGCGGGCGCCGTCGCGCCGGCGTCGCAGGACGAGACCGGTGCCACCTGGGTCGGCGACTTCCAGCAGGGCAACGTCGGCGTCATGCCGTACCCGGCCACGCTGCTGGCGACCGCCGACGAGACGGTCGACGTCGGCGTGGCCCCCATCCCCGGGGTCGACGGCGGCGCCGCGACGTTCATCGGTGGCGACGGCATCGGCATCTCCAAGGACTCCGACGTCACCGACCAGGCGTGGAACTTCCTGGCCTGGATGATGTCCGAGGAGGCCCAGGTCGAGGTGCTCGCCGCGAACGGCAGCACCCCGGCGCGCACGGACCTCGCGGACAACGAGTACGCCGCCGCCGACCCGCGGCTGGTGACCATCAACGAGGTCGCGGGTGCACCGGAGAGCCGCACGCCGTACGCCCCGAACTTCCAGCAGGCCTACAACGCGGCCGGGTCGCCCTGGGTGACGCTGTTCCGCGACGCCGTGTTCGGTGACGGGGACAGCGTCGAGGAGGACAACGAGGCGATCACCGACGTGCTCAGCCAGTAGTCCACCCGTCCCCACGGGCCGGTGGTGCCGACGTCGTCGTCGGCGCCACCGGCCCGCCGGCCCCGCGAAGGAGACGCCGTGGCCAACCTCACCACCCCGACGGTCCCGGAGGCCGCCCGCGAGAAGTCGCGGTCCGGGGGCGTACCCCGCCCCCGCCGACTGCGGGGCTCCCGCTCGCTGTCCGGCATGCTCTACGCGGCCCCGACCGGCGTCATGGTCCTGGTGTTCTTCGTCCTGCCGGTGCTGCTCGTGCTGCAGATGTCGGTGTCCGACTGGGGTCTGTTCGCCGGCAACCGGGGGTTGAACCTGCCGGAGAACTACGTCGACGCCGCCGACAACCGCCTGCTGTGGCCGGCGATCGTGTTCACCGTGAAGTACACGGTGATCACCACGGTCCTGCTGCTGGCCGTCGCGCTGGGCCTGGCGATGGTCGTGCAGGAGGCGAGCCGGTGGCGCAGCGTCCTGCGCACCGCGATCCTCGTGCCGAGCGCACTCGGTCTGGCGTCCGCGTCGCTGCTGTTCTACGCGATCTACTCCCCGCAGAGCAGCCCGATCAACCCGGCCCTGATGGCGCTCGGAGTCGTCCAGGAGCCGATCTCGTTCCTGGGGACGCCGACCTCGGCGCTGTGGTCGACGGTGTTCCTCATCGTGTGGCGGTTCGCCGGGTTCTACATGCTGCTGCTGATGGTGGGGCTGCAGGGCATCCCCGGTGACGTGTACGAGGCCGCGCACATCGACGGCGCGAACCGCTGGCAGATCTTCAGCCGGATCACGCTGCCGCTGCTGCGGCCATCCCTGGCGCTGTGCACGATCCTGTGCGTCACCGGGTCCCTGCTCGCGTTCGACCAGTTCTACATCCTGACCAAGGGCGGACCGGACAACAGCACGATCACGATCGTCCAGCTCATCTACAACATGGCCTTCGCCGGCGGCAACGATCTGGGGCTGGCCGCCGCGCTGTCGGTCATGGTCCTGATCGCCCTGCTGGCCATCAACGCCCTGCAGTTCCGCGGGCTGCGCGGCAAGGAGAACTGACGTGACCGCAACCGACCACGCGCCGGGCCCCGCCGGCACGACGACCCGCCGTGCCCCGGGTCGCGGGGACCACCACCACGGCGACGACGGCCCGAACCCGCTGCTGCGCACCCCCTACTACGTCCTGACCGGCGGGCTCGCGCTGCTGTTCCTGGCGCCCCTGGTGTGGGCCGCGGTCGCGTCGGTGTCGCCGCAGGGCGGTACGGCGCAGACCGACGGCTGGGGGCTGGGCAACTACTCCACGCTCGCCGCGTACGGGGCCGGGCTGGGCCAGTACTTGCTGAACTCCACGATCGTCTCGCTGCTGACCGTGGTGTTCACGCTGTCCATCTCGCTGCTCGGTGGCTACGCGTTCGCCAGGTTCCGCTTCCCGGGCAAGAACCTGCTGTTCCTGGTGACCCTGGCCATCCTCATGGTCCCGTACGCGACGCTGCTGATCCCGCTGTACGTGCTGCTCAACGCGATCGGCCTGCAGAACTCCCTGGTCGGGCTGGCGCTCGTGCTGACCATGTTCCAGCTGCCGTTCGCCACCTTCATGATGCGGATCTCGTTCGAGGCCGTCCCCAAGGAGCTCGAGGAGGCGGCGCTGGTCGACGGCTGCGGCACGTTCTCGGCGCTGGTGCGGGTGCTCGTGCCGGCGGTCAAGCCCGGGCTGATCACGGTCGGGCTGTTCGCGTTCCTGGCCGCCTGGAACGACTTCATCGCCCCGCTGATCCTCATCAGCGACGCCACCAAGGTGCCGCTGCCGCTCGCGGTGGCGAACATGCGCCAGCAGGTGATGGGGATCATCGACTACGGCGCCACCGAGGCGGGTGTCGTCGTGCTGGCTCTTCCCTGCGTCGTGCTGTTCCTGGCCCTCCAGCGTCACTACGTACGCGGTTTCATGTCCGGCGCACTCAAAGGTTGAACCCATGACTTCCGACACCACGTCCCGCAGCTCCGCGCCGACGGCGACCACCGCTGCCACCGCGACCGGCGACGCCGTCCCGGTCCCGCCCGATGCCGAGGCCGGCGCAGCGCCCGGGCCCACGCCGTCCGGCGGCCGGGCCGGCACCATCGCCCCGGTCGTGCCGTCCCGCGCCGTGCTGCGTCCGCTGGGCCTGGACGAGGTCCGCATCACCGGCGGCTTCTGGGGCCGCCGCCAGCAGGTCAACGGCGCGGCCACCCTGGCGCACATCGAGCTGTGGCTCGAGCGCGAGGGGTGGCTGGGCAACTTCGACGCGGCGGTCGAGGGACGGCTGCCCGCGGACCGCCGCGGACGGGAGTTCTCCGACTCCGAGGTGTACAAGCTCCTGGAGGCCATGGCCTGGGAGATCGGGCGTACCCGGGACGAGGCCCTCGAGGCTCGCTTCGAGGCGATCGTGGCCCGCGTCGCCGCGGCGCAGGAGCCGGACGGCTACCTCAGCACCCGGTTCGGCCGGCCCGGCCAGGCCCCCCGGTACTCCGACCTGGAGTGGGGCCACGAGCTCTACTGCTTCGGGCACCTCGTCCAGGCGGCCGTCGCCCGGGCACGGACGCGTCCCGCCGACGGCGACGACGCACTGGTCACCGTGGCGCGGCGGGCCGCCGACCACGTGTGCGAGGTGTTCGGTGCGGGCGGCATCGAATCGGTGTGCGGGCACCCCGAGATCGAGCCGGCCCTCGTCGAGCTGTACCGGGTGACCGGCGAGGAGCGGTACCTGGAGCAGGCGCGCCTGTTCCTCGAGCGCCGCGGGCACGGGGTGCTCGAGGACGTCGAGTTCGGACGGGCGTACTTCCAGGACGACCTGCCGGTGCGGGACGCCACCGTGCTGCGCGGGCACGCCGTGCGCGCCACCTACCTGTCGGCCGGCGCCGTGGACCTCGCGTCCGAGACCGGCGACGGGGACCTGCTCGACGCCGTCAGCCACCAGCTCGACACCACGGTGGCCCGGCGCACCTACCTCACCGGCGGGATGGGGTCACGGCACCAGGACGAGGCGTTCGGCCCGGACTACGTGCTGCCCCCCGACCGCGCCTACTCCGAGACGTGCGCCGGGATCGGGTCGGTCATGCTCAGCTGGCGGCTGCTGCTCGCCGACGGGTCGCCCGCCCGCGGTGACCTCATCGAGCGGACCCTGTACAACGTCGTCGCGACGTCGCCGTCCCCCGAGGGCACCGCGTTCTACTACACGAACACCCTGCACCAGCGGGAGCTGGCCACGGTGCCCGAGGAGGACGTGGCCAGTCCACGCGCCGCCTCGTCCCTGCGGGCGCCGTGGTTCGGCGTCTCCTGCTGCCCCACCAACGTCGCCCGCACCTTCGCGAGCCTGGCCGCCTACCTGGCCACGGTGGACGATGACGGCCTCCAGCTCCACCAGTACGCCCCGGCGGAGATCCGCACCGCCCTGCCGGACGGCCGCGCCGTCGCGGTCGACGTCGTGACGGACTACCCCCGCACGGGGGAGGTCCGCGTGCGGGTCGCCGGCGTCGACACGCACCGGTGGACGCTGACCCTGCGGGTCCCCGCCTGGGCGACCGGGGCGACCCTGGAGGTCGCCGGCGAGCGCCGGGTGGTCGAGCCCGGTGCCGTGCGGGTCACCTGCGACTTCGCGCCGGGTGACGAGGTCGTCCTGGGGCTGCCCCTCGAGCCGCGGTTCGTCCGGGCCGACCCACGGATCGACGCGGTCCGTGGCTGCGTGGCGGTCGAGCGGGGACCGGAGGTGCTGTGCGTGGAGTCCGTCGACCTGCCGGGGACGGCGCACGTCGACGTCGTGCGGATCGATCCCGGGGTGGCGCCGCAGGACCGCGGTGACCACGTCGTCGCGCGGGGCGCCCTGGTGGACCTGGCCGAGCACGCCTGGCCGTACGGGGACGGCATCGACCGGGAGGTCGCGGACCAGGGCGCCGCGGGCACCGAGATCGTGCTGCGGCCGTACCACGACTGGGCGACGCGTGGCCCGTCCACCATGCGCGTGTGGGTGCCCACCTGACGCCGTGACGACGCCCGAGCCCCGGGCGGCAGGTACCGGGCGACCGAATCGACGTCGTCGTCGACGAGGACCTCGAGGTCGTGCTCCCGGCCGACCGCCCGGTGCTCCTCGAGCAGCGCCACCGGGTCGGGGTCGTCCGGCGGGGCGAACGCCTGCGCCAGCACCTCCACGGTGCCGGTCAGGCCCGTGGGCAGCGCGCGCACCTTCGTGCCGAGCGCGCCACCGACCGGGTGACGCCGGGTGCACCGGTCGGGTGAGTAGAGCACCCGGATGGCCCCCGGCCGGGGCCGCCGCGCTCGTGCCGGTGCCCGGGGGCGTCGATGGCGAGGAGGGAGGACGTCGTCATCGAGAGGAACCACCATGCGCAGAGCCCGGATGATCGGCGCGGCGCTGCTGCTGCCGGCTCTCCTGTCCCAGGCGGGGACCACGCACGCGGCCACCGCGCCGGTCACGTCGCGGGCCGTCGTCGCGGACGGGCCGCTGCCGGCCGCGACCGGGTCAGCGGTCGCCGGCGGTGCAGCGCCCGCGGTCACGTCTCACTCGCAGCATGCCGCCGTCGTCGCGGTGGCGTGGCCGGGTGAGGTGACCATGACGGCCAGGACCACGGCCTCGACGCCGTCCGGGCAGGGCAAGGGCGGCGGGGGCGGCAAGGGCGGGACGACGGCGCCCGCGGAGCCGGTGCCCGTGCCGGTCGCGCCGCTGCCGCTCCCCGGGGAGCCTGCGCCGCCCGCGCCCGTCCCCGAGCCGCCGACCGGGAGCACCACCCCGGCGCCGGCCGCGGACGACGTCGCCCGCCGCACGGTGCCGCTGGGTGTCACGGTCCCCTGGGGACCGCTGGACGCGCAGGCACTCGCCGCCACGGCCGCGACCGTCGGCGTCGGCCCCTCGTACCTGCAGTGGTACACGGGCTGGGGCGAGGCGCCCGACGTCGCCAAGCTGCAGGCCGTCGTGGACGCCGGCGCCGTGCCGGTCGTCACCTGGGAACCGTGGGTGTGGACCGACGGCGTGACCCAGCCGCGGTTCGCGATGTCGACCGTGGTCGCCGGCGACCACGACGCCTACCTGACCGCGTGGGCCGACGCGCTCGCGGCCTGGGGCGGTCCGGTCATGCTGCGGTTCGCGCACGAGGCGAACGGGGACTGGTACCCCTGGTCGGCCGGGGTGAACGGGACCACCGCGGCGGACCACGTCGCCGCCTGGCGCCACGTGCACGACCTGTTCGCCGCCCGCGGCGCGCACGCCGTGCAGTGGGTGTGGGCGCCGAACGTGGTCTACCCGGGCTCGACGCCGCTGACCGCGCTGTACCCCGGCGGCGACTACGTCGACGTCGTCGGGGTGGACGGCTACAACTGGGGCACCTCGGTGGCCTGGGAGCGCTGGCGCACCCCGGCCGAGGTCTTCGACCCGACCCTGGCCGAGCTCCGCGCGCTCGCGCCGGGCAAGCCGCTGCTGGTGACCGAGACGGCGTCGACCGAGCTCGGCGGCGACAAGGCGGCCTGGGTGGCGGCTCTGGGCACGTGGGCGGCGGCCCAGCCCGACCTGGGCGGGGTGATCTGGTTCGACGAGAACAAGGAGACCGACTGGCGCCTCAGCAGCTCGCCGACGTCGGCCGCCGCCTTCCGGGCCGCGTTCGCCCCGGAGCGCTGACCGGTCAGATCGCGGCCAGCGCCGCCCGCACCCGCTTCTCCGACACCGGCACGGCCGTGCCCAGCCCCTGCGCGAACAGGCTCACCCGCAGCTCCTCGAGCAGCCACCGGACGTCGGCCAGCGCGGCGGTCCGGGCGGGGTCGGGCGGGCCGGCCGCGACCCGCTCCCGGGCGGCGTCGAGCAGGGTCTGCAGGTCGTGCACCTTCCAGGCGAGCTCGGCGTCGCGGTTGGGGTTGTCCGGCGCCTTGGCGAGCCGGTGCCGGGCCGCGCGCAGGTAGCGCACCAGGTTCGGCAGGCGCGTGGCGCCGGTCTCGAGCACGAAGCCGTCGTGGACGAGGTCGGCCAGCTGCTCGCGCACGTCCTGCAGCGTGTTGAGCAGGGCCAGGCTGGTGCCGGCCCGCACGTCGGCGTCGAGCTCGCGGGCGGCCCCGAGCACGGCGACGAGGTCCGTGATGATGCGGTGCACGGTGTCCTCGAGCCGCGGCCGGACCGCGTCCCGCAGCGCGCGGTAGGCGGCGGCGTCGCGGACCGGGGCGGCGTCCCCCAGGAGCTGGTCCACCGCGGCGAGCTGCACGTCGGCGACGAGCGCGTCGGTGGTGCGGTACGGGCTCGCCGCGAGGGTCAGCGCCTGGGTGCCGCTCCAGCGGGTGGTGACCCGGGACGTCGCCAGGGCGACCTCGGACGTGAGCAGCCTGCGCACCCCGCGCCGGTGCTCCGCGGCCTGCCGTCGGGCGTCGGCGAGCACCCGCAGCGCGACCGTCGGCTCGTGCCGCGGGCCGGGCTCCTCCACCAGTGCGGGATAGCCGCGGATCACCAGGCCGCCGGGTCCGGACGTCTCGACGACCTCGGGCAATTGACCGTCCGGCAGGTCGTCCGGCCACGTCCGCAGCCCGGTGCGCTCGGCGACGGGCGAGGGGAGCGCGACAACGGACGCCCCGCTGCCCGCCGTGCCGTGGTCGGCGGGCGCCCCGTCGTCGGCGGCAGGCACGGACCGGGTGGTCGAGGTCGCCCCGGTGGCCGCGGCGCCGGAGTCCATCGGGCCCGTGCGCGCCTCGCGTGCGGCGTCGCGCATCGCGTCGCGGACGGCGGAGCGCACCGCGACCCGGACGGCGTCCTGGGTGCGCGCGGCCAGCCGGCGCTGCAGCACGACGAGGTCCTTGCCCTCGTCGAGCACGACGGCGCCGCCGCCCCGCTCCTCCTCGACCCGGAAGGTCATCCGCAGGTGCGGCGGCAGGCGTTCGTCGTCCCAGGCGTCGTCGGGCACGACGACGTCGCGCAGGGCACGCACCGCGGCCGCGACGGCCTCGTGGAAGGAGCCGGCCATGTCGGCGGCGCGGACCGTGTCCGTCCACGCCGGCAGGTTCGCGTCGATCCAGGCGACCACCTCGCGGGCGACGTCCGGGGCCGGCACGAGCTGCACCCGGACCGGCTTGGGCAGGGACCGGACGAGCGCGACGACGAGCTCCTCGCGCAGACCGGGGACCATCCAGTCGAAGCCCTCGGGTCGCACCCGGTCCAGCACGACGAGCGGGACGTGCACCGTGACGCCGTCGGCGTCGGTGCCGGGCTGGAACTGGTAGGTCAGCGGCAGCTCGAGGTCGCCCTGCGGCCACACCGACGGGAAGTCGGCCTCGGAGACCTCGGCGTCGTCGGCGACGAGCATCGCGAGGGTGAACGTGAGGCTGTCCGGGTCCTGGCGGCGGGCGGACTTCCACCAGGTGTCGAAGTGGCGCGAGGAGACGACGTCGGCGGGGATGCGCTCGTCGTAGAAGGCGTACAGCGCGTCGTCGTCGACCACGAGGTCGCGGCGCCGCGCGCGGTGCTCGAGGCTCTCGGCCTGGGCCAGGAGTGCCCGGTTGTCGTGGAAGAACGCGTGGTGCGTGGTCCACTCGCCCTCGACCAAGGCGTGCCGGATGAACAGCTCGCGGGCGTGCTCGGGGTCGACCTTGGCGTACAGCACCCGGCGCTGGGCGACGATCGGCACGCCGTAGAGCAGCACCCGCTCGAACGCCATCGCCGCACCCTGCTTGGTGGACCAGGTCGGCTCGGAGTAGGTGCGCTTGACCAGGTGGGCGGCCAGGTCCTCGGCCCACTCGGGCTGGATGCGGGCGGCGTCGCGGGCCCACAGCCGCGAGGTCTCGACGAGCTCGCCGGCCATGATCCAGGCCGGCGGCTTCCGGGACAGCGGCGAGCCGGGGAAGATCGCGAACCGCGCGCCGCGGGCGCCGACGTACTCGTTGCGGCCCCCCTTGCGCGGCTTGGGCGGCGGCGCGCCCTTCCCTGCCTTCGCGGTGGCGCGGACCTCGGTGACCTCCTGCATGCCGATCTGGCTGAGCAGGCCGGACAGCACCGAGACGTGGATGCGGTCGGCGTCCCAGTCCAGCCGAAGGGAGGTGGCGTCGCCGCCGGCGTCCGAGGCGAGCGTGTCCTGCGCGGCGCCGGGGGCGGTGCGGCGCCGCGGGGGCGTCGCGGCCGGCGAGGACGACGCGGCGGAGGACGGCGTGCTCGACGACGGCGTGCTGGACGACGACGTGGACGTGCCCGGCGGGTGCCGCGGCGGCTCGACCCGGATGTCGAGCGGCTTCGCCATCTCCCGCAGCTGGGTCACCACGTCCTGCCACTCGCGCAGCCGCAGGTAGTTCAGGTGCTCGGCGCGGCACAGCCGCCGGAACGCCGACCCGGACAGCTCGCGCTGGGAGTCCTTCACGTACTGCCACAGGTTCAGGTAGGTGAGGAAGTCCGACGACGGGTCCGCGAACCGCGCGTGCAGCTGGTCGGCCTGCGGCCGCTGCTCAGCGGGTCGCTCGCGCGGGTCCTGGATGGACAGCGCCGCCGCGATCACCATCACCTCGCGCGCGACGCCGCGCCGCCCGCCCTCGACGATCATCCGGGCCAGCCGGGGGTCCATCGGCAGCTGCGCGAGCGCCCGGCCGGTGTCGGTGAGCCGCTGCGCCGGGGTGGTGCCGTCCGCGGCGGTGCCGCGGGCCTCGAGCGCACCGAGCTCGGTGAGCAGCTGGACGCCGTCGCGGATCGAGCGCACGTCCGGCGGCTCGACGAAGGGGAACCGGGCGACGTCGTCGGGCGTGGCGGCGACGCCGACGGCGACCATCTGCAGGATCACCGAGGCGAGCGAGGTGCGCAGGATCTCCGGCTCGGTGAACTCCGGCCGGGACGCGAAGTCCTCGTCCGAGTACAGCCGGATCGCGATGCCCTCGGCGACGCGGCCGCACCGCCCCGAGCGCTGGTTGGCGCTGGCCTGCGAGATCGGCTCGATCGGCAGGCGCTGCACCTTGGTGGCCTTGGAGAACCGCGAGATGCGGGCGGTCCCGGGGTCGATCACGTACCGGATCCCCGGCACGGTCAGCGAGGTCTCGGCGACGTTGGTGGCCAGCACGACCCGTCGGGTGGAGTGCCGCTCGAACACGCGGTGCTGCTCGGCGGACGACAGCCGGGCGTACAGCGGGACGATCTCGACCGCGTCCGGGTGCCGGGGGTCGGTCACGCGCGGGCCCAGCGCGCCGGTGAGGGCGTCCTCGGCGTCGCGGATCTCCCGCTCGCCGGACAGGAACACCAGGATGTCGCCGGGCCCCTCGGCGCACAGCTCGTCGACGGCGTCGGTGATCGCCGTCATGAGGTCGCGGTCCTCGCCGCGCTTGCCCGACGGGGTGGACGGCGCGCCCGCCGGCTTGCGCAGCGGGGTGCCGAGCTCGAGCTCCTCGTCGTCACCGGTGCCGACGTCGTCCGGCGACAGCGGCCGGTAGCGGATCTCGACGGGGTAGGTGCGTCCGCTGACCTCGACCACCGGGGCGGGGACGCCGTCGGGGTGCTCGGGCGTGGCCGGCCCGGCGAAGTGCCGGGCGAACCGCTCGGAGTCGATGGTCGCCGACGTGATGACGACCTTGAGGTCCGGGCGCTGCGGCAGCAGCCGGGTCAGGTAGCCGAGGATGAAGTCGATGTTGAGCGACCGCTCGTGCGCCTCGTCGATGATCAGCGTGTCGTAGCCGCGCAGCATCGGGTCGCGCTGGATCTGGGCGAGCAGGATGCCGTCGGTCATGACCCGCACGAGCGTCTCGTCGGACGACGTGTCCGTGAACCGCACCTGGTAGCCGACGATCTGGCCCAGCTCCGTGCCGACCTCCTCGGCGATCCGCTCGGCGACGGTGCGCGCGGCGATCCGGCGCGGCTGGGTGTGGCCGATCTGCCCGTCCCGGCCCCGGCCCAGGTCGAGCAGGATCTTGGGCAGCTGGGTCGTCTTCCCCGACCCGGTGGCGCCGGAGACGATGACGACCTGGTGGTCGCGGATCGCGGCGGCGATGTCGTCCCGGCGCCCGGACACGGGCAGCTCGGGCGGGTAGGTGACCGGCGGGACGACGACCCGGTGCCGGATCTCGGCCTTGCGGGCCACCCGGGCGACCTGGCGGGCGTCGGCCTCGGCGGGGTCGAGCGGGCCGCGCCCGTCCCGGGGCCCCCGGTGCTGGCCGTCGGCCTGACCCGACCCGCCGCGACGTCGACGGGGCCGGCTGCCGCGGCGAGCCCCCTGCCGCGGTGTGCCGCCGGCGTCGGGCGCCTCGGGACGGCGGTCCCGGTCGGTGGTGCTCTCGACGTCGCTCACGACGGACCATTCTCCCCGACGCGTGACGGGTGGGCGCGCGCACGGCGGTCGGCGGGTGCGCGCGCGGAGTCGTGCCGAGCGCGAGCGAGCCGTGCCGGCGCACCGGGGGGCGCCCGACGCCGCGGCGCCTCAGCGGGGTCCGTGCCCGCCGACCCGCAGCTTGGTGCACAGCCGGGCGAGCTCGGCCTGCTCGTCGTCGGTCAGCGCGCCGGTCACCCGGGTGACGATGGAGCGGGCGTGCACCCGGCCGACGGCTCGCTGCACGTGGAGCCCGCGGGGCGTCAGCGTCACCACGGTGCCGCGTCCGTCCAGGGGGTCGCGCTCGCGGGTCACCAGGTCGTCGGCCTCCATCCGCTCCACGAGCCGGCTCAGGCCCGGCTGGCTGAGCCGGGTGTTGTCGGCGAGGTCGCGCAGCCGGCTGCGCCCGTCCGTGCACCGGGTCAGCGTGTACAGGACGTCGTACTCCTGCATGGTCACCGGGGCGGCGCGGAAGTCCTCGCTGAACTCCTTCATCAGGGTCACCTGGGCGCGCAGCAGCGACTCCCAGGCGTCGACGGCGCGGTGTGCCACGGTCCCGGCTCCTCTCCCTGCCTCGCGGGGCCCGCCGCCGTCACGCGCCCTCGGGGTCCGTGACATCGGCCACCTGTGCGCCGAGCACCCGGACCAGGTCGTCGCCGTCGACGGTGGCCGCGGTGCCGTGGGCGCCCGCGCCGATGGACGCCGGACGCCCGGGCACCCGTGCGTCGGCGATCACCGGCCACGCGCGCGTCGAGCCGAACGGCGTGATCGTGCCGCGCTCGTACCCGGTGACCGACTGGGCCGTGGCGGCGTCGGGCATGGACAGGCGGCTGACGCCGAGCAGCTCGCGGAGCTTGGGCCAGGAGATGGTGCGGTCGCCGGGGACCAGCACGAGCAGGTAGTCGTCGTCCCCGCGCCGCACCACGAGGGTCTTGACGATCCCCGACGGCTCGATGCCGCGGACCTGCGCCGCCTCGGCGAGCGACCGCACCCGACCGTGCCGGGTGAGGGTGTAGGCCAGACCGGAGTGGTCCAGCGCGGCCACGGCACGACGCTCGCCCTCGGTGGTCTGCACGGCCGACGGGTTGTCGTGGCCCTCGGCGCTCGCGGGTCCGCTGGACGGGTGCTCGGTCATGGGCGTCAGCGTACGGACGCCCGTCACGTCCCGACCTCGACATGTCGCCCACGGCCTTCGCAGGTACCGTCGAGCCGCCCGGGCCCGCACAGCGGTCCTGCCCGCGGCAGCCAGCAGAACAGAGGAGCGATGGACCAGAGTGACGGGGCGGGGTCGCCTCACGGGATCACCGTCGAGCAGCGTGACGGGACCACGACGGTCATCCTGCGGGGGGAGGTCGACGCGGGCCAGCGCGAGGCGGCGAGCCAGTGCATGGTCGCGGTCCTCGAGGCCGACGGGCCGGTGGTGCTCGACACGTCGGCGGTGACGTTCATCGACTCGTCCGGTCTGGCGTTCCTCCTCCAGCTGCACGGGGTGGCGTCCGACGCCGCGCGGCCCGTCCTCCTGCGTGACCCGTCCGGCGCGGTGGTCGAGCTGCTGGCCCTGGTCGGGCTCGACACCCTCTTCCCGCGGGCGGAGCCGCAGGGCGTCTGACCGCCACGGGCGACGTCGCACGGCGACGCGCGACCACGGGGCGTCCACGGGGCGACCACGGGGCGTCCACCGGCCGACCGCCTCCCCGAGTGCGCATGTCCTCGCCTCGCGGGAGCATCGCCGCATGACCACCCCCGTACCGGTTGCCCCGCCCGAGGAGTCCACGCGGCTGCGGCGCAGCGTCACCGGCCCGCTCCTGTTCCTGTTCATCCTCGGCGACGTCCTGGGTGCCGGCGTGTACGCGCTGGTCGGGGTGATGTCCGATGCGGCCGGCGGGATGATCTGGCTGCCGCTGCTGGTGGCGCTGGGGATGGCGCTGCTGACCGCCGCCTCGTACGCCGAGCTCGTCACGAAGTACCCCCGCGCCGGCGGCTCCGCGGTGTTCGCCGAGCGCGCGTACCGCAAGCCGCTGCTGTCCTTCCTCGTGGGTTTCGCGATGCTGTCCGCCGGGGTCACCAGCGCCGCCGCGCTGTCCCTGGCGTTCGCCGGGGACTACCTCGGCCAGTTCATCGACGTCCCGCCGGTGGCTGCCGCCGTGGTGTTCCTCGCGCTCATCGGACTGCTCAACGCCCGGGGGATCAAGGAGTCGCTGCGGGCCAACATCGTGATGACGACGGTCGAGGTGTCCGGACTGCTGCTGGTCGTCGTGCTGGGTGCGGTGGTCCTGGGCCGCGGGGACGGCGACCTCGGCCGCCTGACGGAGCTGCCCGACGGCGTCGGCGTCGGCGGCGCCGTCCTGGCCGGCGCGCTGATCGCGTTCTACTCGTTCGTCGGCTTCGAGACGTCGGCGAACATCGCCGAGGAGGTCCGCGACGTGCGCCGGGTGTACCCCACGGCGCTGTTCGGGTCGCTGCTGGTCGCGGGCGTCGTCTACCTGCTCATCGCGGTGGTCGCCCCCGCCGTCGTGCCCCTGGACCAGCTCTCCGGCTCCACCGGTCCCCTCCTCGAGGTGGTCCGGGTCGCCGGGGGCGTGCCGCTGGAGCTGTTCGCGGTCGTGGCGCTCATCGCGGTGGCGAACGGTGCGCTGCTGACCATGATCATGGCGAGCCGGCTCACCTACGGCATGGCCGAGCAGGGCCTGCTGCCCGGCGGGCTCAGCCGGGTCCTGCCGGAGCGCCGGACGCCGTGGGTCGCCATCGCCGTGACCACGGCGGTCGCGATGCTCATCACGGTCACCGGGACCCTGGAGGAGCTGGCCTCCACCGTGGTCCTCCTGCTGCTGTTCGTGTTCCTCAGCACCAACGTCGCGGTGCTCGTGCTGCGCAAGGACCGGGTGGAGCACGGCCACTTCCGTGCGTGGACGCCGCTGCCGGTGCTGGCGATCGCGTCCTGCCTGGTGCTGTTCACCCAGCAGGAGGCGTCGAACTGGCTGCGGGCCGGTGTGCTGCTCGCGGTCGGTGCGGTCCTGTACGCGGTCACCCGGCTCCGCCCGGGGCGCCGGGCCGCCTGAGGTCGGCCCGCCCGGCCCGGCCCGGCCCGGCCCTGCCCTGCCCGGCCCGGCCCGCCGCGGCACGGCGGGCGGGGCGTGTCGGTGGCTCGGGTTACGGTCGCGACATGCGGCTGCTGCACACCTCCGACTGGCACCTGGGTCGCACCCTGCACGGCGTCGATCTGCTCGAGCACCAGGCCGCGTACCTCGACCACCTCGTGGACGTGGTGCGTGACCGGTCGGTCGACGCGGTGCTCGTCGCCGGTGACGTCTACGACCGCGCCGTCCCGCCCGTCGAGGCCGTCACCCTGCTGTCCGACACGCTGGCCCGGCTGGCCGAGCTGTGCACGGTCGTGGTGACGCCGGGCAACCACGACTCGGCGGCCCGCCTCGGCTTCGGCGCCGCCCTCCTGCGCGACGGCGTCCACCTGCGCACCCGCGTGGCCGACGTCGGCGCCCCCGTCCGGCTGCGCCCCCGTGCCGGGGGGGACGGCGGGAACGGCGCGGCGGCCGCGGACGTGCTCGTCTACGGACTGCCCTACCTGGACCCGGACGCGTCCCGGCGCGCGCTGTCCCCGGACGCCGAGCAGCCGCTGGCCCGCTCGCACGAGGCCGTCATGCGGGCCGCCATGGACCGCGTCCGCGCCGACGTCGCCGCGCGGCGCCGGCCGGGCTCGCCGCCGCCCCGGACGGTCGTGCTCGCCCACGCCTTCGTGCTGGGCGGTGCCGCATCGGAGTCCGAGCGCGACATCCGGGTCGGCGGCGTCGACCACGTCCCCGCGGACGTCTTCACCGGTGTCGACTACGTCGGGCTCGGCCACCTGCACGGGCCGCAGCGGGTGGCCGGCCCGCCCGGGGTGGTGCTGCGCTACTCCGGCTCCCCGCTCGCGTACTCGTTCTCCGAGCGGCACCACACCAAGTCCAGCGTCCTGGTCGACCTGGGTCCCGACGGCGTGACGGGTGAGGTCGAGCTCGTGCCGGCGCCCGTGCCGCGCCGCCTGTCGGACGTGACCGGGACGCTCGAGGAGCTCCTCGGTGCGGGCGGTGAGCCCTTCGTCGACGACTGGGTCCGGGTGGTGGTCACGGACGCCGCGCGTCCGGCCGAGCTGTTCGCCCGGGTGCGGGGGCGGTTCCGGCACGCGCTGGTCGTCCAGCACCGACCACCCGGGCTCGCCGAGCGGACCGCCGTGGCCGTCACCGCGGCTCACGACCCGCTCGAGGTCGCGGCGCAGTTCGTCGAGCACATCACCGGCGGTCCGCCGTCCGGCGACGAGGTGGGTGTGCTGCGTGCCGCGCTGGAGCACGTGACCGCGGCCGAGCGGAGCGCCTGATGCACCTGCGCACGATGACCCTGCAGGCGCTGGGACCCTTCGCCGGGACGCACACGATCGACTTCGCCGAGCTGGGTGCGTCGGGGCTGTACCTGCTCGAGGGGCCGACCGGAGCCGGCAAGTCGACCCTGATCGACGCGGTCGTGTTCGCTCTGTACGGCAAGGTGGCGGCCGCCGCGACGAGCGACGACCGGCTGCGGTCCGGCTTCGCCCGGGACGACGTCGACACGGTCGTGGACCTGGTGTTCGAGACCGGTGCCGGGGTGTACCGGGTGCGCCGCACCCCCGAGCGGCTGCGCGCGAAGAAGCGGGGCGCCGGGACCACCAGGCAGCCCGCGACCATCAAGCTGTGGCGGTTGACCGACCCGGACGATCCCGACGGCGGGGAGCTGCTGTCCACCCGGCTGGACGAGGCCGGGCCGGAGATCCAGCGCGTGATCGGGCTGGACCGGACTCAGTTCGTCCAGACGATCGTGCTCCCGCAGGGCGAGTTCGCCAGCTTCCTGCGCGCCGACCCCGAGCAGCGCCGCGGCCTGCTGCAGAAGGTCTTCGGGACCGAGGTGTACGAGCGGGTCCAGGACCGGCTGGTGGTCATGCGCCGGGAGGCGCAGGCCACGGTCGAGTCGGCGCGATCGGTCGTCGCGACGGCGGCCGCACACTTCGTCGGGGCGGCGTCGGTCACCGACGACGTCCGGTTCGCGGTCGGTCGTGCGTGGTCCGCCGCGGGTCTGCCGGAGGTCGACGCGGTCCCGGGACGGTCGGACGGCGCAGCCGGCGAGGAGACCGACCGGCTGGCCACCGCCGCCGAGCTGCGGGCGCTCGGCGACCACGCCGACCCCGACCTGCTGCCGGCCGCGCAGGCGCACGCGACGGCGCTGGCCCACGAGGCCGAGCGGGACGCCGGACGGCTCCGGGCGGCCCAGAGCGCGCTGACGTCCGCCCGGGAGGGGCTCGACGCCGAGCGTGCGCTCGCCGACTCGGTCGCGCGCCGGGACCGGCTGCGCCGGGAGCACGCCGAGCTGATCTCCGCCCGCGACGTGCAGGCCGAGGCGGTCGAGCGCCGTGACCTCGCCCGCCGAGCGGCGGTGGTGGGGTCGCTGCTCGCCGGAGCCGATGCCGCCCGGGCGGAGGCGCACGCCGCGCACGGGTCCGTCGAGCGGCTGCGCGCCGCCCACCCGGACCTGGCCGAGCTGGACGGCGAGGGCCTGGCTGCGGCGCGCGAGTCCCTCGCAGCGGAGGCGGTGCGGCTCGCCCGGCTCGGGGAGATCGAACGTGGGCTGCCCGCGCGGCGGCGGGCGCTGGCCGCACAGGAGGGCGCCCTCGCCGCCGACGTCGCCGAGCAGGCGGCCCTCACCCGGGAGCTGGGCGGGCGCCCGGCGCTGCGGACCGCCCTGGAGGAGTCCGTCGCCGACCTCGGTGCCGTCGCGGCGCAGGCCAATGCCCTGCGGGCCGAGCACGCGGCGGTGACCGGTCGGCGGGACGCGGCGGTGCGCGCCGCAGGCCTCGAGGACGAGCTGGCCACCGCCCGGACCGCGGTGACCGCCGCGGTGTCGGCGGCCCGGCGGGCGGTCGACACGGAGGCCGATCTGCGGGCCCGGCGGCTCGCCGGGATGGCCGGTGAGCTGGCCGCGTCGCTCGTCCCGGGTGACCCGTGCCCCGTGTGCGGGGGAGCCGACCACCCCCGGGTCGCCGCGCTGGCCGACGACCATCCCGATGCCGAGGCGGTCACGGCGGCCGAGCGCGCCCGCACCCGTGCCGAGACCTCGGCGGCCGACGCGGTCGCCCAGGTCACCCGGCTGTCCGAGCTGCTCGCGTCGCTGCGGGCCGTGGCCGGTGACGCCGGGCCCGACGAGCAGGACGCGCTGCTGTCCACGCTCGCGTCCCAGGTCGCGCAGTGCGACGCCGCGCAGCAGCAGCTCGTCGCCACCCGACGGCGGCTGGCGGCCCACGACGCGGAGACCGACGTGCTGCTGGACCGCGCGCGCACCCTCGACGTCGCGGTCGCGCACCGCCGGGCCACGCTCGACTCCCTGGTCACGGCCCTCGAGGCGGACGCCAAGGAGGTCGACGCGGCTCGGGCCGGCGCCGCCAGCGTGGCCGCGCGGCTGGCGGAGATCGAGGCGACGACCCGCTCGCTGACGGACCTCACGCGGGCCCAGTCCGCCGCCGTGACCGCCGACGAGGCGCTGCGCCGACGGACCGGTGAGCTCGAGCAGGGCCTGGCCGAGCACGGCTTCCCGGACGCCGACGCCGCCCGCTCGGCGCTGCTGCCGGCCGCGGACCTGCGTCGGCTCGAGGACGCGATCGGCGCCTACGCGGCGGCCCTGTCCCGGGTCGAGGCGGGGCTGGCCGAGCCGGCGGTCGCCGGGCTCGGCGAGGACGTCGTCGTCGACGTCGACGCGGCACGTCGGGCGTGCGCCGCCGCGGAGGAGCAGGCACAGGAGGCGGCCCGGCAGGCGACCCTGTCGGCGCGCTGCGCGGCCGCGGCCGCGGCGGGCGTGCGCGAGGTCGCCGCCGCGCTGACCGCGCACGGGCAGGCGCGCCGAGCCGCCGAGCCGGTCGCCCGGATGGCAGACCTCGCGTCCGCCGCGGGCGGTGACAACGCCAAGCGCCTCACCCTGGCGACGTACGTCCTGACGCGTCGATTCGAGGACGTCGTCGCGGCCGCCAACGACCGGCTCGCGGGGATGTCCGACGGGCGGTTCGAGCTGGTGCGCAGCGAGGACCGCGAGGACGTCGGCTCCCGCAAGCGGGGACTCGCGATGAAGGTCGTCGACCACCGCCTGGAGTCGGAGCGTGACCCGCGGACCCTGTCCGGCGGGGAGACCTTCTACGTCTCCCTGTGCCTGGCCTTGGGCATGGCCGACGTCGTCACCGCCGAGGCGGGCGGCATCGACCTGGGGACGCTGTTCGTCGACGAGGGGTTCGGCACGCTGGACCCCGAGACCCTCGAGGCGGTGCTCACCGAGCTCGGTCGCCTGCGGGCCGGGGGGCGCGTGGTGGGAGTCGTCTCCCACGTGGAGGCGCTCAAGCAGTCCATCGCGGACCGGATCGAGGTGCGCCGGCTGCCCGACGGCTCCAGCACGCTCACGGTGCGGGCCGGGTAGGCCCCGGCCCGCACCGTCCTCAGACCAGCCGGCGGCTGCCCGGCTGCACCACCCGCAGCCAGCGGTAGCCGTACCCCTCCATGGGCACGCGCACGGTGCCGTCGTCGTCGCACCGGACCCGCCCCTCCTGGAGCAGGTCGACGAGCTGCGTGTCGGGGCCCACGTCGTCGAGCTCCAGGGGGACGACGCACGGCTCCGACGAGAGGTTGTGCACCGCCACCAGCGAGCTGTCGTCCCAGGTGCAGCGGTGGGCGAGCACACCGTGATGCGGCTGGTCCAGCACCTCCCCGCGGGACCACCCCAGCTCCGGGCACTCGCGGTAGCGCCGCGCGAGGTGGCCGATGAAGTTCAGCAGCGAGTCGGGGTCGTTGCGCTGGCTGGCCACGTTGACGTGCTCGGGGGAGAACCCGCCGGTCACCACCGGCGCCACGAGGTCGTCGGGGTCGGCGTGCGAGAACCCCCCGTTCGCCTGGGCCGTCCACTGCATCGGGGTCCGCACCGCGAGCCGGCCGGGGATGTCGAGGTTCTCGCCCATCCCGATCTCCTCGCCGTAGAACAGCACCGGCGTGCCCGGGACGGAGAACAGCAGCGAGTACACCATGCGGATCCGGCGCGGATCCCCGTCGAGCATGGGGGGCAGGCGCCGGCGCAGGCCCCGGCCGAACAGCTGCATCGACTCCTGCGGCCCGAAGGCGTCGAAGACCTCCTGCCGCTCGGAGTCGGTGAGCTTGTCCAGGGTCAGCTCGTCGTGGTTGCGCACGAACGTGGCCCACTGCGCGTCGACGGGGATCTCGGGCCGGTCCCGCAGCGCCTGCGCCGCCGGGCGGGCGTCCTCGCGCGCCAGCGCGAGGTAGAACTGCTGCATCCCGACGAAGTCGAACATCATCGTGAGCTCGTCGCCGGCGCCGTCCCCGAAGAAGCGCATCTGCTCCTCGTAGGGGAGGTTGACCTCACCGAGCAAGATGGCGTCCCCCGACCGTCGGCCCAGGAAGGACCGCAGCGACCGCAGGAAGTCGTGCGGGTCGCCCCCCGGGTCGCCCGCCTCGCCGTCCGTCGACCCGCCGCTCGCCGCGTCGCCGCCGGCCGCGCCCTCGAGCAGGTACGGCACGGCGTCCACCCGGAAGCCCGACAGGCCCAGCTCGAGCCAGAAGCCCATCACCTTGGCGATCTCGTCGCGGACCTTGGGGTTGGCGATGTTGAGGTCCGGCTGGTGGGAGTAGAAGCGGTGCAGGTACCACTCGCCGGTGGTCTCGTCGAGCTCCCAGATGCTGTCCTCCTCGTCCGGGAACACCACCTGGTCGCTGGTGTCCGGCGGCTCGTCGGCCCGCCACACGTAGAAGTCCCGGAACGGGTTGTCCGTGGAGGACCGCGACTGCACGAACCACGGGTGCTGGTCGGAGGTGTGGTTGACCACGAGGTCCGCGATCACCCGGATCCCGCGGTCGCGGGCGGTGCGGATGAGCTCGACCAGGTCACCGTGCGACCCGAGCCGGGAGTCGACGCCGTAGAAGTCGATGATGTCGTAGCCGTCGTCGCGCTCCGCCGACGTGTAGAACGGCATCAGCCACAGGCACGTCACCCCCAGCTCGGCGAGGTGGTCCAGTCGCTGCGCGAGCCCGGGGAAGTCGCCGACGCCGTCGTCGTCCCAGTCCATGAACGTCTCGGCGTCGAGGCAGTACACGACAGCGTTCTTCCACCACAGGTCGCCGGTGTCGGTGATCTTCATCGCGCACCCGCCGTGGTGACGGTCCGCAGCTCGGGCAGCACGTGCTCGCCGAAGGCGTCCACGAACGCGTCCTGCTGCTGACCCACGTGGTGCAGGTACACCCGGTCGAACCCGACGTCGATCAGGTCGGCGAGGTACCGGGTGTGCCGGGCCAGGTCCGCGGAGACCATCACCACGCCGCGCACCATGTCCTCGGTCACGCCGTCGCCGACGACGTCGAAGTGGCCCGGGGTCGCGAGGTCCCAGCAGACCGGGGGCGGGTAGACGTTCGTGCGCCACTGGTCGTGCGCGACGGCGTACGCCTCGTCCTCGGTGGGCGCCCAGGACAGGTGGACCTGGACCGCGAGCTCCCCGCGCCCACCGGCGTCCCGGTAGGTCGCGACCATCTCGCGGAGCTTGTCCAGCGACTGGTTGGTGGTCACCAGGCCGTCCGCCCAGTCGGCGTGCGCCCGCGCGGTCGCGACCGTCACGGCGGGCCCGATCAGCAGCGGCGGCTCCTCGGGCAGCGACCACAGCCGGGCCCGGTCGACCACCACGTGGCCGCGGTGGCTGACCTCCTCCCCGGCGTGCAGCGCCCGGATGATCTCCACGCACTCGCGCAGCCGCTCGTCCCGCTCGGCCTTGGACGGCCAGCGGTCACCGGTGATGTGCTCGTTGGCGTTCTCCCCGGAGCCGAGCGCGACCCACAGCCGCCCGGGGTACATCGCGGCGAGCGTCGCGCTGGCCTGCGCCAGGACCGCTGGGTGGTACCGCTGTCCCGGTGCGCTCACGGTGCCGTAGGACAGGTCGGTGGTCGCCAGCGCCGAGCCCAGCCAGGACCAGGCGAAGCCCGAGTGGCCCTGTCGTTCGCTCCACGGGGCGATGTGGTCCGAGCACATGCCCGCGTCGAAGCCGGCGTCCTGCGCGCGTCGCACCACGCGCAGCAGCTCGGCCGGGTGGATCTGCTCATGGGAGGCGTGGATGCCGATCATGGTCATTCGACGTGTCTACCGTGACCATCGCCGATGCGCCCGGTGCAGCCGTCGACGTCGCCCGCGCCCACCTGCGCCCACCCGCGCTCGCCCGGCGCTCGCCCGGCGCTCGCCCGGCTCAGGACGCCGGGGCCGGCTCCGTCACCGCGGCCGGGGCACGCTCCGCCGGCGTCACGTCCGACGCCGCCGCGGGGGCCCGGCCGGACGCGCGCCGCCAGCCGCGGGACACCCCTACGAGCAGGACCGCGCTGGTCAGGATGCACACGGCCATCACGGTGGCCATGGCGGTGGCCGGGTCACCGCCGATCAGGCCGGTGATGGGCGCGATCGCCGCACCGGCGCCGAACTGCAGCGCACCCAGCAGCGCGGCCGCGCTGCCGGCCCGGTGCGGGTTGGCGTTCAGGGCGATCGCGGGGGCGGACGGCATCACCAGGCCGACCGTGCTGAGCGTCAGCACGAGCAGCACCAGGACCGGGACCAGTCCACCGCCGGCCAGGGTCACCGCGAGCAGCGCGAGCGACAGGACGACGCCCGCGGCGACCGCCACGGTGAGCATCTGCTCCGGGCGGAACCGCCCCACCGCCGCGCCGTACACCTGGCTCGCGATCGTGATCGCGACGGCGCCGCCCGCGAACACGTACCCGAACTGCTGGGCGTCCAGGCCGAAGCCGTCCTGGAAGACGAAGGTCGACCCGGACACGTACGTGAACAGGGCGCCCATGTAGGTCGCGGACAGCAGCGCGAGCCCGAGGAAGCCGCGGTCGGTGATGAGCTCGCGGTAGGTGCGCAGGGCGGCCGCCGTTCCGCCGGTCCGCCGGCGCTCGACCGGGAGCGTCTCGCGCAGCCGGACCGCGGCGAGCACGACGAGCAGCACGCCGGCGACGGTGAGGAAGCCGAAGATGGTGCGCCACGACCCGACCCGCAGCAGCTGGGCGCCCAGGGTCGGCGCGAGCACCGGGGCCACCCCGACGACGAGCATGAGCCGCGCCATCGCCTTGGAGACGGCGATGCCGTCGAAGCTGTCCCGCAGGATGGCCATCGACAGCACCATGCCCGCCGCGGCGCTGAACCCCTGGACCAGGCGCAGCGCGGTGAACACGGCCATGGAGTCGGCCACCATCAGTGCCGCCGACGTCACCACGTACACCGCCAGGCCGCCCAGCAGCGGACGCCGTCGGCCGAAGGTGTCCGAGAGCGACCCGATGAGCACCTGGCCGAGCGCGAGGCCGGCGAGCGAGGCGGTGAGGGTCAGCTGGACGGTGGCCGGCGTCGCGTCCAGGTCCGCCGCGATCTGCGGGAACGCCGCCAGGTAGGTGTCGAAGGTCAACGGCCCGACCGCCGTGAGCGCGGACAGCAGGAGGATGAGGCCGGCGCTGATCCGGGCGCGCGGGGCAGCGGTGGGGCGGGACCGCGAAGGCGCGGGAGCGTCAGGCATGTCGGCCGGAACGGTGCCCCGCGGCCCGCTCTTCCCGACCCGGCCACCTGTCCGCATGCTGGACCACGCGCGGGGCCGGGCGCCCGCGGCTCGGCTCACCACGACCAGCCGCGTGCCGCGAGCTCGACCTCCTCGCGGAAGCGCTCGTGACGGTCCTGCACCACCGTGGACAGCCGCCCGGGCGGCCCCTGGGTGGGCACGCCCGCCAGCCGGCACGCCTCGACGAGCATCGCGTCGTAGGCGGCCTCGGTCGCGCGCAGGTGGTGCACGCGCGCGTAGACCTCGGCGCTGCGCTCGAGCGCGCGCACCTCGTCGGCGAGGACGGCAAGTCGCATCTGGACCCGCAGCACCTCGAAAGGGTCCGGAGGCGGCGTCGGTCGCCGCAGCCGGAGAACGAGCCACCTCATCGCTGACCACCTCGTCGGCTCAGGTGCTCAGGCTAAGCCGCGCGCCTGCGCCCCGCCATGGGCCCGGCGGTACCGTTTCGGCCGCGGCGTAGAGTCCTGCCGATGGGACACCGAGCCGTCGTGGTCAGCGTGGTCGCCGTCGCGGTGCTTGCCGCGGGTGCGGTGGTCGGCGACCGGGTGGCACTGGGCGTCACCGAGCGCCGGGTCGCGGAGGCGATCGCTGACGGCGTCGAGGACGTGTCCGGGGAGCCCGACGTCGACATCGCGGGGTTCCCGTTCCTCACCCAGCTCGCCGCCGGGTCCTTCGACGACCTCACGGTGACCGCGGACGGCGCGACGCTGGACGGCGTCCCCCTCGAGGAGGTCCAGGTGCGCGCCGGCGACGTCAGCACCGCCGAGCCGTACACGGCGGGCACGGCCGAGCTCACCGGCACCCTGACCACGGCGAACCTGACCGAGCTCGTGGCCGAGTACACCGGACTGGGTGTGGTCGAGCTGGCGGTGGAGGAGGGCCTGGTCATCGCAACCACGAGCGTGCTGGGCGTGGACGTCGTCGCCGGACTCCTGCCGCGGGCGGCAGGTCGCGCGATCGAGGCCGACCTCGAGCGGCTCGACGTCGCGGGGTCGCGGGTCGAGGTGGGCGAGCTCCCCCAGCGCCTGATCGACCGGCTCGACGCCCTGAGCATCCCCGTCGACGGCCTGCCCGAGGGTGTGGAGCTGACCGACGTGACCGTCACCGCCGACGGCGTCCGGCTCGTCGCCGTCGGCACCGACGTCACCGTCCCCCAGGGCTGACGGCGCGGCGGCCGCCCGGCTCGCGCCGCCGACGGGCTCGCGCCGTGGTCCGGCTCACGCCGCCGGCTCGCGCCGTGGTCCGGTCCACAGCGGCGACCGGCTCATGGGGCCGCCGGCTCGACCACCTCGCACCGGTCCAGCTCGCGCTCCACGGCGTCCCGCTCGGCCGCCGTCACCCACAGCCCGTACGCCGCCTTCACCTCGGCCTGGCGCATCACGTACCGGCACCGGAACGGCCGGTGCGGCGGCAGCCAGGTGGCCGCGTCGCCCGCACCCTTGGCCTGGTTGAGGCCGCCGTCGACCGCGAGCAGGTTGCGCGGGTCGTTCGCGAACGCGGTCCGGGTCGCGTCGTCCCAGCCCTGCGCACCCTTCTGCCAGGCGTCCGAGAGCGCGACGACGTGGTCGATCTGCACCTCGGCGCTGGTGTCGACGCCGCGGACGAAGTCGACGGGTCGCCCGCTGTACGGGTCCTGCAGCGTCCCGGTCAGCACGACGCAGCCGCCGGTGCCGTCCTTGACGGTCCGCACCGCGAGATCACGGCCGAGCACGTCGTTGCGCGTGTCGCAGCCGTTGCGGTCCACGTCGACCCAGGCCTGGCCGAACAGGTCCCGGTCGTACCCGGTCCGCGGCGCACGGCCCTTCACCTCCAGCGACGCCAGCGCCGCGCGGGCGGACGCCAGCTCGTCAGGGGTGACGGGGTAGCGGAGTCCGGTCCCGGTCGACGTGAGCCCGGGCGCCGCGAGCAGCGCGCCGGCCGCCACGGCCACCGCGGACAGGAGGTAGACGACGAGCGGCACCAGACGCCGTCGGGCACGGCGGGGCAGGACGGACGGCATGCGCACGAGGGTGCCATCCCGCGCCCACACTCCGGCCGAAGCGCGACCCCGTCGGTGGTGCGACGCCGGTCACGCGGCCCGGGGGTCGGCCGTGGCGGCGGACCGTCAGTCCTGCTGGCCGGGCTCACCCGGGCGGGCCTCGTGCCCCCGTCGCCCGTGCGTGCGGTTGGCCTCCTTCATGGTCGACTCGTACACGTGCCGCCGGCCGCCCACGAGGCGCTCGCGGACCACGCGCTCGGACTCGCGGAACGTCGTCCAGTAGCCGTCGTCGAAGTCCTCCACCACCTGGAACGACCAGCGCCCCTCCAGCACGTTGCGGCCCACGAGCTCGGCGCGGACGGCGTCGGCGAGGTCGGCGTGCCCGGCGTCCTCGAGCTCGTCCAGGGCGTCCTGCAGCTCGTTGTCCGCCCGCCCGATGAGGCGGTGGAAGGCGTAGAGCATCCCGCGCGCGTGGTCGGCGACCTCCAGTGCCGCGGTCACCTTGCCGACCGCCCGGACCGTCGCGTCGTCGACGCCGTCGGGGGCCTGGTGCGCGGGGTCGGGCCGGTCGGGGTCGGTCGGCAGGGCGGGGGCGCCGCCCGGGACGTCGTCGGCGGTGGGCTCGGGCTGGCTCATGCGGACATCGTCCGACGGCGGACCGCCCCACGCACCCGGGACCTGCCGCCGACGGGGCGGTCGCCGGTCGACGGTCGGGGTTAGGCTGCCGCCGCGTGGCCGATCGGCTCTGCGTGACCCGACCTCTGGGGAGCAGTCATGGCTGTCCTGTCCGAGATCTTCGCGACCAAGCACAAGGGCGCGCTGGCGCGGGCCGAGGCGCTGGACGCCGGCGACGACGCCCCCGACGACGTCCCGCACCTGGAGCTGAGCGACGTCACGACGCTCGAGCTGGAGGTGCTGGGCGAGATCGCCGCCGGGACGCTGCGGTTCGGCACCGGTGACCTCGAGCTCGAGGAGGTCGACCTCGACCACGAGTCGCTGTTCGAGCTGCCGCCGTTCCTGTGCGAGGTGCTCGTCGAGCTGGGCAAGGCCGAGGACCCCGACGCGTTGTCCGAGGTGGCGGCCGCGTGGGCGGCGTCCGACGAGATGGACGTCGACGCCTCGGTGACCCAGCCCGTCGTCGCGGACCTCGTCGAGCTGGTGACCGGTGCCGCGCGCGAGGGCCTGAACGTCTACCTGTGGGTGCAGCCCGCCTGACCGGGGCTGCCGCCGCCGGACGGTCCCGCGCGCGGCGGTCCTCAGCCGCCCAGCCGGCTCAGGCTGAACGCGGCCAGGAACCCCAGCGTCGTGATGAACCCGGTCAGGATGTGGGTGCGCTCGAACGCCTCGGGGATCATCGTGTCGGCGACCATCGTCAGGATGGCGCCGGCGGCGACCGCCGTGATCACCGCGACGACGGCGGGGCTGGCGGCGCCGAGGGTCGCGTACCCCACCGCGGCGGATGCGGCGCTGGCCAGGGCGATCACCGTCCACACGCCGAAGACGTACCGAGCGCTGCGGCCGGCGCGGCGCATGCCGGCGGCGCTGGACAGCCCCTCGGGCACGTTGGAGATGACGACGGCCGCGACCACGGCGACGCTCACGCCGCCCCCGCCGAGCAGGCTGACGCCGAGGACGACCGACTCGGGCACGCCGTCGAGCAGGGCACCGATGGCGATCGCCGAGCCGCTGCCGGACTGCTCGTCCTCACCGGGCTGCTGGTCGCCCGACCGCTTGCGGTGCCGTGCGCCCCGGCGGGCCAGCGCGACGTTCGCCGCGACGTAGACCGCCGCGCCGGCGAGGAACCCGGCCACGGTGGACGCCAGGCCCCCGGTGTCCGCGGCCTCGGCGGTGAGGTCGAACGCGAGCGCGGAGATCAGCACCCCGGACCCGAACGCCATCACCGCCGCGATCACCGCCTGCGGGACGCGCACGAACCACGCGATCGCGGCGCCCACGACCAGCGCGGCCCCGCCCAGCAGTCCCCACGCCCCGGCCTCGACCCATCCCGTCACCGGGCGATGGTGGGGTCCGGTCACGGGGCCCGCAACCGCTGACGACGGGCAGCGGTGCACGCGTTCAGCGGGTCTGCGGCTGGCTGCCGGCGTCGTCCGGCCGGTCGAGCAGGCTCAGGACGAGCTGGACCGCGCCGAGCGCCGCCCCGAGGGCCACGGCCGGGCGGCGCACTCCCCGGCGGCCCAGGGCGCCGATCGCGGCAGCCTCGAGCCGGTGCGACCCGACGACCGTGAGCGTGCCGAGCCCGGCCAGCGCCGCGGCGACGGCCCAGGCGGTCGTCCGCCGCGCGAGCCGGGACCGCCCGTCGGGGGACGGCTGGTCCGCGGCGGTGTGGTCGTCGGCGGGGGCGCCGGTGTCTGCCGCGGGCGTGGCGGCGGTTGCGGGGTCGACCGTCGCGTCGTCGTGCGTGGCGTCCCCGCGCTGGCCGCCCCCGGTGACGTCGCCGTCCGGGTCGGTGCGGTCCTCGGCCATCGCGGCGCGGGCGGCCCGGAGCGCACCGATCACGCGGGGGACGACCGCCGCCAGCAGGCCGGCACGGACGAGCCGGCGCCGGGCGGGCCGGTCGTCCAGCTCGCGGGCGGCGGTCCACAGCGCGGTGAGCACGGCGTCGAAGCCGGCCCACAGCAGCGTCGCCCGGGTGGGGGCCGGCCGGTCGGGGCGAGGGCCGGCCGCGTCGTCAGGTCCCATCGCGCCACGCTAGCCGCGCCTCTCCGTGCCCCACCAGGACCGGCGCGGCCGGCGCACCGGTCAGCGCACCGGCGCCCGCACCGGTCGGCGCAGGGCGTCGGCCAGCACGTCGATCGTGCGGTCCACCTCGGGCAGCTCGGGCGTGGGCTCGCGGTTCAGGTGCCCGTGCAGCATCCCGGCGGCGAGGTAGGTCGTCGCCTCCCCGCCGCTGTCGAGGAGCTGGCGGGCGAACAGCTCGCCGGACGGTCGCAGGTCGTCGTGCTCGGCGACGACGACGAGCGCGGGCGGCAGGCCGGTCAGGTCCGCGTGCCCGGGCATCGCCTCGTGCGGCACGTCGGTGAGGCGGCCGACGTAGGTACGCACGATCGATTCCCACCGGTCGGTGAAGCGGTGCAGCACCGGGACCTCGCGCATCTGCGCCAGGACGGCGTCCGGCAGGGCGGGGGTGGGGAAGTGCAGGGCGGGATAGGCGAGCAGCATGCGCGCCGGCCGGGCGGTGCCCCGGTCCCGGGCGCGCAGGCACGCGGCCGCCGCGAGGTTGCCGCCCGCGCTCGTCCCGCCGATCGAC
The DNA here is from genome assembly GCF_947494015.1 of uncultured Cellulomonas sp. GTDB lineage: Bacteria > Actinomycetota > Actinomycetes > Actinomycetales > Cellulomonadaceae > Pengzhenrongella. The sequence goes on along the minus strand of NZ_CANLTL010000006.1, from coordinate 88,540 downwards.
ATGCGGGTCGGGTCGATGCCGAGGTCCCCCGCCGCGGCGACCAGCCAGTCCCAGGCGGCGGCGACGTCGTCGAGCGGGACGGGGTGACGCACGCCGCCGACGGCGAGCCGGTAGCCGACGGTCAGCACCACGGCCCCGGCCCGGCGCGCGAGCTCGGCGCCGACCACGTGCGCCTCCGGGGCGTCGAGGGAGCCGCCGGCGAACCCGCCGCCGTGCAGCCACAGCACCCCGGGCCCCCGGGCGTGCGCGGTGGCCTCGGACGGTGCTGCGTCGCGCGGGCGCAGCAGCCGCGCCGCGACGGGCCCGTGCGGTCCGGGGATGGTCAGCGGCGAGACCGCGACGGTGTCCGGCACCGTGTAGGGGTGGGGGTGCGACCGGTACGCGGCGAGCCGGGCGTCCTGCTCGGGGCTGCGCGCGGCGTCGGTCGCGAGGTCGATGCCGTCGAGCATCGGGAAGCGGCGCACGAAGAACGGGTCGATGGGCATGACGTCAGCCTCCCGCAGCGCGCCGGCGCACGGGGCCCGCAGGCCCCGGCGTCGGCGCGCGGGGGCCAGGACCGGGGGTCACCCCCGCCGGGTCACCGCCTCCCGGCGGGCGGCGAGGAGGGCCGCCGCGGTCAGCACCACGGCGGAGCCGACCACCCACGCCACGTGCACGGTGGCCGGCCCGGTCGCCGCACCGGTGAACGCCTCGACGTCCTGCGCGGGGAGCAGGGCGCGGTACACGAGCTGGCCGAAGTGGTACGTCGGCAGGTAGCGCGCGAGGTCGCCCATGACGTCCGGGAGCTCGGACAGCGGGATGAAGAACCCGGAGGCGAACGCCAGCGGGAGGAACACGACGTTCGCGACCACGGCGGCCGTCCGTGGCCGGGCCAGGTAGGCGATCGCGAACCCGAGCGGCGCGAACAGCACGACGCCGGCCAGCATGAGCGCGGCGTAGGCCGCCCACTGCGGGGCGGCCAGGTGCACCCCGCCCGCGGTCGCCGCCAGCACCGCCATGGTCAGCGCGATGAGCAGGGTGTGCACGAGCGCCGCCCCGAGCTTGCCGGCCAGGTAGGCCCAGGTGGGGAACGGCGTCGCGCGCAGCGTGCGCAGCCAGCCCCGGCCGCGGTCCTTGGCGACGTCCTCCCCGAACACCACGATCGCCAGCGTGACCACTCCGTAGCAGGACAGCGACAGCAGCATCGCCAGGCCGATCCGGGTGCCCCCCGGCAGCAGGCTCGCGGCGTTGGTCAGCCCGAACATCGCGTAGAGGATCACCGGGATGACCACGGCCCCGACGGCGAACTCGGGGCTGCGCAGGCTGGCCCGCACCTCGGTGACCACCTGCAGCGCGAGCAGGCCGGTGCCGCCACCGGTGGGCCGGGCGTGCACGACGTCGTCCGGTGCGGACCTGGCCGACGGGGCGGTGGTAGGGGCCGGGACGCGGCGGTCCGGGACGGCGTGGGTGCTCATCGGACTGCTCCTTCGGGATGCGCTGCGGAGGTCTCCTCGGTGAGGGCGAGGAACACGTCCTCGAGGTCGTCCTCGCCCATGAGCTCGGCCGGCGTGCCGTCCGCGAGCAGGCGCCCCCGCGCGACGACCAGGACCCGGTCGGCCACCTGGGCGGCCTCGGTCATGTCGTGCGTCGCGAACAGGACGGTCGCCCCGTGCCCGACGGCGGCGCGGGCTTGGGCCCAGAACGAGCGGCGGGAGACGACGTCCATGGCGGCCGTCGGCTCGTCGAGCAGCAGCAGCTCCGGCTCCCCGACCAGGGCCAGGGCGAGGAGCAGCCGCTGACGCTCCCCGCCGGAGAGCGTCGTCACGGTGCGACCGGCGCGGTCGGTCAGCGCGACGCGCGCCAGGACGTCGTCCACCGGGACGGCGCGGGGGAAGGCCCGGCCGACGAGCCGGACGAGCTCGCGGACCGTCACCTGCTCCGGCAGCCCGGCGGACTGGAGCATCGCGCCGACCCGACCGCGCGCGGCCGCGGGTGGCCCGCCGAGCACCTCGACCCGTCCGGAGGTGGGACGGGCCAGGTCCAGCAGGAGCTCGAAGGTCGTCGTCTTGCCGGCTCCGTTCGGCCCGAGCAGCGCGACGATCCCGCCGCGCTCCACGGTCAGGTCCACGCCGTCCAGCGCATGGACGGAGCCGTACCTCTTGGTGACGTCGGACAACGCGATGGCGGTCATCGGATCTCCCTCTCTCGCCGTCGACGCTAGGGAGCGGCGGGCGCTCCGGGCCCGTGCCGGAGGTCATCGATCGGGACCATGACCTCCGGCACGGGTCACCGTGCCGGGGCGCTCGTAGAGTCGGTGGGTGGCCTCCCGCACGGACGACCGGCTCGCGGCCGGGACCGGCATCGCCGCGACCCTGGTGGTCGGCGTCGCCGGGCTGGTGGGGGTGTGGACCGGCGGCTCGGGCGCCGACCTGCCCGGGGTGTGGTGGACGGCCTACGTCGTCTTCGTCGCCGCCTTCCTGGCGGACTCCGACCTGGCGCCGGGCGCCGCCACCGGCGCACGACCGGCGTGGTTGCGGTCGCAGGTCCTGGTGGCGGTGGAGGTCGTCGCAGCCCTGGTGGTGTGGTTCGCCGATCCGTACGGCGGGTTCAGCGCGGTGCTGTTCGTGGTCAACGCGGCGTCCGCCGCGTTCGCGCTGTCACGCAGCGCGACCGCGGCGGTCGTCGCGCTGCAGACGCTCGCGGTGGCCGTCGGCACGGCCGTGCAGGGTCGCCCACCGCCGACGTCGTGCTGTCCACGCTGATCTACGCCTCGTTCCAGGGCTTCGCCGGGCTGGTGGTGCACTCCGCGCGGCGCGAGTCGGACAGCCGGGCGGCGCTCGCGGCTGCGCACGCGGACCTGCGCGCGGCGTCGACCCTGCTCGCCGCCTCGAGCCGGGACGCCGAGCGGCTGCGCATCTCACGCGACCTGCACGACGTCGTCGGCCACCAGCTCACGGCGCTCGCGCTCGAGCTCGAGGTCGCCGCGCACCGCGTGGACGGGGACGCCGCCGAGCACGTGGTCCGGGCCCGGGGCATCGCCAAGGACCTGCTGGCCGACGTCCGGGCGACCGTCGGCGACCTGCGCGGTCGTCCGCAGGGGCTGGAGTCGGCGCTGCGGGACGTCGTCGAGGACGTGCCCGGGCTGACCGTCGACCTCTGCGTGACCCAGAGGGTGCCGGTGAGCCAGGAGGACGCGCTCGTGGTGGTGCGGTGCGTGCAGGAGCTCGTCACGAACGCCGTCCGGCACGCCGGTGCGCGGCGGCTGGTGGTCCGGGTGGTCGGGGATGGGCACGGGGTCACGATCGAGGCGCGCGACGACGGCCACGGGGTGGACCGGCTCGTCCCGGGCAACGGGCTGACCGGCATGACCGAGCGGGTGCAGCACCGCGGTGGCGTGATCCGGTTCGACCCGGCGCCCGGTCGCGGGTTCGCCGTCACCGCGCGCATCCCGGCGCCCTGACGCCCGTGCCCCCCGTGCCGCCGATGCCGCCCGTGCCGCCGGTGACTCCCGGTCGGCCTGGCTCGCCCGGGGCGCCGGTCACGCCGGTCACCCGGGTGGCGATCGTGGACGACCAGACGCTGGTGCGCCAGGGGATCCGGAGCCTGCTGGCGCTGAGCCCCGACGTGCTGGTGGTGGCGGAGGGTGCCGACGGGGACGACGCGCTCGAGATCGTCGCGGGCACCGAGGTCGACGTGCTGCTGCTCGACCTGCGGATGCCGCGCCGTGACGGCATCGCGACCCTCGAGGCGCTCGCGGACCGCGGGCTGACGGTGCCGGTCCTGGTGCTGACCACCTTCGACGACGACGAGCTCGTGCTCCGTGCCGTCCGGGCCGGCGCCCGCGGCTACCTGCTCAAGGACGTCACGCTCGAGCAGCTGCTCGGGGCGGTCCGCACGCTGGCGTCGGGCGGCACGCTGCTGCAGCCGGCGCTCACGGACCGGCTGCTGCGTGCGGTGTCCGCGGGCCGGTCCGGGCCGGTGGAGGGCTTCGACCGGCCCGACCCGTTGACCACGCGCGAGCTCGACGTCCTGCGGCTGGTCGCCGCGGGACTGTCCAACAACGAGATCGGCTCCGCCCTGCACCTCGCTCCCGGGACGGTGAAGAACCACGTCACCGCGGTGCTGCTCAAGCTCGGGGTCCGGGACCGCACCCGCGCGGTGCTGCGGGCCCTCGACCTCGGCCTGCTGCACGGTCCACCATCGTGACGGGGTGGCGCCGGGCCGTGACGACCGGGCGGCCGTGACGGCGACGGCCCCCTGACGACGGCCCCCTGACGACGGGTCCATGAGGGCCAGTTCATGACGAGGAGGACGACGATGTCCGGTGGAGCAGCCCCTCCCACGCCTGGCGCAGGCCCGGCCGGCCCGAGTGCGGGTCCGCAGGACGACCCGGTCGCCCTCGAGCGTGCGGGCTGGCGGGCGCTGACGAGCGGCGCCGACGCGGCGACCGCGCACTACGACGCGGTCCTCGCCGACCGGGTGGTGATGCTGCTGCCGGGTGGCACGGTGCTCACCGATCGGGCGCAGGTGGTGGCCTCCATGGGCGGGCCGGCGTGGGACTGGTACGACCTCGAGGACCTCGCCGTGCTGGAGCCGGCCCCGGGGACGGCGCTGGTGCACTACGGCGGCCGAGCGCGTCGCGGCGAGCACACCTATTCCGCCCTGTTCGCCAGCCTCTACGTCCGCACCGACGACGGCTGGCGGATGGCCTCCCACCAGCAGACGCCGCGCTGAGGCCGACCGGGCGTGCCGCCGGGATCACGGCCCGGTGAGCGGGTCCTGCAGCCCGCTCGCGCGCCGCACCGGACGGGCGATCGCCGCGCGGACCGCCGCCTCGGAGCCCACCACGCGCACGTGCTCGCGGGCGCGGGTCACCGCCGTGTACAGCAGCTCCCGGGTGAGCAGCGGTGAGGACTCCGGCGGCAGGAGCACGCAGACCCGGCGGAACTGGCTGCCCTGGCCGCGGTGGACCGTCATGGCGTGCACCGGCTGCACGGCCGGGAGCCGGTGCGGCCGCACGAGGTGCGGCTCGGCAGGGTTGCCGAACGCCACCACGCTGCCGCCGGCGCCGTCCGCGACCACCACGCCGGTGTCGCCGTTGTACAGACCCGTGTCCCGGTCGTTCGCGGTGACCAGCAGCGGCAGTCCCGGTGGCCACGCCTGGTCGTCCGGCCCGCCGACCGCCTCGGACACCCACCCCCGGGCGAGCGCCGCCCAGCGTCCGACGCCGGCCGGACCGTGCCGGTGCGCCAGCAGCAGCCGATGGTCCTCGAGCGCGTGCAGCGCGCCGGCGGCGTCGCCGGCCCGGGCCGCGGCCGTGAGCCGGGTACCCGCCGCGACGACGTCCGCACGCACGCCCGCGACGTCGGCCTCGGTGAGCCGGTCCCCGGTCTGGACCAGCTCGACCGTGGCCGACCCGGCGCGCAGGACGTCCACGGCGGCGTCGGGGTCGCCGCGCCGGATCGCCTCGGCGAGCGCGCCGAGCTCCATGCCGTACCGGTACGTCTCGGTGAGCCGGACGACGCCGTTGCGCAGGGCCCGCACCGCCTCGGGGTCGTGCGGGACGTCGGCGCCGAGCACGGCGCGGAGCCGGTCGGGCAGACCGTCGGCGGCCGGGGGTCGGCGCACCAGGCCGCCGAGCACGGCCCCCGCCTCGACCGACGCGAGCTGGTCGGGGTCGCCGACCAGGACCAGCCGGGCGTCGGGGCGCAGCGCCTCGAGCAGCCGTGCCATGAGCGGCAGCGACACCATCGACGTCTCGTCGACCACGACCACGTCGTGCGGCAGCCGATGGTCGGCGTCGTGCCGGAACCTCGTGGACGACCCGGGTCGCCAGCCGAGCAGCCGGTGCAGCGTGGTCGCCGACGGTGTCCCCACGCGTCGGTGGTCGGTCGGCTCCATGGCGTCGACCACCTCGCCGACCGCCTCCTGCAGCCGGGCCGCCGCCTTGCCGGTGGGCGCGGCGAGCGCCACCCGCAGCGGCGCGTCGGTGACGTCGTGCAGCACCGCCAGCAGCCGCGCGATCGTCGTGGTCTTGCCGGTGCCGGGACCGCCGGTGAGCACGGTGACCCGGCTGAGCGCCGCGGTCGTCGCAGCCAGCCGCTGCCGGCTGCCGTCGGCGCCGGGTGCACCCGGGAAGAGGCGGCGTGCCGCCTCGGCGAGCCGGTCGGGCGGGACCGCGAGTGGCGCGGCCCGGAGCCGGCCGTCGACCTCCCGACGGACCACCTGCTCGTGGCGCCAGTAGCGGTCCAGGTACAGCCGGTCGCCCACCCATCGCGCGGGCCGGTCGTCGGGCCCGTCCATACCGACGGCGACCAGGGGGCTGGCGGCGACCGCGGCGCGCCACGCGGTGGGGGCCGGCCACGGCAGATCCTGGTCGGCGGGCCCCACCGGTCCGGACGGCGCCGTGTCCCCGGCGTCCTCGGCGTCGGCGACCGCGAGCTGCTCCACCTCGTCGAGGTCCAGGCACACCGAGCCGGCGCGGACGGCCCGCACGGTCAGGGCCACGGCGAGCAGCACGCGGTCGTCGTCCTCGCCGGTCAGGCGCCCCAGCCGCTGGGCCACGTGCACGTCGGCGGAGTCGAGCACGCCGGCCCGGTTGAAGGTCGCCAGCAGCCCGCCGGCCCGGGTCGCCAGACGGGCGTCGACCGCTCCCGGCCCCGGTGCCGTGCCGCTCACGGCGTGCCCCCGTCGATCAGCGCCGACAGCTCGACCACGAGCGCGGTCGGTGGCCGCCAGCCCAGGACCCCGCACGGCAGGCCGTCGACGACGGGGGTCGTCGGTCCGGCCATCCCGCGGACGAACAGGTACAGGCCGCCGCCCAGGTGGCGGTCCGGGTCGTACCCGGGCTGCCGCCACCGCAGGAACCGGTGCAGCGCCACGGAGTAGAGCAGGAGCTGCAGCGGGTAGTGCGCGTCGATCATGGCCGCCACCATGGCCTGCGGTCGGTAGTGCCAGGCGGTGACGGGCTCGGCGACCGGCGCCAGCCGGTTCGTCTTGTAGTCCACGACGACGTACCGGACGTCACCGTCGTGGTCGGGTCGGATCCGCAGGACGGCGTCGATCGACCCGGTGAGGTACCCGCGCAGCGGCTCGGTGGGCATGCCGGGACCGGTGAGGCGGTCGGCGTACGCCGCGAACGGGTCGTCGGCCGGGAGGTGCCGGCGCAGCAGGTCGCCGACCGCGCGCAGCGTCGCGGCGCCGGCGCGCGGCTCGTCCCCGCCCGCGAGCGGCAGCTCGAAGACGAGCTCCGCGAGCCGGTCGGCCGGTGAGATCTCGCCCAGGGTCCGCCCGTCGGCGGCCGGGCCCAGCGGCGTCGACATGACCGGCAGCAGCGCGGCGGCCAGGGCGTCGGGCTGCACACCCAGGCCCCGGGTCAGCGACGCCTCACGGCAGTGCCGCCCGAGCTCGGCAGCGAGGTCGCCCGTGCCGGTGTCGACGTGCTCGAGCACCTCGTGCACGAGCGTCCCGAACGTCGTGCCGCCGGGCAGGTCGCTCATCGGCGACGGCACCCCGCGCAGGCGTGCCTCCTGCGCCGCACCGTCCGAGGCTGCACCGTCCTCGGCGGTCCCGTACTCCGCCGCGCCGTCCGTCCCGGGCAGCGGCACGACCGACCCCGGACCGGCATCGGACCCCGGCTCGTCCCGGACCCCGGTCACCTCCGGCTCGGTGGACACCGACGCGTCGTGCGCGGCCGCGGTCAGCCCCGAGTACGACGTGCGGCGCCACGTCGGGTCGAGCCCCCGGGTCAGGCTGCCGACGGCCAGCGTCGGTCGGTCGGCCGTCGGGGGGTCCCAGTGCGCGGGCGGGACCGGTACCTCGACGACCTCGTGCCGGACCGACCCCGCGGAGCGCGCCGCGACGGCCCCCAGCGCGGTCGCCACGGCGTCGTCGTCGGGGAGCCTGACGGCGTGCGGCGGCTCCGCCCCCGGGCCGTGCCCACCGAGCAGCAGCCGGGTCAGCGGAGCGGAGGCGCTGTTGGTCGACGGCGCCCACCAGACGACGACCTGCGAGGCGGCGCGGGTCAGCGCGACGTAGGCGATGCGCAGGTCCTCGCCGAACTCCTCGGCGACGTGCCGGCTGCGGGCGTCGTCGTAGCCCGGGGACCCCGGCCCGCCCAGGTGCAGCAGCCGGGTGCCGTCGTGGTCGTGGTACCTCAGCTGGGCCGGGTTCTTGTCGACGTAGCGGTCCCACGCGAACGGCACGTGGACCACCGGGAACTCCAGGCCCTTGCTGGCGTGGACCGTGACCACCTGCACCGCGGCGGCATCGGTGTCCAGACGTCGGCTGCGTTCCTCGGCGTAGTCCGTCTCCGCCTCGGCCACGCGGGTCCGGAGCCACTCGGTCAACGCGACGGTACCCATCCGACCGGCGATCGCCGCCTCGTGCAGCGCCTGCCCGATGTGGCGCAGGTCGGTGAGCATCCGCTCACCCGTCGTCGTGCGCAGCAGCCGCTCGGTCAGCCCCTCGGCGCTCGACCGCTCCAGCAGCGCGGCGACGCCCTGCTCGTCGAGGACGTGCGCCCAGGTCCGCAGCCGGTCGGCCAGCACGTCCCGGTCGGCGTCGGAGGCCTGGGCGAGGTCCCGCGCCGTCCAGCCGACGAACACGGTGAGCGCCGCGGCGGCGACCCGGCCCGAGTGGCCAGGCTGGCTCAGGGCCGTCAGCACCGCCAGCCAGTGCCGCGCCGCGGGCGCGGTGAACACGCTGGACACCCCGGACTCGACGGCGGGCACCCCGGCGTCGGCCAGCGCGGCGCGGATGGCGGACGCGTCGGCGTTGCGGCGGGCGAGCACGGCGACGTCGCCCGGGCGCAGCGGTCGCCAGCCGTCGCCGTCGCGCAGCCGGGTCGTGCTCAGCGACGCCACGACCTGCGCCGCGACGTCCGCGTAGATCAGGTCGCGGACGGCGCCGACCTTGGGGTTGCGCACGCCCGTGACACCGAGGGAGGCCCGGGTCACCTGCCGCAGCCGCACCGGCGGCCCGCCGTCGAGCCGGCGCTCGCGGTGCTCGGCGTCCACCGGCCGCACCACGATCCGCGGGTCGCCCAGAGCCGTCGGCCCCAGCACGGCCGCGAGCCCGTCCAGCACGGCCTCGTCGCTGCGCCAGTTGCGGCCCAGCGTCTGGACGGTGTCGGCCTCGCCGAGCGCGCGCAGGTAGGTCACCACGTCCGCGCCCCGGAAGGCGTAGATGGCCTGCTTGGGGTCGCCGATGAGCACCAGGGTTCGGTGCCCGTGGAAGGCGGCGCGCAGGATCTCCCACTGGACCGGGTCGGTGTCCTGGAACTCGTCCACCATGACCACGCGGTAGCGGGACCGCACGCGCTCCACCGCGGCGGGCCCGGTCACCGGGTGCACCAGCGCGTCGCGCAGCAGGACGAGCAGGTCGTCGTAGTCGAGCACCCGCCGGGCCCGCTTGCGCCGCGCCAGCTCGGCCCGCACGGCCCCGGCCAGCCGGACCCGGTGCGAGGCCTCGGACGCCGGCTCGGCGTCCGGCGGGCGCAGCTCGGCGTCGTGGTCGGAGACCGCCGTGCGGGCGGTCCGACGGGCGTCGTCGACCGTGAGCGCCGGCCGGCTCGCCGCGTACGCGCGCACGTACAGGTCGTCGACGACCTCGTCCACGAGGTCGGCGATGTCGGGCACCAGGACCGCGTCGGCATCCACGTCACCCGCGGTACCCAGCGCCCCGAGCATCTGCTGGCAGAACCCGTGCGTGGTCGCGATCGTGGCGGCGTCGAACTGGGCCAGCGCGGTGGTCAGGCGGCGCCGGCGCCGCACGCGCTGGTCGTCGCCTCCGGCCGCGAGGTGGCGCACGAGGGCGTCGGACGACCGTGCGGCGTCGGGGTCACGCAGGGCCCGTTCGGTGGTGACCAGCCGGTCGCGGACCCGGTCACGCAGCTCCGACGTCGCCGCGCGCCCGAAGGTGACCAGCATGAGGTCGGAGAGCTCGGCGTGGCCCTCGGCGACGTACCGGGTCGCCAGCGCCGCGATGGTGAAGGTCTTGCCCGTGCCGGCGCTCGCCTCGAGCACCGTGGTGCCGGACGGCAGCGGCCCGCACACGTCGAAGACGGACGTCGCGATCGCGGCGCCGGCCGGGGCGGTGCTCACACCGTCTCCGTGGTCTCGTGGGTGACGACGGGCTGCCACAGCCGCCGTGCCAGCGCTCCGAACCGGGTGCCCTCGTCGGGCCACCAGGAGTGCTCGGTGGCGGTGGGCCGGGCACCGAGCAGGTCGTCCAGCCGCACCCGGTCACCCCACACGTACGCGTGGTGGTCGTCGAGGTGCTCGTAGGCGTCGACGAACTGACGCGCGGCACCCAGCAGCGCCTGCTCCTCGAGGTCGCCACCGGCACGGTCACGCGCGTAGGTGTAGCTCGCCGCGACCGGCAGCGGCAGCGGCTCGTCGAGGGCGGCGTCCCGCAGCGCGACCAGCCCCGCGAGCAGCACGCGCGCCTGCTCGGGCGGGGGCGCGGTCATGGTCGCGACGGTCGCCCGCGAGCTGGTCGTGGCCGACTGGCCGACGGTCACCGCACGGAAGCCCTCCGAGCCGCTGCCCGCGCTCAGCGCCAGCAGCTGCACCCAAGCCCGCAGCCGGTACCTCGGGCGCAGCCTGGAGAACACCGGCCGCAGCAGGACGTCGCCCCGCACGCCGGGGACCGACCCGTTCACCTCCCGCCCGTCGGCGAGGGTGATCGTCACGTCCACGACCCGCGCCGGCGTGCCGAGGTGGTGGCGGGCCACGTCGGCGATCGGGTCGACGTGGTGGCGCACGTCGTCCAGCACGGCGCCGCCCAGGCGACGGGGCGGCAGCTCGCCGCGGCGCAGCTCCGCCTCCCGCGCGCGGTCGGGGTCCACCCCGGCCAGCGCCGCCGTCAGCAGCCGGTCCCCGATGCCCCAGCGCGTCAGCGGGTCCACCGCGAGCGGCAACCGGTCGTCGACGTCGTCCGCCTCGGCCGGCAGCGACAGGCCGAGCCGGCGCCGCAGGAACGCGCGGACCGGGTGCTCGAGGTCCCGCACGAGGTCGTCCAGGTCCAGGTCGGCCCGCAGGTCCTGGTCCGGGGCCAGCGGGGCGTCGAGGAACGGGCCCGGTGCAGCTCGCGCCGCGCGTGCGGCGCGCGCGGCGCGGTGCGCGACGGCGTCGTAGCTGAACGGTCTCGGCGCCCCGAGCGCTCCGGGCGTGAAGTTGCGCTCGTCCACGGTCTGCAGCGGGTGACGCACCAGCACCCGGTCCCGGACCGAACCTCCACCGGGCACCTCCGCGGCGAGGTCGAGCGCGTCCAGCAGCTCACCGACCGGGACGGCCGGGGGCCGCAGCGCGCCGGTCCGCTCGTCGGCCCCCGAGTACAGGACCACCAGGTGACCGGTCGCCGCGGCGACCGCGTCGAGGAACAGCTGGCGGTCCTCGCCGCGCCGGTCCCGCTCACCCGCCAGGGGGTCGCGCAGCAGGAGGTCGTCGCCGTCGACGCGGGTGCCGCGCGGGAAGGCGCCGTCGTCCATGCCGAGCAGCACCACGACCCGGTGCGGCACCGCACGCATGGGCTCCATCGAGCACATGGTCAGCGCCCCGGTGCGGAAGCCGGCCCGGGTGGGGCGGCCCTGCAGTCGGCGGGCCAGCAGGGCGCGCACGTCCGGCAACCGCAGCGCGGGGTCGCCGGAGGCTCCCGCGGCCCGCCGGACGTCGTCGAGCACGGCGCGGGCCTCCACCGCCTGCCACAGGTCCGCGGGCGCGGTGCCACCGAGCAGGTCCAGCGCCCGGTCCAGGGTGTCGAGCCACCGTGCGGCCGGCTGGGCGCCGTCGAGCTCGGCGAGCACCTCGGCGAGCCGGTCGACCAGCTCGGCGAGGCGCCCGGCCAGCTCGACGTCGGTGCTGTCGACGTCGTCGAGCGGGAGGGCCGAGGCGACGTAGCGCTGGTCCTCGTCCGCCATCGCGGCGCCCAGCAGGATGCGGTCGAGCGCGGTCTGCCAGGTGCCCTGCGCGACGGCGCCGAGGCCGAACCGCTCGCGCCGCGCGCGGTCCTCGCCCCACCGTGCCCCGGCCTCGACCGCCCACTCGCGGATCCGGTCGACGGCCTCGTCGCCGAACCGGAAGCGGCCACGAACCGGGTCGCTGCCGGCGAGGTCGACCACGTCGGACGCGGTCACCCGGCCGTCGGCCATCTCCAGCAGGCGGCTCAGCAGCGACAGCAGCGGGTTCGTCTGGCGCAGGGACCGGTCGGCGAGCCGCACCCGTAGCCGGTGCCCCGGGTGCACGTCGTCGCCGGACGGGTCGTCGGGGACGACGCCGAACGTCGCCGCGACCAGGGGGGCGACCGCCTCGATGTCGGGCGACAGGACGATGACGTCGCGGGGCTCGAGTGACGGGTCGGCGTCGAACAGCCCGATGAGCGCCTCGCGGAGCACCTCCACCTGGCGCGAGCGACCGTGGCAGGCGTGCACCTGCACGCTGCGGTCGGCCGGGTCCAGGACGTGCGGGTCGGCGTCCGGCGTGTCGTCGCGCAGCCGGCGCTGCAGGGCGCCGAGCAGGGTGGCGGGCGGCTCGGGCGGCGCGTGGTGGGTGTCGCCCGCCGCGCCCGTCGTGCCTGCCCCGGCCGCCGCGCCCGTCGTGCCGACCGGGCTACCCGCCGTGCCGGCTGTCGCCAGCCGCAGCTCCAGCTCGGTGACGTCCCGGGCCATCGAGGCCAGCAGCGGGTGCCGGGCCACGGCGGGCAGCGCGCCGCGCCGCAGGCCGGCACCGGGGGGCGGTGCCGACCGCCGCACCGCGTCCCACAGCGCGGGGGACGGGTGCGGCAACCACAGGTGCACGTCACGGTGCCCGCCGAGCGCGACCAGCACGCGCAGCCGTGCCTCCGCGAGCCGGGTGGCGCCGAACACCGAGACGCGGTCGGGCAGGTCCACGGCGCCCGGGTCGTCGTGCAGGCGTCGGACGACCTCGTCCAGGCGCTCGGCGGGACTCGCGGTGCCGATCCTGGACCGCACCCGCCGCCACAGCTCGGCCTGCCAGGCGAGGTCCCCGGGCACCGGCCGGCCGGTGCCGTCCTCGTCGCGGCCGCCCGCCCACGCGGTGAGCAGCTCGGGGCGCTGGGTCGCGTACGAGGTGAACAGGCCGGCGAGGTGCGCGGCCGCCTGCAGGCGCCGGCCCCGGCGGACGTCGTCGGGGGCCCCGTCCACGCCCAGGTGCCGGCCCAGGGGACGGCACCACGGCTCGCCCGCGCAGGCGTCGACCACGTCGAGCAGGTGCCAGGTGAGCCGGTCACGGGACCACGGGTCGTCGTCGGCGGTGTGCCCGGTGCCGAGCGCCGCGTTGACCACGTCGTCGAGCAGGCGGCCGGGGGAGTCGAACCGGATCGCGGCCGCGATGCCGCCCTCGGGGCGCGCACCGGTCCCGGGGCCGGCACCCAGGCGGTGCGACAGCCGTTGGGCCAGCCAGCGCTCGACGCCACGGGTGGGCACCGCGACGACGTCCACCGCGAACGGGTCGGCGGGGGCGTGCGCCAGGACGTCGGCCAGCGGCGTCACCAGTGCGTCCGCACGCTCCGAACGGTGCAGCCTGAGCACGGTGCCCCCCTCCAGCGGTGTCGTCGACGCCTCGCGGGCACGCTACCTGGGGCGTCCGACATGGCCGGCCCTCGGTGACCGCAGCCCGGGTCACGCGTCGGCGCGCTCGCCCTTCGGCATGAGCAGCCCAGCGAGCACCACCGCCAGCGCCACCCCGACCACCGACACGAACACCCCCGTGACGGCGTCGCCGAACAGCTCCGGCTCCGTCATGGCCTCCGCGCCGTCGAGCCGGGCGTTGACGATCGCCCCGAGGACGGCGACCCCGACGGCGCTGCCGACCGAGCGGGCGAACATGTTCGCCCCGGTGACGATGCCGCGCTCGCCCCACCCGACGCTCGACTGCGCCGCGATGAGGCTGGGGGAGGCGACCAGACCCATGCCGAGCCCGATCGCGAAGCAGCACACCCCCACGGAGACGACCGACGGGGACCCCGAGATCAGCGCGAGCGCACCCGTGGCGACCACGACGAGGGACGCGCCGATCAGCACGGTCGAGCGGAACCCGATGCGCAGGTAGATGCGGCCGGACAACGTCGCGGCGATGGGCCAGCCGATCGTCAGCATGGCCAGCGTGAGCCCCGAGACGAGCGGCGAGACGCCGAGCAGCGCCTCGAGGAACGTCGGCACGTACGACGTCAGCCCGATGAGCACCACGCCGACGCCGATGCTGATCATCGCGGTCGCGACCAGCAGCCGGCGGCGCAGCACCCACAGCGGCAGGACCGGCTCGACCGCACGTCGCTCGACCAGCACGAACACGGTCAGCAGCGCGACGGCGGTCACCAGCGCCCCGATGCTGATCGGCGAGTCCCATGCCCACGCGGTGCCGCCCTCGAGCAGCGCCAGGATGAGCAGGCTGACCCCCACGGTGAGCAGGGACCCGCCGAGCCAGTCGATGCGGTGCTTCTCCCGCTCGACCGTCTCATGCAGGTGCTTGACCAGCAGCCATGCCGCGAGCAGGCACAGCGGGATGTTGACGAAGAAGATCCAGTTCCAGGTCAGGAACTCCGAGAAGAACCCGCCGAGGGTCGGCCCGACCACCGCGGAGATCGCCCACACGCTGGCCATGTAGCCCTGCGCCTTGGCGCGTTCGGCCACCGTGTAGATGTCCCCGGCGATGGTGATCGCCATCGGCTGCACCGCGCCGGCGCCCAGCCCCTGCACGGCGCGGAACGCGATCAGCGCCGGCATCGACCACGCGAACCCGCACAGCACCGAGCCGAGCAGGAACAGCCCGACGCCGAACAGGATCACCGGCTTGCGGCCGACGGTGTCCGCGAGCTTGGAGTAGATCGGGACCGAGACGGCCTGGGTGAGCAGGTAGATGGAGAACAGCCACGGGAAGCTCGTGAACCCGCCGAGGTCCGCGACGATCGTGGGGACCGCGGTGGCCAGGATCGTGGAGTCGATGGCGACCAGGCTGGTGGTCATCATGATCGCGATGAGGATCGGGCCACGGGTCGAGCGGAAGCCGACGCCGTCGGCTGCCGTCGTGGTGTCGGCGGTGCTCAGGGGAGTGCCTTCTCTCGGTGCTCAGGGCCGCACGGACGGGGCGTGCACGTCCGGGCCGGCGCACCACACGGTACGACGGCGTCACGATCCGCACCCCCTGAGGGTGCAAGGACGTGCCCGGTGGGGACACGTACGAGGTGGGCGCGCGCCACGGCACTCGCCGGCGGCGCCCGGCAGCAGACGGCCCACCACACGGCCCACCGGACCGGCGGACGTCCGGTGGCGAGACGAGGAGGACGCGATGCACGCGCGACGGATCCACGGCACGCAGGCCCGGCGAGGCGCCGCGGTCCAGGGTCGACGGCGGCCACGACGGCTGGGTGCGGCTTCCGCCGTGGCGGCCGCTGTGGTCCTGGCGGGGTGCGCCGACGTCGACGGGGTCGGGTCCCCGACGACGCCGGACCCGAGCGGTGACCCGGCCGGCGAGGTGGTGGCCGCCGACCTCCCGCTGCTGCAGATCGAGCGCAGCGGGGGCTTCGTCCTGATGGGCACCGACTTCGCGAGCGTCCCCGAGCTGACGGTGTACGCCGACGGCGAGGCGATCGCGCACGGGCCGCAGATCCTCATCTACCCGCCCCCGGCGCTGCCCAACCTCGTGCGGCACGACCTCTCCGACGCCGACGTCGAGGCCCTGATCGCTGCGGCCCGCGAGGCCGGTCTGCTCGACGCCGCCGGCGACTACGGGCAGCCGCCGGTCGCGGACGCCCCGACGACGTTCGTGACCCTGCGGGTCGACGGGCGCGAGTTCGTGCACTCCGCCGAGGCGCTCGGCATCGGCGACGGCGCGGCGCCGGCCGAGCCGGTGCCCGCCACGACCGAGGGCACGACCGAGGGCACCGACGAGGGCGCCGATGCGGGCACCGACGACGCCCTGCCGGACGAGCCGCGGCCCGGCGACGAGCTGCTCCCGGGCCTCACCGAGGACGAGCGGTCGGCCCGCGCCGAGCTCGCTGCCTTCATTGCACGCGCGCACGAGCTGGTCGGGACGTCCGGCGAGGGTGAGCCGTACCCCCTGGACGCCTTCGCGGTCATGGCCCGACCTGCGCCCACCCCGGAGCCCGGTGACGCCCCGCCCGAGACGCCGTCCGCCGAGGACCAGGACGCCGCCGGCACGGTGCCGGCTCCCGACGACGGGCTGCAGCGCGAGGTGCTGCCGTGGCCGCTCGACCTGCCGCTGGCCGACGCCGAGCAGTGCGTGCTCGTCGACGGCGACGACGCCGGCACCCTGCGCGAGGCGGTGGCCGGGACGAGCTCGGCGACGCTGTACGAGCAGGGCGGCGTCCGCTACGACGTGTGGCTGCGCCCCCTGCTGCCGCACGAGGACGGCTGCGACGACGTCGTGTGAGGCGCCGCCCGCGAGGCCGTCCACGCGAAGGCTCAGCACCCGGTCCCGGCTGCCGATGACAGGGACGGACTGGACGCCGGAGGGAGGCAACGCGTGGACGGCATCGCCGCGATCGAGAACCGGATCTCGATGATCCAGAGCACCCTGGCGTCGCTGCGCCCGCAGCCGGTCGCCTCGGCGGCCGTCCTGCGGTCCACCACGGCGCCGAGCACGACCTCGGCCGCCACGTCCGGGTCGCAGTTCGCCGCCGCCCTCGCCACCGAGGTGTCCCGCCCCACGTCGTCGGCTCCCGTCGGCGGGTACAGCGGCGCCCAGCTCGACAACGCGGCGGCGATCCTGGCTGCCGGCGCGCGGCTGGGGCTGTCCCTGCGCGACCAGACCATCGGCGTGATGACCGCGATGGGTGAGTCGTCGCTGAAGGTGCTCGACCACGGCGACAAGGCCGGCCCGGACAGCCGCGGCCTGTTCCAGCAGCGGGACAACGGCGCCTGGGGGACGCTCGCCCAGCGGATGGACCCGACGGCGAGCGCGACGAGCTTCTTCACCGCGCTCCAGCGGGTCGGTGACCGCGACGCCATGTCACCGACCCAGGTGGCGCACGCCGTCCAGCGCAACGCCGACCCCCACCACTACACGAGGTACTGGGACGACGCCGTCGCCGTCGTCTCCCGTCTGACCGGCGCCTCGGCGGCGCAGATCACCGGCGGCTGAGCCGCGCCCGGCGCGGCCCCACCGGCGGCGCCGCCCACAGATTCCGGTGGCCCGCGGTGAACGGATCCCGCGGGCCACTGGAAGGACCGACCGCCGCGTCCAGCGGCGTCAGTCCACCCGGATGACGACCTTGCCCTGCACGTGCCCGGTCGCGCTGAGCTCGTGCGCCGCGGCGGCGTCCTCCAGCCCGAACACCTGCGCCACCTGGACCGTCACCCGGCCCTGGTCGATGAGCTCGCCGAGCGCCGCGAGGTCGGCCGAGTCCGGTCGCACCCAGAAGTTCGTGCCACCGAGCCGGGACACCTCCGCATCGGCGACCGACCCGAGCCGCACGTCGGCCGTCCCGACCTCGGGCGTCGTCTGCGCGACGCCGCCGCCGACGAAGTCCGCGACGACCTCGACCCCCTCGGGGGCGAGCGCGCGGACGGCGTCGACCATGCCGTCGCCGTACGGGACGGGCTCGGCGCCGAGCTCGCGCACGAAGTCGTGCCGGGCCGGGGACGCGGTCCCGATGACCCGGGCCCCCCAGGCGCGGGCGATCTGGACGGCGAACGTGCCGACGCCGCCCGCCGCGTTGTGGACCAGCACCGTGTCGCCCTCACCCACGTCCAGGCGCCGCAGCGCCTGGTACGCGGTCAGCCCGGCGAGCGGCACCGCGGCGGCCTCCTCGAACGACAGCGACCGCGGCTTGGGTGCGAGCGTGCGCACCGGCGCGGCGACCAGCTCGGCCGTCGTCCCGCCGCCGACGACGTCCTTGCGGACGTACCCGTAGACCTCGTCGCCGACGGCGAGCTCGGGGGTGTCCAGCCCGACCCGCTCGACGACGCCGGCCACGTCCCAGCCGGGGACGACCGGGAAGACGGCGTCCATCAGGCCGTCGAGGTAGCCCTCGCGGACCTTCCAGTCGACCGGGTTGACGGACGTCGCGCGGACCCGGACGAGGACCGAGTCGGGGCCCACCTTGGGGTCGGGCAGCTCCATGAGCTCGAGGACGTCGGGGCCGCCGTAGCGGGAGTAGGCGATGGCTCTCATGCCGGTGGGCAACCCCAGCCGGCGTCCCGCTCTTCCCGCCGCCTCGTGCCGCCCCGCCCCGGAGCGTGCCGTGGTACGCCTGACCGATGACCATCGACGACGCGCTGGACTTCGTCCGCAGCAACGGCCACGCGGTCCTGGCCACCCGCCGCCGCACCGGCGACGCCCAGCAGTCCCCGGTCCTCGTCGTGGCCGACGACGCCGGCCGGCTGCTGATCAGCACGCGGGAGACCGCCGTCAAGACCCGCAACGTCCGGCGGCACCCGCGGGCGTCGGTGTGCGTGCTCTCCGGGCGCTTCTTCGGACCGTGGGTCCAGCTGACCGGCACCGTCGAGGTCGTGTCGCTGCCCCACGCCATGGACCTGCTCGTGGAGTACTACCGGCGAGCGGCCGGCGAGCACGACGACTGGGACGAGTACCGGGCCGCGATGCGACGTGAGCGGCGGTGCGTGCTCGTGCTGACGCCCGAGGAGGCGGGGCCGAGCGTCAGCGGCTGACCGCCGCCGTAGGCTCACCCGGTGCCGTCCTACCGCGTCCTGCTGGTGCCGGGGACGCTGCACCGCGGCACCGACCCGGCCACCGTCCTGCCGGCGGCCACCGACGCGGCGGCCGAGCACACCACCGTGGAGGCCGGCACCGTCGAGGTCGTGCGCGGTCAGCCCCGGATCACCGTCCGCTACGAGGCGCCGGACGACCTCACGGCCGCCCACGTCGGCCGGGCCGTCGTCGCGCGGGTCGGGGAGCTCGTCGTGGTCGAGACGAGCCGGGTCACCCGGCGCTGGGGCAACCGCTGGCACCCGATGCGCTGACCGCGGTGCGCTGACCGCCGAGGCGGCGGCGGCAGGGCCATCCGGGTGACGCGCACCCGCGGCGGCGGCCCGCGGGTGGACGCCGGGTGCGTGCCGGGTTTGACTCCTGCGACCCGGACAGGAGGCGCCGATGGACGACGGACCGCAGTACAGCGACCACGACGCCGCCATCTGGCACACCCGCGCGATGCTGCAGTCGCTGGCGGACGGCCGCCCCGAGACGCTCCCGCACGTGCCGACCACCTTCCCGCCCGGGCTCGGCGCCGTCGACGGCGGCGAGCGGGTCCTCGCGCGCGGCCCGTTCCAGCTGCTCACCTTCCGCCCGATCGGCGACGGCACCGTCCAGTCGGGCGGACGGGGGTTCTTCTTCGCCGCCGGCCGCGGCGGCCTGGCCGCGACCGCGGCGGTCGCCGGCTACCGGGCGCTGGCCGACCGCAACCGGCGGCAGGCCGCCGCCGAGGACGCGGTGCCACGCTGGGTCGTCGACGCGGCGGGGACCGCCTTCGTCTCCACCCACGGCGTCTACCTCGACACGGGCCACGCCCTGCTGCCGTGGGCCTGGCCGCACGTGGACAGCATGGAGCTGGCCGCTCCCGGCGCGGTGCACCTGCGGGGCCGCTCCGAGCAGGGACCGGTGAGCTGGATCATCCGGTCGGACTGGGCCGAGCTCGCCTTCGTGCTGTGGTGCCTCGCGCGGCACCCGGCCCACCCGCAGCTGGCGTCCGGCGGGTGGATCCCGGCCGGCTGGCCCGAGCGTGAGGCCCGGCGTCTCGGGGCGCCGCCCCGGCCCCGGCTCGGCCCGGGGTCGTCCGACGACGCCTGACCTCGCCCGACGACGCGCCCGCCGACGCCCCACCCCGGGCGCCGCCGCCCGGGGCAGCCGCCGCCGGCTACCGCGGGGCGACGACCGCGTGCTGGGCGGCGGAGGCGTCGTCGACGACGCCCGAGTCCAGGTCGCCCTCCTCCAGACCGGCGACGGCGAACGCCAGGACGACCCAGATGGCGATCGCGACCAGGGCGGACACCGCACCGAGCACGATGCCGGTGACCGCGAAGCCCTTGCCGGGCCGGCCCGCGGTCAGCTTGCGCAGGGCGAGGATGCCGAGGACCACGGCGACGATGCCGCCGACGATGGAGACGGCGTTGACCACCGGGACCCAGCAGACCAGCAGGGAGACGATCCCGACCACGAGCGCCGCGACCGCCAGACCGCTGGGCCGTGCCGGTGCCGGGTCCACCGGCCACCCACCGCCCTGCTGGCCGTACCCGGGGGACGCGTCCTGCGACGACCCGTACGCCGAGGACCCGTACGTCGACCCGTACGGGCTCGACCCGGACGGGGTCGCCGAGGAGTCGTCGGACGAGGGGTGCTGCGGATCGGTGTGGCTCATGGGTGACCTCCGGTCGTCGGTGCGCGCCCGCGCACGCCCCACCCTGGCGGCCGGCGGCGGCCGGGTCCAGCCGCCGCCGGTGCGCGCCGGACTACTCGGCGGCGTAGGCGATGTCCAGCTCGCCGTCGGCGTCGATGGTGAGCTGTGGTCGAGCTCGCCGCTGCGGACGGCGTCGCCGATGGCCATCACGAGGACCACCGACACGATGACGGCCACGACCACCGAGACGACCCCGAGCACGATGCCCGTGACCGCCATGCCCTTGCCGGTCACACCGGGGGCGAGCGTGCGCAGGGCGACGATGCCGAGGACGAGGGCGACGATGCCCCCGACGATCGACACGATGTCGACCACGGGGATGGAGCAGACGAGGACTGAGACGATGCCCACGACCCGATCGGATGTCACCCGAACGGTCCAACGTCACAGCGCGCTCACCGCCCCGTCAGGCCGGCCTCACAGCCCCGCGAGCCCCGCGAGGTCGCGTGCCCGGACGAGGACGGCGTCGAGCATCGCCGGGGTCAGCCGGCCCGTGAAGGTGTTCTGCTGGCTGACGTGGAAGCACCCCAGCAGCGTCAGGGTGCGCGCACCCGGACCGGTGAGCGTCACCTCGGCGCCGTGGCCGAAGCGCGGGCGCGGGCGGGGGACCACCCACCCCTGCTCGGCGAGCGTCGCGAGCAGCGCCGTCCAGCCGAACCCGCCGAGCACCACGACGACGTCCGGGTCGACCAGCTCCAGCTCGCGGCCGAGCCACGGCCCGCAGCGGCGACGCTCGTCGGGCCTGGGCAGGTTGGCCGGCGGTGCGCAGCGCACCGGCGCGGTCAGCCGCAGGCCGGTGAGGGTGAGCCCGTCGCCGGCGTGGGTCGACGTCGGCTGGGAGGCGAACCCCGTCCGGTGCAGGGACGCGAACAGGAAGTCCCCGCTGCGGTCGCCGGTGAACATCCGCCCCGTGCGGTTGGCACCGTGCGCGGCGGGCGCCAACCCGACCACGAGGATCCTCGCGCTCGCGTCGCCGAAGCCGGGCGCCGGCCGCGCCCAGTACGTCTCGTCCCGGAACGCGGCCCGCTTGACGACGGCGACCTCCTCGCGCCACGCGACCAGCCGCGGGCACGCGCAGCAGTCCACGACCAGGGCGTCGAGCTCGGCCACCGTGCCCGCGGTCCCGGCCGTGCGCGGGTAGGCGGGGTCCCGGGGGTCGGCGTCGGTCACCCCGTCATGGTGCCGCCCGCGGCCACCGGGCTGCCACGGCAGGCGCGGACGCGCGTCGCCGCCTAGCGTCGGCAGCCTGTCCCCCACCCCGCCCGACACCAGGAGACACCCGTGCCGTACGAGAAGCGTGACCTGACCGGAACCGTCGTGGCCATCACCGGCGCGAGCGCCGGGATCGGACGCTCCACCGCCCTGATGCTCGCCGAGGCGGGCGCCGACGTCGTCCTGGGTGCGCGGCGGACCGAGCGGCTGGACGAGCTCGTCGAGCAGATCGGTCCCGAGCACGCGGTCGCGGTGGCCACCGACGTGCGCGACCCGGAGCAGAACCGCGCGCTGGTGCAGGCGGCGGTCGACCGGTTCGGCAAGCTCGACACGCTCGTCGCCAACGCCGGCATCGGGATGTACGGCGGCATCGAGGACGGCAGCGACGAGGACATCGAGCGGATGCTCCAGGTGAACCTCACCGGCACCGTCTGGTCGGTGCGGGCCGCGGTGCCCGAGCTGCGGCGCGCCGGCGGCGGCGACATCATCATCGTCGCGAGCGTCGCCGGCCTGCGTGGAGACGGCAACGAGGCCGTGTACGCCTCGACGAAGTTCGGCCAGGTGGGGCTGGCCGGCGCGCTGGACCGCGAGCTGCGTGCCGACGGCATCCGGGTCACCGCGCTGTGCCCGGCGGGCGTCACCACGGAGTTCGCGATCGGCGCCGGACGCACCGAGGGCGACCCGGCGCTGGAGGAGTTCCTGCAGCCGGAGGACATCGCGTTCCAGGTGCTGACCTGCCTGCAGCAGCCGCGTCGCCTGCGCAGCACGCTGTGGAGCATCTGGAGCATGGCCCACGACCTGCCCTGACGGCGGGCGCGGGTGGCGGCGCCCGGCGCCCGGCGCCGGGCGCCCCGCCGCGGGCTCGCGCGGCCGGGGCGACGCCTGCCCTCAGCCGGCCGACAGCACGGCGACCAGGAAGTCCGACCCCTCGTCGAACGGGCGCAGGTCCCACGTGGACAGCGCGACGTCGAGCGTCAGGCCGGCCGACCGGGCGTGGGTGAAGAACGCGTCGAACCCCAGTCCGCGGCCGGCGCCGAACCCGATCACGGCCCGGCCACCGGGACGCAGGTGCGCGCGCAGCCGGCGCAGCACCTCGACCTCCGTGCCGGGTGCGAGGAAGGTCAGCACGTTGCCGGCGCAGACGACGACGTCGAACCCCTCGGCCACGTCGCGGGCCGGCAGGTCGAGCTCCGCCAGGTCGCCGACCAGCCACGTCGCGCCCGGGTGGTCCTCCTGCGCGGCGGCGACGAGCACCGGGTCGACGTCGACGCCGACGACCGTGTGCCCGCGTGCCGCGAGCTCGGCTCCCACCCGGCCCGGCCCGCAGCCGGCGTCCAGGACCCGCGACCCGCGCGGCACCATGGCGTCGACCATCCGCGCCTCACCGGCGAGGTCGGCGCCGCGGGCCGCCATCTGGCGGAACCGCTCGACGTACCAGCGGGAGTGGTCCGGGTTGGCCCGGACCTGCTCCTCCCAGCGGGTGGGCCGGCGTGCCTCGGTCACCGGGACTGCAGCGCGTCGAGCGCCACCGCCATCGCGGCGGCCACCCGGCCGTCGAGGCTCGCACCCGGGACCGTGACGACGTAGCGGTCCCGCAGCGAGCGGCGCCGCTGCGAGCTCATCACGACCGCGCCCGTGGTGGTGTCGGTGAAGTCGAAGTGGAAGACGAACGGGGACGGCAGGCTGTCGACGACCGGCAGCATCTCCCATGCCCGGCGCGCCACGGCCACCTTCGCGCTCCGCTCGCGCCCGACGGCGGTGATCCCGGCGGAGGCCAGGTTCCACGTCGAGCGGAGCAGGGACCTGCCGAAGTCCTTGCCGAACTCCCCGATCACGGTGCCGTCCGCGTCGGTGACGTCGTAGGTCGCCCCGAGGTCGATCCGCTGGCGGGCCCGGAACGAGAACACCGGCGTGCGACGGTCCTCGTCGGCGTAGAAGGTGACCTGCTCCTTGAACGCCAGCCGCTTCTGCTGGGCGACCGCGAGCACCTCGCCGACCTCGTCGTCGGGCCCGAGGGCACGGATCTCGTACCGGTTCACCATCATGGTGATCTTCTGCTCGACGGCGAAGCGGTCGATGCCGATGAGGGTCTGCGCGCGCACGGTGCTCCCTGGGTGCTGGTGCTGAGGTGACGGCCGCCCAGCGTGTCATGACGCGCCGTGACCCGCCTCGCCCGCAGGCACCGCCGGGTCTAGTGTCCTGAGTCACACAGCGGTGTCGGTACTGATGATCCACAGGGTGGTGGGCGCATGACCCGGCTCTCGAGCACCGTGACGTCACGCAGGCAGTTCCTGGCCCTCACCGCGGCCGGTTCGGCGTTCGCCCTGGCCGGCTGCGCCACCGCCCAGCCGGTCGCGTCCACGGGCCCGGCGCTGAGCGGTGCCTACAGCGGTCCGCCGGTCACCCTGGAGTACTGGAACGGGTTCACCGGCGGTGACGGTCCGGCGATGCGGCAGCTCGTGGCCGACTTCAACGCCAGCCAGGACCTGGTCACGGTCAAGATGAACGTCGTCCAGTGGGCGCAGTACTACCAGCGCGTCATCGCGGCGGTGCACGCCGGCAAGGGACCCGACGTGGGTGCGATGCACGTGGAGCAGCTCGCCACCCAGGCGGCCCGGCAGACCATCAGCCCGCTCGACGACGTGGTGACCGAGCTCGGCCTGTCCGCGAGCGAGTACCCGGCCCAGGTCTGGGACGCCGGGACCTACGACGGCCGGCGCTACGGCATCCCGCTGGACGTGCACTCCCTCGGGTCGTACGCCAACACCGCGCTGCTGGAGCAGGCCGGGATCACGGACCGCGCGTCGACCGGCGAGGAGCTCCAGCGCAACCTCTCCGCGCTGGTCGCCGCCGGTGTCGAGACGCCGTTCTGGGTGCCCAACCGCTGGCCCGCGCACCTGATCTTCCTGTCGCTGCTGTGGCAGTTCGGCGGCGAGCCGTACGCGCCGGACGGCGGCAGCGCGACCTTCGACAGCGACGCCGGCGTGCAGGCGCTGACCTGGATGACCCAGAACATCGACCAGGGGTTCAGCCCGCCGAACGTCGCGCCGGACTCCCAGTACACCGCCTTCAAGAACGGCGAGGGCGCCGTGACGTGGGACGGCATCTGGCAGATCAACGACCTGCAGGCCACGGCGCCGGACCTGCGGTGGAGCCTGGCGCCGATCCCCACGGTCGGCACGGAGCCGGCGGTGTGGGCCAACTCCCACCAGCTGGTGCTGTTCCGCAGCCGCACCCCGGACGACAACCGCCTGCTGGCCTCGAAGGCGTTCCTGCGGTACCTGACGGACAACTCGGCGGCGTGGGCTGCGGCCGGGATGATCCCGGCCCGCTCCGAGGCGCGCGAGACACCCGAGTTCCGCGCCAGCCCGCAGGCAGCGGTGGCCGACGCCATCCCGTCCATGCGGTTCCTGCCCACCGTCGCCGCCGTCGGGGAGGTCCAGGCGCAGACCCTGGAGACCGCCGTCGCCGACTCCGTGCTCGGCCGCGCCGAGCCCGCCGCCGCGCTGAGCGCGGCTGCAGAGCGTGCCACCGCCCTGATGCAGGGCAACCTGCAGAAGTTCGAGAGGTGACGTGATGTCCTCGACCGGGACAGGGCTGCGCGCCGCAGCCGCAGCAGGGGGCAAGCCCGGCACCGTGGCCGGCAAGGACGTCGCGGCCAGACCTCGCGACACGGCGTCGACCCAGGGCCGGGACACCCGTGACGGCTGGCTGTTCCTGCTGCCCTACCTCGTGCTCTTCACCGTGTTCGTCATCGTCCCGGCGGTCTTCGGGCTGTGGATCAGCCTGCACGACTACGACTACACGCTCCCCGAGAAGCCGTTCGTGGGGCTGGACAACTACACCGGGCTGCTGACCGGTGACTCGCCGTTCGCGGCTCCGTTCTGGAGCGGCATGCAGGCGACCGCGATCTTCACCCTCGCGTCCGTGCCGTTGCTCCTGGTGCTGCCGCTCGCCGTGGCGCTCGCCATGAACCTCAGGTTCCGCGGCCGCAACTTCTTCCGGGCGATGTACTTCGCGCCGTACGTGCTCGGGGTCGCCGTGGTCGCGGTCCTGTGGCGCTACCTGCTCGACACCAACATCGGTCTCGTCAACAGCTACCTGGACGCCGTCGGGCTGTCCGGTGCGATCCCGTGGCTGACCCAGCTGCCGTGGGCCTGGGTCTCGCTGGTCGGCGTGACGCTGTGGTGGACGCTCGGCTTCAACACCGTCATCTACCTCGCCGCGCTGCAGGACATCTCGCCCGAGCTGTACGAGGCGGCCAGGATGGACGGCGCCACGGCCGTGCAGCGGTTCCGCAACGTGACGCTCCCCGGGCTGCGCCCGGTGCTGCTGTTCATCACCAGCGTGACGATCATCGCGTCGGTGAACATGTTCGGTCAGTCGTACCTCATGACGCAGGGCGGGCCCGGTCAGGACACCCGCACGGCGATCTACCAGATCGCCGAGACCGGCCTGACGAGCTTCAACTCGGGCGTCGCCTCGGCGATGTCCCTCATCTTCACGGTCTTCCTGGCGGCGGTCAGCGTCGCCGTCTTCTACGTCTTCCGTGACCGCGACGCCCGCTGAGGCGCAGCGCGACGATCCGCCACCGGGACAGGAGCAGCCATGAGCACGGTCGCGGCGCCACGTACGCCACCCACCCCGCGGACGGCACAGAGCCCGGAGCCGGCGCGACGGGGGACCAGCTCCCGGCGCGTGGTGCTCTACGTGCTGCTCGTCGTCCTGACGCTGGTGTTCATCTCCCCGTTGATCTACATGCTGACGACGTCGTTCAAGACCACGGCGGGGGCCGCCGCGTCGACGCCGCAGTGGATCCCCGACGACCCCACCCTGCAGGCGTACGAGTCGATCCTGGGCACCTCCGGGACGCCCGTCGTGCGCTGGCTGGTCAACAGCCTGCTCGCCGCGACGCTCCAGACGCTCGTGATCCTGGTGACGGCCTCGATGGCCGGCTACGCGCTGGCCCGGGTGGAGTTCCGCGGCAAGAAGATCGTGTTCGGCGTCATCATCGCCACCCTGTTCATCCCGCCGGTCATCCTGCTGATCCCGAACTACCTGATCGTGGGCCGGCTGGGCTGGCTCGACACCCTGGCCGCGGTGGTGCTGCCCGGGGCGGCGGGCGCGTTCGGGGTGTTCTTCCTGCGTCAGTTCTTCCTGGGCCTGCCCAAGGAGCTCGAGGAGGCCGCCTTCATCGACGGGGCGACCCGCTGGCGCACGTTCCGCCAGATCATCCTGCCGCTGTCCCGGCCGGCCCTGGTGACGCTGGCGATGCTGTCGTTCCTGACGAACTGGAACGACTTCCTGTGGCCCGTGTACGTGCTGTTCTCGCCGGAGAACCAGACCCTGCCCGCGGGGCTGTCGACCCTGCAGAACGCGAACGCCGTCCGGTACGACCTGCTCATGGCCGGGGCCGTGATCGCCAGCGCCCCCGTGCTGCTGCTGTACGTCGCGGCCCAGCGGTACATCGTCGAGGGCGTCGGCCGGGCCGGTCTCAAGGGCTGACCCGGCGGCCGCTACCGGGTGGGCGTCACCTGGGCGCCGGTGGCCCCGCGGCTGACGCGGTAGGCCGCCACGGCCGCCGCGACGTCGTCGTCGAGCAGGTCGGAGTTGAGCGCCACGCCCGCCGCGTAGCCCTGCCCGGCGGCCACGACCACCTGGGCGGTGGGGTCCGCGACGTTGCCCGCGACCCAGACCCCGGGCACGGAGGTGCGACCGGTCGCGTCGACCTCGGGCACGTCCGTGACCGGCCCGTCCCAGAACTGCGCGCCGACGTCGCGCAGCAGCGCGTCGTGCAGCCGGGTGCCGGTCGCCGCCCCGACGAACAGCACCTCGAACCGCACCAGCGTGCCGTCGACGAGCCGGGCACCGGCGAGCCGGTCGTCCTCCACGACCAGCCGGGCCACCTCGCCGTCGACCACCCGGATGTCCCGCGCCGCGAGCTCCTCCTGCTCGCGCGGGCCGGGCGGGGCCAGCCGGTGACGCAGCAGCACCACGTCGGACGACCACTGCCGGACCACCTGGGCGTAGTGCACCGAGACGTCGCCACGGCCGAGCACCGCGACCGGGCGGTCCCGGACCTCGTACCCGTGGCAGTACGGGCAGTGCAGGACGTCGCGTCCCCACCGCTCCGCGACGCCGTCCACCGACGGCAGCGCGTCGCCGAGCCCGGTCGCCACGAGCACCCGGCGGGCGGTCAGGCGGTCGCCGTCGGCCAGGGTGGCCACCAGCACGTCGCCGTCGTGGTGCAGCCCCACCACCTCGCCGTCACGCAGCTCGACGCCGTACCGCGCGACCTCCTCCCTCCCGATGGCCAGCAGCTCGGTGGGCGGGGTGCCGTCGCGGGACAGGAAGCCCTGCATGCTGCCGGCCGCGGCGTTGCGCGGTCGTCCCAGGTCGACGACGACGACACTGCGTCGGGCCCGGCCCAGGACGAGGGCGGCGCTCAGCCCGGCCGGGCCCGCCCCGACGATCAGCACGTCCGCGGTGGTCATCCGTCCACGGTGCGGCCAACCGGTGCGCCGGACAACCGCAGGCCCACGTCGGGGCGGGGGGCGCGGCACCGGGTCGCGGCGACCTGCGTGCCCGCCGAGACATGCCGGGGGGACGCCGCTAGGGTCGGCGCGGGGCGAGGGGGCCGTCCCCGTCCGTGCCGGGCCGGGCCCGGCCGAGCCGTGACGCCGGAACGAGGACCCGATGTCGAAGACCGCGCCGACGCAGCCGTCGCCCCGCGCCCGCGAGCAGTGGTCCGGTCAGCGGGGCTTCATCCTCGCCGCGATCGGCTCCGCGGTCGGCCTGGGCAACATCTGGCGGTTCCCGGGCGTCGCGTACGAGAACGGCGGCGGCGCCTTCCTCGTCCCGTACCTGGTCGCGCTGCTCACCGCCGGCATCCCCGTGCTGCTGCTCGACTACTCGATCGGCCACCGCTTCCGCGGCTCGGCACCGGCCGCGCTGCGCCGCCTGGCGGGCCGCGGCGGGGAGACGCTGGGCTGGTTCCAGGTCGCGATCAGCTTCGCGATCATCCTGTACTACACGGTCATCATCGCCTGGTCGGCGAGCTACCTGGTGTTCTCCGTGACCCAGGCGTGGGGCGACGACACCCAGGCCTTCCTGTACGGGGAGTACCTGCAGCTGGCGGACGCCCCCGGGGTGAGCGCGGACGTGGTGCCGTCGGTCCTGATCCCCCTGCTGCTGGTCTGGGTGGTCGTGCTCGCGATCCTGGCGCTCGGCGTCCAGAAGGGCCTCGAGCGGGCGAACCTGGTGTTCCTGCCGGTGCTGGTCGTGCTGTTCGTGACCCTGGTGGTCCGGGCGCTGTTCCTCGACGGCGCGGTCGACGGCCTCAACGCGTTCTTCACCCCCGACTGGTCGGCGCTGGCCGACCCCGGCGTGTGGGTGTCCGCGTACGGGCAGATCTTCTTCTCGCTGTCCATCGCGTTCGGGATCATGATCACGTACTCGTCCTACCTGCGGCGGCGGTCCAACCTGACCTCCACCGGGCTGGTGGTCGGCTTCGCGAACTCCTCCTTCGAGATCCTCGCCGGGATCGGCGTCTTCGCCGCGCTGGGGTTCATGGCGGCGCAGAGCGGGACCACGGTCGCCGAGCTGGAGGGCATCGCCGGCGTCTCGCTCGCGTTCATCGCCTTCCCGCAGATCATCTCGATGATGCCCGGCGGCCCGATCTTCGGGGTGCTGTTCTTCGGGTCCCTGACGCTCGCGGGCCTGACGTCCCTGCTGTCGATCCTGCAGGTCGTCTCGGCGGCCTTCCAGGAGAAGTTCGGCCTGACGGCGCGCCAGGGTGCGCTGCGCATCGGCGCGGTGGCGGCGCTGCTCTCCGTCGCGCTGTTCTCCACCCGGACGGCGCTGTACGTGCTCGACACCGTGGACAAGTACGTCAACGAGGTGGGTGTGCTGACGTCGGCCGTGCTCACGGCGGTGGTCGCCACCTGGGTCGTCCGGCGGCTGCCCGAGCTGCAGGCCCACCTCAACGCCGTGTCGTCCCTGCGGGTCGGGACCTGGTGGCGGGTGCTGATCGGCCTGGTGGTCCCCGTGGTGCTGGGCTACATCCTCGTCTCCGGCGCCGTCACGCTGATCCAGGACGGCTACGAGGGCTACCCCCGGTGGTTCACCAACGGCTTCGGCTGGGGCGTGGTGGTCCTGCTGCCGATCGCCGCGGTCGCGCTGACCTCCCTGCGGTGGCGGCACGACGTGGACGGCTTCACCCCCGACACCCTGCCGGGCGTGGCCGCCCGCCGCTCACGGACGGAGGCCCGGCGATGACCCCGGTGGCCCTGCTGTTCCTGGTGATCTCGATCGTGGTCGTGTGGGGCGGTCTCGTCGCGAGCATCCTGCACCTGCGCGCCCACCCGGCCGACGACGGCGCCGACCCGGGCGTCGACGTCACCGGCGAGGCCGGCCAGCCGGGCCAGCCGGGCGTGGACGGCACCGCGACCCGTCCCTGACCGCCGGACCGGCAGCAGGACGCGCGGCTCGGCCCGGTCCAGCCCGTGCGCCCGGTCCCGGCGGGGACGACGACGCCCCCGGTCCGTGGGACCGGGGGCGTCGGGTGCTGGCTCGGCAGCGGTGGGCCGGCGGCAGGCCGGCGGCGCGGGTCAGCTCGCGGCGAGGATGTCCACCACGAAGACGAGGGTCGACCCGGCCGGGATCGCGCCCTGGTCGGTGTCGCCGTAGCCGAGGGCCGGCGGGATCACCAGGAGCACCTGGCTGCCGACCTTCTGGCCGACGAGCCCCTGGTCCCAGCCCTGGATGACCTGGCCGGCGCCGATCGTCGTCGTGAAGGGAGAGCCCTTCTCCCACGAGGAGTCGAACGGCGTGCCGTCCCAGAGCCAGCCGCTGTACTGGAAGGTGACGCTCTGGCCGGACGTGACCTCCGGACCGGTGCCCTCGATCAGCGGCTGCACGACGAGCTCCGTCGGCGGCTCGGCGTCGACGGGGTCGATGCTCGGGGCGCCGTCGTCGGCGAGGGTGACGGTCGGCAGGCCCGGAGCCGGGGTGATGGCGGTGCCCTCCGCACGCGTCGGGATGGTCTTGGCGTCGGCGACCTCGATCGCCATGATCGTCGACCCCTCGGCGCCGGGCGCCGCGAACAGCAGGCGCGCGCCGACCTTCTGGCCCATGAGCGCCTCGGTCAGCGTGCCGAACACCTGGGGGTCGCCGAGCGTGAGCTGGGCCGGGGCGGTGCCGTACGTCGAGCCGATGGTGCTGCCGTCGGTCCCCGACACCTGGACGAAGTTCATGGAGAGCATCTGGCCCTCCTCGAGCGGTGCTCCGGTGCCCTCGGTCACCACGCGGGCGACCGGAGCGCTCACCTCGAACGGCTGGTCGAAGGTGAGGGTCGGCTCGGCGCCGGCGTCGCCCTCGACGGTCACGGCCTCGAGGGCGGCGACGTCCTCCGGGGTGGGGCCCTCGGGTGCGGTGGCGGTGGTGTCGTCGCTCGCGCTCGGCGACGGCGTCGAGGTGTCACCCGCCTCCGAGCCGGCGCAGCCGGTCAGGAGCAGCAGGGACGCCACGGCGGCGGACACCGTGGCGGTAGCGAGTCGGCGCAAAGGTCTGGCCCTTCGGTCTGGGGTGGGGCCGGTCCCCGGGATGGGACGCGCGCGATCGCGGTTGCGGGTCCGGCTGTGGTTCCACGGTACGCCCCGAACCTGGACGTCCGCTGGGAGCGTCCGCTCCCGTCCGGTCGGACCCGCTCCGGTGGTGAGCCGCCTCACATGGCGGTACCACTGACCCATGAGCGACCAGACCACCCCGCAGGACCCGACGGAGCAGTACCACGACGGCGAGCACCCGGCGGAGAAGATCGCCCACCCCGGCCTGACGTCCGACATGCCGCAGGACCCGGACCACGGCGAGGAGAGCTACCGCGGGTTCGGGCGGCTGGAGGGCAAGCGTGCCCTGATCACCGGCGGCGACTCCGGCATCGGCCGCGCGGTGGCGATCGCCTTCGCCCGCGAGGGCGCCGACGTCGCGATCTCCTACCTCCCGGACGAGGAGGAGGACGCTCAGGTCACCGCGGGGTTCGTGCGGGACGCCGGACGCAAGGCCGTCACCATCCCCGGTGACATCCGCGAGGAGTCGCACTGCGTCGAGCTCGTGGAGACCACGGTGCGCGAGCTCGGCGGTCTGGACACGCTGGTGAACAACGCCGCCTACCAGATGGCGCAGCCCGACAGCCTGCTCGGCATCTCGACCGAGCAGCTGGACCGGGTGTTCAAGACGAACCTGTACGCGATGTTCTGGATCACCAAGGCGGCGCTGGCGCACCTGCAGCCGGGGTCCACCATCATCAACACGACCTCGATCCAGGCCTACGACCCCAGCCCGGCGCTGCTCGACTACGCCACCACGAAGGCGGGCATCCTCAACTTCACGCGCGGGCTGTCCCAGCAGCTCGCCGAGCAGGGTATCCGGGTCAACGCGGTGGCCCCCGGGCCGATCTGGACCCCGCTGATCCCGGCGACCATGCCCGAGTCCAAGGTCGAGTCGTTCGGCACCGACACCCCGATGGGCCGGGCCGGCCAGCCCGCCGAGCTCGCCCCGCTGTACGTGTTCTTCGCCTCGCAGGAGTCGAGCTACGTCACCGGGGACGTCCTCGGTGCCACGGGCGGCGAGCTGCTGTCCTGACCGTGCCGACACCCCCTCAGACCGCCCCGCCGGGTGGTGCCTCGGGCATCACCCGGCGGGCGCGCTTCGCCGTCGTCGGCAGCGGCTACCGGGCGCAGTTCTTCAACCGCCTCGCCCACGTGCTGCCCGACCGCTTCACCGTCACCGGCGTGGTCAGCCGCCGTGCCGAACCCGGTGGCGACGTGGAGCGCACCTGGGACGTCCCGGCGTACCGGACCGTCGCCGAGGCGCTCGCGGCCGACCGGCCGGACTTCGTCCTCGTCTCCGTCCCCTGGGACGTCGCCCCGGGGGTGATCCGCGAGCTCGTGGCGGCCGACGTGCCGGTGCTCGTCGAGACGCCGCCCGCGCCCGACGTCGCCGGGCTGCGCTCGCTGTGGGCCGACGTCGGCGCGTCCGGCCTCGTGCAGGTCGCCGAGCACAGCCCCCGGATGCCCGCGCACGCCGCCCGCATCACGCTGGCCCGTCGTGGGGTGCTGGGGGTGCCGACGTCCGTGCAGGTGTCCTCGACGCACGAGTACCACGCGGTGTCCCTGATCCGGGCGATGCTCGGTGCGGGGTTCGACCCGGTCACGGTGCACGCGCGGACGTTCTCCGCGCCGCTGGTGAGCCCGCTCAGCCGCGCCGGCTGGACCGACGACGACGAGCCGCACGCGGCCACCACGACCCTGGCCACGCTGGATCTCGGCGGCGGGCGCAGCGCGCTGTACGACTTCACCGACAACCAGTCCCGCAACCGGCTGCGGGTCAACCGCCTCGTGCTGCGCGGCAGCCACGGGGAGATGGTCGACGACCGGCTCATGCGGATGACGGGGCCCCGCACGATCGTCGAGTCGCACCTCGTGCGGCGGCAGACCGGCGTCGAGCAGGACCTGCCCGGCTTCGACCTCGAGCACCTGAGCCTGGACGGCGAGGTGCTCTACCGGAACCCGTTCGAGGGTGCCCGGCTCGGCGACGACGACATCGCCGGCGCCTCGCTGCTCGCCGGCACCGCGGCGTGGGTCGCGGGCGACGCGCCGCCGCCGTACCCGCTCGCGGAAGGCTGCCAGGACCACCTCGTCGGGCGCGCGATCGTGGAGTCCGCCCGCACCGGCGAGGTGGTGCGGACCGGGGTCGAGCCGTGGGCCGGCCCGGTGCGCTGACCGCTCGTCGCGTCGAGATGCCGCCCCGGCCGGCCGGTGGGACCGTGGCGCCATGACGCGATTCGGGTACACGTTGATGACCGAGCAGAGCAGCCCCAAGGACCTCGTGCGGTACGCGGTGGGTGCCGAGCGGCAGGGCTTCGACTTCGAGGTGTCCAGCGACCACTACTTCCCGTGGCTCGACGCCCAGGGCCATGCCGGCTACGCCTGGTCGATGCTCGGCGCCGTCGCGCACGCCACCGAGCGGGTCGAGCTCATGACGTACGTGACCTGCCCGACGGTCCGGTACCACCCGGCCGTCGTGGCGCAGAAGGCGGCCACGCTGGGTGTCCTGTCGGACAACCGCTTCATCCTCGGGCTGGGCGCGGGGGAGAACCTCAACGAGCACGTCGTCGGGGAGCGCTGGCCCGCGGTCGGTGAGCGTCACGACATGCTCGAGGAGGCGATCGAGATCCTCCGTGAGCTGCTCGCGGGCGAGCGGCTGACCTTCGACGGCAACCACTTCCGCGTGGACTCGGCGAAGATCTGGGACCTGCCGGACGAGAAGGTGCAGATCGGCGTGGCCGTCTCCGGCCCGCAGTCCATCTCCCGGTTCTCCCCGTGGGCGGACCACCTCATCGCGGTGGAGCCCGACGGCGACGCGATCGAGCACTGGGACGCCGAGCGCGCGAAGGCCGACCTGGCGCCCGGGCGCAAGATCGGGCAGATCCCGATCTCGTGGGACACCGACGCCGACGCCGCCCTGGAGCGCGCGCACGAGCAGTTCCGCTGGTTCGCCGGCGGCTGGAAGGTCAACGCCGACCTGCCGACGACCGAGGCCTTCGACGCCGCGAGCCAGTTCGTGCGGCCCGACGACGTCGCCGGGCAGATCGCGTGCGGGCCGGACCTGGACGCGATCGTGGAGACGGTCAGGCCGTACTGGGAGGCCGGCTTCACCGACATCGCGCTGGTCCAGGTCGGCGACGAGAAGCAGCAGGAGTTCCTCGACACCGCCGCCGGGCCCCTGCTGGAGCGGCTGCGCGCGGCGGCTCCCGCGAGCTGACGGTCCCCACGCCGGCTGCCCCACCGGGCAGCCGGCCGGGGTCGGCCACCGGCCGTCCCCGGCGTGCCGGCGAGGTCAGCCCTCGCCGGCGCCGTCCGTCGCCGGGCCGGACGACGACCGGTCGTCCGGTCGGTGCGCCACCTCGAACCACACCGTCTTCACGCCGTCCGGCGTGCTCGGCGGCTCGGTGCCCCACCGGGTGGCGAGGTCGTCGACGAACTTGATCCCGCGGCCGCCCGGCTCGCTCGGCTCGGGGTCCTTGAGGATCGGCAGCTCGCGAGCGCGATCCTCGACCTCGACGCGGGTCGCCTCGTCGGTCACGTCGATGCGCAGCAGCAGCGGCGGCGCGGCGTGCTCGACGGCGTTCGTCACCACCTCGCTGACCAGCAGCACGAGCAGGTCCCGGACCGCGGGCTCCACGCCCGCCGCGTCGAACTTCTCCCGTGCCCAGCGCCGTGCGGGCGCGACCGACGACAGCTCCGCGTCGATGGATCGCTGGTCCGGCATGGCAGTCCCCCTTCCGGCCCCGGGTGTCCGAGCGGCCGGATCCACCGTCCGCCATGGCGCTGGGCACGGCAACTCGCCGGACGGGTCCGTCGGCAGCGTCTGGGAGGATCGGGCCCATGCCTGACACGTCTGCGCACCGCTCCGCCCGGGTCTCACCGGGCGGTCGCCGGACCCCGAAGGACCTGCGGCGCTGGCGTCAGTACCTCGCCGACGAGCGCGCCGAGGCGGCCGTCTACCGCGACCTCGCCGGTCGCCGCACCGGTGAGGAGCGCGCCATCCTGCTCGCGCTCGCCGAGGCGGAGGGACGCCACGCCGCCCACTGGCTCGACCTGCTCGGGCCCGACGTCGGCCGTCCCCGCCGGGGTGACTGGCGCACGCGCACCCTGGCCCTGCTCGCCCGCCGGTTCGGCTCGGTCTTCGTCCTGGCCCTGGCCCAACGGGCCGAGGCGCGGTCGGACTACGCGACCGAGGCGGATGCGACGCCGACCATGGCGGCCGACGAGCGCATCCACGAGGAGGTCGTCCGAGGCCTGGCCACGCGCGGGCGCAACCGCATGTCCGGCACCTTCCGCGCAGCGGTCTTCGGGGCGAACGACGGCCTGGTGAGCAACCTCGCGCTCGTGCTGGGCATCGGCGCGAGCGGCGTGGCGCAGGCCACCGTCCTGCTCACCGGGATCGCCGGGCTGCTGGCCGGAGCGTTGTCGATGGCGGCCGGGGAGTTCGTGTCGGTGCGGTCCCAGCGCGAGCTGCTGGCCGCATCCACCCCCGACCCCCGCGCGCGCGAGGTGCTGCCGCACCTCGATGTGGACGCGAACGAGCTCGCCCTGGTCTACCGCGCCCGCGGGATGAGCCCCGACGCCGCCGCCGAGCATGCCCGCGAGGTGCTGGCCGGCCTCGACACGCCACCCGGTGCCGACGAGCGGCCGGCGACCGGCGGCACGCCACCGGCGGGGGCCGCGCCCGTCTCCGCGTCGGCGGGCGCCCCCGACGTCGACGAGCACGAGGCCGTCGGCTCCGCCCTGGGGGCTGCGGGGTCGAGCTTCTGCTTCTTCGCCTCGGGCGCCCTGGTGCCGGTGCTCCCGTACCTGCTCGGGCTCGACGGTCTCGCCGCCGTGCTGGTCGCCTGCGCCCTGGTCGGGCTCGCGCTGCTGGCCACGGGCGCGACGGTCGGCGTGCTCTCCGGCGGGCCGCCGCTGCGCCGCGCCGGCCGCCAGCTGCTGATCGGCTTCGGCGCGGCGGGCATCACGTACGTGCTCGGTCTGGCGTTCGGCACGACGCTGGCCTGAGCATGCGGGCCCCGCAGCCGCGCGGTAGACCTGAGGCATGACCTCCACCTCCGATGGCGACCGCTCGTCCGCGTCCGGCTCCGACGGCGCCGGGCCCGGCGCCGTGCTGTTCGACATCGACGGCTCGCTGGTCGACTCCAACTTCCTGCACGTGCATGCCTGGGCGCTGGCCTGCACCGCCGCCGGCCACCCGGTGGACTCCTGGCGCATCCACCGGGCCATCGGGATGGGGTCCTCGCTGCTGCTCGCCGACCTGCTCGGCGACGACGTCGACCGGATCGGCGAGGAGGTCAAGGACGGCCACAGCGAGCGGTACGCCGAGATGGCCGACCAGCTGCGCGCCTTCGACGGCGCCCGCGAGCTCGTCCGGGCGGTCTCGGACCGGGGCGCGGTCACGGTGCTGGCGACGTCGGCGGTCCCGGAGGAGCTCGAGCGGCTGCGGGCGGTCCTGGACCTGGACGAGGTGATCGACGCGATCACCGCCGCCGAGGACGTCGAGTCGGCCAAGCCGGAGCCCGAGCTCGTCCAGGTCGCGCTCGACAAGGCCGGCGTCGGCGCCGACCGGGCGGTCTTCGTCGGCGACTCCGTGTGGGACGTGCAGGCGGCCGTCCGCGCGGACGTGCCGTGCGTGGGCCTGCTGACCGGCGGCACGAGCGCCGCCGAGCTCACCGACGCGGGCGCCGTCGCGGTGTACGACGACGTCTCCCACCTGCTGCGCGAGCTCGACGACAGCCCGCTGGCGGCGACGTGGGGCGGCAAGGCTCCCAGCGCCGACCGCACCGACGACCGCGCCGCCGGGGCGGTCGGCGGCTAGCCTCGTCGCGGCGCGGGCCGGGCCCGCGGAGGACCGACGAGGAGGCGACGGATGGGATCGAAGGCGGCATTCATCGTGGGCGCGGGCGTGGGCTACGTGCTCGGCACCCGGGCGGGCCGGCAGCGGTTCGAGACCCTGCAGGGGTGGGCGGCCACGGCGTGGCGGAGCCCGCAGGTCCAGGCGGGCGTCACCGAGCTGAAGGGCAAGGCGGCCGACCTGGCACGGTCGGAGAGCGCCGCGCTCAAGGGGCGCGTCGTGGAGAGCGTGCGGACCGCCGTCGGGTCGTCCCGCGGGCTGGCGCCGTCGTCGCCGGTCGAGGCCTACCCGGTCGACCCGGGTGCGCCCGTGCCGCCGGTCGCGGCCGCGGCCGACGAGTCGCCGTCCGGCAGCGCCTGACGGTCCGCCGCGGCGTCGCCGAGCCGGCCGCTCGCGACGGCGGCGCCGCCGGTCGGGTCCGCGGGCTCGTCCGTCGCCGTGGTCGTGACGCGGCCCTGGCCGCTCGACGGCCCACCGGGGACGACGTCGACCACGGTGGGCTCGGTGGCCGGCTGCGCCTCGCGACCGGCGCTGTCCGCGCGCAGGATCCCGGCCGCCAGCAGGGTCACCAGGACGGCCGACGACGCGGCGACGACCACCACGGTGAAGCCGCCGTGCGCGCCGCTGCGGTCGACCAGCCCGCCCGCGACCGAGGAGCCGACCGACACCCCGACGCCCAGCGCGGTCGCGACCCAGGTCAGGCCCTCGGTGAGCTGCGCCGGGGTGACCAGCTGCTGCACCAGGCCGTTGCCGTTGATGAGGGCCGGCGCGATGGCGAAGCCGGTGACGAACATGACGGCGGCCAGCATCGGGATGCTCGTGACGGTCAGGAACAGCGACGCGCCGACGGCCAGCGCGACGACGCTGACGACGAACCGTCGCCACAGCGGGCTGACCCAGTGCCGGGCGCCGTACCCGAGCCCGGCGATCAGCGACCCCATCGCGAACGCGGCCAGCACGAACCCGGCCGCCCCCTTCGACCCGCGCTCCTCGGCGAACGCGACCGTCGAGACGTCCGTGGCGCCGAAGATCGCCCCGACCGCCACGAACACCAGCGCCAGGACCACCATCCCGCGCGCCCGCATCACCGCCCGACCGGGCGGGGAGTCCCCACCGTCCCGCTGCACCGGTCGGGCCGGTGGCTCGGTCGCGCGCAGCCCGAGGAACAGGTAGCCACCCACCACGGCAGCGACGATCGGCACCACGAGGCCGGCCGCCGGGGCCACGGACGTGGCCAGCACCGTGGCCAGCACCGGGCCGACCACGAACACGACCTCGTCCAGGGCGGACTCCAGCGAGTACGCGGTGTGCACCTGACGAGGATCGTCCAGCACGTACGACCAGCGGGCGCGGACCAGCGCGCCGAAAGAGCCCGCGGGGGCGCCGGCGAGCACCGCGGTGACGTACAGCCACCCCGGGTGCGCACCGCCGACGGCGACCAGGACCAGGGCGACCAGTCCCAGGGTCGCGACGGCGATGGCCGGCCGCATCACCCGGGCCTGGCCGTGGCGGTCCACCAGGCGCGCGATCCGCGGCCCGCAGACGGCGTTGGCGATGACGTAGACGGCCGAGACGCGCCCGGCCAGCGCGTAGGAGCCGGTCAACGCCGAGATCATCAGCACGATGCCGATGCCCACCATCGAGATGGGCAGGCGGGCGACGAGCCCCGTCACGGAGAAGGCCAGTGCCCCCGGTCGTGACAGGACCTCACGGTAGGGGCGCAGCACCCCAGGAGTGTCCCACCCGCGGGGCGCGGCGAAGGCGCACCCCGGGCGGGCGTCCGCCGTCCGCCGCTGCGGGTCGCGCCCACCGGGTGCAGGATCGACCCATGGACAACGTCACGGTCGTGGACCGTCCGGAGAGCTCACGGTTCGAGGCGCTCGGCGCCGACGGGGAGGTGGTCGGCTTCATCGACTACCGCCCGGCGCAGCACACCGGGGAGGACTCCTCCGCCGCCGACCTCGAGCTCGTGCACACCGAGGTCGACCCGGGCGAGGAGGGGCACGGCGTCGGCACCCAGCTGGTGCGCGAGGCCCTGGACCAGCTGCGGGCCTCGGGCCGCGGGGTGATGCCGCTGTGCGCGTTCGTCTCGGCCTTCATCAGCGACCACCCCGAGTACCAGGACCTGGTCCGCACCGAGGCCGGCCGCGGCCAGGGCGGCTGACCAACCCCACCCCCGCACTCCCGCACCCCCGCACCCACCCCGCACTCACCCCGCCGCACCCCCTCCCCGCCGAGTGCGACGTCGTGGACCGGTCGCGTCCCGCGAACGGTGGACGACGTCACACTCGACCTCTTGCCGGGGCAGCCGCCGCACCCGCCCCGGTCGCGGTCGGCGCGTGGCGAGCGGGGGCGAGGCGTCAGCCCAGGGCGTTGGCGACGACGTCCTTGGCCTCGCTCTGGACCCGCTCGAGGTGCTCGGCCGAGACGAACGACTCGGCGTAGATCTTGTAGACGTTCTCCGTGCCGGACGGGCGAGCCGCGAACCACGCGTTCTCGGTCGTCACCTTCAGCCCGCCGATCGCGGCGCCGTTGCCCGGGGCCGCCGTCAGCTTGGCGGTGATCTCCTCACCGGCCAGCTCGGTGGCGCTGACCTGCTCGGGCGAGAGCTTGCCCAGCGTGGCCTTCTCCTCGAGCGTGGCGGGTGCGTCGACCCGCGCGTACCAGGACTCGCCGAACTCCCCGACGAGCTCCGCGTGGTGCTGCGACGGCGTCCTGCCGGTCCGTGCGGTGATCTCCGAGGCGAGCAGCGCGAGCAGGATCCCGTCCTTGTCGGTGGTCCACACCGTGCCGTCGTGGCGCAGGAACGACGCCCCGGCGGACTCCTCCCCGCCGAAGCCCACCGAGCCGTCGAGCAGCCCCGGCACGAACCACTTGAAGCCCACCGGGACCTCCAGCAGCGTCCGGCCGGTCGCTGCCGCGACCCGGTCGATGAGCGCCGAGGACACGAGCGTCTTGCCGATCGCCGCGTCGGGTGACCACTGCGGGCGGGCGCCGGAGTACAGGTACCGGATCGCCACCGCGAGGTAGTGGTTC
This sequence comes from uncultured Cellulomonas sp., assembly GCF_947494015.1. Classification (GTDB taxonomy): domain Bacteria; phylum Actinomycetota; class Actinomycetes; order Actinomycetales; family Cellulomonadaceae; genus Pengzhenrongella. Next base: position 48,457 of record NZ_CANLTL010000006.1, on the reverse strand, counting down.
GGGTTCATCAGCCCGGCGTCCGGGGTGACGATGCCGTGCCGGTCGGAGTCCGCGTCGTTGCCGGTCGCGATGTCGTACGGCGGACGGCCGCCCGCGCCGCCGGCCATCACCCCCACCAGGGACGCCATGGCGGACGGCGAGGAGCAGTCCATCCGGATCTTGCCGTCCCAGTCCAGGGTCATGAAGGACCAGCGCGGGTCGACCTCGGCGTTGACGACGGTCAGGTCCAGCCCGTGGCGCTCGGCGATGGCCGCCCAGTACTCGACCGCGGCACCACCCAGCGGGTCGGCGCCGATCCGTACACCCGCTTCGCGGATGGCGGCGAGGTCCAGCACGTTGGGCAGGTCGTCGACGTACGCGGAGAGGAAGTCGTGCCGGCGGGTGGTGTCCGCGGCCAGCGCCGTCTCGACGCCGACCCGCGGAACGCCGCCCACCCCGGCGCGCAGCAGCTCGTTGGCGCGGGCCGCGATCCACCCCGTCGCGTCCGAGCCCGCCGGCCCGCCGTGCGGCGGGTTGTACTTGAAGCCGCCGTCGCGCGGGGGGTTGTGCGACGGCGTCACCACGATGCCGTCCGCGAGCCCCGGTCCGCTCGTGCGGACCCCCTGGGACGTGGCCGCGCCGTTGTGCAGCAGGATCGCGTGCGACACCGCCGGGGTCGGCGTCCAGGAGTCGCGCGCGTCCACGTGCACCTCCACGCCGGCCGCCGCGAGCACCTCCAGCGCGGTGCGCCACGCGGGCTCGGACAGCGCGTGCGTGTCGCGGCCGATGAACAGCGGCCCGTCGGTGCCCTGGGAGCGCCGGTACTCCACGATCGCGGCGGTCGTCGCGATGATGTGCGCCTCGTTGAACGCGCCGTCCAGGCTCGACCCGCGATGGCCGGAGGTCCCGAACACGACCTGCTGGGCGACGTCGTCCAGGTCGGGGACGCGGTCGTAGTAGGCGCTCACGACGGCATCGACGTCGATGAGGTCCTCGGGCTGGGCGGGGGTTCCGGCGCGCGGGTGCATGGCGCCGATCCTTGCACCGGGCGGCCCGGGCGGCACGGGTTCGCCCGCACTAGCCTGGCCCGATGTTCCCGCCCTCCGTGCCCTCCGTGCAGGTGACCGACCTCGACCCCGCCCAGCCCGTCCCGCCGGGCTCGGTGCTGGTGGACGTGCGCGAGCAGGACGAGTGGGACGCCGGCCACGCCCCGGACGCCGTCCACATCCCGCTCGGCGAGCTGCCGGACCGCGTCGACGAGCTCCCGGACGACCGCCGGCTGCTCGTGGTGTGCCACGCCGGCGGTCGCTCCGCGCGGGCCACGGCCTGGCTCGTGCAGGGTGGCCGGGACGCCGTCAACGTCGACGGCGGCATGGTGGACTGGTCACGCGCTGGACTGCCGGTCGTCTGACGGGCCACCGCCCACCGGCCACCGCCGGCCCGCGGGCCCGCGCCGGCACCCGGGCGGCGGCGTCGTCGTCGCCCGGTAGTCTCACGGCATGGCAAAGAAAGCGTCCATCCCGTTCGTCCTGCGCCCCTTCGAGGGCCTGCCGGGGGAGCCGGACTGGGTGGCGATGCGCGAGGTCGTCCCCGCCGCGACCGCCACGGCCCGCACCACCGCGGAGTACGGCTCGCGCGACGTCGTCGTCACAACGATCCTGCCCATGGCCTGGCCGGCGCTGCACCGGGCCGACGGCGTCGTCATGCTCGCCCTGCAGACCCGCGCCGGCTCCGGGGACGCCAGCCGCGACATCGCGGCGTCCCTCATCGAGGCGCTGGACCTCGAGCCGGGCATGCCGGTCACCACGACCGCGCTGCCGGAGCCGGGCCCCCGGCTCCAGGACGTGCTCGACCTGACGGTGCCGTTCGACGTCACGGTGCACGAGGGCTTCGACTACTGGCTCGCCGCCGACACCGAGGTGACCCCGGAGGTGCGTGCGTCCCTGGAGGAGGCCGACTCCACCATCATCCCCACCGTCAAGCTCGCCTCGGTCGACTCCGCGTACTGGTGCCGGATGGGGGACAAGGAGTTCCTGCGCTGGGCCATGCCGCACGACGAGCAGGCGATGGTCGACGCGCTCGCGCGCCTGCACGCCGCCCGCCGGTCGGCCATCGGGGACGCCCGCTTCATCGGCTACTTCCGCTCGAGCGGCGTCGTCGTGCCGGTGTGGGAGCTGCCGCCCGGGACGGGGGCCGCCGAGATCGACGGCCCCGCGGCCGAGTTCGGGGAGCGGTTCGACGCTGCCCTCGCCGACACCGCACCGCTGGACGCGGACGCCCGCCGTGCCCGGGCCGGACTGGTCTCGCGCCAGGTCACCCTCCGCTGACGTGCCCGCCTGGCCGACCGCGGACATGTCGTTAGGGTGGAACGCGTGACCTCGGAGCCCGCAGCGCAGCGCCGGAGCCCGAGCCGCGCGCGCCAGCGGGTCGCGGTCATCGTCCCCGCGAAGGACGAGTCCCGGCGGATCGCCGCGACCGTCCGGTCCGCCCGTGCGATCCCGCACGTCGACCTGGTCCTCGTGGTCGACGACGGCAGCGTCGACGACACCCAGCACGTGGCCCGGGAGGCGGGCGCCGTCGTCGTGCGGCACTCGCACAACCGCGGCAAGGCGGCCGCGATGGAGACCGGCGCCGCCGTGGTCGCCATGCGCGACGTCGCCGACCGGCCGCCCCGGCTGCTGCTGTTCATCGACGGCGACCTCGGCGACACGGCGGTCAACACCGCGCCGCTCGTCCCGCCGGTCCTCGAGGGCCACGCGGACGTCTCGATCGCGCTGCTGCCGCCCCAGCCCGGAGCCGGTGGCCGCGGCTTCGTCGTCGGTGCGGCCCGGCGCGCGATCCAGCGGGCCACCGGCTGGACGCCCACCCAGCCGCTGTCCGGCATGCGCTGCCTGACCCGCGAGGCGTTCGAGGCCGCCACGCCGCTCGCCCGGGGCTGGGGGGTGGAGACCGGGATGACGATCGACCTGCTGCGGCAGGGCTTCATCGCCGTCGAGGTCCCGTGCGAGCTGCGGCACCGACCGTCCGGCAAGGACCTCAAGGGCCAGCTCCACCGGGCCGCGCAGTACCGCGACGTCATGCTCGCGGTGAGCAGCCGCCGGGTGCGGTCCGCGGTCGGCGGCGCGCGGGAGGTCGTGCTGCCGCCGCCCAGCCCTCGCACGCACCGCTGAGCCCGAACCTCCGGCCTCGCCCCGGCACGGACGACCGCTGAGCCCGGGTCGCCGCGGGCTCTCAGCGGGTGGTCGCCCTGCGGGTGCCCGGGTCGGCATCCGGGTCCGGCTCCGGGACCGCGACCGCGGTGCTGCCCCCGGGAGCCCGACCCACGGGCCCGCCACCGGCCGGCGTGGGCTCCTGCCGTGCCGGCCGCACCGAGAGCATCCAGCCCGCGCACGCCGCCACCAGCAGCGGCACCGCGACCGCGACGCCGACGGCGGGGATCACCACCCCGGAGTCGTTGATCGCGAACCCGATCCCCAGGGTGACCGCGAGCGCGACCAGGCCCGGACGCAGCATCGGCGCGTCGGACCCCAGCCGGGCGAGCGGCGCACCGGCCGAGAGCCAGCCGAAGGGACCGCCGTCCGGCGCGGAGGCGGCGGTGCGCAGCGGCCTGCCCAGGACGAGCACCACCAGCGCGATCCCGCCGATCGCGAGCAGGGTGAGCCAGTTGCCGAACAGGATCTCCAGGTTCTGACCGGCCTTGCGCACGATCACCGGCCAGAGGCCGCCGTCGAGCACGGTCTGCACGAAGCGCCCGAGGTGCGTGCGGGCGTCCACCGGCCGCGTCCAGTCGATGACCGCGAAGCCGATCACGACGGCGGCGGCCCCGGCCAGGACCGCCAGCGCCGTGCGCCAGCTGATCCGGGTGCCGGCGGCGAGCAGCGCGAGCGCGGCGAACCCGGGGACCAGCGCGGGCGGCCCGCCGAAGTCGCTGCCCAGGCCCGGCATGCCGTCCAGCACCGTGGCCACCACGCCGATGACGGCGACCAGGGCGGCGGCGAGGCGACGTCGGCCGCGCTGCACCAGGGGGTTGGCCAGCGCGACCGCGAGCAGCACGCTGCTCGCGGCGAACAGCGCGAACGCCTGGTTGTTGAAGCCGTAGAACCGCGCGCCGACCAGTGGCTGGACGCCCATCAGGGACGAGATCTGCAGGCGGCCGCCGGCGACGACGTCCACCGTGATCACCACGGCGGTCACCGCGGCCACCACGCCGAGCGGGCCCAGCGGCCAGGTCTTCCACCGCGGCAGCAACGCCAGCCCGGTGACCACCGTGACCCAGGCGAGCACCAGGCCGGCCAGCGCGTACGACGGCGGCGTGGCGCGCCACCACGGCAGCAGGTTCGCCAGGAACGTCGCGACGGGGACGGACGCGACGGCGACCCCGGCGACGCGCAGCCCCGCCAGGACCGGCACCGGCCGCCCGCGCAGCGCGGCGGCCACGGCGCCCCCCCGCCGGCCTGGCAGCACCCGGTTGAGCCCGCTGCTCAGGCTCTCCAGGACGGCGCCGTTGAGCCCGAGCGTGACCAGGGCGTACAGCACCAGGTTCATCACGATCAGCACGGTGAAGAAGGGCGCCACGAGCGGGCGCACCGCCCAGGCGTGGCGGTCCTCGTCGACCATGGCGGCCACCCGCCGGCTCGCCGGCGCGGGCCCGTCGACCGCGGCGATGGGGGACCCGACCAGGGCGCCGGTCGGGGCCGCGTCGCGGATGCCCAGCGCGGTGAGCACCGTCGGCGTCAGGTCCGTGGTCATCACGTAGCCGGGCTGGCGGGTCGAGCGCGAGGAGAGCAGGCCGTCGGTGAACGGCTCGCCCCCGGGCACGGCGGCGGGGCCCAGCGCGCCGGCCAGCTGCAGGTGCGGGGACCGGCCGGAGTCCGCCAGCGAGGCGACCAGCACGGTCGTGGGGTGGTCGGCGTCCGCGACGGCCTCGAGCACCGCGGCGACCCGCTCGTCGACCAGCCGGACCTGCTCGGACCGGGTGGGCTCGGTGACGGCGTCCGGGGCGGCCAGCTCGCCGTCCTCGGCCGGCTCGGTCTCCGGCAGGGGCTCGGCGCCGGGGTCCGGCATGCCGTCGCCGTCGGCGTCGATGCCGGACGACGGCCGGTCGACCAGGCCCTGGCCGGGGTCGCGCACGGAACCGGCGTCCACCACGACCAGCTCGGACGTCGCCAGCGCGTCCGCGACCCGGCCGGTGAGCGCGTCCGGGTCGACCGGCACCGCCCGCACCTCCCCGGCGGGCACCCCGTCAGGTCCTGCGAGGGCGATCGCGGCACCCCCGCCGAACCCGGTCGCCGTCACCCCGCCGTCGGCCACCGCGGCGCCCAGCAGGCCCAGCCGGGCGTCGAACGCCTCCGCGTCCGCCGACTGCAGGTAGTCGGCCCAGCCCGGTGCCGGCTGTCCGGGCCCCGCCGGCCGCAGCCGACGGCACTCGTTGGCGGTCTCGCCGGGCAGGTCGGCGGCGCGGGCACCGGCGGACAGCGCGAGCCAGCCGTCGGCCGGGCATGCCGAGGACCGCACGCTGCGGGCGGCGACCGTTCCCACCGCCCCCTCGCGGGACAGCGCCCACAGCGCGGGCGTGGTGAGCGCGCCGACGTCGTCCCAGCGCAGGCCGGTCGCACCGACCACGACGACCCGCTGCTCGCCGGGCTCCGCGACCGCGGTCGCCGCCCCCGCGGTCGTCAGCAGCACCACGCACGCGAGCAGGGCGGCCAGGACCGCGGCGCACAGCGCGCGGACGGAGCTCGGTCGCAGGGGCACCGCACCACCCTACGGGCGCCCTCACGGCGCCGACGGACCGCCCACTAGGCTCGCAGCGCCCTACCGGCGACCTGCCGACGACTTGCCCGCGACGTGCCGACGAGAGGAGCGCGACCCGTGGCCGCGACCGCACCGCCCCCGCGCTACGCCTACCTGGGCCCGGCGGGGACCTTCACCGAGGCCGCCCTGCGCCAGGTCACCGGCCCGGACGAGGCGCGGTACCTGCCCCAGGTCGACGTCGTCTCCGCGCTGGAGTCGGTGCGTGCCGAGCGGGCGGACTACGCGGTCGTCCCGATCGAGAACTCGGTCGAGGGCGGCGTGACCGCGACCCTGGACACCCTGGCGACCGGGCTCGCGCTGGTGCTGCTGCGCGAGGTGCTCGTGCCCATCACCTTCGTGCTCGCCGGGCGGCCCGGGACGCGCCTGGCGGACGTGCGCCGGGTGTCGACCCACCCGCACGCGTGGGCGCAGTGCCGACGTTGGATCAACGCGCACCTGCCCGGCGCGGTGCACGTGCCGGCGACCTCGACCGCGGCGGCCGGTGCGCTGCTGGCCGACCCGGCCGCGGGCACGGCTCCGGCCGACCCGGGCTTCGACGCGGCGCTGGTCGCGCCGCTCACCGCCGAGCTGTACGGCCTGCAGGTGCTCGCCGAGCACGTCGCCGACAACGAGCGCGCGGTGACGCGGTTCGTCGTGGTGGGGCGGCCCGGCCCGGTGCCCGCACCGACCGGTTCGGACAAGACGTCGCTGGTGGTGCACCTGCCGAGCAACGACGCCGGTGCGCTGCTGGAGATGCTCGAGCAGTTCGCGGCCCGCGGCGTGAACCTGTCCCGGATCGAGTCCCGGCCGATCGGCGACCACATCGGCCGGTACTCCTTCTCCATCGACGCCGAGGGGCACGTGGCCGAGGCTCGGGTCGCGGAGGCGCTGATGGGACTGCACCGGGTCTGCCCGCACGTGCGCTTCCTCGGGTCGTACCCACGCGCCGACGGCGTCGCCACCCAGGTGCTGCCGGGCATGACCGACGCCGACTTCGCCGGCGCCCGCGACTGGGTGGACGAGCTGCGCGAGGGCCGGGCGCGCTAGCCGCCCGCTCGACCCAGCCGTACCCCCGACCCGCCAGGAGGACGCATGCCGACCCAGCCCGACCTGCTCGCGGTGGTCAACGCGGCCGCCGGGTCCGCCGGCGGGCCGCAGGTCGACGACGCCGTCGCGGCGCTGCGGGCCGCCGCCGGCCACGCCGGTGCCCGGGTGGAGCTGGTGGCGACCACCGACCTCGACCACCTCGCCGACACCCTCGCCGGGCTCGCGGGTCGGCGGCTGGTGGTCCTCGGTGGGGACGGGTCGGTGCGGGCGGCGGTCCAGACCCTGCACGACGCCGGCACACTCGGGTCGGCCGGGCCCGTCGGCATCGTCCCGCTCGGCACGGGCAACGACCTCGCCCGGTCGCTGGGCATCCCCGACGACCCGGCACGGGCGGCCGACGCCGCGCTGACCGGCACACCGCACGGGATGGCGGTGCTCGTCGGGGACGACGGCGCCGTCGCCGTCAACGCGGTGCACGTCGGGGTCGGCGCCGCGGCCGCCCGCAACGCCGCCGGCCTCAAGCCCGTCCTGCACCGGGTCGGGCTCGGCGTGCTCGCCTACCCGGCCGGAGCGGTCCTGGCCGGCCTCACCGAGCGCGGCTGGCGGCTGCGGGTCACCGTCGACGGCGAGCCGCTGCACGCCGGCGGCACGCGGCTGCTGATGGTCGCGATCGGGCTCGGGGAGACCGTGGGCGGCGGTGCCCCGCTGGTGCCGGGCGCCGACCCGCGCGACGCGGTCGCGGACGTGGTGGTCTCCGAGGCGGTCGGCCCGCTGGCGCGGCTCGGCTACGCCAAGCAGCTGACCACGGGGTCGCACGTGCGGCGTGCCGACGTGCGCACGGCCTGCGGCCGGGTGGTGCGGATCGAGGCCGCACCGGGGGAGCCGTTCCCGGCCGACGTCGACGGCGAGGTCTCCGGACCGGTCGCGGCGCAGCAGTGGAGGCTGCACCCGGCGGCGTGGTCCGCCCTGGTGCCGGCTGCGTCGTGAGCAGCCGGGAGCAGTGGTGACCGGCCGGCGCCGGCCGTGATCAGCCGCGCGCCGCGGTGCGCACGCGCAGCGCGGCCGGGGCGACCCGCGCGCTGAGCTCGAACGCCTCGCCGATGTTGTCCCCGTCCACCTGGATCTGCTCGGCACGGTCCGCGACGACGCGGACCGTGCGGGCGCGCGAGTGCTCGATCTTGCCCATCTTGCCCGGCAGCTCGGTGCGGACGCCGATGCCCTGCAGAGCCACCTCTCCCGCGAGCTGGGTCCAGCCCGCGATGCCACCCCGGGTGTCGATGGCGCCGAGGTCCAGCACGCCGTCGTCGATCTGCGCGGCCGGCAGCAGCGTGATGCCGCCGGGCAGCCGCCCGCAGTTGCCGATCAGCAGGCTGCGGACCCGCACCGGCTTGACCACGCCGTCGTCGACCGACAGCGACAGCCGCATCCGCCGGGCGTTGAGGTGCCGGATGCCGGCGAGGAAGTAGGCGAACCAGCCCACCCGCTGCTTGAGGACCTCGTCGGCGTCCCCCATCACCGCCGCGTCGAAGCCGAGCCCGGCGATGACCAGGAAGATGTGGTCGCGCGGCGGCTCCGAGGCCCCGGGGGGCGGCGGGCCGACCTGACCGCCGGATGCCTGCGGGACGTCGTCGGCGGCCTCCGCGATGTCGTCCGCGACCGTGTCCTCGTACCTCTCCACCCGCAGCCAGCCGACGTCGATGGTGCGGGCCGGACCGGTCAGCGCCAGCCGCAGCAGCTCGTCGGTGTCCGTCAGCGGCAGGTCCAGGTTGCGGGCCAGCAGGTTGCCGGTGCCGAGGGGGATCAGGCCCATGGCGACGTCGGTGCCGGCCAGCGCCTCGGCGACGGCTCGCACGGTCCCGTCGCCGCCGACCGCCACCACCGTCGTGGCGCCGCGCTCGACGGCGGCCCGCGCCTGGCCGACGCCGGGGTCGGCCTGGGTGGTCTCGAACCACATGGGCTCGGGCATGTACCGCGACGCGCACGCCCGGATCGCGGCGTCGCGCAGCTCGACCGCGCCGGGCTTGGTCGGGTTGCACACGAACGCCACCTGGGTGCCGCTCGTCGGCGACATGGGTGAGGCCAGCAGCCCGTCGGGCGCCGGCGCGACGGGGTGCGGCAGCGACGGTCGGTGCGGTCGGCGCCGGGTCCGGCGTGCGCGCAGCGCCACGCGCAGGGCGACCGAGGAGAGGAGCAGCGCGGCCACCGCGACGAGCAGGGCGACGACGCTGAGCCACTCCGACCACACCATGGCGCACACCGTACGGCGCGAGCCGACCGGGGGCCGTCCGCCCGCCGTCCCGCTGGCCGTGCCGCCCCTCGATGGCACTGGTCCCGTCCGGACGGTCCCGGTGCCGCCCCCGCGCGGCGCCCCGGACCGCCCCGCGGCCCGGCACCCGGGATGTGCGTCGTGGCCGGGTCGTTACCCTCGGGGGTGTGATCGACCTGCGCGAGCTCCGTGACCACCCCGACGTCGTCCGCGCCAGCCAGCGCGCCCGCGGCGACGACCCCGCCCTCGTGGACGCCGCCCTCGCCGCGGACACCCGGCGCCGGTCCGCGCTGACCGAGTTCGAGAGCCTGCGCGCCGAGCAGAAGACGCTCGGCAAGCAGGTCGCCGCGGCGCAGGGCGAGGAGAAGGCCGCCCTGCTGGCCCGCACCAAGCAGCTCGCCCAGGAGGTCAAGGCCCGCCAGGCCGAGGCGGACGCCGCCGCCGCGGGGCTCGAGCAGACGATGCACCGGATCGCCAACGTCGTGGCCGACGGCGTGCCCGCGGGCGGTGAGGACGACTACGTCGTGCTGCGCGAGGAGGGCCGGCGCCGCGACTTCGCGGCCGAGGGCGTCACCGTGCGCGACCACCTGGAGATCGGCGAGGCGCTCGGGGCCGTCGACACCGAGCGCGGGGCGAAGGTGTCCGGCTCGCGGTTCTACTTCCTCACCGGCATCGGCGCGCGCCTGGAGCTCGCGCTGCTCAACGCCGCAGTCGACCAGGCGGTCGCGGCCGGCTTCACCCCGATGATCACGCCGACCCTGGTCAAGCCCGAGGTCATGGCCGGCACCGGCTTCCTCGGCGCGCACGCCGACGAGATCTACCGGATCGAGTCGGACGACCTGTACCTCACCGGCACGAGCGAGGTCGCGCTCGCGGGCTACCACGCGGACGAGATCCTCGACCTGGACGCCGGCCCGCGCCGGTACGCGGGCTGGTCGGCGTGCTACCGCCGCGAGGCCGGGTCGTACGGCAAGGACACCCGCGGCATCATCCGGGTGCACCAGTTCCACAAGGTCGAGATGTTCTCCCTCTGCGCGGTCGAGCAGGCCGCGGACGAGCACCAGCGGCTGCTCGCCTGGGAGGAGCAGATGCTCGCGCGCGCCGAGCTGCCCTACCGGGTCATCGACACCGCCGCGGGGGACCTCGGGTCCAGCGCGGCCCGCAAGTTCGACTGCGAGGCGTGGCTGCCGTCCCAGCAGCGCTACCTCGAGCTGACGTCCACGTCGAACTGCACGACCTTCCAGGCCCGCCGGCTCGGCATCCGGGAGCGCACCGCGGCGGGGCAGACCCGGCCGGTCGCCACGCTCAACGGGACCCTGGCCACCACGCGGTGGATCGTGGCCATCCTGGAGAACCACCAGCAGGCCGACGGCTCGGTGCGGGTGCCCGAGGGCCTGCGCGGCTACCTCGGCGGCCTCGAGGTGCTCGAGCCGGTGGCGCGGTGAACCCCCCGCCCGCACCGGGCACCCCGGACGACGACGACCGGCTCAGCCCGGCCGGCCTGGTCGGCCACGGCCCGCTGCTGGTCGCCCTGGACATCGACGGCACCGTGATGACCTACGACGAGGTGATCAGCGACGACGTGCGTGATGCGGTCGCCGCCGTGCGGGCGTCCGGTGCGCACGTGGTCCTGGCGACGGGTCGCTCGCTGCACGCCACCGTCCCCGTGGCGCACGAGCTCGGCATCACCGCGGGGTGGGCGGTGGCGTCCAACGGCTCGGTCACCGCGCGTCTGGACCCGGCCGAGCCCGGCGGGTACCGGCTGGTCGACGTCATCACCTTCGACCCGGGCCCGGCGCTGCGGCTGCTGCACGCGTCTCTGCCCGACGCGCTGTTCGCCGTCGAGGAGGTCGGCGTCGGCTTCCGTGTGAGTGCCCCCTTCCCCGACGGCGAGCTCACCGGCGTGCACTCCGTGGTCGAGATCGACGACCTGGCCGCCCACCACGTGACCCGTCTCGTGGTGCGCAGCCCGGGGCACACGCCCGAGGAGTTCCACCGGCTCGTGCACCGGATGGGCCTGGAGGACGTGACCTACGCGATCGGGTGGACCGCCTGGATGGACGTCGCCCCGCACGGCGTCACCAAGGCCAGCGCGCTGGAGCGGGTGCGCCGCGAGCTGGACGTCCAGCCGTCCCGGACGGTCGCCGTCGGGGACGGCAGCAACGACCTGGCCATGCTCGAGTGGGCCGCGCTCGGGGTGGCGATGGGGCATGCGCCCGAGCCCGTGCGGGCGGTCGCCGACGAGGTCACCGGCACCATCGACGACGACGGCCTGCTCGACGTGCTGCACCGGCTGCTCGACTGACGTCCCAGGTCAGCGCACCGGCGGCCCGGGCGGGAGCGTGACCACATCGTTACCGGACCCGTATCCCAAAGTGTCCGTTTCGGGTTGCCCCCGCGGCCGTGCGACCGCTTGCATGGCTTTGGTGCCCGGCGTGGTGCGCGAAAGCGTGCATCCGGCGGGCTGGTTCCGGGGTGCACGCCGCCCCACGTCGACGTGGAGGAAGCCGAATGAGCAGCATCAAGAAGGGCCGCGCAGTCGCGACGGCGATCGCCGGGACGATGTCACTCGCCTTCGTCCTGACCGCCTGCACCCCACCGCCGGAGGACGACGGCGGCACGGGCGGCGGCGGTGGTGGCGGCGAGGTCGCCGAGGGCTGCGAGGACTACGAGCAGTTCATCGAGATGGGCGACCTGGACGGCACCGAGGTCTCCGTCTACACGACCATCACCGGCGACGAGGCCGAGGCGCAGGAGGCGTCGTACGCGGAGTACGAGCGGTGCACCGGGTCGACGATCGAGTACGAGGCGAACGACGAGTTCGAGGCCCAGATCGCGGTCCGGATGCAGTCCGGTGCCGCACCCGACATCGCCTACATCCCGCAGCCGGGGCTCCTGCAGCGGCTCGTGACCGACTTCCCCGGGCAGATCCAGCCCGCCTCGGACGAGGTCGCCGCCAACGTCGACGAGTTCTTCACCGACGAGTGGCGTGACTACGGCACGGTCGACGGGACGCTCTACGGCTCGCCGCTCGGCGCCAACGCCAAGTCGTTCGTCTGGTACTCGCCGTCGATGTTCGAGGAGGCCGGGTACGAGATCCCGACCACCTGGGACGAGCTGATGGCCCTGACCGAGCAGATCGCCACGGAGCACCCGGAGACCAAGCCGTGGTGCGTCGGCATCGCGTCGGGTGACGCGACCGGCTGGCCCATGACGGACTGGCTCGAGGACGTCGTCCTGCGCACCGCCGGGACGGACGTCTACGACCAGTGGTACACCCACGAGATCCCGTTCAACGACCCGGCGATCGTCTCGGCGCTCGAGACGACCGGCGAGATCGTGCGCAACCCCGACTACGTCAACGGTGGTCTGGGCGGGGTGTCCAGCATCGCGAACACCGCCTGGGACGCCGCCGGGTTCCCGATCCTGACCGGTGACTGCTGGATGCACCGCGCGGCCAACTTCTACGGGGTGAACTGGCAGCAGGCCCAGGAGGACGTGGAGATCGGTGAGGACGGTGACGTCTTCGCGTTCTACCTGCCCAGCATGTCCGAGGACGAGAAGCCGATGCTCGGCGGTGGCGAGTTCGTCGTCTCCTTCGAGGACCGTCCCGAGGTCAACGCGTTCCACGCCTTCCTGGCGAGCGACGTGTGGGCCAACGACAAGGCCGAGGTCTCCAACGCGGGCTGGGTGTCCGCCAACAGCGGCCTGGACCCGGAGCTGCTCCAGTCGCCGATCGACCGGCTCGCCAGCGAGATCCTGGCCAGCGACGAGTACACCTTCCGGTTCGACGCCTCCGACCTGATGCCCGGCCCGGTGGGTGCCGGCTCCTTCTGGGAGGGCATGACGAACTGGGTCAGCGACGAGAGCACGAGCGCCGACCAGGTGCTGACGTTCATCGAGGGCTCCTGGCCCGAGAGCTGACGCACCGGTGACGGCAGGGGCCCACGGCGACGTGGGCCCCTGCCGTCGCACCGTCCCCTGCTTGTCACCCGGTCCCGGCGGGGTGCAGCGTGGGGCCGGCACGGTCCTATCGGCGGGGGCGCCGCACCGCTGCGGCGCCGCCCGAGCTGCGGAGGCGTGAATGTTCGAGAACATCGGATTGTGGGTCAGCTACTTCTGGGACCTCACCAAGGATTTCCTGCTGGACGCCGAGACCCCAGGCCACAAGCTCGCGCTCATGGTCGTGGCCGTCCTGCTGTTCGTGATCGTGATGGGCGCCATCCTGCTCGCGGTGGACCGGCCCAAGCACGTCCCCAACTGGGTGGTGACCCTGGGCTTCGCCGGGCCGGCGGTCCTGGCGCTCGGGTTCGGCCTGGTCTACCCCGCGCTGCGCACGACGTACGAGTCGTTCTTCAACCGCAACGGCACCGAGTTCATCGGTCTGGACAACTACGTGACCGCGTTCACGCAGGAGTCCTTCCAGATCGTCCTGCGCAACACCGCGCTGTGGGTCCTGCTGGTCCCCACCCTGGCGACGTTCATCGGGCTGGTCTACGCCGTGCTGGTCGACAAGACCCGGTTCGAGAAGGCCGCCAAGGCGCTGATCTTCCTGCCGATGGCGATCTCCCTGGTCGGCGCCTCGATCATCTGGCGCTTCGTGTACGAGTTCCGTGACGCCGCCCGCCCGCAGACCGGCCTGGCGAACCAGCTGCTGGTCTGGCTCGGGCTGGAGCCCTACCAGTTCCTGATCAACCAGCCGTTGAACAACGTCTTCCTCATCGCGGTCCTGATCTGGATCCAGGCCGGGTTCGCGATGACGATCCTCTCCGCGGCGATCAAGGCCATCCCGGACGACATCGTCGAGGCCGCGACCCTCGACGGCCTCAAGGGCATGCAGATGTTCCGGTACATCACGGTGCCCAGCATCCGTCCCGCGCTCGTGGTCGTCATCACCACCATCGCGATGACGACGCTCAAGGTCTTCGACATCGTCCGGACGATGACCGGCGGAAACTTCGGCACGTCGGTGGTCGCCAACGAGTTCTACGCCCAGAGCTTCGTGCAAGGGAACGCCGGGATGGGTGCGGCGCTCGCCGTCATCCTGTTCCTCATCGTCATCCCGGTCGTCATCTACAACGTCCGTCAGCTGCGCCTCTCGGAGGAGATCCGATGACCACGAACCCGGCACCCCCGCAGGCGTTCGACAAGAAGACGCGCGGCGAGGTCGACGGCGGCGCGCCCCCCGGGATGGGCAAGGGCATCGACCAGCGGGCCGACAAGGCCCGCAAGAAGCTCAGCTCCCCGTGGGCCTCGGGCATCGCGATCGTCATCGCGATCCTGTGGACGGTCCCGACGTTCGGTCTGTTCGTCACCTCGTTCCGTCCCGTCCAGGACATCCGGGCCAACGGGTGGTGGAACTTCTTCGGCAGCCCGAGCGTGACGCTGGACAACTACCGGTCGGTGCTGTTCGAGGGCGACCAGCCGCTGGCCCAGTACGTGCTCAACTCGGTGGTCGTCACGATCCCGGCGGTCATCATCCCGATCAGCATCGCGCTGCTGGCGGCGTACGCCTTCGCGTGGATCGACTTCAAGGGTCGCAGCGTGCTGTTCGTGGCGGTCTTCGCGCTGCAGATCATCCCGATCCAGATCACGATGATCCCGCTGCTCACCCAGTACGTGCAGTGGGACCTGGCGGGGTCGTTCTGGGCGGTGTGGCTCTCGCACTCGATCTTCGCGCTGCCGCTGGCGATCTTCCTGCTGCACAACTTCATGAAGGACATCCCGCCGTCGCTGGTCGAGGCGGCCCGGGTGGACGGCGCCGGCCACGTGCAGATCTTCTTCCGCGTGCTCATGCCCCTGCTCGTCCCGGCGGTCGCGGCGTTCGCGATCTTCCAGTTCCTGTGGGTGTGGAACGACCTGCTCGTGGCCCTCGTCTTCGGCTCCCAGCAGCAGGTGTCGCCGCTGACGGTGCGTCTGGCCACCCTCGCCGGTGACCGCGGCGAGACGTGGCACCTGCTGTCCTCGGGTGCGTTCGTGGCGATGGTCGTGCCGGTCGTGGTGTTCCTGGCCCTGCAGCGGTACTTCGTCCGCGGCCTGCTCGCCGGGTCCGTCAAGGGCTGACCCGCACCGGCCGGCCGGCCGCCCGCCGGCCGCCCGCCAGCCGGCCTGCGGCGCAGGCCGGCACCCGCCGGTGCGCTACCGTCCGGGCGTCGAGGTCCACCGACCTCGGCGCCCGGACGCACGTCCGCCCGGGCCGGACGACGCCCGGGGCCGCGACGCCCCGCGGCAGGGAGAGGGGGCAGCGTGCGCAGTGGCGCCCTCGACCGGGTCCCGGCGCCGGCCCTGTTCATCGCCTCCGGCCTGACCCAGTACGTCGGCGCCGCGATCGCGGTGGGCCTGTTCGCCACGGTGGCTGCCCCGACGGTCGCGTGGCTGCGGATCGTCGTCGCGGCCGTCGTCCTGGTGCTGTGGCGCCGTCCGTGGCGCACCCGGTGGGACCGGCGCGACCTGCTGGCCGCCGCGCTGTTCGGCGCGGTGCTCGCCGCGATGAACGTCGCCTTCTACGTCGCCATCGACCACCTCCCGCTGGGCACCGCCGTCGCGATCGAGTTCATCGGGCCGGTGGCGGTCGCTGCGGTCACCGGCCGCGGCTGGCGGGAACGGGCCGGGATCGCCCTCGCGGCGGCCGGCGTGGTGCTGCTGGCCGGGGTGACGGTCCAGCAGCACGACGGGGGCGGCGGCGGGCCTGACGTGGTGGTCGGACTGATCGCCATCGGCGTCTCGGCGCTGTGCTGGGCCGGGTACATCCTGCTCGGCCGGCGGATCGCGGTCCGGGGTTCCGGGGTGAGCTCGCTGTCGCTGGCGATGGTCGCCGGGGCGGTCGTGTTCGCGCCGTTCCTCGCCCGCGACGCCGTCCCCGTGCTCGCGGACTGGCGGCTGGCCCTCGCGGTGATCGGCGTCGGCGTGCTGTCCTCCGCGGTGCCCTACGCGATCGACCAGGTGGTGCTGCGCCGCATCGGCGCCGCGGCGTTCGCGGTCCTGCTCGCGCTGCTGCCCGCCACGGCCGCGGTCGTCGGCGCGGTCGCGCTGCGGCAGTGGCCGCACGGCCTGGAGGTGGTGGGGCTGCTCGCGGTCTCGGGCGCGATCGTGCTCACCTCGGGCCGGTCGGCGCCGGCCTCCCGGGCGCCGGAGCCCGTGACCCCGGGCTGACGCCGCCGCTACAGGTACTGACCGGGGGTCGGGCGGACGTCGTCGGCGGCCCCGGCCGGCGGCATCGGTCGCAGCCCCGGCTGGCCGGCGTCGGCCCCGGGCGGCAGGGCGTGCCGCATCTGGGCGAGCTGGGCCTGGGCCTGGGTCGCCATCCGCTGGGCGACCATCGCGGTCTGGATGCCGTGGAACAGCCCCTCGAGCCAGCCGACCAGCTGCGCGTGCGCGACCCGCAGCTCGGCGTCCGACGGCGCGGTCCCCTCGCCCAGCGGCAGGGTGATCCGGCGCAGCTCCGCGACCAGCTCCGGCGACAGCCCGTCCTCGAGCTCGCGCACGGACCGGGCGTGGATCGCCGCGAGCCGCGACCGGGCCGCCTCGTCGAGCGGCGCGCTGCGGACCTCCTCGAGCAGCTGCTTGACCATCGTGCCGATGCGCATGACCTTGGTCGGCTGGTCGACCAGCGCGCGCGGGTCCTCCGGGTCCCCGTCCGCCCCGCCGTCCGACCCGCCGTCCGGCCCGCCGTCCGACCCGGTGTGCGGCTCGGCGTCCCCCTCGGGGGCACCGGCCGCCGGGCGCCCGTCGGGGCCGACGACGACGATCCGCGGCTGGGCAGGGTCCCCGGTGGCGGCGTCGTGCGCGGGGACGGGGGACCCGGACGGCGCCGGGCCCGGTGCGGCAGGGGTGGTCATGGCTCCATCATCACCACGCGCCGCGCCGCGCCGCACGTGGGCGCCGGGCCGTCGCCGGTCGGGTCAGGGCACCAGCAGCAGCTTGCCGAAGACGTCGCCGCCGTCGAGCTCGGTGTGGGCCCGCGGCGCCTCGGCGAGCGGGATGCGGGCGTGCACCACCGGCCGGACGTCGCCCCCGGCCACCAGCGGCCAGACGTGCTCGCGGACCGCGGCGACGAGGGCGGACTTCTCCGCCGTGGGGCGCGACCGCAGGGTCGTGCCCACCACGGTCGCACGCTTGGCCAGCAGCACCCCCAGGTCCAGCTCGGCCCGCCGCCCCCGCTGCATCCCGATCACGACCAGCCGTCCGCCGGTCGCCAGGGACTCGAGGTTCGCGGCGAGCGCACCGGCGCCGAGGACGTCCAGGACCACGTCCACGCCCCGCCCGTCCGTGGCGGTGCGGACGGCCGCGACCACGTCGTCGGCCCGGTGGTCGATGGCGACGTCCGCGCCGAGGTCCCGGCAGCGTGCCGCACGCTCGGGCCCGCCGGCCGTGGTCAGCACGCGCGCCCCGCGGGCGGCGGCCAGCTGGATCGCGATCGACCCGACCCCGCCGGACCCGCCGTGGATCAGCACGGTCTCGCCGGCACGCAGCCGGCCGACGTCGACCAGGTTGGACCAGGCGGTGCAGACGGCCTCCGGCAGGCCGGCGGCGTCCACGAGGTCGACGCCGTCGGGCACCGGCAGCACGTGGCCCGCGTCCACGACGACGCGCTCGGCGTACCCGCCGCCCGCCAGCAGCGCGCAGACCGCGTCCCCGACGGCCCACCGCCCGGCGCCGTCGCCGACGGCGGCGACCGTCCCGGAGACCTCGAGGCCCGGCCACGGCGGCGCGCCGGGCGGGGACGGGTAGTGGCCCTCCCGCTGCAGCAGGTCGGCGCGGTTGACCCCCGCGGCGGCGACGTCGACCAGGACCTGCCCCGGAGCCGGGACGGGGTCGGGGACCTCGGACAGGACCAGGGCGTCGGGCCCGCCGGGCTGCGGGACGGTCACGGCATGCACGACGACGACCCTAGCCACCGTGGCTGGCATGATGTCGTGCGCACCGGAGGGCTGTCTGAGCGGCCGAAAGAGACGGTCTTGAAAACCGTTGGGGCGGGACACCCCCGTCCTCGTGGGTTCGAATCCCACGCCCTCCGCCATGCCGGTCCACCGGTACAGGCCGGCTGGCGCCGGCACACGAGCGAAGGGTCCCGCGATGACCGAGCTGCCGGACGGCACGGACGCACTGCTGCTGCGCGACGTCGTCGTCGTCGACGGGACCGGTGCCCCGCCCGCGCCGGGCCGGTCGGTCGTCGTCGACGGCGGACGCATCGCCTGGATCGGGCCGACCGCCCAGGCCCCCGCGTTCGCGCCCGAGCGCATCCGCGACTGCGGCGGCCGCACCCTGCTCCCGGGCATGGTCAACGCGCACGTGCACCTCGCCAACGACGGCGCCCCCGACCTGGCCGCGCAGGTCCGCGACGACACCGTGCCGCTGGGCACCCTGCGGGCCGCGCGCAACGCACGGTTCACGGTCGAGTCCGGGGTGACGACGGTGCGCGACTGCGGCGCGCCGAGCGGGATCGCGATCGACCTGGGCCGGGCGATCGCGGACGGCCTGGTCGAGGGCCCCCGGGTGCGGGCGGCGGGCCGGGTCATCACGATGACCGGCGGGCACGGGCACTTCATGGGCAACGAGGCGGACGGGCCCGACGACGTGCGCCGCGCGACCCGCCAGGAGCTCAAGTCCGGCGCCGACTTCATCAAGGTCATGGCCACCGGTGGGGTGCTGACCTCCGGGGTCGACCCCGCGCACGCGTCGCTGACCGTCGACGAGCTGCGGGTGGTGGCCGACGTCGCGCACAGCGCCGGCAAGCGGGTGACGACGCACGCGATCGGCAACGCCGGCATCAAGAACGCCCTGCGCGCCGGGATCGACTCGATCGAGCACGGCTTCTACCTCGACGACGAGGCGCTGGACCTCGCCGTCGGGCAGGGCGCGTTCCTCGTCCCGACCCTGAGCGCGCTCGCCGGCATCCTGGACCACGCCGCCGACGTGCCGGCGTGGGTGGTGACCAAGGCGGAGCGGCAGCGGCAGGCCAGCATCGACGGGTTCACCGCGGCCGTGCGGTCGGGCCTGCGGATCGCGGCCGGCACGGACGCCGGGACGCCGTTCAACCGCCACGACGACATGGCGCACGAGCTGGAGCTCATGGTCGCCGCGGGGCTGTCCCCGATGCAGGCGATCGTGGCCGGCACCCGGCACTCCGCTGAGAACGTGGACCTGCTGCACGCCGTCGGCACGGTCGAGGTCGGCAAGCTCGCCGACCTGCTGCTCGTGGACGGCGACCCCACCCGGGACATCGGCGCGATGCGCCGGGTCGTCATGGTGCTCAAGGAGGGCGTCGTCTTCCGCGACGACCGCGGGCTGGGCGACGGCGGGCACCCCGCGGGTGGTGCGGTCGCGGACGGTGCGGTCACCGGTGCTGCGGTCGCCGGTGGTGCGGTCGCCGACGAGCCGGGCGCTCCCGTGCCGGCGCACGGCCCGGGCGGCTGCTCGCACTGACCGGCCACCGGGCCGTTCGGCCGTGACGGACGGCGTCGCTGCCCTAGCGTGAGCGCGGCGGTGAACGGAACGCCGCCGCCGTTCGTGGTCAGGTCGGGAGGTGCGGCGTGGCGGCCAGCAGAGCGGACCTGATGCGGGACCTGCACGGTGAGTGCGGGCCCGCCCTGTGGCGGTACGCCATGCGCCTGACCGGCGGCGACCGGGGGCGGGCCGAGGACGTCGTGCAGGAGACGCTGCTGCGGGCCTGGCGCTCGTCGCGCGTCCTCGAGGCCGACCGCGACGCCCGCCAGGCGTGGCTGTTCACGGTCGCCCGGAACCTGGTCATCGACGACTGGCGGTCCAGCCGCACGCGTCTGGAGGTGACCACCGGCGAGGTGCCCGACCACGGCGGCCGCGACGAGACCGACGACGCGCTGCAGACCTGGCTGGTCGCGGAGGCGCTCGCGCGACTTTCGGCGGACCATCGCAAGGTCCTCGTCGAGTGCTACTTCCTGGGCCGGTCCGTCAGCGACGCGGCGGAGCGGCTCGGGATCCCGGCCGGGACGGTCAAGTCACGGACGCACTACGCGCTGCGCGCGCTGCGGCTCGTGCTCCAGGAGATGGGGGTGGTGGGATGAGTACCTCCGACGTCGCGCCGGACCCGTTCGAGATGGACGACGCGGCCTACGTCCTGGGTGCGCTGTCGCCGCAGGAGCGCGCGCGCTACGAGGCGCACCTGCAGACCTGCGATGCGTGCACGCGCTCGGTCACCGAGCTGGCCGGCCTGCCCGGAGTGCTGCGGCGCCTTCCCGCCGACGTCGTGGAGTCCCTCGACGACGTCACCGCAGCCGACGACGACGGCGCGGACGCCGGGGCGTCCTCGGCGGTGCTGGCCCGGGTGGTCGACGCCGGTGAGCGCGAGGACCGGCGCGAGCGGCGGGTGCGGACGCTGCGCTGGGCGAGCGCGCTGACCACCGCGGCGGCCGCGCTGGTCGTGGCCGCCCTGGCGTGGTTCGGGCCGGGCGCCGGTGGCCGTGACGAGCCGCCGCCGCCCACGGCCCAGGTCGACTTCAGCGCCCTGGGGGCCACGGAGCTGTCCGCCAGCGCGAGCCTGCGCGAGGTCGCCTGGGGCACCAAGATCGAGCTGGAGTGCGCCTACCCGCCGGAGCTGGCGACCGTCGCGGACGGTGAGCAGCTGCGCTACTCGCTCGTCGTCCACGACACCGCCGGGACCAGCCAGCAGGTGGCCACCTGGAACGCCGTCGCGGGGCGTGAGCTGACGATCGACGCCGCCACCGCGGTGCGCGCCCCGGACATCGACCGGCTCGAGGTCCTCGCGGAGGACGGGACGGTCCTGCTGCGCGCGGCACGGTGAACCACGGCGCCTCCCTGCGCGTGTCCCCGGGTGAGAGCGGTCGCCGGCCGGGCGCCCGCGCGGCAGGGGAACGGGTGACGACGATGCGGATGCGGATGAGGCGCACAGCGGTGGTGGGGATCGCACTGGTCGCGCTGGCCGGGTGCAGCGGCGCCGACGACGGCGACACGGACGTCGCCCCCGGCGACGCGGTGGAGCAGCCCGACGTCTCGCCGAGCCCGCCCGAGGACGACGAGACGCCGACCGAGGAGCCGACCGAGGCCGCGGAGCCCGCCGGCGACGCCGCAACCGTCGACGCCGCGACGACGTCCCTCGGCGAGGTCCTGGTGGACGGCGACGGGATGACCCTGTACATGTTCGACCCCGACGCCGAGACGGGCGAGAGCACCTGCTACGACGACTGCGCGGTGGCATGGCCCCCGCTGCTGACCGAGGGCGAGGCGACGGTCGGCGAGGGGCTCGACGACTCCCTGCTCGGCACGGTGGAGCGGACCGACGGCACCACCCAGGTGACCTACGGGGACTGGCCGCTGTACCTCTGGCAGAACGACACGGCGCCGGGGGAGACGACGGGTCAGGCGGTCAACGACGTCTGGTGGGTCGTGGGCACCGACGGTGAGCCGATCCGCACCATGCCGTGAGGGGCCGCGCGCGGGCGACCGGGGGCGGGATGTCCGGTCAGCCCGTCACAGGTCGCGCTGCATGACGCGGAGCGAACCGCCGGGCTCGAGCTCGTACGGCTGCGTCTCGCCGGTGGGTGCAAAGCCGACCCGCTCGAAGTAGGCGGCGGCGCGCTCGTTGTCCTCGTGGACGGTGAGCCGCATCGCCGTGGCGCGAGCGGTGGTGCGGGCCCACTCGACCAGCGCCTCCATCAACCGGTCGGTCACGCCGGCCTCGCCGCCGCGGTGCTCGGGGTCGACCCACACCGCCGCGACCGTGGCGACGCCCGGCTCGGACAGGTACGCGCTCATGGTGCCGATCCACGCGCCGTCGTCGTCCACCGCGGCGACGGCGGTGCGGTCGGGCTGCGTCGCGCGGGCCACCCGTGCCACCCACCCCGCGTCCGAGGTGCCCCGCGCGTGGTCGAGCGTCTCACCGAAGGCGATCGGGGTGTCGGCCAGCATCCGCAGCCGGATCTCCCGGAACTCGACCCAGTGCTCGGGGCGGATGGTGATGACGGTGTAGGGCACGGTGACCTCCTCGCAGGCCGCACGAACATACCCGTCCGGCCCGTCGCTGGGAATGGACGGGCGGCCCATCGGGCGACCGGTGCGCGCTTTGCGAGCCGGTCCGCCGGGCGGGTAGCCTGTGCGAGCCTGGAGACGTCGCATAGCCAGGTCTAGTGCGCGACCCTGCTAAGGTCGTGAAGGGGCAACCCTTCCGTGGGTTCAAATCCCACCGTCTCCGCATCGCACGGCCCCGGCTCCTTCTGTGAGCCGGGGCCGTCGTCGTCTGTGCTCCGCGGCGCCCACTCCGCGGCGCCTGCCCCGCGGTGCTCCCGAGGGTCGCTGCGTGACCCACCCCACGGCCGTCGGCGGCCGCCCGGTTTGGGCGTGCGGCGCCGGGACGCTATCGTTGGCGGCGGCCGTGAGGCCACGCGCCCGTAGCTCAACGGATAGAGCATCTGACTACGGATCAGAAGGTTGGGGGTTCGAATCCCTTCGGGCGCACAGATCTGAGCAGGTTCGAGGCCCTGGTCGGTACCACGCCGATCGGAGCCTTCGTCGTCCTCGGGCCGGTCGGTCCGCCGTCGAGAGACAGCGGCGAACAGGTCAGGCCGCGCGCAGGTAGGACGCGAACCGGTACTGCACCCCGCTGCTCGAGACCCGCCACGCCTGGGTCACGCTCGACCACACCCGGTGCCCCAGCACCGGCGCGACGACGTCGCCGGGGACGTCGAGATCGACCTCGGTGATCTCCACCCGGTCGGCGAGTGCGAGCAGCTCGGGGTGGTCCCGGCCGGCGCCGAGCACCCAGGTTCGGCGGCCGGCCGTCGCGGTCAGGGCGGCGTCGACGTCGGCGACGACCGTGACGCCGGCGGCGGACCACGCGCGGTCGCGGGTCAGCACGATGGTGTCCGGGTCGGGCAGCGGCCGCAGCGGCCCGGGCAGGGCGTCCCACGCGGCGCGGCTCAGGAGGACCGGGCACCCGGCGGTCAGGCGCCGGACGTGCTCGACGTCCTCGGGCAGGGTCCACGGTGCGGCGCCCGTGGCGCCGCCCAGCACGCCGGCGGAGGTCTGGGACCAGATGAGGTTGAGGGTCATGCCTGCCCATCGGTGCGCGTCGCCGCCGGGTGCGGGCCGCTCCGCAGGTTCCCCCGGATGCGTGCGGACCGGGCCGCCGCACTCCGGCACCCGGGTGACGTGACCGCCGGACCGTTCAGACCGGCCCGGGATCGCCCGATGCCGAGGGTGTGAGCGCTGCCCGTCGGGAGCGCCGTCGACCAGGAGGCAGCCCCCGTGACCGCTGACCGTGCCCCGTCCCCCCGGCGTGCACGACGCCGCCTGCTGGCGGTGGCCGCGCTCGGTGCCGGCTTCCTCGCGGTCGGCACCGTGCCCGCGGTCGCGGCGCCCGCTGCCGCCGCCTCCGCGTCGGCGGAGCCGGCGCCCGCACTCGCCTCGGCGGGTGTGGCGCCGCTGACCCAGGCCGTCGCCGCGCCCGTCCCGGTCGGCGGCTCGGTCGTGCTGGTCGGCGCCGCCGGCGCGCCCGCCGACGCGGTCGACGTGCCCGGCGGGCACTTCGTGCTCGACCCGGCCAGCGGGGTCGTCACCTTCACCCCCGCGCCCGGGGTCGCCGGCGACACGGCGACGGTCGGCTACCGGCTGCGCGACCGCGACGGTGGGACGGCGAGCGGGGTCGTCACGGCGCACGTGCACGCGCCGGCCGCCCCGGCGGCGTTCGACGTCCGCTCCGTCGGGCCGCGCACGGCCCCGCAGAGCCCCGTCGTCCCGCTCGACGTGCCGCCCGGCGGTGCGGTCACGCTCCTCGACCCCCTGGGGGAGCCGGCGACGTCCCTGGTCACCGACGCGGGCACCACGACGCTCGACCCGTCCACCGGGGTGCTGACGTTCACCCCCGGGCAGGACTGGCTCGGGGACGCCCCCGCGGTGGCGGTCCGCCGGGTCGACGCCCTGGGTCGCGCCGCCGACGGCGTGTACACCGCCACGGTCGTGCCCGTCGGCGCGACGCCGTCCGCCCGGGCGACGTCGGGCGTGGGGACCGACGTGCAGGTGACGATGGTCGTCGCGCCGGTCGGCGGAGGTGTCGCCCTGATCGGCGCGGACGGTGCACCGGCCACGTCGGTCACCGTCGACGGGCAGGGCGTCTACGCCCTCGACCCGACCACCGGCACGGTGACGTTCAGCCCGGTCGCCGGCTTCCTCGGCGACGCGATGCCCGCCCTGGTGTCCGTCACCGACGCCACGGGCGAGGACCGGTGGGTGACCGTGAGCCCGACGGTCGGGCTGCCCGCGGCGCCGTTCGCGGTCGGCACGCAGACCACCGGTGCGCCCGGCCTCCACCAGGTCGTCACCGTCCCCGTGCCCGACGGCGGCCGGGTGACGCTGGTGGACGCGGGCGGCACCGAGGCGCCCACCGTGGTCGTGCCCGGCGAGGGGGTCTACGCGGTGGACGCGGTCGCGGCGGCCGTGCGGTTCGCCCCCGACGGCGGCTTCACCGGTGCGGCGACGCCCGCCACCGTCCGCGTCGTCGACGCCTACGGTCAGACGACGGACGCGACGTTCGCCCCGACTGTCGCCACCGGAAACGTCACCGGAGCTGCCACCGGCCGCGCCCCGGGGGTCGACGGCGCTCCGACCGCACCCCCCGAGGCCGTCCCCGTCCCCGAGCCGGCACCGACCCCGGCCTTGGTGCTCGAGGACGCCGGCGCAGCCGCCGACGCCGCGACCGCCGGCCTCGTCGCGGCGGCCGTCGTGGCCGGGCCCGCGCGACCCACCCCTGCGCTGCCCGTGCGGGTCTCGACGGCGTCCGTCGACGACGCGACCACGGGTCCGGTCGCCCAGGCGGCCCCGTCGGCGTCGCAGCCGGGGACCGGCTCCGCCGTGCTCACCGCGCCGCCGTCGGGCACCGCGAGGCCGTTCACGGCCGCCGCGGCGGGCGGCAGCTCGATTGGGGCGACCGCCCTGGCGCCGTCGACCACCGCTGCGCCGTCCGCGGCGCCGTCGCTGGCGCAGACCGGGTCGGAGCCGGCCGGCCTGCTGGTGTCCGCGCTCGGTCTCGCCCTGCTCGGTGCGCTGCTCGTGCGGGCGTCCCGGGCGCGGGTGTGAGGTGCCGAGCCGTCACAGCGACGCGATCGCGGCCGATGGGCCCGGCATGAGCCGAGCCGTACCCCCCGCCCTCGCGCGGCTGCGACTGGGCCACATGCTGCCCGCCGGGCGCATGCTGGCCGACGACGTGTGGCGCCGCCGCCACCGCGCCATCGTCCAGATCGCGGTGGCGCAGGCGGCCGGGATCGGCATCTTCGCGGTGGTCAGCGGTCAGGGGATGGCCGCGGCGCTGCTGTGGAGCGGCGCCATCGTCGCGCCGCTCGGCGTCGCGGTGCTGCGGCGGCAGCGGCGGACGGTGCGCGCGTTCGCGGCCAGCGTGAGCCTGTTCACCGCCTCGGTGGCTGCCGTGCACCTGTGCGGCGGGCTGACCGAGATGCACTTCCACTTCTTCGTCATGGTCGGGGTCGTGGCGCTGTACCAGGACTGGGTGCCGTTCGGCGTCGGCCTGGCGATGGTCCTGCTGCACCACGGCATCGTCGGGTCGATGCACCCGCACGCCGTCTACGGCCACGCCGCCGACCTGCACGCCCCGCTGGTGTGGGCCGCCATCCACGGCAGCTTCATCCTCGCCGCGAGCCTGGCCCATCTCGCCGCCTGGCGGCTCAACGAGCAGCAGGGGCTGCGCGACGCCCTCACCGGGCTGGCCAACCGCACGTTCCTGCGCGAGACGCTGGCGACCGCGCTGCGGCGTGGCACGCCGGTCAGCGTGCTGTTCATCGACCTCGACGACTTCAAGGACGTCAACGACTCGATGGGGCACAGCGTGGGCGACCACCTGCTGCAGGGCGTGGCGGACCGGCTGCGCGGGTGCGTGCGGGGCGTCGACCTCGTCGCGCGCCTCGGCGGCGACGAGTTCGCGCTGCTCGTGCAGGGCGAGCCGGACACCGCCCGCGCCGTCGCCCAGCGCGTGCTGCGGGCACTCGTCGACCCCGTGCACGTCGACGGACGGCTCCTGGTGGTCACGGGCAGCGTCGGCATCGCGGACCCCGGCGGCGACCCGCACGCGTCGGTGGAGTCGCTGCTGCGCAACGCCGACCTGGCGATGTACCTGGCCAAGGCGACCGGCAAGAACCAGGTCGTGGTCTACGCCGACGGCATGGACCGGGCGATCCGGGACAAGGCCGACCTCACCGCGGACCTCGGCCGGGCGCTCGCCGACGACCAGCTCGAGGTCTACTACCAGCCGACGGTCGCGCTCAGCGGGGGCAGCGCGTCGGGCTACGAGGCGCTGCTGCGCTGGCACCACCCCACCCGTGGGCCGGTGCCGCCGGACGTCTTCATCCCGCTGGCGGAGGAGGGGGGCCACATCGTGCCGATCGGCGCGTGGGTGCTGCGCACCGCGACCCGGCAGGCGGCCGACTGGTCCGAGCTGACCGGGGTGCCGGTGGACGTCGCGGTCAACCTGTCCCCGCACCAGCTGGCCGACGACGACGTCCTGACCCTGGTCGCGGACGCCCTGGCCACCAGCGGGCTGCCGGCGCGCCGGCTGACCCTGGAGATCACCGAGGGCGTCCTGGTGCGTGACGTCGACGCCGTCACCGAGCGGCTGACCCGGCTGCGTGCGCTGGGCGTCCGGATCGCCATCGACGACTTCGGCACCGGCTACTCGAGCCTGTCCTACCTGCGGCGGCTGCCGGTCGACACCGTCAAGATCGACCGGTCCTTCGTCAGCGACCTGGGCACCGGAGGCACCGCGACGACGCTGGTGTCCTCGATCATCGAGCTGGCCCGCAGCCTGCACCTCGACGTGGTCGCCGAGGGCGTGGAGACCGAGCAGCAGGCGACGATCCTGCGCGACCTGCGCTGCGCCCGGGCGCAGGGCTACCTGTACGCGCGCCCGCTGCCGGCCGCCGAGGTCGAGATGGCGACACCGGTGCCCGCGTCCACCCTGGCCGGCTGATCGGACCGGTCACCGACCATGTCCCGGGGTCGGGCGGCGGTGCCGGAGGTGGGCGCCGCAGGCGGGACGGGTCAGTCGTCGTCGTCACCGGGCGCCGGGCTCGTCGACTGGACGGTGGCGGACCACACCGCGGCCGCACCGCTGTGCCCGACGCGCACGGCTTCGACAGCGGTGCCGGTCGCCGTCGTCAGGGCCGCCGCCACGAGCGCAGCCGCGATCCAGCGGGGCGCCGTCCCCGCGTCGCGCCGTACCTCGCGGCGGGACCACCACAGCAGAGCGAGTGCGACCAGAGCGAGGCCCGCGGCCCAGGGCAGCAGTCCGTCCGCCAGATGCGCGTGCACCTCCACCAGCTCGCTCTCGCCCACCCGTCCTTCCAGTGCCTCCCCGGATTCGGTGGACAGCGGCACGAGGACCAGGCCGGCGACGGCCAGTGCCGCGGGGGCGTACGTCGCCCACCGGCGGAAGCGCGGCCAGAGGGCAGCGAGCAGGACGGCGAGCGCTGCTGCGGGAACGATGACCTCCGTCGCGTGCACGACCAGCACGTGCAGCGGCAGTCCTGCGATGGTGTCGAACATCGTCGTCCTCCTCCGTGCGGTCCGGGCTCACTCCCGGGTCGCCGCCGACTCTAGGGTGGGCTCGTCGCGGCGCCACAGCCGAAGGTCCTGCCGGGGGTGGACGTCGCCGTCGGGACCGATCCGCGCGCCCTAGCCTGCACGCGTGCCGTTCGTCGATGCCACCTCCGCCCTGGACACCGGGTCCTGGCCGCTGCTCGTGCTCGACCTCGTCGGCGTCTTCGCGTTCGCGCTGTCCGGCGGGCTCGCCGCGGTGCGCAAGAGCTTCGACGTGGTGGGCGTGCTGGTGCTGGCGGCCGCGGCGGGGCTGGGCGGCGGGATCCTGCGCGACGTGCTGATCGGGGCGGTCCCACCGGTGGGCATCTCGGACTGGCGGCTGCTGACCGCGGCGACGGTCGCCGGACTGCTGACCTTCTTCTTCCACCCGCGGGTGTCGCGGATCCAGCGGCTGGTGCTCGTGCTCGACGCCGTCGGGCTCGGCCTGTTCGCGGTGGCCGGCACGCTCAAGGCCCTCGACCTGGGCACCACCGCGCACACCGCCGTCATCGTCGGGGTGCTCACCGGTGTCGGCGGCGGTGCCATCCGGGACCTGCTGGCCGGGGAGCCGCCGCGGGTCCTGGCGCACCGCGAGCTGTACGCGATCCCGGCCGCTCTCGGCGCGGCCGTGATCGCGGCGACGTGGTCCGCCGGGGTGGCCCACCCGGCGATCACCTGGGGATGCGTGGTGCTGATCGTGGGGGTCCGGCTGCTCGCGCTGCACCGCGGCTGGCAGGCGCCGGCGCCCCGGCCGCCGCTCAGCTGACCGGCAGCTGCTGGTCGGCCCAGGTGAGCATCTCGTCGAAGTACCGCTGCCGCGGGCCCGGCGCGGACAGCGCCAGGTCGTGCACGCCGTCGGGGATCCGGACGACCGTCACGTCGCGGCCCAGGCCGGGTGCCCGCGCGACCATCTGCTCGACGTCGAGCACGGAGTCGGTCGTGGCCAGGTCCGGGTGCCAGCGGTCGAACGGCCCGCTGCGCTCGGCGCAGCACAGCAGCACGGGGCAGTCGATGTCCAGGCCGCGCGCCACCCGGGCGTGCCCGCGGCGCACGGCGCGCAGCCAGCCGGCCCGCACCGGGAAGCCCTCGTGCGGCTTCCAGGCCAGGTCGTACTCCCACGCGCCACCGGTGTCCACGTGCAGGCTCTGCCCGTAGTGCACCCCGACGGCACCGACCACCCGGTCCGGCTGCACCCGTCCCACGACGTCGACCGCCCGGGTCACCACGACGCGGTAAATCCAGTCGCGGTTCAGGTCGAACCACGGGCTGTTGAGGACGAGCGCGTCCACCGTCCCGCGGCCCCGGTGAGCGTGCGCCCACAGCGCCGCCAGCAGACCACCGGTGGAGTGCCCCAGCACCACGAGCGTGTCGTGACCGTCCTGCTCGCGGATGACGCTCGCGGCGGCGTCGAGCTCCTCGACGTACGTGCGCAGGTCGGTGACGTCGTTGGCGGTCTGCCACGGTCGCAGCGAGCGGCCGTACTTGCGCAGGTCGAGCGCGTAGAAGCTGAAGCCGTGCGCGGCCCAGGCGTCGCCGAGGTGACGTTGGAAGAAGTAGTCGACGTAGCCGTGCACGTACAGCACGGCGCCCCGCGCGGGGCGGTGCGTCGCGGCGTCGTCGTCCCGGTGGACGAGGGTCGCGACCACCTCGCCCTCGTGGTCGGGGGCGAGTCGCAGCGTCCGGGACGTCCAGCCCGGTCCGAGGACGTCGGGTGTCGCGTCGTCGGCGGGCGTCATGGACCGATCGTGCCAGCCGTACCCCCGGGGCGTCAGGACGACCGCCGGGTCCGCGTCGCGCTAAGGTTGAGCGGAACAGACTCAAGTCTCCGGATGTTGTGCTCGTCGGGGTGCCGCGCAGGCGGCCCGCGACACAGCTCGGACGCACGAGGCGGAGGACCGATGGACACCAAGCTCACCACCAAGACCCAGGAGGCCCTGGGCGACGCCATCCAGAGCGCGACGGCCGCCGGCAACCCGCAGCTGGAGCCCGTGCACCTGCTCGGCTCGCTGCTCGCCACCGAGGGCGTCGCCACCGGACTGCTCGACGCCGTCGGCGTGGACCGCACGGCGCTGGGCCGGCAGGTCCGGTCCGCGCTGGTCGCGCTGCCGTCCGCGAGCGGCTCGGCCGTCGCCCAGCCCGTGCCGTCGCGCGGTACGTCCGCCGCGCTCGACGCCGCCCGCACCGAGGCGCAGGCGCTCGGGGACGAGTACGTCTCGACCGAGCACCTGCTGCTGGGGATCGCCGCCGGGACCGGGTCCGCCGCCGATGCGCTGCGTTCGGTCGGGGCGACGCGGGACGCGCTGCTGGACGCCCTGCCGTCCGTCCGCGGCAACGCGCGGGTCACCAGCCCGAACCCCGAGGGCACGTACAAGGCCCTGGAGCAGTACGGCGTCGACCTCACCCAGGCGGCCCGCGACGGCCGCCTCGACCCGGTGATCGGCCGCGACGCGGAGATCCGCCGCGTCGTGCAGGTGCTCTCGCGCCGGACCAAGAACAACCCCGTCCTGATCGGCGAGCCCGGCGTCGGCAAGACCGCCGTCGTCGAGGGGCTCGCCCAGCGGATGGTCGCCGGCGACGTGCCCGAGTCGCTGCGGGACAAGCGCCTCATCTCCCTCGACCTGGGCGCGATGGTCGCCGGCGCGAAGTACCGCGGGGAGTTCGAGGAGCGGCTCAAGGCCGTCCTGGAGGAGATCAAGTCCTCCGAGGGCGAGGTCGTGACCTTCATCGACGAGCTGCACACCGTCGTCGGGGCAGGCGCCGCCGAGGGATCGATGGACGCGGGCAACATGCTCAAGCCGATGCTCGCCCGCGGTGAGCTGCGGCTGGTCGGTGCGACCACGCTGGACGAGTACCGGGAGCGGATCGAGAAGGACGCCGCCCTGGAGCGCCGCTTCCAGCAGGTCTACGTCGGCGAGCCCAGCGTGGAGGACACCGTCGCGATCCTGCGCGGTCTCGCTCCGCGGTACGAGGCGCACCACAAGGTGACCATCGCCGACGCGGCGCTGGTCGCGGCCGCGTCGCTGTCCGACCGGTTCATCCCGGGCCGGCAGCTGCCGGACAAGGCCATCGACCTGGTCGACGAGGCCGCGTCGCGCCTGCGCATGGAGCTGGACTCCTCGCCGGTGGAGATCGACGTCCTGCAGCGCGCGGTCACGCGGCTGGAGATGGAGGAGCAGTACCTCGCCAAGGCCGACGACGACGCCTCGCGGGACCGGCTCGAGCGGCTGCGCGCCGACCTGGCGGACCGCCGCGAGGAGCTGGGAGCGCTCATGGCCCGGTGGGAGGCGGAGCGGGCGGGCCACAACCGGGTCGGTGAGCTGCGCGCTCGGCTCGACGAGCTGCAGCGCGCGGCCGAGCGCCACCAGCGCGACGGCGACCTGGCGTCGGCGTCCCGGGTCATGTACGGCGAGATCCCGCAGGTCCAGCGCGAGCTGGCCGCCGCGGAGGCCGAGGAGCAGCGGGGGGCGATGGTGGACGCCGTCGGCCCGGCCCCGGAGCCGATGATCGCCGAGCGGGTCGGACCCGACGAGATCGCCGAGGTGGTCTCGTCCTGGACCGGCATCCCGGCCGGCCGCCTGCTCGAGGGGGAGAGCGCCAAGCTGCTGCGCATGGAGGAGGTGCTCGGCTCGCGGCTCATCGGCCAGGCGACGGCGGTGCGCGCGGTCTCCGACGCCGTGCGGCGCTCCCGGGCCGGTGTGTCCGACCCGGACCGGCCCACCGGCTCGTTCCTGTTCCTGGGCCCCACGGGCGTCGGCAAGACCGAGCTCGCCAAGGCGCTCGCGGACTTCCTGTTCGACGACGAGCGCGCCATGGTGCGCATCGACATGTCGGAGTACTCCGAGAAGCACGCCGTCGCGCGGCTGGTCGGGGCGCCCCCGGGGTACGTGGGGTACGAGGAGGGCGGTCAGCTCACCGAGGCCGTCCGGCGCCGGCCGTACTCGGTCGTCCTGCTCGACGAGGTCGAGAAGGCCCACCCGGAGGTCTTCGACATCCTGCTGCAGGTGCTCGACGACGGGCGGCTCACCGACGGCCAGGGCCGCACGGTCGACTTCCGCAACGTCATCCTCGTGCTGACGTCGAACCTCGGGTCGCAGTTCCTCGTCGACCCGATGCTCGACGACGACACCAAGCGCGAGGCCGTGATGAGTGCGGTGCGCGGGGCGTTCAAGCCCGAGTTCCTCAACCGGCTGGACGACGTCGTGCTGTTCGACGCGCTGTCGCTGCCGGAGATCGGGCGCATCGTCGAGCTCCAGGTCGGGCGGCTCAACGACCGGCTCGCCGACCGTCGCCTCTCGGTGGACGTCACTCCCGCGGCGGCCGACTGGCTCGCGATCGAGGGGTACGACCCGGCGTACGGCGCGCGGCCGCTGCGCCGGGTGGTCCAGCGCGAGATCGGCGACCGGCTCGCCCGGATGCTGCTCGCCGGCGAGGTCAACGACGGCCAGACCGTGGTCGTCGACCGCGCCGACGGCGGCGAGCGCGGCCTGGTCCTGGCCGTCCAGGAGTCCCCGGCCCCCGTCGCCGGCTGACCACCTCTTCCCGCCCGCCCGTCCACCCCGCGAGTGCGACGTCCTGGACCGTTCGGCGCCCGCCAAGGGTCCGGAACGTCGCACTCGGCGGGTGGGGCGGGCTGCGCGGGGCGGGCGGCGCGGGGCGGGACGGGACGCGACGGGTCAGGGGAGGTCGGCGGAGCCGTCGAGCAGGGAGCCCGTGACGGCCGGCCCGACCCGGGCCAGGCACAGCCCGGTGCGGTCGCCGTCGCGCCAGGAGGCCTCGGTCGGCGCCCAGGTGCGGACCTCGACCCCGGCGTCCGTCTCGGCCTGGCTCAGCTGGCAGCCCCCGGCCACGAGCCGGTGCGCACGGTCCTGCCCGGGCCAGACGGCGTCGTCGGCGAAGCGGTACTCCGAGATCACCTGGGCGCCGTGCGGCTCCCCGCACGGGACGACCTCCACCTCGCTGACGTCGCCGTCGGCGGGCAGGTCGGCCAGGCAGTGACCGGTCCGCAGCTGCCCGACCGACGCGGTCTGCGCCGCGTCGATCGTGACCGGCAGCGGACGGGACGCCGCGGCAGTCGCGACCAGCCCCGCGACCACGACCACCTGGGCGACCGTCCAGACGGCGCCGAGGACCACCCCGGCCACCGCGTAGCCGCGCCCGACCGTGGGGCCGCGCCGGATCCGGACCAGCGCGGCGATCCCGAGGCCGATGCCCACGACCCCCAGCCCGACCAGCGCCGTGACGAACGAGGCGACGGCCAGCCCCTCACGGCGGGTGCGGGGCGCCGGCCACCCCGGGGCGTAGTACGGCTCCGCCGCCGTCCAGCGGTCGTCGCTGCTCACGCCGCGTCCGCCGCGGCGTCCGCCGACCCGTCCGCCCCGGTGCGGGCCCCCGTGTCCGCCAGGTCCAGGACGACGGGCACGTGGTCCGACGGCGCCTTGCCCTTGCGCTCGACGCGCTCGATGGACACCGCGGTGGTCCGCGCCGCCACGGCCGGCGAGACGTACGCGAAGTCGATCCGCATCCCCTCGTCGCGCGGGAACCGCAGCCGCTGGTAGTCCCAATAGGTGTACCGGCGGTCCTGCGGCACGTGGACCCGCGTCACCTCGGTGTACCCCGCCGACTCGAACGCGGCGAAGGCCGCGCGCTCGGGCGGGGTGATGTGGGTCTGGTCGGCGAACACCGCCAGGTCCCACACGTCGGTGTCCCGGGGGGCCACGTTCCAGTCCCCGACCAGGGCGACGGCGGCGTCGGGGTCACCCGTCGCCGGGTCGAGCCACCCCTGGGCCTGCGTGCGCAGCGCGTCCAGCCAGGCGAGCTTGTACCGGTAGTGCGGGTCACCCACCGCGCGGCCGTGCGGCACGTACAGGCTCCACACCCGCACCCCACCGCAGGTCGCGCCGATCGCGCGCGCCTCGGGGCCCGGCGCCTCGCCGAACCCCGGCTGCGTCGGGAACCCGCGCTCGACGTCGTCCAGCCCGACCCGCGAGACCAGCGCCACGCCGTTCCACTGGCTGAACCCGAAGGTGGCGACCTCGTACCCGGCCGCCTCGAAGGCCGCCCGCGGGAACTGGTCGTCGCGGCACTTCGTCTCCTGCAGCGCCAGCACGTCGGTCCCGGTGCGCTCGAGGAAGGCGACGGCCCGGTCCACCCGGGAGCGGACGGAGTTGACGTTCCAGGTGGCCAGGCGCATGCGCGCCAGGCTAACCGCCCGCCCGTAGGGTGACCCGCATGGGTACCGCACTGATCACCGGCGCCACCGCAGGGCTCGGTCTGGAGTTCGCCTGGCAGCTGGCGACCGCGCGTCACGACCTGGTCCTGGTCGCCCGGGACACCGAGCGGCTGGAACGGGTCGCGGGCCACCTGCACGCGGCCGCGGGCGTGCACGTCGAGGTGCTCGCGGCCGACCTGTCCGACCGCGCCGACGTGGACCGGGTCGCCGACCGCCTGCGGTCCACCGAGCGGCCCGTGGGCCTGCTGGTCAACAACGCGGGGTTCGCCGTGCGGCAGCGCTTCGTCGACGGCGACCTGGACCGGGAGGAGCGCGCGTTCGACGTCATGGTGCGGGCCGTCATGGTCCTGTCGCACGCGGCCGCCGGGCCGATGACGGCGCGCGGGCGCGGGGCGATCCTCAACGTCGCGTCGGTCGCCGCGCTGACGGCGTCGGGCACGTACTCCGCGCACAAGGCGTGGGTGCGGTCCTTCACCGAGGGGCTCGCCGTGGAGCTGGCCGGCACCGGCGTCACCGCGACCGTGCTGTGCCCGGGCTTCGTGCACACCGAGTTCCACGAGCGCGCCGAGCTCGACATGGGGGCCGTGCCCGAGGCCGCCTGGCTGCGGGCCGACGACGTCGTGGCGACCGCCCTGGCGGACGTCCGGCGCGGCGCCGTCATCTCGACCCCGAGCGTGCGCTACCGGCTGGTGTCCGCACTGCTGCGCACGCTGCCGCGGTCCGCGGTGCGCGCGGTGGGCTCCCACCGGCCGGGCTCGCGCGCCCGATAGCCTCGCCCGGTGACCTCCACCGACACCCGCGCCCTGTCGCCGACGCCGCGCGAGCAGCTGCGCGACCTCATCACCGAGCTCGCCGTCGTCCGCGGACGCGTGACCCTGTCCTCCGGCGCGCAGGCCGACTACTACGTCGACCTGCGCCGGGTGACCCTGCACCACCGCGCCGCACCGCTCGTCGGGCACGTGCTGCTCGACCGGCTCGAGGAGCTCGGCCTGGGCACCGCGGAGATCGACGCCGTCGGCGGGCTCACGCTCGGCGCCGACCCGGTCGCGACCGCCCTGCTGCACGCCGCGGCGTCGCGCGGGCAGGACCTGGACGCGTTCGTCGTGCGCAAGGAGGCCAAGGCGCACGGCATGCAGCGCCGCGTCGAGGGGCCCGACATCGCCGGCCGACGCGTCGTCGTCCTCGAGGACACCAGCACGACCGGGTCCTCGCCGATCGCCGCCGTCGAGGCCGCCCGCGAGGCCGGCGCCGAGGTGGTGGCGGTCGCGGTCATCGTCGACCGTGCGACCGGCGCCCAGGAGCGGATCGAAGCGCTCGGCGTCCCGTACCACGCCCTGTTCGGGCTCCCCGACCTGGGGCTGTAGGCCTCGGACCGACGTGACCGACCGTGAGGTGCTGCCCGGCGGCAGCATGAGCGACCCCGTCCGGGTCGGTCGGACCGTGCGGCGTACCGCCGGGCCGTGGACGCCCACGGTGCACCGGCTGCTGGAGCACCTGATCGCCGCGGGCGTCGACGTCGTCCCGCGCCCGCTCGGGATCGACGACGACGGCCGGGAGGTCCTCGCCCACCTGCCGGGCGAGGTCCCGCAGTACCCCCTGCCGGGGTGGGTCTGGCACGACGACGTCCTGGTCGTCGTCGCCCGGTGCGTGGCGCGCCTGCACGCCGCGACCGCGTCCTTCCCCGCCGACGACGGCCCGTGGCAGCTCCCGACCCACGGCCCGGTCGAGGTGATCTGCCACAACGACCTCGCGCCGGACAACGTCGTGTGGGACCGCGGCGAGCTGGTCGGCGTCCTGGACTGGGACACCGCGTCCCCCGGCTCCCGGGTGTGGGACGTGGCGTACCTCGCCTACCGGTGGGTGCCGCTGGCCGACCCCCGCAACACCGACGCGCTGCCGGGCAGCCTGACCGAGCGCCGCCGGCGGCTGCGGCTGCTGCTCGGGGCGTACGCCCACCCGCTCGCCCCGGCGGCCGTGCTGGCGACCGTGGTGGAGCGGCTCAGGGACCTCGCCGCCTTCACCGAGCGGCGCGCGGACGGCCCGGGCCGTGGGCACCTTCGCGAGCACGCCGCGCTGTACCGGCGCGACGCCGTCTGGGTGACCGCGCACGCCGCCGCCCTCGCGGGCGAGCCGGGGGAGGCGGGCTGAGGTCAGCCGCCGTCGCGCACGCGGGCCACGAGGTCCGCGACGGAGTCCACGACGTGCGCCGGGCGGAACGGGAAGTGCTCGACCTGCGAGGCCCGGGTCGAGCCGGTGAGCACCAGGTAGGTCGTCAGGCCGGCCTCGATGCCGGCGACGATGTCGGTGTCCATCCGGTCGCCCACCATCGCGGTGTGCTCGGAGTGCGCGTCGATGCGGTTGAGCGCGGACCGGAACATCATCGGGTTCGGCTTGCCCACGAAGTACGGCTCACGGCCGGTCGCCCGGGTGATGAGCGCGGCCACCGCGCCGGTCGCCGGCAGGTCGCCCTCCTTGCTCGGGCCGGTCGCGTCCGGATTGGTCGCGATGAACCGCGCGCCGCCCTGGATCAGGCGGATCGCCTTGGTGATCGCCTCGAAGGAGTACGTGCGGGTCTCGCCCAGCACGACGTAGTCCGGGTCGGTGTCGGTGAGCGTGTACCCGCTCTCGTACAGCGCCGTGGTCAGGCCCGCCTCGCCGATCACGTAGGCGCTGCCGCCGGGCACCTGGTCCCGCAGGAACTGGGCGGTGGCCAGGGCGGAGGTCCAGATGGCCTCCTCGGGCACCTCCAGGCCGCTCGCGGCGAGCCGGGCCCGCAGGTCGCGCGGGGTGAAGATCGAGTTGTTCGTGAGGATGAGGAACGGCCGACCGTGGTCGCGCAGCGCCGTGATGAAGTCCGCGGCGCCGGGGATGGCCGAGCCCTCGTGGACCAGGACGCCGTCCATGTCCGACAGCCAGCACTCGATGGAGCGCGGCGCCGCGGGGGCGGGCCGGGGCGGTGCGGGCGTCCCCTGCGTGCCCAGCTCGCTCATCCGTCGACCTCCTCGGCCTCGACCCGCTCGGCTTCCAGCCGCTCCGCCTCGACCCGCTCCCGCTCGTGCGGCTCGTCGTAGCGGGGGTCGCGCCGGCGGCTGCGGGCGCGCAGCAGCTCGATCGCGACCGGCACCAGGGACAGCCCGACGATGAGGATGAGGATGATCTCGATGTTGGTGCGGACGAACTCGATCTGGCCGAGGAAGTAGCCCAGCACGGTCACGCCCACGCCCCACAGCAGCGCACCGACCACGTTGAACGACACGAACGTGCGGTAGCGCATCCTCGCGACGCCGGCCACGACCGGCGCGTACGTCCGCACGAACGGCACGAAGCGCGCGACGATGATCGTCCGCCCGCCGTACTTGTCGAAGTAGGCGTACGTCTGGTCGATGTACTCCTGCTTGAAGATGCGCGAGTCCGGCCGGTTGAACAGCCTGGGCCCGACCTTGTGCCCGATGAAGTAGGCCAGCTGGTCACCGACGAACGCCGCCGCGAAGAGTGCCAGGCACAGCACCCACAGCGGCACGGTGATCTCGTCCTGCGCGACGAGCATGCCCGCGGTGAACAGCAGCGAGTCCCCCGGCAGGAACGGGAACAGCAGCCCGGTCTCGATGAAGACGACGAGCACGATGCCGCCGAGCGCGTACGCGCCGAACTGGCTGATCAGGTGCTCGGCGTCGAGGAAGTCCGGGCCGATGGTCGCCAGCGGTCCGGCGGTGGGCAGGGCGGCCGCGAGCGCGGTCATGTCGATCACGCCCCCAGGGTACGGGGGTCGGTGTGCGGGACCTGTGCGCGCGGTCCGCAGATCCGGTGACCCTGCGCGGGTGCGGCAGGATCGCCGCGTGCCTCCCCACCCCGACGACGAGCGGACCGACCCTGACGAGTCGGCTGAGCGGACCCGGCCCGACGACCGGCCGGTGGAGGTCGGCGTGGGGCCGTGGCCCGGCGGACCGGCGGCCTGGCCGGACGACCCGCGGCTGGACCCGGTGCTGCTGGCCGAGGGCGACCGGCGCAACGTCGTGGACCGCTACCGCTACTGGACGCTCGAGGCGGTCGTCGCGGACCTCGACACCCGCAGGCACCCCTTCCACGTCGCGGTCGAGAACTGGTCGCACGACCTGAACATCGGCTCGGTCGTGCGGACCGCGAACGCGTTCGCCGCCGCCGAGGTGCACATCGTGGGCCGGCGGCGGTGGAACCGGCGCGGCGCGATGGTCACCGACCGCTACCAGCACGTGCGCCACCACCCCGACGTGGCCGCCCTCCTCGCGTGGGCCGGCGCGGCGGGGCTGCCGGTCCTCGGCGTCGACAACCTGCCGGGGTCGGTCCCGCTGGAGGGGTACCGGCTGCCGCGGGCGTGCGTGCTGCTGTTCGGCCAGGAGAGCACCGGCCTGTCCGACGCCGCCCGCGCCGCCGTGCGCGACGTCCTGCACATCGCGCAGTTCGGCTCAACCCGGTCGATCAACGCCGGTGCGGCCGCGGCGATCGCGATGCACGCCTGGGTCGTGCAGCACGCGACCCCGCCCGGCACGGGGGCGTAGCGCAGGGCCGCCGGTGGCGCCCGGGACGGACGGCCCGACCCGGCCGCGGCCATCCGTGCCAGACTTTCACCCGGACACATCCCCACTCACGTGCAGGAGAGCACTCGATGGCCATCGCCACCCCCGAGGTCTACAACGAGATGATCGACCGGGCGAAGGCGGGCCGGTTCGCGTACCCGGCCGTCAACGTCACGTCGTCGCAGACCGTCACCGCCGCGCTGCAGGGCTTCGCCGAGGCGGAGTCCGACGGCATCCTCCAGGTCTCCGTCGGCGGCGCCGAGTACGCGGCCGGCTCGACCGTCAAGGACCGCGTCTCGGGCTCGCTCGCGCTCGCCGCGTACGCGACCGAGGTCGCCAAGGGCTACGGCATCACCGTCGCCCTGCACACCGACCACTGCACCAAGAAGAACCTCGACAGCTGGGTCCGCCCGCTGCTGGCGCACGAGGCCGAGCAGGTCAAGAACGGTCAGAACCCGCTGTTCCAGTCCCACATGTTCGACGGCTCGGACATCCCGCTGGACGAGAACCTCGTCATCGCCGAGGAGCTCCTCGAGCTGTCGCAGGCGGCCCGCACGATCCTCGAGATCGAGGTCGGCGTCGTCGGCGGCGAGGAGGACGGCCACGAGGCCGCCATCAACGACAAGCTCTACACCACTGCCGAGGACGGCCTGGCGACGGTCAAGGCGCTCGGCGCCGGCGAGAAGGGTCGCTACCTGACGGCCCTGACGTTCGGCAACGTGCACGGCGTCTACAAGCCCGGTGCGGTCAAGCTGCGCCCGGCCATCCTCGCCGAGATCCAGAAGGCCGTCGGCGACGCGATCGGCAAGGAGAACCCGTTCGACCTCGTCTTCCACGGCGGGTCCGGCTCGACCGAGGCCGAGATCTCCGAGGCCGTCGACAACGGCGTCATCAAGATGAACATCGACACCGACACCCAGTACGCGTTCACGCGTCCCGTGGCCGGCCACATGTTCACCAGCTACGACGGCGTGCTGAAGATCGACGGCGAGGTCGGCAACAAGAAGGCCTACGACCCGCGCGCCTGGGGCAAGCTCGCCGAGGCCGGCATGGCCCAGCGCATCGCCGAGGCGTGCCGCCAGCTGCGGTCCGCCGGCAACCGGATGGGCTGACCGCTCCACCAGCAGTGCACGAGGCCCCGCGGCTTTCGCCGCGGGGCCTCGTGTCGTTCGGGGCGAGTGCCGGTCAGGACGTCGTGCTGGACCCGTCCGGTGCCGGGTCGAAGCCCGGGTCGCCGTCGACGACGTCGAGCAGCTCGCCGATCCGGGTGACCTCGAGCAGGAAGCGGACCGTCGGGGGGACCCGGATCAGCCGCACCCGGGACGGGCTGCGCGTGGACAGCCGGGCCAGGAACGCGACACCGGACGAGTCCATGAACGTCACGTGGTGGGCGTCGACCTCGATCGGCAGCCCGGCCGCCTCGGCCTCGGCCGTGGCCTCCTGGAGGTCCGACCCCAGGTCCGCGTCGACCTCACCGGACAGCACGATGCGGGTGCGCTCGGCGCCCACGATGACGTGCACGGAGCCCGGCTCTGCTGCTGTCGCGGCGTGCGTCCCGGTCAGCGGGACCGCCGTGTCCATCCCCGTGGGACCGTCGTCCATCGGGCTGTTACCGTCTCGCACAATGCTCCTCTTCGCAGGCCACCACGTGTGCCTCGGCAGCGCGTGAAGGCGGCGCGCTGGGGGCTCCTTCTGGAACGCTAGACGATCGGAGGCGATCGTGGTCAATTCTCTGACCCCCGACCTGCCGCCGACGTCCATGGCGCAGCTCCTGGACCGGGCGCTGCAGGCCACCGACCTGGCCGTCGTCATCACCGACGCCCGCGCCCCCGGTCAGCCGATCGTGTGGGTCAACGACGCCTTCATCGCCGCGACCGGGTACACCCGGGCCGAGGTGCTCGGCCGCAACCCGCGGATCCTGCAGGGGCCCGCCACGGACGTCGCGCACGCGCGCCGGCTCGCGCAGGCCGTCGCCGAGGAGCGCGCCGCGCGGGTCACCCTGGTCAACTACCGGCGCGACGGCGGCGCCTTCTGGAGTCAGGTCTCGATCTCGCCCGTGCGGGACGACGCCGGCCGGCTCACCCACTGGGTCGGCGTCCAGCAGGACGTCAGCGAGACCGTCGCGCGGCGCGAGGAGGGCACCCGCGCCGTGCTGGCCGAGCGTCGCCGCGGCGCCGGCCTGGGGGTGGTCGCCCGGGTCTCGGACCTGCTCGCCGACCTCGACGAGCCGCACGCCCTGCGGCACATCGCCGACCTGCTCATGCGCGACGTGGTGGCGTGGGCCGGGTTCTTCCTGGACGACAACGGGCTGCGGCCCGTCGACGGGATCGACCTGTCGACCACGCACACCGGCCGCCGGCACCGGCACGGGCCGCCGCCGCAGATGACCGTGCACCAGCAGGCGCTCGAGCTCGCCGACGCCGGCGCCGCGGTCGAGGCCCCGCCCGACCCGGTCCAGCGGCTGCTGGACGGGACGGTCGACGGGCCGGTGGAGCTGGACCTGGCCGCGGACGAGGGCGGCCCGCGCACGGCCGGAGGGTGGCTGGTCGGGTACCTGCGACGCGAGCTGGCCACCCTCCCGCACCCCCCGGGGACGGTCACGGTGCTGCCGGTGCAGGGGCGCTCGCGTGTGCTGGGCGTGCTGGTCGCCGTCCCGGCCCGGGCCGGCGACCGACCGGACGGGCCGGAGCGACGGCGCGGCGTCGAGGACGGCGCCGCGACGGTGCTCCTGCTGACCGCCCGCCGGGTGGGCATGGCGGTCGAGAACGCCCGGCTGTACGCCCGCGAGCACCGGCTCGCCGAGGCCCTCCAGCGGGCGATGCTGCCCGAGCACGTCGACGTCCCCGGCCTGGACGTGTGGAGCCACTACGCCCCCAGCTCGACCCACGCGCAGGTCGGCGGCGACTGGTACGACATCCTGCCGGTGGGTCCGGGCGTGGTCGGGATCGCGGTGGGCGACGTCGCCGGGCACGACATCGAGGCGGCGGCGGCGATGGGGCAGCTGCGCTCGGTCGTCCGCGCGTACGCCTACGAGCACCCGTCCCCGGGTGACGTCCTGACCCGGGTGGACCACCTGGTGGCGGGCCTGCGCATCCCGCGCTCGGCGAGCCTCGTGCTGACCACGCTGCGGCACGCGTCCGACGGCGCCTGGACGCTGGAGTACGCCCGTGCCGGGCACCTGCCGCCGGTGCTGGTCCGGGACGGGCAGGTGCGCCAGCTCGCGGCGGCGTCCGGTCCGCTGATCGGTTTCGGCGAGGGCGCGCGCACGGCGGCCACCGAGGAGCTGCGGGCCGGTGACCTGCTCGTGCTCTACACGGGCGGTCTCATCGAGCGCCGGGACCGCTCGCTGCGCGACGGGGTCGGCGCACTGGCCGACGCCTGCCTGCGCCTGACGGCCCACGACGCGGCCGGGGTCGGCGAGCAGCTGCTCGCGGCCCTCGCCGACGCACCCGAGGACGACGTCGCCGTCGTCGTCGTCCGCGTGCCGGTGGACCGGGAGGCCCACGGCTCTGCGGGGGCCGGGGACCCTCGCCAGCGTCGCTGGCTGCTGCCCAGCGAGCCCGGCTCCATCGCGCAGGCCCGGCACGCCGTGCTGCGCACGTGCCACACCTGGCAGATCGACGGCGCGGCCAGCGCGGAGCTCGTGGTCTCCGAGCTCATGGCCAACGCCGTCCTGCACGGCTGGGGGCACGTCGCGCTACGGCTGTACGACACCGGGGAGGGACTGCGGATCGAGGTGGAGGACGCCAACCCGGCGCCGCCGGTCGCCACCGACGGTCACTCGGGCAAGATCGGTGGGTTCGGCATGCAGATCGTCGAGCGGCTCGCGGAGTGGGGCTGGCGGCCCAGCGGCAGCGGCAAGCTCGTGTGGGCGCGGGTCCGGCCGTCGGCACTGCCGGCGCCGTCACGTCCCCCGACCTGACCGGGACGTGCTCTACCCCTCGCCGCGGTCCGTGGCGACGGGCTGCACGCCGTCGACGGGCGTGGCCGGCTCGCACCGGTGGGTCTCGTCGATCCGGAACAGGCTCAGCGCCCCGCACACCTCGAGCACGAAGAGGTCCCGCGGGTCCGGGTTGCGCAGCACCGTCGCGCCGCCCCGGCGCCGCGAGGAGTCGGCCAGGGAGATGAGGAACGCCGCGCCGGTGGAGTCCATGAAGGTCACCCGGCACATGTCGATCACCAGCAGCTGGCGCCGCAGGCCCGTCACGCGGGCGGCGATCTCGGGGAACTGGTCCCGCT
This sequence comes from uncultured Cellulomonas sp., assembly GCF_947494015.1. GTDB lineage: Bacteria > Actinomycetota > Actinomycetes > Actinomycetales > Cellulomonadaceae > Pengzhenrongella. The sequence goes on along the minus strand of NZ_CANLTL010000006.1, from coordinate 5,778 downwards.
CGACGAGGTCGAGGTCGCCGGCGATGACCAGTGTCGTGGTCGACGGGGACGTGGCGATCTCGATCACGGCAAGGCTCCGAGCATCCAGGCGGCGCACCCGTGCGCGCCGCGCGCGCCCCGGCCGGGGCGAGGGGCGCAGCCGGCGGAGCGGGTCGACTGTAACCACGGGGCCGCGGGGACCGCTCGGTGAGGTCCGGACGGGCGGTGCGCGGGTGACGGCGTGCGCACCGCATGCGCCCCGGCCCCACAATGGCCGCATGAGCCACGACCACCCCAACCTCCTGGGCACGCCCGCGACCCTGCTCCCGGCCGACGGTGCCGACGCGCAGGCCCGCGCGGTGCTGGCCGACGGCGCCGACGTCCGCGACGCGGTCCGCGCCGCCCCCGCGTCGTCGTACGTGTGGGCGCTGCTGGCCGAGCGCGCGCTCGCCGGGCACGACGCGCACCCGGCCGACCCCGTCGCGGCGTACGCCTTCGCGCGCACCGGCTACCACCGCGGCCTGGACGCGCTGCGGCGTGCCGGGTGGCGGGGGCAGGGGCCCGTCCCGGCGTCCCACGAGCCCAACCAGGGCTTCCTGCGGGCTCTGCTCGCGCTCGCCGACGCCGCCGACGCCATCGGCGAGGGGGACGAGGCCGAGCGGTGCCGGACGTTCCTCACCGACTCCGGGACCAGCGCCGACGAGGTCCGCGCCCTGCGCTGAGCCGGGCGGCTCGACCGCCGGTCAAGCCCGATCCATGGCACCCCCATGGGCGTGCCACCGGCGGGCCTCGGGTAGCCTTTCGGCGGTACCGGGTCGCTGCCGCCCGGGGCCGCGGGTGCGCCGTCGGCGATCGGGCCGGGCGCCCACCTCCGCCGTCGGGCAGCCGTGAGAGTGGTGATGAGATGCCAGCCGTCGTGGTCGTCGGGGCCCAGTGGGGCGACGAGGGCAAGGGCAAGGCGACCGACCAGCTCGGGTCACGCGTCGACTACGTCGTGAAGTACAACGGCGGCAACAACGCCGGGCACACGGTGGTCGTGGGCGGGGAGAAGTACGCCCTGCACCTGCTGCCGTCCGGGATCCTGTCCCCGGGGGTCGTGCCGGTGATCGGCAACGGCGTCGTGGTCGACCTCGCGGTGCTGTTCTCCGAGCTCGACGCGCTCATCGCGCGCGGCGTGGACGTCGGCCGGCTGATGGTCTCCGGCAACGCGCACCTCATCGCGCCGTACAACCGGACGCTGGACAAGGTCACCGAGCGGTTCCTCGGCAAGCGCCGGATCGGCACCACCGGCCGCGGCATCGGCCCGACGTACGCGGACAAGATCAACCGCGTCGGCGTGCGCGTGCAGGACCTGTTCGACGAGAACATCCTGCGCCAGAAGGTCGAGGGCGCCCTCGACCAGAAGAACCACCTGCTGGTCAAGGTGTACAACCGTCGCGCCATCACCGTCGACGAGACCGTCGACGAGCTGCTGGAGTTCGCCGAGCGCCTGCGGCCGATGGTCGCCGACACCTCGCTCGAGCTGAACCGGGCGCTCGACGCCGGCCGCACCGTCCTGTTCGAGGGCGGCCAGGCGACCATGCTCGACGTCGACCACGGCACCTACCCGTTCGTCACGTCGTCGAACGCGACCGCCGGCGGGGTGTGCACGGGCTCGGGGATCGGGCCGACCCGGATCGACCGGGTGGTGGGCGTCATCAAGGCGTACACGACGCGGGTGGGCGAGGGCCCGTTCCCGACCGAGCTGCTCGACGACATGGGCGAGCACCTGCGTGCCACCGGCGGGGAGTACGGCGTGACCACCGGTCGGCCGCGTCGGTGCGGTTGGTACGACGCCGTCATCGCGCGGTACTCCGGCCGCGTCAACGGGCTGACCGACCTCGTGCTCACCAAGCTGGACGTGCTGACCGGCCTGGAGAAGGTGCCGGTCTGCGTCGCCTACGACGTCGGCGGCGTCCGGCACGACGAGATGCCGCAGGACCAGAGCGACTTCCACCACGCCACGCCGGTGCTCGAGGAGCTCGACGGCTGGAGCGAGGACATCTCGGGCTGCCGCACCTTCGAGGACCTGCCCAAGAACGCCCAGCGGTACGTGCTCGCGCTGGAGGAGATGTCCGGCACGCGGATCTCCGCGGTCGGCGTCGGACCGGACCGCGAGGCGACGATCGCGCGGCACGACCTGCTGGCGTGAGCGGTCGGCACGCCGCTCCGGACCGGTCCGAGCCGCCCGACGGGGTGCCGGACCGGCCGCTGGACGGGGTGCCGGGTCCGCAGGGCCGGGCTGGTCGGCCCGGCGGCGGGCCGTCCTGCGACGCCGGTGCCCCGGTCGCCGGCGGGCCGGCTGCGCAGTGGCGGCCCGCGCGGCTGCCGGGCGGCCGGGTGCTCACCGTCGGCGACGTCCGGCTGCGCCCGCTGGTCGCCGACGACGCCCCGGCCCTGTTCGCCGCGCTCGACGAGCCGCGCGTGTGGGCGGCGGGCTACGCCGGGGGACGCCGCCCGCTGACCGCCGGGGACATGACCGGGTTCGTCGACCGGCTGCTCACCCGGCCGGACCACGCCGCGTTCGCGGTCGAGGTGCTGCCCGACGGCGACCCGGCCGAGGCGTGGCTGGTCGGCACCAGCAGCCTCGGGGACGCGCGCCCGGCCGAGGGCCGGGTGTACCTGGGCTGGACGGCGTACTCGCCTGCGGTCTGGGGCACGCGCGTCAACCCGGCCGCCAAGCTCGCGCTGCTCGGGCACGCGTTCGACGACTGCGGCTTCCACCGGGTCAAGATCCAGACCGATGTCCGCAACGAGCGGTCCCAGGCCGCGATCGCGCGGCTGGGCGCGACCCGTGAGGGCGTGCTGCGCGGGCACCAGCCGCGTGCGGACGGCAGCTGGCGGGACACGGTCGTGTTCTCGATCCTCGTCGACGAGTGGCCCGCGGTGCGTGCGGGCCTCGAGGAGCGGCTGCGCACCGGACGCTGACGGCCGGCCGCTGCCGGGCGGCCGCGCACCACCGGCACCCTGTCCGCAGCCCGCTCGCCGGGATCGCCGGGATCGCCGGGATCGCCCGGATCGCCCGGCTCGGCCGGGTGCGGCCGGCTCAGACCAGGGTGAGCACCCCGAGCACGCCGACGGCGAGCGCCAGCGCCAGCGAGACGGCGATCAGCACCGCGTGCACCGTGCGGAACGTGGTCGCCCGACCGGCCGCGTCCCGCGAACGCGGGTCACGCGCGATCCGCTGCCAGAACCGTGGCCAGATCAGCAGGTTCCACCCGGCGGTGAGGACGAGGACCAGGGACCAGGCGAGGGGCAGCTCCACGCGGCCAGTATCCCCGAGCCGGCCGGTCGCTGCGGCGTCCCCGTGGACGCCCCGGTCGCCGGAGCCGGCGCGCACTACGCTGACGAGCCGTGAGGATCCTCGTCATCGGAACCGGCGCCCGTGAGCACGCCCTCGTCCGCGCGCTGGCCACCGGGTCCGACGGCCCGCACGAGCTGCACGCGGCGCCCGGCAACCCCGGCATCGCCGCCCACGCGACCCTGCACCCGGTCACGGCGACCGACGGCGCCGCCGTCGCGGCCCTGGCGACCGAGCTCGGCGCGGACCTCGTCGTCGTCGGCCCCGAGGCGCCATTGGTCGCCGGCGTCGCCGACGCCGTCCGGGACGCCGGCATCGCGTGCTTCGGCCCGGGCGCCGAGGCCGCGGCGCTCGAGGGGTCCAAGGCCTTCGCCAAGGAGGTCATGGCCGCCGCGGGGGTGCCGACCGCGATGGCGCACGTGTGCACGACGGCGCAGGAGGTCGAGGCAGCGCTCGACGCGTTCGGCGCCCCGCACGTGGTCAAGGACGACGGCCTGGCCGCGGGCAAGGGCGTGGTGGTCACGTCCGACCGGGACGAGGCGCTCGCCCACGCGCTCGCGTGCCTGCGGTCCCGCAGCGACGCCGGGTCCGTCGGCGACGCCGGGCGCCCCGATGGCGGCGGGCCGGAGCCGACCGTGGTCGTCGAGGAGTACCTCGACGGCCCGGAGGTGTCCCTGTTCTGCCTGACCGACGGTGCGTCCGTCGTCCCGCTCGCTCCGGCGCAGGACGCCAAGCGCGCCCTGGACGGCGACCAGGGGCCCAACACCGGGGGCATGGGCGCGTACAGCCCGTTGCCGTGGGCGCCGCCCGGCCTGGTCGAGGAGGTCGTGACCCGCATCGCGCAGCCGACGGTCGACGAGATGGCGCGACGCGGGACCCCGTTCGCGGGCGTCCTCTACGTCGGGCTGGCCCTGACGTCTCGCGGGACCCGGGTGGTCGAGTTCAACGCACGGTTCGGGGACCCCGAGACGCAGGTCGTGCTGGCACGGCTGGCCACCCCGCTGGCCGGGGTGCTGCACGCCGCCGCCACGGGCCGGCTCGCCGACCTGCCGCCGCTGCGCTGGCGGGACGAGGCCGCCGTCACCGTGGTGGTCGCCGCGCACGGGTACCCCGGGGACGTCCGCAGCGGTGACCCGGTCGGCGGGATCGAGGCCGCCCAGGCCACCGGCGCCCAGGTGCTGCACGCCGGCACCCGGACGTCCGACGACGGCGCGCTGGTCGCCTCGGGGGGCCGGGTGCTGTCGGTCGTGGGCACCGGCCCGGACCTGGCCGCCGCCCGCGACGCCGCCTACGCGGGCGTCGACGCCGTCACCCTGCCGGGCTCCCACCACCGCCGCGACATCGCGCTCGCCGCGGCCTCCGGGCAGGTCGCACCGTGACCCCCACGCAGCCCGACCCGCAGTCGAGCCCGCGGCCCGACCCTCGTCCCGGCGACCCGCCCGTGCTGGCCGGGTGGCGGCACCACTACGCGGGCAAGGTCCGCGACCTGTACCTGCCCGAGCGTCCGCACCCGGACGGCGACGTCGTCCTGGTCGTGGCCAGCGACCGGGTCAGCGCGTACGACCACGTGCTCCCCACGCCGGTCCCCGGCAAGGGCGTGGTGCTCACCCAGCTGAGCCTGTGGTGGTTCGAGCAGCTCGCCGACCTGGTGCCGCATCACGTCGTCACCGCGTCGGCAGGTCCGCACGGCGTCCCCGACGAGGTCGCCGGACGCGCGATGGTGTGCCGGCGGCTGGACATGGTGCCGGTGGAGTGCGTGGCACGCGGGTACCTCACCGGCTCGGGCCTCGCGGAGTACCAGGCCTCCGGTCAGGTGTGCGGCGTCCGCCTCGGTCCCGGGCTGGTCGACGGCTCGCGCCTGCCCACGCCCATCTTCACGCCGGCCACCAAGGCCGACGTCGGGGAGCATGACGAGAACGTGTCCCTCGACGTCGTCGCCGCCCAGGTCGGCGGCCCGACCGCGCACCGGCTGCGGGACCTCACCCTCGCGATCTACGCGCGCGCCGAGGCGATCGCCGGTGAGCGCGGCGTGGTGCTCGCCGACACCAAGCTCGAGTTCGGTCGGCTCCCCGGCAGCGACGCGCTGGTCCTGGGTGACGAGGTGCTGACCCCCGACTCGTCGCGGTTCTGGCCCGCCGACGGGTGGCAGCCCGGGCGCGCGCAGCCGAGCTTCGACAAGCAGTACGTGCGGGACTGGCTGACGTCGGCGGAGTCCGGCTGGGACCGCACGTCCGACACGCCCCCGCCCCCGCTTCCCGACGACGTCGTGCGCCGCACGACGGACCGCTACCTGGAGGCGTACGAGCGGCTGACCGGTCGTCCGCTCGCCTGACCCGCCACCCGCTCGCCTGACCCGCCACCCGCTCGCCTGACCCGCCACCCGCTCGCCTGACCCGCCACCTGCTCGCCTGACCCGCCACCTGCTCGCCTGACCCGCCACCTGCTCGCCTGACCCGCCA
>NZ_CANLTL010000005.1 GCF_947494015.1 uncultured Cellulomonas sp. | reverse complement strand
AGCGTCATCAACGAACAGCGCGCGTAGCCTGTCGCTCTGCTTGTCGGTGAGCAGGTCCGAGCCGGTGTGCAGCGTGCGCCGCGACTTGTAGAGCGGATCGTCCCTGAACCCACGGTGCCCGTGGATCGCGAGTTGGACCCGGCGCCGGCACCTGTCGAGGGCGTCACCGGCCAGGCGCACGACGTGGAAGGGATCCATCACCGTGACCGCGTCCGGGATCTCCTCCGCAGCGGCGGTCTTGAACCCGGTGAAGCCGTCCATCGCGACCACCTCGACCGCGTCACGGAAGGCGTCGTCGCGGTCGGCGAGCCAGGTCTTGAACGCCGCCTTCGACCGGCCCTCGACCATGTCCAGCAGCCTTGCTGGGCCGGCGCCATCGCGGACCGGGGTGAGGTCGATGATCACGGTGACGTACTTGTCGCCACGCCTGGTGTGGCGCCAGACGTGCTCATCGACGCCAATCACCTTCACGCCCTCGAACCGCGCGGGTTCTTGATCAGCAGCCTCTTGCCTTCGGCCAGGACCGCGTTGTTGGCGGTGTCCCACGCGACCCCGAGTCCCTCGGCGACACGGGCGACGGTGAGGTGTGCGACCACGATCCCTTCCAGCGCCCACCGCAGCCCGGTGCGCGAGAGCTTCGCGCGTGGCTCCGCCGCGGCGCTGGTGTCTTGGCGCCACACGTGTCCGCAGTCTGCACAGCGGTAGCGGCGCACTACAACTTCCAGCACGGTCGGTCGCCAGCCCAGCGGCTCGTGGGCCAACCGCCGGATCACGGTGTCACGAGCGGCGCCTTCGCTGCCGCACCGTCGGCACCACTGATCTGGTTCCACCACGCGGCACGCGAGGACCGCACGATCCGGTTCAAGTCGTTGCCCGATCACGCTCAGACCGAGGCCGTCGAGTCGAGCGAAGGCGGTTAGGTCAGGGCGGCCGAAGCCGGCCGGCGGGGTAGCGTCGGGCACGTCGAGGTCTTTCCGATGGATGGCGTAGGAGCCTCCATCGTCGGGAGATCTCGACGTCTATCTGCGGACCGACTCGGCGGGCCCGATCGTCTCGTGCGTTGGCGGACTACGGGAGCTTGGACGCGAGGACGTCGGCCGCCAGGATCTCGGGTGCTGCGCCGAGGAGGTGCTGGTTGGCCATCAGGGCTGCGACGATGGCGCCGTTGGCGTGGGCGTCGCGAGCGGCCTCGTCGGGGAATGCATCGAAGATCCAGAAGGTGTCGGCGTGGGTCCTGACCGCGAACCAGACAATCGTTCCTACTTCTTCGTTGGCGAGTGCGACAGCGCCGGCGAGCAGATCGGCGACCGCGTCGTGCTGTCCATCGGCCGCGACGATCTTGGCGACGAAGGCATACGGAAGTGATGCGGGTGTGGACATGAGGGACTCTCCTTGACGTCGGGGTTCTTCGTGGGACGAGTTCAGCGTATGACGAGCGAGGGCCGGTGGAGAGTGGCGTATACGGCAGTATTGCTATTGTTTACGTCATGCGTATCGGACTGATCGCGATCGACGGCTGCTTCGGTTCGGCTATCGCGTCGATCATCGACATCGTGCGGGTGGCCGACGGAGCCCGCGGCGATGTCGACCCGCGGATCGACCCGATCGAACTCGCCATCCTCGGACCGAAACGGCGAGTGACCACGACGGCATCGATGACCCTGTCGGTGGACCACCCGCTGTCGGAGTCCGGAGAGTTCGACGTGGTCGTCGTCCCTGCGCTTGGAACCCTCACGGCCGCCGCGACCCACGACGCCCTCCAGAGCCGAGATGCTCGTTCGGTCATCGCCTCACTCGGGCGCCTCGACGAGGCGACCACCCGGATCGCCGCGGCGTGCACCGGCGTGTTCGCCGTCGCCGAGACCGGACGGATGCATCATCGGCGGGCGACGACCAGCTGGTTCCTGGGGCCGGAGTTCCGGAAGCGCTATCCGACCGTCGCCCTCGATCTCGACACCATGGTCGTGGTCGACGGGAACCTCGTCACCGCCGGCGCCGCCTTCGCCCACATCGACCTCGCGCTCTCACTCGTGCGATCGATCAGCCCCGACCTGGCCCAACATGTCGCCAAGCTCCTCATCATCGACGAGCGCCCGTCGCAGGCGGCTTTCGTCGCCTACGAACATCTCCGGCACGAGGACCCGATCGTCGTCGAGTTCGAACGCTTCGTGCGCGCCCGCCTGGACGAACCGTTCAACGTCGCCTTCGTCGCGCAGTCGCTCGGCACCAGCCGGCGCACCCTCGAACGACGAGTCCGTGCGGCGCTCAACCTCACTCCGCTCGGCTTCGTCCAACGGCTTCGCGCCGAACGAGCTCGACACCTCTCAGCAACCACGGACCTCACCTCCGCCGAGATCGCGCTACGGGTCGGCTACGCAAACGCCGAGACTCTGCGCTCCCTCCTGCGCAGGGAGCGACGCCGTTCCTGACCTATCGCCATGCCTGTAGCTTGTGTCCTAGCTGTACTGACCCGCTGCGTTGTTGACGCGGTCGATGGGGCGTTGGCCGCCGATGCCGAGGTGGGGTCGGTTCAGGTTGTAGTGCTCGAGCCAGGTGGGCAAGAGGGCGGCGCGTTCGGCGTTGGAGGTGAACACGCGCGAGTAGGCCCATTCGGCGGCCAGGGTGCGGTTGAGGCGCTCGACCTTGCCGTTGGTCCACGGGCAGTACGGCGTGATCAGCTTGAGTCGGACGCCGAGCTGGTCGGCAGCGGCCAGGAAGTCGCGTGAGAGCCGGTAGTTCCCGGCGTTGTCGCTGATCACGCGTTCGACAGTGATGCCGTGGGAGGCGTAGAACGCCACCGCGCGGGTCAGGAAGCCTGCGCAGGTGGTGCCCTTCTCGTCGGCGTGGATCTCGGCGTAGGCCAGGCGCGAGTGGTCGTCGATCGCGGTGTGGACGTAGTCGTAGCCGATGCCGCGGGTCCGGACGTCCTCGCTGCGCCCGTGGGCCTTCCATCCGCCGCCGTCGGGGATGCGGCCGAGCTTCTTGACGTCGATGTGAACCAGTGACCCGGGGTAGGGGTGCTCGTACCGGTTGGCGGTGCGCCGCGAGGACCGGATCGGTACCCCGGTCAGCGGGTCGCACTCACGCAGCCGCGGTACCCGGTGGCGGGCCAGCACTCGGCCGACCGTGGACGCCGGCACTCCCAGGTGGTGGCCGATCCACACCGGCCCGCGGCGCGAGAGCATCCGAGCGATCCGGATCCGGGCCTCGATACAGGCCGAGGTGCGTCGGGGATGGCTACGGGCATGGCTGGGCCGGTCCACCAACCCGGCGCGACCCTCGGCCTGGTAGCGGCGCCACCACCGCCACGCCGTCGTGCGCGAGACACCCATCTCTGCGGCGACGTGCGCGACCGGCCGACCGCCGGCGATGCGCTGGACCATGACGAGCCTGCCGGCCGGGGTCAGCCGGGCGTTAGCGTGGGACATGAGAGACCTCCGTTGGTCCGAGCGGGTTCCTTCAGCAAGTCCCACTCGACCCGGAGGTCTCTCTTCACGTCAACAACGGTCCAGGTCAGTACACCTAGCGCTCGGTTGGAACCACCTCTCAGCACGTCGCGTCGACGCTCCTGCGTCGCCCCTGGACTACCCACTCGACACGCCCGCAGCACAGCCCATGTGACGTGCCCCGGCTTCCCGGACGGTCCGGGTTGGGTGGCTGTGATGTCGCTGCGTTCTCGTCGAGAGGGTCAGCAGACCCGATCAGAGCCGATTGGGATGAGCCGCGAAGGCGGTTAGGTCAGGGCGGCCGAAGCCGGCCGGCGGGGTAGCGTCGGGCACGTCGAGGTCTTTCGGATGGATGGCGTAGGAACCTCCATCGTCGGGAGACCTCGACGTCTATCTGCGGACCGACGCGCCCGGCCGACCTACACCTTCATCTAGGAAGAGCCCCCAAAGGCACGCCCGGAGGTGCCTGCGACCGCACCCAGGACTAGATCTCGCCAGCAGCGGAAGGAGCCGGCAGTCACGTTGACAGGCGCAGGGTGCGACCGCCTGGGACGATCGGTAGCGGCTGTAGAAGGGCCTGACGCCGACGGCACACACGTCTTGGCCCGGACACCTTGGGTTCTGGTCATGGATGGACCCCTGCCGAGGGGCTCACCCGGCTGCTGTAGGCCCCGAACACCGCCGGCCGCTCGTCGCCGCCGGTGCCGAGGAGCTCGGCGAGCCTAGTGGCGAGCTAGTCGGCTGCCGGGCGGGCCGCCGAGGAGGCATCGATCTCTGACATCTGTCATAGCGGAGAGCCAAACCAACGAGGGCACCGACTACCAGGATGTCATGGAGAACAATCTCACGGCCCTCCGCAGCGGGCTCGGCTGCGCCTGAAGACCGGCAACGAAGCCGCGGCTGGTCGCCATGCCGAGTCCGCCATCGGGCGAGACAAACATCGGAGTTGTCGACAGCAGCGACGGGTTCCTGTACCTGCCACCGTGACCGACTGGTACTCCCGGCGCCTGTTCCATCGCCGACCACAAGCGCAACGACTTGGTCACCGGCGCCCTACGCGCAGCCGCGGCCGAACGTGGGCCGCTGGCCGAGGCGTCGACTCGTTCACGTGCGGCGCCAGCACAATTGCGTCGGGGCGACGGGGAATGGTCGGGTCCGTTCGCCATGCCGCCCGAGCGCAGCGATACCATCTCGATGCGTACGACAACCAGCCGTCGGTGCTAATTTAGGTTGTTCCAAGGGTGTGCGCGACGGAGGCTTCAGCGCTGAAGCCTTCCTGGCGAGGACGTCCACCACAGTCCGCGACGAGCCTCCGAGGAGCGCCGGTGCCCAAGAACAACGCCCGCTGCAACGTCGTCGCTATGGAAGGCACGAAGCAGCGTGACGTGGTTCCGTCGACCGACGGGCGGCGGTCTGCACTGGTGCGTCACGGCGTGCTCGCCGTTGCGACGGGCCTACTCGTCCTTGCCTTCTGGCGCAGCAGGATGGAGTGGACGCCCGACATGAGGCTGTGGCGGGCCGTCGGTGACGCAGCGATCGTTCTGCTCTTCGGATCGCTGGCGCTGGGGCCTGCGGCGCGACTGTCGGTGGTCGCCGCCAGGGGCCTGCGTTGGCAGCGTCAGGTCGGTATATGGACAGCGCTAGCGGCGCTCCTGCACTCGCTGCTGGTGAACGACGGCTGGGCGACGTGGAGTGTGCAGCGGCTCCTGGGGTACGAGTTCATCCCGGCACTGGGCCGAGAAGCCCGCCTTGAGCCCGGCTTCGGCCTGGCGAACCTGGTCGGGTTGGTCGCTGGCGGCTGGCTGCTGGTGCTCCTGGCGACGTCGTCCGACCGCGCCGTGCGCTGGTTGGGTCCGCGTGGATGGAAGTGGCTGCACGGCGGATCCAACGTCGTGTTCTACCTCGTCGTGCTTCACTCGGGATACTTCTTGTTCATTCACTACACCGCGTCCTTCCACCGCACCGTCCCGGATGAAAACTGGTTCAGGTTTTCCATGCTTGCGCTTGCTGCGGCAGTGCTGGTGCTCAAGTGGGCGGCGTTCGGTCGCACCGTCCGTCTCAGCCGGACCAGTGCACCGAGCGCGGCCCGGAAGCGCGACCGGAGTTGACTCACACCCCGGTTTCTGTTGGGTCGAGAAGCCGGCTCCTCGACACACGCCGGCTCCTCGGCGTCGATCTGGCGAGGGGAATCGCCTTGATCGGAATGATGTCGGTCCATATCATTCCGTCCCTGGCGGCCGACGGCGAGGTGACGTGGGCCTACCAGGCTTTCGCGGGGCGGGCCTCCGCTCTCTTCGCTGTGCTGGCAGGGCTGTCGCTGATCCTGGCCCACGGTGGGAAGGGAGACGAGCCACCAGAGTCGGGAGCGCGCCGAGGGATCCTGGGACGGGCTGCGGTGGTCGCGGCCATCGGCCTGTTCCTCGGCGCTCTCGGGTCAGGTGTCGCGGTGATCTTGGTGCACTACGCGGTGCTGTTCGCAATCGGTGCGCTGTTCCTCGGTCTGGGTGCTCGAGCCCTCATGCTGACGGCAGCTGCGTGGATGGTGCTCAGCCCGGTCCTGGGACACCTGCTGCGTGCCGTCGTGCCGCCTGGTCCGGGCCCGAACCCCTCGCTCGCCTCCGTGGCCGACCCAGGACAACTCCTCGCTACGGTCTTCCTCACCGGTTACTACCCCGTGCTGCAGTGGACCGGGTACGTCCTCGTCGGGATGGCGCTGGGCCGAGTGTCGCTCCGACGGACGGCAACCGGGCTCCGGCTGCTCATCGTTGGCGTTCTGCTTGCCGTGACGGCCAAGTTCGTTTCGGCGGTGCTGCTCGGCCCGGCCGGGGGCCTAGAGCAGCTCAGCGTGCCGCCCTCCTCGGTGCTCGCCGGTCGCGAGCTGGACACGGTCCTGCGGACCGGCCTGTACGGGACGACGCCGACCTCATCGTGGTGGTGGCTGACGGTGTCGGCCCCGCACTCCGGCGGTCCACTGGACCTGCTTCACACGACCGGGACGGCCCTAGCAGTGATCGGGGGTTGCCTGCTGCTCGTTGCGGCTCTGCGCAACCGGTGGCGCTGGCTTGTACTTCCCCTCGCCGCGACAGGGTCGATGACCCTGACCCTGTACACAGTGCACGTCATCAGCTTGGCGGTCATCCATGGCGTGACGTCCGGGTCCCCGACCTCCTCTCCGACAGTCCTCTGGGCGGTGAGTGCGTCCCTTGCCGTCCTGCTGGCGAGTGCATGGCAGCTCACCGGGCACCGTGGCCCGCTCGAGTCCATCGCGTCCGACATGAGTGCCGCCGCGCGCGGGGGCGCAAGCCCCCACTCTTCTCCTTGGCCACGTTGAGCCACCGGGGCGCCGCCGCCCCGGCTAGAACCACAACGTCCTCTCGCTCGCCAGCGTCCGTCCCGGTGGTCAGAGGCATGGGCTATGCGCAGGGGGCTACATCACCTGCCAACCACCCACTCGGCGTAGTAGACGCCGATCCCCGCGGCGACGAACAGCCCCGCGATGATCCAGAACCGGATGACGATGGTGACCTCGCCCCAGCCAGAGAGCTCGAAGTGGTGGTGCAGTGGCGCCATCTTGAACACCCGCTTGCCCGTCATCTTGAAGAAGCCGATCTGGATCACGTCGGACAGCACGATGAGCACGAACAGCCCGCCGATGATCGCGGCTAGGACCTCGGTGCGGGACAGGATCGACAGGCCCGCGAGGGCACCGCCGAGGGCGAGCGAGCCCGTGTCGCCCATGAAGATCTTGGCCGGGCTCGCGTTCCACCACAGGAAGCCGAAGCACGCCCCGGTGATGGCCGCCGCGACGACCGCGAGGTCCAGCGGGTCGCGCGTCTCGTAGCAGCGCGGGCCCACGGTGAGGATCGACTGGCAGCTCTGGTTGAACTGCCACACGCACACGAGGACGTAGGCGCCGAAAACGATCAGCGAGACGCCGGTCGCCAGCCCGTCGAGGCCGTCGGTGAGGTTCACCGCGTTCGACCACGCGGTGATGAGGAAGTTGGCCCACAGCACGAAGAGGACCAGCCCGAGCGTCACACCGGCGAACGCCAGGTCAATGCCGGTGTCACGGATGAAGGAGACCTGGGTCGACGCCGGCGTCCGAAAATTCTCGTTCGGGAACCCCAGCGCCGCGACCGAGAAAATCACCCCGACCAGGCCCTGACCGAGGATCTTCCAGCGGGCCCGCAGACCCAGGCTGCGCTGCCGCGAGATCTTGATAAAGTCGTCGAGGAAGCCCACGACGCCCAGGCCGGTCATGAGGAACAGCACCAGGACCGCGGACGCGCTCGGCACGTTGCCGGTCAGCACGCTCGCCGCACCCCACCCGGCCAGGGTCGCCAGGATGATGACAACGCCGCCCATCGTGGGCGTCCCGCGCTTGGTGAAATGCGCGGTCGGTCCGTCCTGGCGGATGAACTGGCCGTACTGCTTCTTCACGAGCAGGCGGATGAACAGCGGCGTGCCGAGCAGAGACAGCACGAGGGCGAGAGCACCTGCGATAAGGACCGTCGTCACCGGACGCTCATGACCACTGAAGACCTCCGAGAGTGCTGCACCGATCCTCTGTTCTCGTCATGCACGCGTTACCTTCCGCGCGACTTCGCAGTGGTCACAGACCCAGCAGCGGCCGCGGGTTGACGGTCTTACCGTTGACGTAGACCTCGAAGTGCAGATGGCACGCCCCCGACAGGCCGGTGTTCCCTGCGTAGCCGATTAGCTCGCCCTGGGCGACTCGTTGCCCTGCGCGCACCACTGTTCTGGTGAGGTGGTTGGAACTCGACATGACTGAGTTCCCGTTGATGTAGCCGTAGTCAATCATCACCTGGTTACCGAATCCGTTTCGCCACTCGGCCCACTGAACGGTGCCGGCGCGCGGGGCGTACAGCGGGGTGTTGCAGTACGTGCGCAGGTCGATGCCAGCGTGTAGCCGGACGTATCCGAGGATGGGGTGCATGCGCATTCCATACTCGGAGGTTACGTAAGCCGGTCGGATCGATGTGGGGTTGGCGAACATGGCGCCGGATACGCTCCCCGAGGGGGGCAGTGCTGCCGGCGGCGGAGCCGCGGGTGCGGGCGGTGGTGCTGGTGCGGGTGCCGGTCCGCCAGCAGACCGCCGCTGGGCGGCTTCAGCGGCTGCTGCGGCCTCGCGAGCCGCCGCTGCTGCTTGAGCTGCGGCGGCCTCCCGTGCCGCTTGTTCTTCGGCTGCGGCACGCTGCGCGGCGATGATTCCAGCCAACTCGTCCTCGATGGCTGCGAGTTGAGCTTGCGCCTCGAGCTCCTGGGCTTGGGCCTCACCCTTCATGCTCTCGACGACAGCCTTGTCCGCAGCTTGCTTCGCGATCAGCTGCTCGATCTCCTCCTGACGTGCCTGCGCCTGGGCGCGGGCACGATCGGCTTCTCCCACCTTGGCGTCTGCTTCAGCCTTCAACTCGGCCACTCGATCACGGACCGCTGACAGCCGGGACCGGCTGTTGGAGTCGACGGCCTGCAGCTGGCGAAGGTCGTCCAGTACCCGGCTTTGAGTCCGCAGACCGGTCGACACCATCTCGTACTGGTCGACGAAGTCCTCGGTGGTCTCGGTCCCCACCACAACACCGAGCCCCGTGCTGGCTGTCTGACCTTTGTACGCTCGGCGCGCCATCTCACCGACGGCGTTCCGGACCTTCTCGGTCTGCGCCGCCGTGTCAGCGATGCTGGAGGTGAGCGCCGCCTGCTGGTCTTGGGCGTCCTGCAGACGGGTACCGATCAGGACCGCTTCGCGTTGCGCCGTCTCCAGTGCGCTGCGCGCCGAAGCGAGCTCGGTCTGCGCCGCAGGCAGTCGGGCCTGGGTGGCCTGCAGATCGAGCACCGCCTGACCAAGCCTCGCGTCCAGGCCTTCGATGGAGGCCTCCAAGGCTTCCAGCTCCCGATCTGTCGCGGCGGACCGCTCCTCAGCGGCACGACGCTGATCGTCCAGCTCGTCTGCAAGGGCTGGAGCGGATACAGCGACCAGGATGGCCAGCGCCCCCGCCAAGCAGGTGGCAGCGAGTCGTCGAGCGTGGGACACGAGTTCGTCATCCTTCAGTCGGTCCCTTTGGTGGCGGGACGCATGTGCGTGGTGCAACTGTCCGGGGCGGTGCACCGAGTTCACGGCCCGGTGGTCAGGCCGGAGTAGGAGTGCAGCCCGGAGAAGGACAGGTTGACGACGGTGAAGTTCGCGATCACGCATCCGAAGCCGACCACGACGAACCAGGCCGCACGCCGCCCGTCCCAGCCGCGAGTGGTCCGGGCGTGCAGGTACGCGGCGTAGACAACCCAGATGACGAACGTCCACACTTCCTTGGGGTCCCACCCCCAGTAGCGGCCCCACGCGTGCTCAGCCCAGATCGCTCCGGCGATCAGGGTGAAGGTCCACAGCACAAAGCCGACCGCGTTGAGGCGAAACGACAGTGCTTCGAGTTCCCTGGGCTGCGGCGCGGAGTCGAGCCATCGCCAGCCCGGTCCGCTCATCCGCGACGTTGCGCCGTCACGTGAGTCTCTGAGCAACTGCAGGACGCTGGCGGCGAAGGCGACCGTGAACACGCCGGTCGATGCGACAGCGATGCCGACGTGGATCACCAACCAGTAGGTGTCCAGTGCCGGCTGCACCCCATCGGCTTGGATGTAGAACACGAGCAGGCCTACGGCCAGCGCTAAGACGGAGAACCCCGTGACGATCACTCCGAGGAACGGGAGGTCACGGCGTCGAAGCACCACCACGAGCACCACGACCGCGACCAGCGTGCCCACCAGGGTGAACTCGTACATGTTGGCCCACGGTGCGCGTGCTGCCGCGACGCCGCGCAGTGCGACTGCGAGAGCGTGCAGCGCCAGGCCCAGCAGGGTGGTGCTTTGGGCCACTCCTCGCGGCTTGGAGCGCCGGCGTGCAGGTGGTTCCGCTGCCGTGGTGGAGCCGGCGGCCGGGATGGGCCGGCTTGGTGCAGCGGCGAGGTTGGCGAGGTCCAGCGAGTAAGCGACCAGGGCGACGCTGTAGACGGTGGCTGCCGCCCAGACGAGGTTGGTGCTCACATCGCCGAGCTCCACGGGGGTCATCGTCTCCTTGGGTTGTTGCCCGCCGCACGGGCGCATGACGGCGCTCGTGGGGTCCTTCGAGCGGCGTGGGGCACGTTAATCGCGGCGCTTCGACGCACCGCCATGACTCGCGGCCTTCAGCGAATCTTCATAATTGGTGGCTATCGGCCACCAAGCCCCGTATCCGCCCGGCCGACAGCCTCCGAGGCGCGCTTGACCAGGCGCTTTGTCGTCGACTGGCCTGTGACAGAACTGACGCCTGAGTGCTTACCCTCACCACGGCCGCTCGCGGAGGTCCGAGTCATACTTGATCGACCGAGTGATGTGCGAGGCGGCAGAAAGGGGGCCAGTGTGGCGGTACCTTTCCGCGCCCGTTGGCACCTTCCGTCGATCGTCGGCTACTGCGTCCTCGTGGCCCTGGTGGTCCTTGGTCTCGGCGCGATGCACGGCGGCGCGTCCGCGGCCATGGCCGCGGGCCACCATCCGGCGCCGCACGTGTCCACCACGGCCGCGTACCTGTCGCCCGCAGGTCCGCACGTGGCCGGTGCGCAGGAGGTCCCCATGACCGCGGCAGGCCTAGCCACGCTCGCCGGCCCCGACTCGATGCCGTCGTCCTCGACAGATCACGGCTTGGTCGTGGGCTGTGTGCTCGCCCTGACCGGAGTGATCGGTGTGGTGTTGGCGCGCGTGCTTGCTCGCTTCGCCGATGGCCCTGCGCTGCGTGTCATCGGCACTCGCAACGCTCAGCGCACGGTTCGTCCATCGGGGTTGGCCTTGCCACGACCATGGGACCGGTTCTTTCTGTGCGTGCTGCGGACGTAGAACGTGGCCTCCATCCGCCGCGATGCCGCAGCGGGTGGCACCCGACTTGTCCTAGTACCCCTGTTGCAGCACCTTCAGGCTGCGCCTCTGAACATGGAGAGACCTATCGTGACGATCAAGACCCGCATCACTGCCGGAGCCGGAGCTCTCGCCCTGGCCGTGACGCTTGCCGCATGCGGCTCGGCTGATGAGACCACCGTCCCCGGCACCACCGAGTCCTCGACCCAGTCCACCGACGATGGCGCAGTGGACGCCGGGCACAACGACGCAGACACCGAGTTCGCGCAGATGATGATCGTCCACCACCAGGGCGCCATCGAGATGGCTGACCTCGCGATCGAGAAGGCAGCCAGCGAAGACGTGCGTGCCTTGGCCGAGCGGATCTCCGCCGCGCAGGGCCCGGAGATCGACGAGATGACTTCCTGGCTCCAGGCGTGGGGCGAGGAGGGCCCTCAGGACGCGGACATGGGCGGCATGGATCACGGCGGTATGGACATGGGCGGCATGGACATGGAGTCCGCGATGACCGAGCTCGAAAGCCTCTCGGGGGCCGAGTTCGACCGCGCCTTCCTGGAGATGATGATCGAGCACCACCGCGGCGCCATCGAGATGGCCGAGACCGAAGTGGCCGACGGAGCGAATCCTCAGGCCACTTCTCTGGCGGAGCGGATCATCGACGACCAGGCAGCAGAGATCACCGAGATGGAGCAGATGCTGCAGGAGCTCTGACCGCTGTGTGATTCGTGGTGGGCCCCGCACGGCACTCGGCTGGGCCCACCACGGCGCCGCCTAACGCGGTGGTCTCTCCTTTACTCCAAGGGGAACATTCAACTGCTCCTAGGTCGGTACGCCGACTGTGTAGGGCCGACGCCCCACGGGCACGTGGGGCCTCGTACCTACATGCGTCTCATATGCGACCGATTCGTGCCGATTGCCCACATGAGGAGGGCGACACAGTGGACGGCATCACGGCGATCTCACAGCGGATGGCCGCTATCCAGGCGACCATCAGCTCGATGAGTGCGCCCCGCGGACGCCCGCTCAGTGACGGTACGGGCGCGCAGTTCAGCCAGGTCCTGAGCGAGGCGGTGGCCAGCTCCGCTGCCACCGGCGCGGCTGCCTCAGGTGCCCGGCGGACTGCGGACGGCATCCCGGCCGACCTCGCCGCCTACGGGAACGGGAAGATCCCGCCCGCCGCGCTGAAGAAGGTCGGGACCACGGGGCACAAACTGTGGGCGCCCGCCGGCGAGGCTCTGGAGTCGCTGATGGCGGCGGCGGCGCGCGACGGCGTCAAGATCGGCATCACCGACTCCTACCGGTCATACGACGCGCAGGTCGACGTCGCGGCGCGCAAGGGTCTGTACTCCCAGGGCGGCCTCGCGGCCAACCCCGGAACCAGCCCGCACGGTTGGGGGATGGCAGTCGACCTCGACCTCAACGACCGCGCCCAGTCGTGGATGCGCGCCAACGCCGGGCGCTTCGGCTTCGTCGAGGACACCCCTCGAGAGCCGTGGCACTGGGTGTACCGCGCGTGAAGCGCGCCGCAGTATGGACCGAGCTGCGTCCACCGCGCACTCCTACCGTCACCGATGTCGTTGGCCAACCCGACGCCACCGGGGAGCAGGTTGACGGCCGCGGTTGGCCAACCGCTCAGTCTCTGCGTTCGTCGGCCCGCTGGGGGCGTCGGATCTCACCGCCGCAGACCGCTCCCCCGCGCCCGTTGTTCGTTCCGTCGCGAGGTCTGGCTCTGGTCATGAGCGCGACCGGCGGCCTGCTGACCGAGACGGCGTTTCCCAGCAAGTCGTGGTGGGCGATGGCGTACGTCGGTGTCGCCCTGCTCGCCGTGGCGGTACGCCACAACTCCGCGCGGTGGGGCTTTGCCGTCGGTTCGGCGTTCGGGCTCGGCCTGTTCTTGCCGCACCTGTGGTGGGCGAACGAAGCGGTGGGGCAACCCATCGGCTGGCTTGCCCTGGCCATCGCCGAAGCGGGCGCCATCGGGGTGTTGGCCGCTGCAGCGGCATTGGTCTGGCGTGTCCCCGTCATCGGGACCCGACTGTGGCTTCAGTGCGTCAGCTTCGCGGTGCTCTGGGTCGCCGTCGAGCACCTGCGCAGCACGGTGCCCTTCGGTGGCTTCCCTTGGGCCACGCTCGCCTTCTCTCAGACCGACTCCCCCCTCTTGCGGCTCGCGCCTCTCGGGGGGTCCACCCTGGTCAGCTTCATCGTGGCGCTCATCGGCGCCGTCCTGGGCACGGTGATCACCGCAGCGCTGAGCCGGAACCCCGCAACAGCGGTCACCGGGGCGGTGCTGTGCATCGCCACCACGTCGTTGCCGCTGCTCGTACCGGTCAGCACCGGGGCGCAGACGGGGACCGTGAACATCGGTGCTGTGCAAGGCAATGTGCCGGCCCGCGGAGCCGAGGCGATGTCTCAGGCTCGAGCGGTGCTGGACAACCACGCCGCCGGGACGCGGGCGCTCCTGGAGCGCCTACCCGCTGGGCAGCTGGACCTGCTGCTGTGGCCCGAAAGCGCATCGGACATCGACCCGCGCACCGATCAGGATGCACGAGCGGTCGTCCAAGCGGCGGCACGGGCTGCTGGGGTCCCGATCATGCTGGGCACGCAGCGGTTCCTGGAGGACACCCGGTACAACGACTACATCGTGTGGGAGCCGGCCGTCGGCGCGACAGCTAGTTACACCAAGCAGCATCCCGTGCCGTTCGGTGAGTACATCCCCTACCGGGACTTCTTCCGCCGGATCACGCCCGCGGTCGACCTGGTCAGGACCGACATGACCGCCGGCACCGACCCGGCCCCGATTGGCGTGCCGATCGAGCGGCTGGGTCGCTCGGTGCCGATTTCGGTAGCGATCTGCTTTGAGGTCGCCTATGACGACCTCATCCGCCAGTCGGTACTGGCCGGGGGCGAGCTCATCGTCATCCCGACGAATAACGCGTCGTTCGGCATGACCCAGGAGTCGACCCAGCAGCTGGCCATGTCCCGGTTCCGAGCAGCCGAACATGGTCGGGCGGTCGTGCAGGTGTCGACGGTCGGCGTCAGTGCTCTCATCCGTCCCGACGGTTCGACCGTCGACCGGACCTCGCTCTTCACCGCAGACCAGATGTCGGCCCAGCTGCCGCTGCGGACGTCCTTGACTCCCAGCGACCGGATCGGGGCTCGACTGCCTCTGGCCGTGGACGCTCTAGCCCTGGTCTTCATCGCCGGCGCAGGCGCACACCAGCTGCGGGGCAAGACGGGGCGGCGGCAGGTCGGCGCCCGCGGCGCCTGACGGTGGCGTCACACGGCGGATGACCTGGGCGCTGGGGCGAAGTCTTTCAGCCACGAGAAGCAGGCTCAGCGTGCTCACCAGCACCAAGAGGCTCGACACGAACCACCACCACCACGGCGCGAACCGAGAAGTCAGCGTGCCGGTGTTGGCGCCTGCGCAATGCGCCTATCCGTTCGTCGTTGAGGTGGGTGTGCCGACCGCGACCTCAACGCCGGCCGACCGACGCGTGTCGGCCACCCCGGAGACCACGCCGGCGTCCCAGTCGATCTGGAGGGCTTGGACCGATCCCCAGTTGGCTTTCGACTCCGGGGCGGTGACACGTACCGGGTAGCCGCGTGCACGCAAGTCGCCAGCGAGGCGGTCGGACTCGATGCTGAGTTGACCGTCGGCGAGGATGAAGCGGTCGGCCGCCACAGCTTCGTCCAGGCTCATCCCATGCAGCGCCCACATGGTGATCACCTGCGCGGTGGTGTTGGGAATCTGGCGACCACCTGGCGTGCCGATGACCAGCACCGGCCGGTCCTGGTCGTCGAGCAGCATGGAGGGGCTGCTCCATGTCACCGAGCGGCGCCCGGCGGCTGCTGGCGCGTTAGCACCACCGGAACCGATGTCGCCGAATCGTTCGAGCTGGTCGTTGACGAAGAAGCCGGCAACGTACTGACCCGACCCCCAGTAGTTGGTGATGGTGTTGGTCATGGACACCGCCATGCCGTCGGCGTCCACCACAGAGATGTGTGTGGTGTTCGGCGCTCCCTCGTAAGCCTGGGCGGACTGGTCGAACGATGGCGCGGGCAGGGTCTGGGCGATGACGGCGTTCGCGGGGGCGTCGGTGAGCTGGTCCACCGGGACCTCGACGAAGGCCGGATCGCCGAAGACTGTCTGCACGGCGGCGTTCGCCACCTGCCAGGCACGTGACTGCAGATCGACGAAGTCCGCGGAGTTCGGGTCGACGGTGCCGATCCCGGCGGCCTCGGCGATCTGGACCATTTGGATGATGGCGGCTCCCGGCAGCGCCGGGGACCCGGACAGCATCGTGTACCGCCCGACTTGGCCGCTGGGCGGGGTGGACGTCTGCACGGTGTACGCGGCCAGCGATGCTGGGTCGATGCCCTCTACGGTGCTGATCACTTCGGTCAGAGAGCCGTTGTAGAAGGCTGGGGATCCCTCGGCGGCGAGGGTTCTCATCGTGGCTGCCAGCTCGGCTTGGATGAGCGTCTCCCCTTCTTGCAGGAACTCCCCACCTGGGGATCTGAAGTGCGGCAGGCGGCCGGTGACACGCCGTCCCAGGTTGCTGTTGATCGTTGCGGCGAGGTATCCCGAGACCGGGGCACCCTCCTCGGCGAGCTGGATGGCGGGTTCCAGCAACGTCGTCCACTCGACGGTGCCGTGCTGCAGATGAAGTTCCTGCATGCCAGCGACGAACCCTGGGACGCCTGCACCGCTGGAGGGGATGACGCCGGCCTGGTTGACGACCTCGCGGTAGTCGTAGTTGAGGGCTCGACCCTGTTCGGCGACGATCGTGGTGCCGCCGCCGCCGATGCCCGACGATGCCGGCTGCATGACGGCGTCAGCGAACGCCGTTGCAATGGCGGCGTCGACGGCGTTGCCTCCCATTTCGAGGACGCTCATTCCCGCTCGCGTGGCCAGTGGGTGCCCTGAGTTCACCCCGTACGCCCCCAAAGTCGCCGCCGCCGTCGTCATCGGCGTGGGCGTCGGGGGTTGTGGTGTCGGCGCCGTAGAACTCGTGGTTTGGTCCGGTGGATTCGGCGCTGCGGTGGTGCAGCCGGTAGTTACCAAAGTCAGCGACGCCGCGAGCATGGCGACCACCGTGGTGGCGCGGGGCGACCGTCTTTTGAGAGCCCCAGATCCTGGGGGGGACTTCGTGCGTGACGTGGACGGGTTCAGACGCATGGTGAGGATCCTTCGATCAAGGGGTGAACTGAGTCGTTGTGGCGCGGGGCGCCGGGCTCTGGTGCAACCACGGAAGCCATGCCGCGCGCAGGACCCATTCCAACGGACCAATCGAGAAGTGCTGGCGCCACAAGACGGCGAGCAGGAGGCAGGCGGTGATGAGGATGGCGCTGAGAATCGCGCCAGCGCTGACCTGGATGTCGGCCGGTGGTGCGATTACTGCCAGGACCATGACGTGAAGCACGTACAGGGTCAGCGCCAGCTGACCGGCCGCTGTCAGAGGTCGAGCAATCCGCCGGACTCGCGGCCACAGGCGCAGCAGGACGGCGATCGTGAAGAGCGCTCCCCCGCAGCTACTCAGGAGCCATAGCGGCATCTGGCCGTGCGCGGCACCGGTGAGCAGCCGCAGGTATCCCTCATCTGCGGCTGAGCCCAGCAGGGCCAGTGCCGCCTGGCTGAGCGCGAGCCCGACACCGGTGGCGGCAGCCCCCCACACGAGGAGCCGTCTGATGACTGTGTGGTTGGTCAGGTCGGTCTGTGCCACCCAGATGCCCAGCACAAAGGGCACTGCCCAGGTCACCAAGGGGTAGCGCCCGGAGACGACCAGCCCGTGGATGACGTCCACTGGGGTGTCGCCGAGCTGGACCAGCTGGGAGTGCGCGCCGACCGACTCGGTGGCGACGTGGTTGAGGTACAGAACTGGTCCGACCACTGCCAGCGTGACCGCGGACGTTATGAGCGCGACCGGGGGCAGGAACTGCAAGACGAGCACCGACAGAAAGAGCAGTCCGTACAACGGCAGGATGACGCCGACGTCGTCGGTCAGGCTCTGCAACGCCAGGCCACCGGCGAGGAGCACGGCCGCCCTCCACAGGAGCATGAGGGAGCGGCGCCCGCGCGCCGGTCGGGCCCGCAGGAACATGCCCATGCCTATTCCGGCGACCACCACGAAGAGGATCGACGCACGCCCGTAGGGAAACAGGTAGAGGCGCTCCAGCACCCCTTCGACCGTCGTGGGACCGACGTTGACGATGATCATCCCGACCAGTGCCAGCCCACGCGCAGCGTCCAGCGCAAAGATGCGCGTTCCTACGGCACCAGTCGGGTGTAGTGCAGCGGTCTTGTTGTCTGCGCTGCCTGCCCTACGGTGTGGCACGCGCCGCTTCCGATCGCGACCCAGCGCTCTTGCACGGCATAGCGATCCTCCTTCTTCTGGTGCGTTGTCTTGGTACTCGCAGGCATCGGCCGTGGCCTGCTACTGCACGGCCGAGCTCTGACCACTCCAGACCCCGCCGGTACGAGGCTTAGGGGAACCGTCAGCGGCGTGCCACCACCGTGATCTGGGGGGTGTCAGCATGCTCAAGGCTGCGGGGGAAGCTGACGCCCACAGCGACCGACATCGTGGTTGATCCACGCCGGTAAGGGTGACCGCCACGCATGAGTGCTCGCTGAGGACGGTGAAAGCCCTGGGTACGTGATCGACGCCGTGCCCGTCGTCGACCAGGCTTTGCCCGTCGAAGGTCTACGGCTTCCCTTTGAGGTCACCGCGGGGGTTGACGCCCAGACCATAGACATGGCTGCGCGGAGCGGCGCCCCGGCGACGCGGCGCGGCGTACTCGGGCGAGCCGCTTCACGGCAAGGCTTACGTTCTCAGCACGCACAGACCAAACCGCGGTGGTCGCCCCACCCCGGCTCGCTGGATCAGGCGCGGTATGGGACCACGCGCGCGCCGCCAGCTCGGAGAGCTGGGGTAGTTGGCTGTTCGGCGCGCGAAGCGCGTGAGGGCGGCGAGGCCCACGAGCGCGGCGACCGCGAGCATGCAACTCGCGACCGCGTCATGGTCAGTTCCGCTGTCGTTCACTGCGACGACCGTGGAGCTAGGTGCATCGACACGGTCGGGAACCATCAGGGCCACCGGCTGCCGGTGGGTCACCGCGTGGGCAGACACGGGCAGCGCGACGTGGGCGTCTGTGGACCCGGACACGACGCCACCGCCGTGCGCGACGGTGAGCGCAAGCACCATCACCAGCATCACGGCC
This sequence comes from uncultured Cellulomonas sp., assembly GCF_947494015.1. GTDB lineage: Bacteria > Actinomycetota > Actinomycetes > Actinomycetales > Cellulomonadaceae > Pengzhenrongella. The sequence continues at coordinate 265,764 of NZ_CANLTL010000005.1, read as the reverse complement.
GCGGGGATCACATGACTCAGGAAGCGCGAGAGGCTACGCGTAGCTGCCACGTCACCTCCTGATCCGATGGGGCCCCGACCTGCAGTAGGCCTGCGCATCGCATGACGCGCAGGCGACAGCATCCGCCCACTGCGGGGGCGCCACATCATGACGGGTGCGACGCCGAGACGACGAATGCGGCGGCCGGTGGCCCGGGACCGACCAGTATGCAGCTGCGCTCACGGGGTGCAGCGTGGATCTTCTCGCCTCCGCCGAGCGTCGGCTCGGTGTGATCCCCGTTGCGCGTGCTTCAGTCGAGGCCCGCGAGACGCCGCACTGCGGCGACAGTGACGTAGCCCGTCACCGTCGCCAAACACGCCGGAGGTCCTGGGCACCCTCCGCACCCAGGACCTCCCGCGCGGTCTAGGAGACCCGGATGAAGATCGGGTTGGACTGCCAGATCTCGCGGATCTGGATGCTCTTGCCCGGCCGGGGTGCGTCGACCTGTGTGTTGCCGCCGGCGTAGATGGCGATGTGCCCGGGGGTCCAGATCAGGTCGCCCGGCTGGGCTTCGGACCGCGGCACGACGGTGCCGACGTTGCGCTGCGCGGACGAGGTCCGCGGCAGCTTGATCCCGACCTGCGCGAACACGTACGAGGTGTAGCCCGAGCAGTCGAACCCTGACGGGGTGCTGCCGCCCCACAGGTACGGCACCCCGACGTACCGCGAGGCGATCTCCACGATCGCGTTGCCGTTGGCACTGGCGGGCGCGGCCGCACCCACGGGCTCGGCAGCAGGCTCGGCCGCGGACGATTCGGTTGCCGGCTGCGCGGCGGCCGCCGCGACAGGTGCGCGCTGGGCACTGCGGCTGGCGGCTGCGGCCCGCGGCTTGGGCGCCACGACCTTGGGCGGCGGCGGCGGCGGGGGCGGGTCCTTGACCACGGTGACTGCAGGCACGTCGAGAGCGAACTGCACGTCCGCTGCCACGGTGACCACCGGTGCGGTCGCGAGGACCGCGCGGGCCTGCGCGGTCAGCGCGGAGGTGTCCACGGCCGGCACACGGGTGACCGCCGCAGCCTCGGGGGCAGCACCGGCCGGCGCGGCGAGGCTGGACACGACCAGCCCAGCGGACGCGGCCGCGACCGCCGTGCGACGCCCAACAACAGCGATCGAGCCGGTCGCGGCTGCAGCGAGGTCGGTCAGCGGCGTTGCCGGCCGGCCGGGCGAACGGTGACGCGCCGAGGCAGGCGTCGGTGACATGGGTGCCCTCTCCGGTCGCCTGCGAGGTCAGCTGTCGGGTTCGGGTCGGAGCAGCACCCGGCCAGCCCGAATGGGCAGGCTTCACCCCAAGGGCACCGTGACCGGCGCCCGACGAACATTGGGTCCCCCGCTCCTGCCAGCGAGATTTCACGAGGCCATCAGTGGTGGCAGGACTCGGCGGTCCACCTCAGGCGACCCCGGCGAGGCCGAGGCTGGCGGTGATGCTAACCGCACGGACACGCCATTGTCACGATCCGGTCACGAACCGCTGTCGGCGAGTCCCGGGTGCGCTACGGGCTGACAGTGGCTGCCGGGAGCGTGGCGATGAACGCCGCGCCGGCGCCGACGCCGGCGTTGGTGGCTGTGATGGTGCCGCCGTGCGCTTCGGTGAGGGCTTTGCAGATCGCCAGGCCGATGCCTGATCCGCCGCTGGCGCGGTCGCGTGCGGTGTCGGCGCGGTAGAACCGCTCGAACACGTGCGGCAGGTGCTCGGGGGCGATGCCCTCGCCGGTGTCGACGACGGACAGGGCAACGCGGCCGGAGCCGTCGGCGGGCGCGGCGTGCAGGGTGATGGTGCCGCCGGGCGGGGTGTGCCGCAGGGCGTTGGCGACCAGGTTGTCCAGGACCTGGGCGATGCGGTGGCGGTCGACGGCCACCGGCGCGGCGGTGGTGTCGGGGTCGAGGGTCAGGTGGACGCCCGCCGCGGTGGCGCGGTCGCGCCATGCCATGGCGGTCTGCTCGAGCAGGTCGCGTGCGGGGACGGGCTCGACGTCGAGCGTCAGGTCGCCGGCCTCGGCGCGGGTCACGGCGGCCAGGTCCTGGGCGAGCCGGGTCAGTCGTGCGGCCTGGTCGCCCAGCACCGTGATGGTGGCATCGTCCAGCGGTTGGACCCCGTCCTGGACCGCTTCGAGGTAGCCGGCGATGGTGGCCACGGGGGTGCGGACCTCGTGGGCGACGTCGGCCAGCAGGCGTCCGCGTAGCCGGTCGGCGTCTTGCAGGCGGGCGGCCATGGTGTTGAACGAGGCGGCCAGGTCGTCGAACTCCGCGCCGAGGCCGGCGGTGGGGACGCGGGACTCGTACTGGCCCGCGCCCAGGCGTGCGGCCGCCGTGGACACGGTGGCCAGGGACCGGCCGATGCGCCGGGCGAGCACGACACTGACGCCTGCGGAGGCGATCGCCGCGGCACTCAGGGCCAGGGCCAGGGAGACGGCGCTGGCGTCGCGGAACGCCCGCTCTGCGTGCATCACCGCCTGGTCGTGGTCCTGCAGGCCGGCGCGGACCATGTGCTCGTGGAACAGGCCCGGCCCGACCGCGGAGGCGACCAGCCACGCGGTGACCGCTGCCACGGCCAGGACCACGACCAGTGCGGCGAGCAGCCGCGCGGCCAGCCCCCACCGGGTTCCCCGGGCGGGGTTCATGTGCCGGTGCCGATCCGGTAGCCGACCCCGCGGACGGTGCGGACGAACCGCTGCCGCTCGGGGCTGTCGCCGAGCTTCTGGCGCACGTGCAGGACGTGGACGTCGACCAGGTGCTCGTCCCCCACCCAGTTCGGTCCCCACACCGCCTCGATCAGTGCCCGTCGGCTGAACACCCGACCGGGTCCGGATGCCAGGGCCGCCAGGACGTCGAACTCGGTGCGGGTCAACGGCACCGGCAGACCGTCGAGGTGGACCTCGCGGGCGTCCAGGTCCAGGCGCAGCGGGCCGACGTCGACGCTCGGCCGAGGGGTCGGGGTGGAGGCGGGCTGTGCGGACCGGCGGGGTCGGCGCAGCAGGACCCTGACCCGGGCCATGAGCTCGCGGGGACTGAAGGGCTTGGTCATGTAGTCGTCGGCACCCACCGACAGGCCGATGAGGGTGTCGACCTCTTCGGCGCGGGCGGTCAGCATGATGACGTAGCAGTCGGAGAAGGTCCGCAGCTGGCGGCACACCTCCACCCCGTCCAGACCCGGCAGGCCCAGGTCCAGGACGACCACGTCGGGGTCGACCGCGCGCAGCACCCCGACCGCTTGGGCGCCGTCGTGGGTGACGTGGACCTCGAACCCGTCCCGCTCGAGGTACCCGGCCACCAGCCGCGCCAGTGCCTGCTCGTCGTCGACGACGACCGCACGCCGGGATGCCGCTGCTGGGAACGAAGGGATGCTCACTGCCCCAGTATCGGCAGGCCGGCCACCGGGCCCGCGATCTTCATCGAACCTTGATCGGCCGGTGACGGGCCCTTCGGCCGTAGGCATCGATGATGGTGCGCGTTCGCGGCGGTGCCCCGCGCCGGCCGCGCGGCCAGTGCGCTGGCTGACCACCGCTGCCGCCGCTCTACGCGGATCTGCCGTATGACACCACGAAGGAGAGACCCGATGGGCTGCTGCCAGGACACGACCACGGCCACCATCACGACCGCCCCCACCGCGCAGGACACGCGCGAGACGGCCCAGGCCGTCACCAGCGACGGCGGCTGCTGCGGTGGCGACGCCACCGAGAACGACTCGTGCTGCACCCCGAGCGCGACCGCCTGAACCACCTGCACACCTGTTCTGGGAAGGAACTTCCGTGATGACCACGACCCGGCGGCGCTTGGCTGCTACGGCAACCGCCCTGGCGTTGGCGGCGGGGCTGACCGCCTGCTCTGACGCCGCCGAGCCGCCCGCCGAACCGCCGGCCGCAGCGGCGACCTCCAGCGCTCCGGAGGTCGAGCAGGCCAGTGAGCACAACGACGCGGACACCGAGTTCGCGCAGATGATGATCGTCCACCACCAGGGCGCCGTCGAGATGGCTGGCTTGGCGGTCGACAAGGCCGCCAGCGAGGAGGTGCGGGCGCTGGCCGAGCGGATCTCCGCCGCGCAGGGCCCGGAGATCGACGAGATGACCTCATGGCTCCAGGCGTGGGGCGAAGAAGAGCCCCAGGACGCGGACATGGGCGGGATGGATCACGGCGGGATGGACATGGGCGGGATGGACATGGAGTCCGCCATGGCCGAGCTGGAGGGGCTCTCGGGCGCGGAGTTCGACCGCGCCTTCCTGGAGATGATGACCGAGCACCACCGCGGTGCGATCGAGATGGCTGAGGTGCACCTGGCTGACGGCGCCAACGCCGAGGCCCGGGAGCTGGCGCGCAAGATCATCGACGACCAGACGCGCGAGATCACCGAGATGGAGAACCTGCTGCGCGACCTGTGAGGCCAACCCCTGATGCCGGGCCCGGCGATCACACCGGGCCCGGCAGTGTGGTGCCGTTGGTCCGCGGCGCGCCCGGCCCGATGCTTCCTGCGCAGGTCCGGCGTCGCCGCGTGATCCCGGCTGTGGGTCAGGCCGGGGTCGTGCCGCACTGGCGATGGAGCTGACAAATGGATGACGTGCTGGTGGGTGTGTTGGGAGCGGCCCTGGTGCTGCTGGTCCTGGTGGACGCGTTGACCACCACGGTGACCGTCGGCGGCGGCGCGGGGCTGCTGACCCGCCGCGTGACTGGGGTGCTGTGGCGGGTGCTGCTGCGGGTGCACCGGCGCGACAGCGACTCCTCTGTGCTCGCCGCGGCAGGTGCGGTCCTCTTGATCGTGACGGTGCTGGTGTGGGTGGCGCTGCTGTGGGCCGGATGGGCGCTGGTGCTGCTGTCGTCCGACTCGGTGGTCAACTCGACCACCCGCGCCCCGGCCGGCGTCGCGGACGTCGTGTACTACGCGGGGTTCACCGTGTTCACCTTGGGGGTGGGTGACTTCGTCGCCACCACCAGCGTCACCCGGGTGCTGACCGCGGCCGCGAGCTTCACCGGCTTGTTCGTGATCACCCTGGCCATCACGTACCTGATCTCGGTGGTATCGGCGGTGGTGGCGCGGCGTGCGTTGGCGGTGCAGATCGCGACCCTGGGGTCCGACCCGGTCGACATGGTCACCGGTGGCTGGGACGGGGACCAGTTCTCCTCGGCGTTCGTGCAGCGGCTGGTGAACCTCACCGGGGCCCTGGCCACCAGCGCCGAGCAGCACCTGGCCTACCCGGTGCTGCACTATTTCCACAGCAGCACACGGGTCACCGCGGCCCCGGTGGCCGTGGCACACCTGGACGAGGCCCTGTTCCTCCTCCAGGAAGCGGTCCAGCCCGCCGCCGCACCCGAGGCCGGCACCGTCGCGCCGACGCGGCGGGCCGTGGACCGGTACCTGCACACCGTGGGCGCCACCTCGACGATGCCCGTCCGCGTCGACGACCCACCTCCGGCGCCGGACCTGGCGGGGCTGCGGGGTGCGGGAATCCCGGTCGCTGGCGACGCGGACTTCGGGCCGGCCGTCGCCGCGGCGGCCGACCGTCGGCGGACCCTGGCCACGATGGTCGTCAACGATGGATGGTCCTGGTGACCTCCTAGGACACAGGGTGCGCGATCGTGGGGCGCGTCAGCCGGTCATTTGGTCGTCAGGGCCCCGAACGTGGCGCCGCCGTCACTGGACTCCAGCACCTGGTCGGCGGTGACCGCCACGACCCGCACGGTGTCGTCGGGGCCGCGGGTCGCGCCGACGGCCGCGACCGGCTCACCCAGGGCACCGACCTGGGTCCAGGTCTGGCCGGCGTCGTCGCTGCGGGCCACGTCACCGTCCGGGGTGACGCCCACGGCCACGGTGTCGTCGGCGAACGCCACGTACTGCAGAAGCGGCGCCTGCGGCTGCTGCCACGTCGCCCCGCCGTCGCCGGACCGGTACACCCCGGCCTGACTGGTCAACACGAGGACCCGGCCGTCGCGTGAGGCGGCCAGCGCGAACGGTTCCACCGGTGCGTCCAGATCGGTCCAGGTCTGCCCGTCGGTGGTGCTGCGCAGCGCGGAGCCGTCGTAGCCGACGACCGCGGCGGTCGAGGCGGTCAAGGCATGGAAGTCCGACTGCCCGCCGCGCGAGAGCGGCTGCCAGGTCTGCCCGGCGTCGGTGGACTCCACCAGCCCCAACGGCGTGGGGAGGTCCACGCCCGGGCTGGGGTGTCCGGAGGAGTAGAAGTGGTCCGGCCCCGCGACGGTGAACCCCATCAGGTCGATGACCGGCCCCACCCGCTGCGGCCCGTCGGCCCCGTACCGGAACAGTCCGTCGTGGCTGGCCAGGTACACCAGCCCGTCAGCGGGGTTGACCGCCACGCCATGGACGTGGCTGCTCGGCAAGCCTTCCCCCGCAGCCGCACCGGCGTCGGCCGGTCCGGGGCCGGCCGACACCGCCGGTCCGGGCGGCGGGGCAGTCCCGGCTCGTGGGGTCCCGGCGCAGCCAGCCAGAACGGCGGCGACGAGCCCCAGGCTCGCCAGGGCGCGGACCGTGGTGCGGTGGTGAGGGTGCATCAGGTCAGGGTGCCTCTCGGTGTGGCTGGCGTCGGGACGGTCAGTGCGGGCACAGCGCGAGGGCGGCCGCGGAGCCGGCACGGGGCTGCTCATTGCTGCTGGGCCACACGGGCGGGGTCGAGGTCCAGGCGCCGCAGGAGCTGGGCGTTGGCGGCGACCACGATCGTCGAGGCGGACATCAGGATCGCCCCGACGGCCGGTGACAGGACGAACCCGGCGAACGCGAGGACGCCCGCTGCCAGGGGTACCGCGATGAGGTTGTACCCGGTCGCCCAGACCAGGTTCTGCCACATCTTGCGGTACGACGCCTGGGACAGCGCGATCACCGACACCACCCCGCGTGGGTCGTCCGAGGCCAGGACGACCCCGGCGGACTCCACGGCGACGTCCGTGCCGGCCCCGATCGCGATCCCGACGTCAGCCCGAGCCAGCGCAGGGGCGTCGTTGACGCCGTCGCCGACCATCGCGACCTTGTGCCCGCGTGCCTGCAGCTCGCTGACCTTGGCGTCCTTGTCGGTGGGCAGGACCTGGGCGAAGACCTCGTCGATGCCGAGCTCGGCGGCGACTGCGTCGGCGACCTGCTGGGCGTCGCCGGTGATCATCGCCACCCGCACACCTCGGGCGTGCAGGGCCGCGACCGTGTCACGGGACTCGGGACGGATGGCGTCCTCGACCGCGACCGCGCCGATGACCTGACCGTCACGCACGACATGGAGCACCGATGCCCCCCGCTCCACCCACGGCCGGGTCGCGGCCTGCACGTCCGCCGGGGGCGTCCACTGCCGCTCGGCGAGCAGCGCCGGCCCGCCCACGACGACTTCGTGGCCGTCGACGCTGGCCTGCACCCCGCGCCCAGGCAGGGCCCGGAAGTTCCGCACGGTCGCCGACACCTGGCCGGCGGAGCGCACGATGGCCCGCGCCACCGGATGCTCGCTGTCGGCCTCGGCCGCCGCGGCCAGGGCCAGCATCGTGGCTTGGTCGACCCCGTGGGTCGCGACGGCGCCGGTGACGGCGTGTGCGCCCTTCGTCAGGGTGCCGGTCTTGTCGAACAGGACCGTGTCGACGGTGCGCATCCGCTCCAGGGCGAGCCGGTTCTTGACCAGCACACCGGCCTGCGCGGCGCGCTCGGTGGAGATCGAGATCACCAGCGGGATGGCCAGACCCAGCGCGTGGGGGCAGGCGATGACCAGCACCGTCACGGTCCGCGTCACCGCATCGGCGGTGTCCCCGAACACCAGCCACGCCGCGAAAGTCAGCACGCCGGCGCCCAGGGCGAAGTAGAACAAGAAGGCGGCGGCGCGGTCGGCCAGCGCCTGTGCGCGTGAGCTGGACGCCTGGGCGTCGGCGACCAGCCGTTGGATGCCGGCCAGGGCGGTGTCCTGTCCGACCGCAGTGACCCGCACCCGCAGGGTGCTGTCGGTCGAGACGGTGCCGCCCACGACCGTGTCCCCGCCAGCCCGACGCACGGCCCGGGACTCCCCGGTGATCATCGACTCGTCCAGGTGCGCCTCGCCGTCCACGATCAGCCCGTCGACCGGCACCCGGGCCCCCGGGCGGACCAGCACGACGTCGTCGGTGGCCAGGTCGGACACGGCGACCTCGAGCGTCCCGGTGCCGGTGACCTTCTCGGCGCGGTCGGGCAGCAACGCGGCCAGCGCGTCCAGCGCGCCGGACGCCGCACCCAGGGCCCGCATCTCCAGCCAGTGCCCCAGCAGCATGATCACGACCAGCAGCGCCAGCTCCCACCAGAAGTCCAGCTCCATCGCCGCACCCAGCGTGGTGGCCCACGACGCGACGAACGCCACCGTGATCGCCAGCGCGATCAGCAGCATCATCCCGGGCCGGCGACTGCGGGCCTCCACCACCGCGCCGGTCAGGAACGGCCACCCGCCGTAGAAGAAAACCACCGTGCCCAGCACCGGGGAGACCCACCCCGACCCGGGAAACGCCGGTGGGGTGTACCCGAGCAGGTCGGCGAACATGTGGTTGAACACCACCACCGGCACCGCCAGCACCAGGCTGACCCAGAACCGGTCCCGGAACTGACCCACGTGGTGCCCGTGACCGGCGTTGCCGTGCTGGGCGTGGGCCTGCTCGGCCCCGTGCTGCCCACCACCGGGGTGCCCGCCACCGCCGTGACCCCCGTGGTCGCCGCCGCCGGGATCGGCCGCCGCCGTGGGCGCGTGCTGGGCATGGTCACCCGCCGGGCCGGCGTGCGCGTCATGGTGGCCGGCGCCGCCCAGACCGGGGTGCGTGGTGTGTCCGGTGTGCTCGTCCGCGCTCATCGTGACCTCCCGTTTGGATACCCCTGTGGGGTACTCGGCAGGAACCCGTTGGACCGGGCTGGTGTTCCCCAGTGTGTGCGCCGGGGTGGGGCTTCATCGAAACTTCATCGCCGCCCCCGGGGCCCCACCATGCGACCGGCCGCGGGGGTCCCTAGCGTCGATGGGGTCCAGGTGCGCGGGCTCACGTTGGCCACGCGCCGTCAACCGAGACCCACCGGAGGGCACGATGAAGACCGCCGCGATGCTGCAGACCTACCCCGCCGAGATCAACCTCGACCGCGAGCTCCTCGCCCGTGTCATCGACACCCTGGTCACCTGCTCACAGGCGTGTACCGCCTGCGCGGACGCGTGCCTGAGCGAGGACATGGTCGCCGACCTGCGCAAGTGCATCCGCACCAACCTCGACTGCGCCGACAGCTGCGCCACCACCGCCGCCATCCTGTCCCGCCACACCGGCTACGACGCCAACGTCACCCGCGCCCACCTGCAGGCCTGCATCGCCGCGTGCCGCGCCTGCGGCGACGAGTGCGACAGCCACGCCGGGATGCACGAGCACTGCCGGATCTGCGCCGAGGCATGCCGGGCGTGCGAGGAGGCGTGCACCGAGCTGCTCAACGCCATCGCCTGACCCCCTCCCGGACGCGGTCAGGCGCACCGGCGCCGTCGCGCCTGACCGCGCACCCGCGACGCCACCACCACATCACGTCAGCAGCGAAAGGAGCGGCGCCCGTGTCGATGAAGGGGCACCAGCAGGTCGACGGTCAGCACCAGGACCACGACGCCAAGGACCAGGGCCACGTCCAGCAGCACGGTCAGGGTCAGGGTGGTCACCACATGAGGAACATGTACCTGCGGTACGCGGCCATGATCCTGACCGGCATGGTCGTGATGTACGCGGTCATGTTCGTCGGCACCTACCGGTGGGACCACATCCGCTTCAGCGAGAGCCGCGTCTTCATGGCGCTGACCATGGGCGGAACCATGGCGTTGGTGATGCTCGGCTGGATGCTGAACATGTACAAGAACACCAAGGCCAACATCGCCGCCGTCACGGCCGGCGTCCTGCTGATCGGTGGCGGGGTCTACCTGGATCGCAGCCAGACCACCGTGCAGGACACCAGCTGGATGAGCGCGATGATCCCGCACCACTCCTTGGCCATCACCCGCTCCGAGCGCGCCGAGATCGTCGACGTCCGCGTGTGCGAGCTCGCCGCCGAGATCAGCGAAGCCCAGCGACGCGAGATCGACGAGATGGAGTGGCTGATCCAGGACATCGAAGCCAACGGGCTCGCCACCACACCCGAGCAGGCCCAGGCACGCCAGGTCCCGACCTTCGAAGCCGCCGCGAACCGCCAGTGCGACACCGGGTGACACCACCGGTCACGTGGGCGCGAGCCACCAAAGCTGCGATCGGCCGGTCGACCAACACCTGCGACGAACCCTCGGCAGAGCAGCCGGACGTGCCGCCAGTCGCGCGGACGCGCAGGCAGGGGCACGCTGGATGCAGCCCCCATCCAAGGACAGGACCCATGCCACTGACCCTCGCACCCGTCGCAAGCTCGGTCCGGGTCGGTCGGCGTTGGGTCCTCGACCAAGCGGCGACTGCCGGCGTGCAGCAGCCAGCGATGCCGACGATCGAGCTGCTCACCAGCGAAGTCCTCACCAACGCCATCGTCCACGGCTCACAAGGCCACCCGGTCGTCCTCCACACCTGCCTGAACGACGACCTCTTCGGCGTGGCAGTCACCGACCAGTCCCCCGACCAACCCCGCCGGCTCCAGCCCGCCCCTACCGCCGGGGGTGGGCGCGGAGTCTTGCTGGTCGACCTGCTGGCGACCGACTGGGGTTGTCAAGCACTCGATCCCAGTGGCAAGTCGGTGTGGTTCCTGCTCTCTGTCCGGACGTGACTACGGCAAGGAACCGCTGGCACGCGACCCACAATCGGCGTTGTCATCCGGTGAGGGGAACGACGCGTGGCCCGCACGAGTCGCTCGGCCGCCGGACGCCTGTTTTCGATGAGGCCGCGGGTCAACCTGTTCTAGCGGGTCGCGTGGGCGGCGATGGCCGCGGTGACGTGATCGTCGAACTCCGAATCGTTAACGCTGTCGCCGACAAGTACGTACACCGCCAGCGCGATCGACTGGATATCCACCGGCGCCCGGGATGCGCCACGTGCTTTGTGGTGATCGCTCACGTCACCTCCATCGGTTCGCTGCGGTGGAGCGGCGCCCGGGCAGAACACTCGCCGTCGCTGCGCCGCTCGTTTGCCTGGCTCGCAGATCAAGGATGCCACGCGCCACTTGCCAGCACAGTCCCCCGCGAAGCGCCTTCCGCAGAAGTTTCAAGCGTCCATCTCGAAGCCTCACAGCGCCCGCGCGGGACCGTGTCTATCCGGGCACGACCGACCCTGCACACCCGCAGTGGCAAGCTCCGCCTCTGACCTCGAGACGACCGGACCCGGCCAGGCGTGCAGCGATGTCCGCCGTCGACCGTCCTGCGCGGTGACGTCCCTCAGTGGCTGTGACGGTGATGCAGGTCGGGTACGTGCGGGTGGTCGTGGACGGCCCGTGCGTGGGTGTGCGCGTGCTGATGGCGTCCGACGGCCCCGCTGGGGTGGTCATGGTCGTGGTGCCCGTCGTCGTGCACGTGCTCGTGGTGATGCTCCACGGCTTCGTGGACGTGGAGGTGGGTGTGATCTGAGCGGGACACCAGCGCGACACCCACAGCGGCGATGACCAGGGCCAGCAGCGTCGTCGGCGCTGCCGGCTCGCCGAACACCGTCCACGCGATCACGGCGCCGAGGAAGGGCGCGGTCGCGAACACGACCTGCGCCCGTGCCGCTCCCAGATCCCTGGCCCCAGCGACCCACAGCGTGATCGAGATGCCGTAACCGAGCGCACCCACGAGCAAGGCCGCTCCAACGGTCACCAGGCCGGGCGGGTCGGCGAGCACCACACCGATGACGGTGTTCGCACCACCGGCAACCACCCCCTTGGCGAGGGTGACATGCGCGGGCGCGAGCTCATCAAGCTCAGCCGTGACGCTGTTGTCGACTGCCCAGCACAGGCAGGCAGCCGCTATCAGGGCCGCCCCGACGCGGAGATCGCTGGTGGCGCCTGGGCCACTGATGAGCACGCTCGCCCCAGCGACTAGACCAGCGCCGATGGCCACGTTGTGGTCTTCGCCGTTCTATGGCGGGGAACTTTCTGCTCAAGTGGCGGGCTGCTCGAGCCACCGTCGTGGTACTTGGGCCGCTCAGCGGCGCAAGATGCCGCGCTTGGTCGCGGTAGCGACGGCGGCGCTGCGGGAGTCGACGTCGAGTTTCGCGTAGACGTGGGCCAGGTGGGTCTTGATGGTCGCTTGGCTGAGGAAGAGCCGTTGGCTGATCTGCTGGTTAGACAGTCCTTCAGCGACGAGCTGGAGCACCTCGAGCTCGCGGGGGCTGAGTCCGACTCCTGGAGCGCGGAGGCGTTCGAGCAGTCGGGTGGCGATCGCAGGTGCGAGGGCTGACCCGCCCGCTGCGGCGGTGCGGACTGCGACCGCCAGCTCCTCGGGTGGTGCGTCCTTGAGCAGGTATCCGGAGGCACCTGCGTCGATCGCGGCCATGACGTCCGCGTCGGAGTCGTAGGTGGTGAGGATGACCACCCGAGGCGCGCCGGGCGTCTGTGTGATCGCAGCGGTTGCTGCCGTGCCTCCCATGCCGGCTCCGAACTGCAGATCCATGAGCACGACGTCAGCGTCGCCGGCGGCGCAGCGCTGGACTGCCTGCTCGGCGGTGGAGCATTCCGCGACGACGACGAAGCCGGGCTCAGTCTGCAGCACCGCGCGCAGGCCGGCCCGGACGACGGGATGATCGTCGGCGATCACGATGCGGACCTCGGCCTCAGCCGTCATCGCTGCCCACCGGGCAGGGGCAGGGTCACGGCTACCGCGGTCCCGCGACCGGCCGCGGACTCGATGGCGAGGGTGCCGTTGAGCGCAGCCGCGCGGGCGCGCATCGCTGCCAGCCCGAAGCCGCGTGCGCCGTTGCCGTCCGACCCGTCGCGCGTGCCGATGGGGGCGGGCACGGCGCCGCTGTACGCGTTGTCGAAGCCGCGTCCGTCGTCGACCGCGTCGAGGACGATCTCGGTGTCCATGTAGCTGAGCGTGAGGTGGATGTGGTGTGCGTCGGCGTGCTGGATCGCGTTCGCGATCGCTTGCTGGGCGACGCGTAGGAGGGCGACCTCGTGCCCGGTGGGCAGCGGGACGACTGTGCCGGACACGGTGAGGTCTACGGGGATGCCGCTGCTGGCCGTGGTCCGCTGGCAGAGCTGTTCCAAGGCGTGGCGCAGTGAGCCGGACTCCAGGTCTGGTGGCGTCCAGTCATGGACGAAGCGACGGGCCTCGGCCAGGTTCGTCACCGCCGCCTCGCGGGCGGTGACGACCTGCTGGCGAGCGGTGTCGGGGTCGGAGTGAATGGTGCGCTCGGCCGCCCGCAGGAGCAGCTGAATGCTGGACAGCCCTTGCGCCAGGGTGTCGTGGATCTCTCGGGCGAGGCGTTCTCGTTCGGCGAGGACACCGGCGGCGCGCTCGGCGTGGGCGAGGTCGTTGCGGGTGGCGGTCAGCTCGGCAATCAGGAGCCGCCGCTGGTCGCTCTCGCGGTGCAGCGCCTCGTACCCGCGCACCGTAGCCACCACGACCGCGGCGCCGATGGCCGGCCCCAGGACGCCACCCATCTGCGGACCGTCAGCGTGCCACGCGGTCCCACCGACCGCGACCAGGGTCGTCACGACCACGGCCGGTAGACCCCAGCGGCCAGCCAGGTGGAGCTCGAGGAAGAACAGGGGGAATGCGAGCCACACCGCGTCCGGGGTCAAGATCACCAGCCAGAGCCAGGCGGCGAGCAGCACCGCCAGCCACACGGCGGCAGCGTGGACGGACCGCTTGACCACCGGCATCAGTGCGCCGGCCGCGTAGATCACGGCCATCGCCGCAGCGGCCCACACGATGCCGAGGGAAGGGCTGCTGCCCGTCGGGCGCATGGCGCGCACGACCACGACGAGCAGGAGCACCCCGACCAAGGCGTGCAGGAACCCGCGCAGCGTGCGCAGCACGGGCGACAGCGAGGTCGGGTCCAGGGGGTTCACGTCCACTCAGCGTAGGTCGCGCTCGACCCGGGGCCATCGCTCAAAAGGTTGAGCGGACCCTCACCCCTGCGGCGTCGCAGGAGCCCTCTGGGGCGCGATGCGGTGGCCGCTCCGCGCGGCGCACGCTGTGGGAGTCGACCTGCCGGTCGTCACCGCAGACAGAAGGGACGCGACGTGTTCGTCGCCTGGAGAGACCTGCGCTTCGCGCGGGGCCGGTTCACGCTCATGGGCGTGGTGATCATCCTGATCACCATGCTCGTCGTCATGCTCTCGGGCCTGACGGCCGGCTTGGGTAGGGAGAACACCTCAGCCGTCCTGGACCTGCCGGCCGACCACCTGGCCTTCGCCGCCCCGCTCGAGGACGGCGACGTGTCGTTCTCAGACTCCACCCTCGAGGCCGAGGCGTGGGAGCAGTGGGCGCAGGTCCCGGGTGTGGAGGCCGCCGAGCCGCTGGCGATCGTGACCACCCGCGTCGAGCACGAGGAGCGGACGGCCGCCGTGTCGGTCTTCGGGGTCCGCCCAGCTTCACCGCTGCTACCAGAGACAGACGCCGGCACGGCACTCGAGGCAGGGACCGTCGTGCTGTCGGTGGGCGCCGCCGAAGCGCTCGACGCCCAGGCCGGTGACAAGGTCACCGCCGCGGGCCACGATCTGGTCGTCGGAGCGATCGCCGGGGAGGGCTCCTACAGCCACACCCCCGTGGTGTGGGCGGATCTCACCGACACCCAGCCGCTCCTGCGCGCTGATGACCCGAGCACGCAGGTCGCCACCGTCGTGGCCCTGATCGCCCCCGATATCGACGGCACGGACCTCGCCGCGGCGGACGACCAACTCGGCACGAAGACCCTCCCACTGGGCGCCACCGCGTCGGCGATCGGGTCGTTCAGTGAAGAGAACGGCTCACTGCAGCTGATGCGCGGGTTCCTGTTCGCGATCTCCGCTCTGGTCATCGGAGCGTTCTTCATGGTCTGGACGATCCAGCGCTCCGGCGACGTCGCGGTCCTGAAGGCGCTCGGGGCCTCCACCCGCTACCTGCTGCGCGACGCGCTCGGTCAAGCGGTGGTGCTGCTCGTCTTGGGGACCGCCCTGGGAACGGCCATCGCCGCTGGGCTCGGCGCGCTCGTCCAAGGCTCGGTGCCGTTCGTCCTGGACCCCGCCACCGTCCTGCTCCCGGCCGCCGTGATGGTCGTCCTCGGCGCCGCCGGCGCCGCCCTGTCCATCCGCCAGATCACGTCCGTCGACCCCCTGACCGCGCTTGGGAGTGCCCGATGAGCCTGCACCTGACCGACATCACCCTCACCTACCCCGACGGCGCAGGGCGCCTCGTCGCCCTCGACCACGTCACCTTGACCGTGCCCAGCGGGACGGTCACCGCCGTCGTCGGCCCGTCGGGCTCGGGCAAGTCCAGCCTCCTGGCTGTCGCAGCGACCCTCATCAGCCCCGACCAGGGCACGGTCACCGTCGCAGGTACCCCTACCGCCGACCTCGACCGCGACGCCCTCACTCGGCTGCGCCGGACCCTGATCGGCATCGTGTTCCAGCAGCCCAACCTGCTGGGCTCACTCACCGCCGTCGAGCAGCTGCAGGTGATGGCCCACATCGACGGCACCCCACCAGCAGCGGCGCGGGACCGGGCCCGGGAGCTCCTCGTCGCAGTCGGGCTGGAGAAGGAAGCCGACCGCCGGCCACACCAGCTCTCCGGTGGTCAACGCCAGCGCGTCAACATCGCCCGCGCACTGATGAACAACCCTGAGGTCCTCCTCGTCGACGAACCGACCAGCGCCCTGGATCACGAGCGCGGCGCCGCCGTTCTGGACCTGATCACCACCCTGACCCGGGAACGAGGCACCGCCACCGTCCTGGTCACCCACGACCACGACCACCTCGACACCGCGGACGCCATCGTCGAGATGCGCGACGGCCGCGCCGCGTCGGTCCTCGACTCCGCTCACGCCTGACCGCGGTGGAACGGCGCCCGGCCCGAGCCGGGGAGCAGGTCGTGCCTGCGGCCGGCGACCGCGCGTACGACGTGCCCTCCGATGAGCTCGTCATCCACCTCGCCGCGAGCCACGGCACCGCGGGACTCCTCAAGGTCCTCTCGGTCCTGCACTCGCGCCGGGTCCTCGTCCATCGCCTGCAGTACGACACGACGCCCGACGAGACAGCACAGATCACTTTGGAGTGCTCACTGGGGCCCACCACGGTGGAGACCGTACGTCGGAGCGTTGCCAACGCTGTCCCGGTGCTCTGCGCGACGGCTCGGCCTCTGCCCGACACGCGCACCTCGACAACCATCGCCACATAGTCGGCCCTGCGGCGCAAGCAGCCGGCTGCTCTAGGGAGGTGTAGCGACAATGAGCACCGCCGCTTCACCGAGTTCGCCGACTCCGTACGACACGGCCACACCATCGGCCTGTGCTTCGGGGCCGCCGGCGTCGGCAAGACCGTCTCCGCCCGCCGCTACGCCCACTGGGACAAGGCCCATGACCTGCTCACCGACTGGGGCCCACGCTCCGAGACCGACGCCAAGATCTACGCCGCCCTCGCCAAGAGCCGCACCGTCGTCTACACCCCCGGGGTCCTCACAACGCCCCGTCTCCTGCGGGATGACCTGAACCTGGCGATCTCGCGGACCAACATCTGCATCCAGCAGCACGTGGACGGCGCCGCGGTGACCTGGCGACCCAAGAACTACGTCCAGCTCATCATCGTCGACGAGTCCGAACGGCTCAGCCCGACCGCGCTCGAGCTGCTCCGCGATCGATACGACCGCGACAACATCGCCGTCATCCTCATCGGCATGCCCGGCCTGGAGAAGCAGTTCAGCCACTACCCCCAGTTCTACAGCCGAGTCGGCTTCGCCCATCACTACCGCCCCCTGGGCAACGACGAGCTGCTCTTCGTCCTCCAGCGGCACTGGCGCGAACTCGGCAAGACACTCGACCCCGACGACTTCACCGACGCCCAAGCCATCGCCGCCATCGCCCGCGTCACCCGAGGGAACTTCCGGCTTCTCGAACGCCTCTTCCCTCAGATCGAGCGCGTGCTGAAGATCAACAAGCTCCAGACCATCACCAACGACGTCATAGAGGCAGCACAGAGCACCTTGGTCATCGGCGTGACCTGACACCGCCCCGCCACTCAGCGAGCACAACACGCCGCCACCTAGCGATGAAAGCCACAACCTCGTTACGAGGCGCCGCGACCCGTCCCTAGGTGCGTAACTCAGTGCCACTTTCTACGTCGCGCCACTCCCCCAACCGCACGAGTTTCGGTACGGTCGGCCGATGGGACACCTCCTCGGGTACGCGCGCGTGTCCACCACCGACCAGGACGCCTCGCTCCAGATCGATGCACTCACCAACGCCGGCTGCTACCGCGTCTTCGTCGACACCATCTCCGGGTCGCTGCAGCACCGACCCGAGCTCGACAAGCTGCTCGACCAGCTCCGCCCCGGCGACACCCTCGTCGTGTGGCGTCTGGATCGCCTCGGCCGCTCCATCCGGCATCTCATCGACCAGCTGGAGGTCCTCGCCGACCGTGGCGTCGGGTTCCGATCCCTGCAGGAGACCATCGACACCACCTCCCCCGGCGGCCGGCTCGTCTTCCACGTGTTCGCCGCCCTCGCAGAATTCGAACGCGACCTCATCCGTGAGCGAACGAACGCCGGTCTGGCGGCGGCCCGAGCGCGTGGGCGCACCGGTGGAAGACCCTCCTTGCTGTCAGCTGACCAGGTCCGAGCGGCACGTCGGATGTACGAGCAGAAGGAAATGACCGTCGCCCAGATCGGGAGCGTGCTCGGCGTCAGCCGCACCACCATTTACCGAGCCCTCAACCGCCCACCCACCACGCGCGCCTCACGACTCCCGAATAGCACGGCGTAGGCCGAGTCGGCAGGGCCAACTGGTGGCCGGACCCGTCGACGACGGCTTAACGCTCATGCCGATGAGCGCAAGGTCGGGCACCGGGGTGAGGGACGGCGAGTTGGCACGGGGGTGGCGTATCGTCCAGCAGGTGCAGGTCTTCTACGTTGGCGTCATCAACGACAACCGGCCGTCGACATCGGAGTACGGGTGCGGAGTCGAAGTGCTCGTAAGTGCCGAGTCGCGAATGGATGCCACCGCTGAGCTCCGCAAGCGGGGCTTCACGTCCGTCCACAAGGGCAGCTTCAAGAATCTTGAGGATCGACAGAGGGCCGAGGGTGAGTCGTTGCCCGTGGTCGCACCCGGCGAGGTTTGGGCACGCGCCGTCTACGTAGAAGGCGGCTGGGAGAAGCGCTAGGCACCGTCTGACCGCTTGCCCGGATCTGCCGCTGCGCGCGTACTCGCCACAGCGCTCCCGACTGTGGCGTTCAAGAGCTGCACGGTGCGCCGGGCTAAGACCTTCGGAGTAGTGAGCCCCACCGCGAGGGCGACCTTCCCGGTACCAGCTGGTTCCCGACACCCCACGCTGCAGCGGTCTCTTCGATGAAGCGACGTGTCCTCCGGTCCCAAGCAGTGCTGCTGACGATGAGTTCCGCGCGGTTGACCTCGTCGAGGTACCCCAGGCGCTTCGCTGCGTGCCAGCCTGAGAGGACCGCGCTAGCGGGGTTGCTGATCGGCCATCCGGTCTCGCGGATGGCGCCGTCACTGAGGGCGCGCAGGGCGGAGAGTGCGGTGTCATGCCGCTCTATTGAGGGCAGAAGTGTCGTCTGGACGTCGCGGATCAGGGGATCGTCAGGCGACGGAGTCGCGGGTCCGTAGGCGAGTTGTGCGTCAAGACCCAACACGTCGGCGACGCCAAACTGGCAGATCACATCGCCGCCCGACTGTTCTTGGTTCTCGCCGACCCTGTAAAGCGCGGACATCACGTCGTAGATGTCTCCGTCGGGGTCACGCACGACGCTCAAGAAACTGATCCAGCGGAGGTCATTACGCTCCAGCACCCAGTCGGCGCCACTGCGAGCGAAACCCGCTCCCTTAAGCTCGGCGGCCAGAGCCTTCGTCCGCTCGGACTTCGTCCATCTGCCGCTGACCAACGCCCCCACCTTTTTCTCTCCGAGTTCCGTTCCTACTCGTCTGGCACGCTACCTCGACTGCACGCGCTCATGCCGCCGGTCGCGCGCGGTCCCCAGTCGCTGGCCGGTGCGTGGAGATGCAGCTGCCCGCCACAGCTTGAGTAGACGACGCCACCAGTCTGTGACGAAGTCAGCTCCGCCCGGGCGGTCGACGACTGTCCGGAAAGGACCCTTAGGACCCAACGCTCATCGCCCATCGCCACGACTGGACCCGCCGGGTACGCTCGAACGATGGTCTTCACTGGCTTCCAACACCCGGACCCGTCTGGCATCGCCGGTCCCGATCTCGACCCTCTTTTCGGGCTCGCCGCCGCGATCGTGGTCGCGCTCGTCAGTGTTGTTTTGGTACGCAAGCGTCGTCATCTCGACTAACCGTCGCGTAAGTCGTTTCCGAACACACGCGCCCCAGGACCGGGGCCTCGACTCGCGGGCTACGACATCCGACATGCCGTTCGTACGGTCGCGACCATCCGCACATGTCGGCGCGGCGTGCGGGTGGCCCGCGCTCGTGAGCCGAGCGCGTGTCTCAGAATTAACCGACTTCGGACATGGCGGGCCTTGCGGCTAGTAGCCGGACGCGGGTCGGCACACGGCCGTGCCACCCGCCGGGACCTCGATCCGCACCCCGCCATCGCAGCGCTGTCCCTACTCGACAAGTCGCCAGAACGGCCATGACATAACGCCATGTCGCTTCGCGCCTTAACGCCTCAAGGAACGCCACGCGCTCGACTAAACACCAACTGTCGCCAGGCTAGTGATTGGGCGCAGCCCGGCGCGGATTGGCACACGGTGTACATTGGGGCGTACCGGCTGACACAGCTTGAGACGTAATCACACTGCGACCGACCAGCACTTCGCGGCGCAGACAAGCCTCAAACTCAATGAGGAGCGTGAACCATGGTCAAGTTCGGGATAGGAATCATCGCCGGAGTAGTGTGGTTTATCGCGCTACTTGCCGGCGAGTCGTATCGGCACCACGAAGCGCTCACCACGGGCGCGACGCCGTGGATCGTGCTCATCATGGTGGCAGCGGGATCTTCCGCTGTTGTATGGGCAGCACGGGCCCACCATGGCATCGCAGTGGGAGTGACGGTCGCACTCGCAATCAGCATGGGTCTCGGTCTCATCGAGGGGCCGGCGGAGCCACCGCCGCCTGAGGCGCTGTACGGGATCCCCGGAATCTTCGCAGTCGGGCTTGGCAGCGTGGTCGCATGGGTAGCGCTCGGAGTCGCTGCTGTTCTTGCCGCTACCAAGGGTCATCGATCCGCGATGCAGTCCGGGAACGAGCCCGTGGTCGCCGTTGAGCACTGATGCCGCGGGCGCCACCTTGCACGCTCGCACCCTGTGACGGCGCCCGTTGCCCAGCCGCGCTTGAGGCGACCGAGCTGGACTCGCTCGACGCCCTCGACCGACATGAGCCCACCCGCGTGTCGGAAACGACTGGTTTTGAGAGGCGTCGAGTGGGTCGTCTCAAGCCGCACCTTCCGCACTACAGCTGAGGGAGTGTGTGCGTGGGGCGTGGGTGGGGCACCAGGCCGGGAACGATGCGGACGTAGATGACCATGCCGACGAGCTCGACGAGGGTCTGGGTGACGGCGATCGCTGGTGCCAGGGACAGCGAGCTGGGTAGGGCGAGGGCCAGGGGCAGGATGACCAGGCCGTTGCGGGTGGCGCCGCTGAAGATCAAGGCACGCCGGGACGGGACGTCCAGGCCGAAGGCGCGGCCGGTGAGCGCACCGACGACGGCCATGACGACCAGGAAGCCCGCGAAGACCGGCACCACGCGCAGGAGCTGGTCGGCGGCGCCACTGGCCAGCTGCGCCTGTGAGGCCACGACGACGGCCAGGGTGATCATCATCAGCGGGACCATGAGAGCTTGCAGCAGTGACTGCAGGAGCAACCCGAGCCGGTGGCGGCGGGCCAGGGCCTGGGTGGCTGCAGCCGCGGTCAGCGGCAGGACGATCAGGATGAGGAACGCTTCGGCGAAGGGGCCGGCCTCCACGACGCCCAGGCCTTGGGGACCGATGAAGATCAGCAGGTACAGCGGCAGCAGTAGCAGCTGGGCGAGCATCAGCAGTGGGGATGCGGCCAGCAGCCGCTCGGAGGCTGCTCCGGCGAGACCGCTGAAGACGATGACGTAGTCGATGCAAGGGGTCAGCAGCACCAGCAGCACCCCGAAGACCAGGGCCGGCTCGTCGGCAACGAAGCGGGACAGGCCGTAGGCGATCACCGGCACCAGGACGAAGTTCAGCACGACCACCGCGGCAATGAACCTGCCATCGCGCGCGGCCTGGGTGATGGCAGCGAAGGGGATGCTGAGGAAGGTCGCGTAGAGCAGCAGCGCCAGCACCGGGTTGATCGCCACCTCGAGCCCGGGGGCGCCGGGCACCGCCAGCCCGATGCCCACGCCGGCGATGATCGCCACCAGGTACAGGCCGATCTGGTGCCGCTCGAGCCGGGCCACGAGACGTCCGGTCATGCCTGGCGCTGCAGGTGACGTGCGGGAGCAAGCAGTGGGGCGGGTCGCGGCGGTGGGGTGGGCACGGGCACCGACCGTAAAACTTCGAGCCGCTGGAAGGTCAAGGCGGACGGGGGTCGCTACCGTCACTGGTGTGCGCATCTCCGAAGTCACCCGGCGCAGCGGGGTCCCGGCGACCACGCTGCGCTTCTACGAGGACGCCGGGCTGCTGCCGGTGGCCCGCACGGCCAACGGCTACCGCGACTACGACGAGGCCGACCTGGTGCGCCTGGACCTGATCGAGGCGAGCAAGGAGCTCGGCTTGTCGCTGGAGCAGATCAGCGAGCACCTGACGGTGCTGCGAACCCGCTCGTGCACCGACGTCCGCGAGCACCTCGCCCCGCTGCTGACCCAGCAGATCCGACGACTCAACGACAAGCGCGCGCGCCTGGAACGTCTGAGCAAGCGGCTGGACGCCGCGCAGGCCGACCTGGCTGCCTGCCCCGACTCCGACGACCACTGCTCCTCCGAGTGCGTCACGCAGCGCCGGCGCCCCTGCCCCTGACCGACATTACGTGGCTGACTAGCCAGCGGCGTGAGCGGCGCGTACGCGAGCCATTCGCCGCTTCGCAGGGTGCTCAGTAGTCGTGGCGTACGGGCTCGTGCTGGGCCTGGTTGACCGGCTCGAGCTGGAAGGCGGCATCGGCTGAATCGATCCGCGGATCGCCAGCTCAACCGTGCCCTGCACGTCGTCGCGCTTCGCGGACTCGCGACCACCAGCAGGCCCGCGACTACATCCAACGCCACCGCGCCGAGGGCAAGACCGGCCGCAAGATCCGCCGCTGCCTCAAGCGCTACCTCGCCGACGCCTCTACCGCCAACTCGAGCACGGCCTACCGGCTTGACGAACCATAGGAGCGTGGGACACGGCATCCTGGGCCCGTGGCTTGGCCAGTTGATCCCCGAACGTCTGACGCCGCAGTGCCGGCAGGCGCCGTCCAGTCCGCCGGCGCGGCGCCCCCCGCGGACCTCGCACGCCCGCGCACCACCGCCCGCACGCTGGTGCCGGCGGCGGGCGTCTCGCTCTCGGCGTTCCTGCTCTTCGGCGCCCACGTGCGCCCGCTCGGGTGGATCGTGCTCGCCGCGGCGCTCGTCGCGGCCTTCCTGCTCGACCGTGGCCTCGGCAAGGACCTGCTGCTCATTGGCGTCGGGATCTCCATCGTCAGCACCACGTCGATGGAGGCCGACGTCTCCTGGCCGCGGTACGTCGCAATCGGCACCGCCCTCACACTGGCCGTGGTGGTGCCGTTCTTTATCGACCGGTTCGTCTACAAGCGGCACGCCATCCGGTTCCCATGGCGCACCGGACAACACTGGCCACAGCCGGAGAAGGTGTACCTGGTCGCCGTCCCGCTGCTGGGCTGGGCGATCCTGCCATTCTACTTCATCACCTCCGGTGCATACCAAAACTGGCCGGACATCACCGACGGCAGCGAGCTGGCCCGGTTCTTCGTCGGCGTCAACGCCGTCGGCACGTGGGACGAGCTGTTCTTCATCTGCACGTGCTTCACGCTGTTGCGCCGCCACTTCTCCACGCTTATCGCCAACCTGCTGCAGGCGACGATCTTCGTCTCGTTCCTGTGGGAGCTCGGCTACCGGGAGTGGGGACCGGCCCTGACCGTCCCGTTCGCGCTGCTGCAGGGATGGATCTTCACGCGCACCGGGTCGTTCACGTACGTGCTGGTCGTGCATCTGCTGTTCGACGCGATCGTGTTCCTCGCGATCGTGCACGCGCACAACCCAGACATGTTCGCGATCTTCATTTACTGACCTAGGTGTACTGACCCGCAACGTTGTTGACGCGGTCGGTTGGGTGGCGCCGAGGTGGGGTCTGTTTAGGTTGTAGTGCTCGAGCCAGGTGGGCAAGAGTTCGGCGCGTTCGGTGTTGGAGTGGAACACGCGCGAGTAGGCCCACTCGGCGGCGAGGGTGCGGTTGAGGCGCTCGATCTTGCCGTTGGTTCAGGGGCAGTACGGCTTGACGAGTTCAGCTGGATGCCCCGCTGCCCGGCCGCGGCCGTGAAGTCGCGGGAGGGCCGGTGGTTCCTGGCGTTGTCGCTGATGACTCGTTCGACGGTGATGCCGTCGCCGATGACGGTGTGCACGTAGTCGTAGCCGATTCCGCGGCCCTTGACGTACTCGCTCCGCCCCTGGGCGTTTCAGCTTGCTGCCGTCGGGGATGCGGCCGAGCTTCTTGACGTCGTTGTGGACCAGCGACCCAGGGTAGGGGTGCTCGTACCGGTTCGCGGTGCGGCGTCAGGCCCGGATCGGCAGCCCGGTCGCGGCTCGCGCTTTGCGTAGCAACGGCACGCGGTGCGGGCCAGGACCCACCCGACCGTGGACGCCGTAGACCACGTGGGGGCCGGTCCACACCGGCCCGCGGCGCGAGAGCGTCCGGGTGATCTGGATCCGGGTCTCGATGCGCCGGGGTGCGCCTCGCCGACGTCATCGAGCGCAGCGACGACCAAGATCGACCGCTCACTGTGCCCAGCCTAACCGCGCACGCCCTTGCCGGACCCGGCCGGTGCATAGGCGCCAGGAGCCATTCACCCCCGGAGGTGCGTGAGATCACCAGGCACTACCAGGTGAGGTCGGCGCAGCCGTCGTGGTCGGCGGGCTCGACCTGCAAGGTGGCGTGTGCGATACCGAAACGGTCGCGCAGGACCTGCCGGGCTCCCTCGAGCACTCGGTTCTGGTCCGCCTGGTCGACCGCGACCAGGTGGGCGGTGGCGACGTTCATGCCGGAGGTCAGTGCCCACAGGTGCAGGTCGTGGACCGCAGCGACGCCGGCGACGCCGCCGAGCTCGGTGGCGACCGCTTCGGGGTTGATCTCGGCGGGCGCGTGCTGGCCGAGCACCGCAACGACCTGACGGCCCAACGCGACCGCCCGGACGACGACGAACATGGCGATCGCGACGGCGACCACGACGTCCCAGACCGGCTGCCCGGTGACGATGATCAGCAGCCCGGCGACCATCACCCCGACGGACCCGGCCGCGTCCGCCACGACCTCGAAGTACGCCCCGCGAACGTTGAGGCTGTCCTTGGACCCCCCACGCAGCAGCAGCATCGACGCGACGTTGATCAGCAAGCCAGCGAAGCCGACCAGGAGCATGACGCCTGAGGTGACCTCCGGCTGGTCACCGAGCCGGCCGATGGCCTCCACGACCACGTACAGCCCGACGCCCAGCATGATCAGGACAGTCAGGCCCGAGGCGAACACCTCCGCGCGGTAGGACCCGTACGTGCGGCGCCCCGAGGGGTCCGGCCGGGTGGCGATCCGGGTGGCGACCAGGGCGGCCCCGAGCGCGACGACGTCGGCCGCCATGTGCCCGGCATCGGAAATCAGGGCCAGCGACCCCGACAGCAGACCCGCGACGAGCTCGACAACAAAGAACGAAGCGGTCAGGGCGAACGCGCCAGCCAGCCGGCGACGGTAGCGGCCCCCAGCGTGCTGGCTCGGGGCGCCGTGGCTGTGTCCGGCGCCCATCAACTGCTCACCTCGTGCCCGGTGTGCTCACGGGACAGGTCCAGCAGCGACCGCACATGGGCGTCGGCGAGCCGGTAGTACACCATCCGCCCGGACCTGCGGTTGTCGACCACGCCCGCCGTGCGCAGCAGGCGCAACGCCTGTGACACCGACGCCTCCGGCACGTCCACGGCTGCAGCGATGTCGCAGACGCACAGCTCACCGGCCTCGAGCAGGGCATACAGGATCCGCGTCCGCTTCGGTTCACCGAGCAGCTTGAACAGATCCGCCAGAACGCCGGCCTCCTCGGCGTCCGGAACCTTCTGGCGAGCCAGCGCAACCTTGTCCGGGTGCACCGTGACGACCTGGCAGGCGTCGAGAGGCACAACGCGACTAGTGCTCGTCTTCATGTATGTAATTATATGCAGATGTTGCTGCCTGGGCCGGGGGGCTCGTTCCGGCAAGACAGGCTGCCGGTCCGCGGGTCGGCCGTAGCGCCGGCACTGCCACCAGCGGCGCGCTCCGCGGTCATGTGGTCCCGTGGTGCGCCCAGTACACGCAGGGCACGCACCCCGCCGACTTGATCAGCTCAGCGGCCCTTGGATCGTTCGGCACGGTGAACGCGACCGAGTGTGGGGGGGTCTCCCAGGCCGTGCCGTGCCACCGCTCCACGAATGTGTGGCGGCGCGCGGGTGGGAGCATGGAGCAGGTTCGTCTGGTCATGTTTCGGTGAGGCGGCACGATGAGGGACGTCCCAAGCAATCCGCTCGCGCGGCTTGCCGGTGGCCTGTGCGTCGGCGCTGTCACGGCAAGCCTGTTCGCCCTGGGTCACCTGATCGCCCCGGGTCGATGGCTCGGTGCGGGGATCGTCGCACTCCTCGGTCTGGGCGTGGTCCTGATGACGGTGCGGGCCTGCACGCGGGCTTGGTGGGCGCCTACGCTGGTCGGCGCGCTCGTCGTGATGGCCGGCCTGCTGGTCGCGTACGGTGGTCCGCCGGGACGCCTGCAGGTGCTTCCCGACCGCGAGGCGGTCGCCCGCCTGGGTGATCTGCTGCGCGCCGGCCTTGATGCGGCCCAGGCGTCGGCGCCTCCCGCGGAGGCGACCATCCCGCTCGAGGTGCTGGTCGTCGGCGGCGCCCTGCTCGTGCTCCTGACGGTTGACCTCCTCGCGGTGGGCCTCGGCGCGCCCGCGTGGTCAGGCCTCGCGCTGCTCGGACTGTGGGTTCCGCCGCTGGTCATCGGGCGACCCACAGGCACGCCGGCGTTCATCGGAGCGGCGCTGGCCTACCTCCTGCTGCTCGCGGTCGCCGCCGCGCCGGGTCGTCCCGCGCACCGCAACCGCGGCGCCGGTGAGCGGCGACGACGTGTCACCGCTGCCCTGCCGATCGCCGGCACGGTCACCGTCGTCGCGCTGCTCATCGGCCCGGTCGGTGCCGTGCTCCCCGGCTGGTCGAGCGTGCCCTTGCCCTACCTGGGTTCGGCAGCCGGTGGGCCGGTGCAGCTGGCCGACGACCTCGACATGCGTCGGAGCTTGGGCGCGCGGTCTTCGGAGATCGTGCTGACCTATCGAGCGGACCCCGTCCCGGCCGGGCCCTTGCGGGTGTTCACGCTGCGCGACTACGACGGCCGGCGGTGGGTCCCCGAGGATCCTCCGCGGGGCGAGGTGCCCACGGCCGAGCCGGGAGCGGTGCTCTGGCCGGCCCGTGACCTCACGCCCGAGCCACCGGGCGAGGGCGCCCCAACGGTGACCCGGCTGGAGGTGCGGGTCGAGGGTCTGCGCGAGGACCGCCTGCCGGTCCCGGTCATGCCGCGCACGGTGCAGGTCAGCGGTGGCATCTCCTACGACGCCGGTCGCGACGAGGTGGTCCGGCCTGTACCCACCAGTGCGGGGCTGGAGTACTCGATGGAGGTCCAGCTCCTCGACCTCACAGCCGACACGCTGCGCACCTCACGAACCGCGGACCCCGGAGACGTCGCGGACTACCTGCAGCTGCCGCGCACGGCCCGGGCCGACGACCTGCGGGCACGCGCGCAGGAGATCGTGGCCGGCGCCGAGGGCCGCTACGAGCGGGCGCTGGCCTTGCAGTCCTACTTCCGCTCGGCGCAGAACTTCACGTACGCGACCGAGGTCGATCCGGCGCGCACTAATGACGCGGTCTGGGACTTCCTGGAGTCGGGCCGCGGGTACTGCGTGCAGTTCGCCACGGCGATGACCGTGATGGCCCGGTCGCTGGGCATCCCGGCGCGCCTGGCCGTGGGGTTTCTTCCCGGTCGGCAAGACGACGAAGGCGTGTACGTGGTCACCGGCCGCGACTCGCACGCGTGGCCGGAGCTGTACTTTGCCGATGTTGGCTGGGTTCGTTTCGAGCCGACACCGGCGGTCCAGTCCGGCGCCCCGCCGCGGTGGGCCGACCCCTTCCTGAACTCGGGCGCGCCCACGGCCGAGGAGGTGCAGCCGCCCGCCGCGCCGGCCACCCCGCCGCCGGCCACGGAGCCCCTCCTGCAACCCGAGGACGCCCCCGCGACCGCCGACTCGGGTGGCTGGGTGGGCACGGTGGCCGTTGGGGCCGCGCTGCTGCTGGTGATAGCCAGCGCCGTCTTCGTGCGGCGACGGCTGACGGTCACCGAGGAGATGCAGCCGGAGGTCGCCTGGGCGCACCTGCGCCGCCGGCTCGCCGGGTCAGGCATCACCTGGACGGATGCCCACACCCCCCGCCAGGTAGCCGCTGAGATCGCCGCGCAACTCCAGGCCCGACACGGCCGCCCGATAAGCCCGGACGCCCGCTCGGCGCTCACCGACCTGGCGCGGGCGGTGGAGGACCACCGGTACGCGCCAGCCCCCCGAGCGCGCGTGCCAGCGGACCACGAGCAGCAGGTCGCCATGATCCTGCGAGAGGCGACCTTGAAGACGCCAGCGCGCCAAAGCTGAGCCACTCCGTGTCCCGGCCGTTGGGTAGGCCCCGGTTCCGTGCACTCGCGATCGCCGACGCGCGCTGGCACGCCTCTACGGTTGCCTCAAGTCGGCCTCGCCTCGCCCGCTGCTTGGCCGAACTTCACCTGTTCGTCCGCCGTGATGGGCGGACCTCGAAGCGCGGTGGGATCGGGCGGTCGTCGCTAGCGCTCCGGCAACAAGGAGACCAGCGAGCCAGTCGAAGGTCACGGCGAGCCGCTGGCCGATCCCGGTCGCTGAGCGTCAGCGAGGTGTGCGCAGGGGACCTCCCAATCAGCTGGTCTGCGGTGAACAACGCGTTCGCTGCAGGACCGACCCGTCCGGGGCGATCACAGCGCTGACACGACGGTGGAGACCGTGTTAGGTCGTCCGGGCGCTGATCGCGACCGGGTCTGCCTCGTCGTCGGGGTGCGACTCCTCGTCGGCGAGCGGGTCGTCGTCCTCCACGACGTTGCGGGGTGCGGTGCTGGACGTGAACGCGCGGTGGGCGAGCCCAGCGATCGCGGCTCCGACCAGCGGCGCGGCCCAGAACACCCACAGCTGTCCGACAACGCCGCCGTCGGAGAACAGCGCGGCGGCTGTGGAGCGAGCGGGGTTCAGGCCCGCGTTCGTGACCGGCACGACCAGCAGCACCAGCGCCCCGTACGCCAGACCCATCGCGACCGGCGCCACCGCGCGCGACACGTGTCGGCTGCTCGCGCCCAGGACAACGCCGACCAGCACCGCGGTGGCCACGAGCTCCAGGACCAGCGCCGGCAGCAGGTCGAAGGTCACCTGGCCCTGGGACAGCCGGTTGAGCGGCGAGTGGTCGCCGTACCCGTTGGCGGCGGTCGCGAACATCGCCCGGCGACCTTCCAGGCCCAGCAGGCCGGCCAGCTGGGTGGGGATGGTGACGAACAGGGCCGCGGCGGCCAGGGCTGCCCCGACGAGCTGGGCGAGCCAGTACGGCAGCAGATCACGCGCAGGAGCACGGCCTGCAACCACCGCCCCGAGGGTGATCGCGGGGTTGAAGTGGCCGCCGGAGACGTGCCCCAACGCGACCGCGCCGGCGGTCACGGCGAACGCGAACCCGAGCGCGACGCTCACGGTGGCCGTGGGACCGGCCAGCTGGGCGTACAGCGACAGGCCGACGCCCACCAGTACCAGGATGAAGGTTCCCAGGGCCTCGGCCCCGGCGCGCGCGACCAGGGAGGGCCGCGCGTTGTCCGTCGCGTCAAGGTCGCGTGGTGCAGCGGCTGTGGAGGCGCCTGCGGTCGGCGACGCCAGGCCGGTCGTCTCGGCGCGGGTGCCATCGGTGGACGTGGTGGGGTCGCCGGCGTCCGGGGTCGGGTCGGGGCTCTGGTGAGACATGGCAGTTCCTTGTCAGTCGTTGCTGGGATGGCCACACACACCATCAGCGGCGTGCAGCCGTAGCTGTGGGCCGATGTGCCTGGCACCAGCATGACAGGAGGCATAGCTCCACCGAGCCACCACGCCGATGCCTGCCCCGCGCTACATGCGTTGCCGCCGGGCGTTAGCCTCACCACACGAGCGAGCGTAACCGGCGCGTCCGGGCCGCCCGCTTACTGAAGCTTCAGCTGCAAACTGAAGAAGCGGTCCACGCGCCCAGAAGGGGCGGGCCAGGTGCTCCGGCAATGGCCTGACCCCTACACCCAGACTGAGCCGCGCCGCTGGCGATGCAAAGGAACCGGAACTGACATGGCGACCGACACAGCACCCTCGGCCCCTTCGGCGCAGCACGTCGAACCGCACGTCCCGGGCCTGGCCCTGCGGCGACAGACGCTGGGCCGCACGGTGGTGAAGTGGATCACCTCCACCGACCACAAGACGATCGGGTACCTGTACCTGATCACGTCGTTCATGTTCTTCTGCATCGCCGGCCTCATGGCGCTGCTGATCCGCGCGGAGCTGTTCACGCCCGGCATCGACATCGTGCAGAGCAAGGAGCAGTACAACCAGCTCTTCACGATGCACGGCACGATCATGCTGCTGCTGTTCGCGACCCCGCTCTTCGCCGGCTTCGCCAACGTCATCATGCCGCTGCAGATCGGTGCGCCCGACGTCGCGTTCCCGCGACTCAACATGTTCGCGTACTGGCTCTACCTCTTCGGCGGGCTGATCGCCTGCGGCGGGTTCTTCACGCCGCAGGGCGCGGCGTCGTTCGGGTGGTTCGCCTACGCGCCGTTGTCGGACACGACCTTCACACCGGGGCTCGGTGGGGACCTGTGGGTGTTCGGTCTCGCGCTGACCGGCTTCGGGACCATCCTCGGGGCGGTCAACTTCATCAGCACGATCGTCACGATGCGGGCGCCCGGGATGACGATGTTCCGGATGCCGATCTTCACCTGGAACATCCTGGTGACCAGCATCCTGGTGATCATGGCGTTCCCGCCGTTGGCGTCCGCGCTTTTCGCGCTCGGTGCGGACCGACGCCTCGACGCCCAGGTGTTCAACCCCGAGAACGGCGGCGCCATCCTGTGGCAGCACCTGTTCTGGTTCTTCGGGCACCCCGAGGTCTACATCATCGCGCTGCCGTTCTTCGGCATCGTGTCGGAGATCCTGCCGGTCTTCAGCCGCAAGCCGCTGTTCGGCTACAAGGGCATCGTTTACGCGACGATCGCGATCGCGGCGCTGTCCGTGACGGTGTGGGCGCACCACATGTACCCGACCGGTGCGGTCCTGCTGCCGTTCTTCGCGGTCATGACGATGCTCATCGCGGTGCCGACCGGGGTGAAGTTCTTCAACTGGATCGGCACGATGTGGCGCGGCAAGATCACGTTCGAGACGCCGATGCTGTGGTCGATCGGCTTCCTCGTGACGTTCCTGTTCGGCGGACTGACCGGGATCATCCTGTCCAGCCCGCCGCTGGACTTCCACGTCACCGACACCTACTTCGTCGTCGCGCACTTCCACTACGTGGTCTTCGGCACCGTCGTGTTCGCGATGTTCGCCGGCTTCTACTTCTGGTGGCCCAAGTTCACCGGACGGATGCTGGACGAAAAGCTCGGCAAGATCCACTTCTGGACGCTGTTCGTCGGCTTCCACATGACGTTCCTCATCCAGCACTGGCTCGGCGTGGTGGGCATGCCCCGCCGCTACGCCGACTACGCACCCGAGGACGGCTTCACCTGGATGAACCAGGTGTCGACCATCGGGTCCTTTCTGCTGGCGGCGTCCACGCTGCCGTTCCTGTGGAACGTGTACGTGACCTGGCGCAAGGCGCCCAAGGTGACGGTCGACGACCCGTGGGGCTTCTCCAACTCCCTGGAGTGGGCCACGAGCTGTCCGCCGCCGCGGCACAACTTCACGTCGCTGCCCCGGATCCGCTCCGAGCGACCGGCGTTCGACCTGCACCACCCTGAGGTCGCGGCGATGGACTTCGCGACGCCGGACGGGGGCTTCTTCGACTGGGAGTCCGACCACCAGGGTCAGCGCGAGCTGGGGCGGCAGCGGATGGCCACGGGGACCGGCGAGCCGGAACAGGCGGCCCAAGGCGTTGTCGGCGACGGCGTGCGCCCGGACGACGACACCGAGCACCGCCAGTAGTCGGTGGCCAGGACATTCCCGTGTCGCTGGCAGGACCGCCCGTGGAGCGGGCGGCTCATGCCGCCGCCTTGCCTCTCCAAGGGCTGGGCGGGCAGCAGGCGGCGCAGCCCCTCCCCCACCAGGCGCGGGTCCACGCCCGCCTTCGACATCAGCCGCTCGAGTACCAGTTCTATGTGGGCGCACTCCGAGCTCGGATGCCGCTTGACACGCGCGGCGAACGGCAGGTACGTGGTGTTGGCCGGGAGCAGAGGGCCCCACAGCGTCCCGACGAACGCCGCGACGATCATGTGGCCGAGCTGCTCGGGGTTGTCGAGGTTCTCCAGCACTGCGCTTGGTGGCGATGCGGTCCTCCAGGATCCCGCGCAGGTCATCGGGGTCGGTGCCGTCGAAGGCGCCCCGCAGGCCCGACTTGTGGAAGTCGTCCTCGAGATCCTTGGCGGCGCCCTCCAGGGCAAGCAGCCCTTCATGGCGCGCCCGGTCGGCGACCCGACCATCGTCTCGACGGCCTGCTCGGTCTACGGGGGGGGTTGGCGAGCAGGTTTCTGGCAACGCGGTGCACGCGAAAGGCCGCGTCCTTGAGGCGTGCCGCCGATGAGTGCCGCGCCGAAGGTGCCGCCGATGACCAGGATCATCGACGGGGCAGCACGACCGGCATCGGACTGGAGCCCTTGAGAAAGATCGAGGCCAACACCGCGGCAAACGCGCCGCCGACGCCGACGCCGCTGCCTGGTTCACCTCTCCTCCCGGCGAGTGTTGCAGCTCACCTGGTTGCTGGGTCCGCGAGTCCGGTGAGGTAGTCGCGGGAACACACACCTGCGCCACCGTCAGGGGCTGAAACCTGACAGCGCCGCAGTGCATGCCGGTACGCATCGGGGGCAAGGTGCTGCTGCTCCTCGAGGGTGCGTGTCCAGGCACCGCGGACCGCGGACCGGCCTGGGGGTGCGTCGGATGTCACTCACCGGACACGCCGCGGGGCTGAACGTCGGGGCGGTTGATGGCTGTCTCGGTCTGGTCGGTGTCTTGCTCACGGTCCAGCGCGTCTCGGTGCGCTTGGCGTACCGCCACACGGCGCATCTGGCGGGTCAGGGACAGGAACAGCACGATGCAGGCCAGAGCGATCAGGAAGACCGGGATGAACCCGGCCAAGCCCGGGGAGACCTCCCAGGACTCGAAGCTTCCGTCCTGTGTCGGCATCGGGGTCGGCTCGACCGTCATGCTGACACCGGCCGACCACGCGGGGGACGTGCCAACCAAGTCACCCACCCCACCTCCAGAGCCGGCGCGCATGGGCGCCACAACAGCCTCGGAGACCGCCACGGCGCTCATGCCGCCACTTCGACAGCGACGTCGACGTCGGTGGTCCTCGAAGATGGCCCTGGGCTCGAGTGAGATCGCCAGCTCCCACGCCTGGACCGGTGACCACCAAATCGGGACCCCGGTGCTGCGCTCGTGCATGGCCGGCTCGCCCGGGGGCCGGTGTCACTTGTCCTGACGCCGCGGATCTCGCTCACAGATTCCACCTTCCGTTGATCCGGGCCATCGCGGCCGGGGGCACCGCCAACCAGTCGCCGCGGGCGACCATCGTCGCCCATCGCGACGGCTCACCACGTCGCCCCAGGTCACCGGCCAGTGCCCGGGGAGCGTCGAAGCGGTGCGGCAGTGGGCGGCTGGCACAAGAGCCGCACCTCGGAGTGCTGCGCACCCCCGCTGAATCTCGCGTGGGCACTGTGGGCGAGGGGGCTGCGTCAGATGCCCGCAGCAGCGCACTCCCCGCGCTGGAGACATCCCAAGTCCGGAGCTGCGCATCGAATCACAGCGTGCGATGACGGGGCGGCGCGGAGTGACGCGGCCACGGCGCCTACCCTGGACGACGTGTTGGCCCAGTGGAACGTCGTCCGGCTGGTGGTTCTTGCCTGCTGCGGCGCGGTCGCCGTCGTGGTGGGCCTGCTGATCTCCGGGGCCGCCGCCCCGAGTGTCCTGGGGGACCCGGGGACGGTGGTTCGCTGGGGCCTGCCGATCACCAGGACCCTGGCTCAGCTGGCCGCCTCGGTCACTGTTGGCGCGCTCATGCTGGCGATAGCGGTGCTCCCCCGCCGGTCGAACACTGGGAGCCCACGGACGGTTCGCCAAGGCAGACCGGCGGACGGCCGCGCCTACCCCGCGTCGCTGGCTCTAGCCGGAGCGGCGGCCTCGGTGTGGACCGCGCTCAGCGTCGTCCAGCTCGTCCTGACCTATGCGAGCATCGCTGGCCGGCCCGTTGGTGGGCCCGGGTTCGGCGCCGAGCTGGGGTTGTTCGTCGGCCAGGTGTCCCTGGGCCGCACCCTGCTGGGGATCACGGTCGTCACCGCGCTGACCAGCGCGGTGACGTTGGCGGCCGCGACGCCGACGGGCGCAGCCTGGGCTGCCGTCACCGGATCGACGGCCCTGGTGCTCCAGGCGCAGACCGGTCACACGGCCGGCGCGAGCAACCACGAGCTCGCCGTCGCCGCGTCGTTGTTGCACCTGGCCGGTGCCGCGGTGTGGATCGGCGGCCTGGCCGCGCTGGCCGCGCTGAACGGGCGGCTCGGCGCGGACGTCGGGCCCGCGGTGGCGCGCTTCTCTCCCGTCGCCGCCTGGTGCCTGGTCGCCGTCGCGGTCTCCGGCACCGTGACCGCGGCGCTGCGGCTAGGCGGGACCGACGGCCTGCTCACCCGGTACGGCGCGCTGCTGGCGGCCAAGGTCGCCCTCCTCGGGCTGCTCGGGGCGCTCGGCTGGGCGCACCGCCGATCGGTCATCCCGCACCTGACAACGCCCGCCGGTCACCGCGCCCCCCGTGCCACCGGGCTGCTGTGGCGACTGGTGCTGGTTGAACTCGCGCTCATGGGAGCGGTCTCCGGCGTCGCGGTCGCGCTGTCGGTGACGCCGCCGCCGGTGTCCGACGCGCCGATCAGCGACCCGACGCCCGCTGAGCTGGTCACCGGTCACCCGTTGCCCCCAGCTCCGGTCGGTGCGGCGTGGTGGACCGAGTGGCGCTGGGACCTGCTGCTAACGGCCGGCTGCGCAGCCGGGATCGTCGTCTACCTGCGCTGGGCGCGCCGCCTGCGCCGCCGCGGAGACGCCTGGCCGGTGACCCGGACCGTGTCATGGGTGTTGGGGATGGTCCTGCTGGCCTGGACGACCTCGGGCAGCCTGGCTGCCTACGGGCACGTGCTGTTCAGCGTGCACATGGTCCAGCACATGATCCTGGCGATGGTGGTCCCAATCTTCCTGGTGCTCGCGGCGCCGGTGACCCTCGCCCTGCGGGCGCTGCCCGGACGCCGGGACGACTCGCGGGGCCCACGGGAGTGGATCCTCACGCTGGTCAACAGCCGGGTCGCCCAGATCCTGGGGCACCCGCTGGTCGCGGCGGCGAACTTCGCGCTGTCGATGGTGGTCTTCTACTACACGGGACTGTTCGAGCTCGCGCTGCGCACCTACGCTGGGCACCTGGCAATGGTCGCCCACTTCATCCTTGCCGGGTACCTGTTCGTCAACGCCCTGGTCGGGATTGACCCCTCCCCGCACCGGCCCGCCTACCCCCAGCGCCTGCTCCTGCTGCTGGGCACCATGGCGTTCCACGCGTTCTTCGGCGTCACCCTGATGGGCGGCGAGGTGCTGCTCGTGCCCGACTGGTTCGGCAACCTCGGCCGCGACTGGGGGCCCACGGCGCTGGCCGACCAGCAGCGCGGCGGCGCCCTCGCTTGGGGGCTCGGGGAGGTCCCCACCATCGCGCTGGCGATCATCGTCGCCCTGTCCTGGGCGCGTGACGACGAGCGCACCGCCCGCCGCCGCGACCGCCAGGTCGACCGCGGCGGCGACGTCGAGATGGACGAGTACAACGCGATGCTCGCCCATTTGGCCCAGCGGTCGACACCCCCGCACGGGAAGCCCCCCAGCCATACCTGAGCCACGCCCGCCACCAGCGATGACCGTGGCGGTGGCGTGCCCGGCGCTGTGCCGCCTGACCTCAAGCTCCCCTAAGGGGTCAGGCGGTTTGGACTCGCAGGTGAGTCGCCAGATCCGGTGGCCGATTCTCTTCTCGCGGTCGGCTCTTCGGCTGCCTGGTCCGCAGCAGCGGTCGGCGTCGTCTGCGCGTGGGATGCGGCCTGGGCTTCGACGCGTGCCAGGGTCTTCTTGAGCAGCGCACGCATCGTCGCGGCGAAGACCACGGCGACGCCTACCGGTATCACCAGCGCCTGCGCCTCGGACAGCAGCCAGTCCAGATCCACGCCGACAGACTAGCCGGGCCCGGGCAGCGGCTTTCCATGTGAACCCGAACGTCCGTCGTCAGTAGCGCAGACGCGGTACGTGGCCTCCGTGCGTGCGCGCTTGCTGAGTGTCGGGGCGTTGGGGCCTGCGCGACGCCGTCGTCAGATGACGGCGGGTGGCAGCTCTGATCCGCGTTGCCACGGCTCCCAACGGCCCCCGCCGACCCCTGCGCTGCCAGGCAGTGGCCACGAGCAGCGCCAGGGCCACGGTCGTGGTCAACAGCGCCGCTGGTAACGGGGCCCAAACGGCGACCGCGGCACTGACGGCGGTGAGGGCGATGACGTGGAGCGTGTACCAGGTCAAGCTCATCGAGCTCAACGGCGGCCAGGGGACAGGACTGCCCACGTCCACCGGCCTGACAGCGCCCTGGTGGTCAGAAGGCAGGCACCGATCACCGCCAGGGCGGTCCCGTGGTGCCCAGCAGAGCAGGGTGTGTCCCCGAGTGGGGGGGCGGACACTGCCAGCCACCCACCACGATGTCGTGGGGATGTGCCGTACATGCCCGTCTGCACGACCGTGGCCAGGTCCTGGTCGGCGTGGACCGATGACGGCGGGACCGTCAGTCGCTGCCCCCACCGGCGTGCCCGAGCAGCAGCGCCGAGAGTAACTTGGCACTGGCGGCGAGCAGCGCGCCGACGATTAGCAGCCGCAGCCCGGTCCGGGTCTGCTGAAGTGGGAGCCGACCCAGCGCCATCCCGAGGAGGAGGTACCCGGTCCATCTCAGCACCGGGTAGTAGCCGGTGAAGAGCACACCGATCACCAGCTCGTTGGGGTGGGTTGTAGACCTGCACCATGTCGGCGGGCCATCCCAGAGTGGACGCAGTGCTTTTAGCCATCTCCTTGAACTCGGCGATGGGTTTCTGAGCACAACGTCGAAGGCGCTGGGCCCCGAAGGAGCCGACGAAGTGGCCGAAGGCAGCCGGCCTGAAAGGACCTCGATCGGCGGGTACAGCGTCGTCAGGCCCGTAGCCGTTGAACTCCGCGCTCACCCAGAGGTCGAGCGGCGCTCCACCGGTGCGAGACGCGAGCACTCGCAACTGGCGCAGCAAGGAGGAATTGGCGGTCTCACCGCTTGCGCCAGAGACGATGTCCTCAAGAAAGGTCACGACACCCATGCTCGCCGGGCGTGCCGACGAACTTGCGGTCGCTCCTCGATAGCCTCCTGCCTGGCCGTCCGCAGCGTGCCGCGCTCGGCGTCGACGGTGTCGTCATCGCCAGAGGCGTCGATCAGTGCGGCACTGGAGTGGTCCGCGCTTGCGAGACGCCACCACCGGCTGCATCGGGCCGCGGTGCCCGTAACACAACTCAGCCCCACACCTTCAGCCCATGGGTGACGCTGCGGGGGCGCTAACGAGGCGACAACGATGCAACAGCGCCCCTCGGGCTGCTCTCTCCGGTGCGACCGCCCGTTCCCTCCACCGGGTCTAGCGAGACCCGGTGCACAGATGTGCCGCGAAGTTCAAAGACCGACCCTGCGCACCGGCGGGAACGGCTAGCGACGGCGCGTCGCGTACAGGTGTACCCCAACGCAACGCTGTCGACCCGAGCAATCAGCACCGGCATGGCAACATGACTGGATGGACGGCGTTGCGGTGTGCG
Source organism: uncultured Cellulomonas sp. (assembly GCF_947494015.1). Lineage (GTDB taxonomy): Bacteria > Actinomycetota > Actinomycetes > Actinomycetales > Cellulomonadaceae > Pengzhenrongella. The sequence goes on along the minus strand of NZ_CANLTL010000005.1, from coordinate 228,397 downwards.
CGTGCTGTGGTCGCGAGAAGGCACGTAGGTCTCTCCACGCCGTGCGCGACGACGTCTACGTCTGTCGGCGCTGTGGGTTGTGGATAGCTCTGCGACTCCGGCGGGATGGTGCCGACTGAGTCCCCCGGATCTGGGTTATTAGGTGGTGTTCGCGTGAATCCGCTGGGCGCTACGCGCAGCAGCTGGTGGGCAGGTTGGAGCGGAACAGGCCGGCAGTGATGCGCAGAGCTTCGCTCATGGTGAGGTACGGCGCCCAGGTGTCGGCCAGGTCATCGACGGTGAGGCCGAACTTGATCGCGTACGTCGCTGCGAGCATCAGGTCGCCAGCGCCGTCCAGTGCGGCGTGGACCCCGAGGACTTCGCGGGTCTGGGCGTCGATGACGAGCTTGAGGACTCCGCGGGTGTCTTGGTTGACCAGCGCCCGGGGGATGTCCTGTGCGCCGAGGACGCGGCACTCGCAGGTGTGGCCGAGTTCGAGGGCGCGTTCCTCGGTGAGCCCGGCGCTGGCGATCTGCGGGGTGGTGAAGGTGACGCTGGGCAGGCCGCGGTAGTCCACGGTGGTCGGCTCGCCGAGGGCGCCGGCGGCGGCAACATGTCCGGTCTGCGCGGCCACGTAGACGTACTGCGCTGCCCCGGAGACATCGCCGGCGGCGAACACTCGGGGGTTGGTGGTGCGTTGGTTCTCGTCGATGACGATGAACCCGAGCGCATCGGTCCGGACACCTGCGGCGTCCAGGCCGAGGTCACCTGTGTCGGCGAAGCGGCCGGCCGCGACCAGGAGCCGCTGCCCCTCTACTCGAGTACCGGCTGTTGTCGTCACCACGACACCGTCTGCTGTACGGGTCACTGTGCTCGCGTGCTCCTCGACCACGGTGATGCCCTCGTCGTGGAACACGGTGCGGAGCACGTCGGCGACCTCAGGCTCGGCGTGTGGCGCGAAGCGCCCGACGAGCGTGACTTCCACGCCCAGGTGCGCCCACAGCTGTGCCTGCTCCAGGCCGACGTACCCGCCGCCGATCACGATCATGGATGCCGGCAGATCGTCCTGTTCCATCGCGGTGGTGGAGGTGAGGTAGTCCACGTCAGCCATGCCTGGAAGGTCAGGGACGTGCGGGGCGGCCCCGGTGGCCACGACGTACGCCGCTGCGCGTAGCTGCTGGTCGCCAACTTGCAGGGTGTGCGCGTCGAGGAATCGGGCGTGGCCGTAGGTGATGGGGAAGCCGTGGGCGTCGGCCACGTCGGCGTACTTGGCTTGGCGCAGGTAGTCGATGAGCTTTTGCTTCTGGGTGAGCAACTCCCCCATGGTGACACCACCGGAGCTTGTGGCCACGCCACGGAACGGGTTTGCCGCGGCGCGGTGGCGTTGGCCTGCGGCGGCCAGCAAGTTCTTGCTCGGCACGCACCCGATGTTCAGGCAGGTGCCCCCGAGCGAGCCGCGCTCGACGAGCAGGGCGCTGGCTCCGCGCGAGCGGGCCTCGATCCCGGCGGCCATCGCAGCGCCTCCGGTGCCGATCACGATCAGGTCGTACTCGTCCATGGTGCACTCCTTCGCTGCGCCGATGGCGCCATCTGGCCGGGCGGCCGACCGTAGACGTTCCACCGCAGGGGAACGTCAAGGCATACGGTTACAAGATGCGTATCGGGGAGCTGGCTGCAGCGGCGGGCGTGACGACCAAAGCCATCCGGTTCTACGAGACGACCGGCGTCCTTCCTGCGCCTGCGCGTCAAGCGTCGGGCTACCGGCAGTACGACCCTGACGCCATCGAGCGACTCGAGTTCGTCAGGGCCGCGCAGGCGGCCGGCCTGACGCTCGCGCAGATCGCCGACGTCATCTCCGTCCGCGACAGCAGCGGTCCACCCTGCCGGCACGTCGCCGGCCTTCTCGAGGACCACGCCGCCGACCTCGAGCGCCGCATCGCCGAATTGGTCGCACTCTTGGAGCAGGTGCGGTTGCTGCGCGAACGCGCCACCACCCTGGACCCTGCCGAATGTCCCCGGGCGTCCCAGGTCTGCCACATCATCCCGACTGCAGGTGGCAAGCGCGCCCTGCGCTCCTGACCTGATCCCACCCCCGGCAGGGTCGGGTAGTAACCACTTTTGGCAGGCGCGGGTGCGGCAGCAATGTGAGTGCGGGCCTGAGTCCGACGACGACGTCGGCCAGAGCGACCAGCTCGGGGATCACTCGCTGAGGCACCTGATCACTTCGGTCGATCCCAGGTTTGGCGAGTGAGGCCAGGACGAATGGCATCGCGTGCTCGTCGGGGTCGGTCCCGGCGGAGTCCTGCTGATTGGCGGCGGGGTGTTCCTGAACCGCAGCCATACCACGCTGCAGAACATCGGGTGGAAGAGCGCGATGATCCCGCACCACTCTCTGGCCATCACTCGCTCCGAGCGCCGAGATCGTCGACATGCGCGTCTGCGAGCTCGCCGAGATAAGCGAAGCTCAGCGGCGCGAGATCAACGAGACGCAGGCACGCCCCATCCCGACCTTCCAGGCGTCCGCAGACCGCCAGTGCGCAACCGGATGACATCGCGCGATCACGCGGGTTCTTGCCGCTGGGCCCTGTTTTCAGCGACCGTCGCGCAGGGACTTCGTAGCCCGGCGGGATCGAAGGGTCGTCACCAGCGTTCCAGCAAGCAGGAGACCAGCCAGGCAGTCGACCGCTACTGCGAGCCACCGACCGAGCTGGTCGCTGAGGGTCGTCGAGGTGCGCAACGGAACCTCGGCGACCAGCTGGTCTGCGGTGAACAAGGAGGTTCGTTCCACGACCGATCCGTCGGGGGCGATCACAGCGCTGACACCGACGGTGGAGATCTGTATGACGGCACGGCCGTGCTCGGCGGCGCGGAACCGCGACATGGCCAGCTGCTGGGTGGATTCCTGCGTCATGCCGAAGGAAGCGTTGTTCGTCGGGATGACGATCAGTTCGCCCCCGGCGAGCACCGACTGGCGGATCAGGTCGTCATAGGCGACTTCGAAGCAGATTCCGGTGGTGATCGGCACTGATCGCCCCAAGCGATCGATGGGCACCGCGATCGGTGACGGGTCCGCGCCCGCCACCATGTCAGTGGTTACGAGGTCTACCGCCGGGGTGAGACGCCGGAAGAAGCTGCGGTAGGGGATGTACTCCCCGAAGGGCACAGGGTGCTGCTTGGTGTAGCTGGCGGCGGCCCCGATCGAAGGTCGCCACAGCAGGTAATCGTTGTACCGGATCTCCCCGCGGAAGCGCTGGGTGCCCAGCAGGATGGGGGCGCCGGCGGCCCGTGCGGCGCCGTCGACGACGGCGCGTGCGCGGTCGTCGGTGCGTGGGTCGATGTCGGACGCACTCTCGGGCCACAGCACGAGGTCCAACCGGTCAGGGGCGGTGCGCTGCACCATCGCGCGTGTGCCGGCGGCGTGGTTCTGCAGCACGGCACGCGCCTGGGACGTGGCCTCGGCACCACGGACGGGAACGTTGCCTTGCACCGCACCCACACGCAGTACGCCGGACTGCGCCTCGGTCGCCAAGGGCAGGAGCCCTGGCGCGAGGACCAGTCCAGCTGCGAGAGCCATGCCGGCAAGGACCCCACGGGTCGGCCCGGTCTGACGCGAGTAGGCCAGGACCTTCGCCAGTACCGCAGCGACCAGCACCACGATGAAGCTCACGAGTGTGGACCCACCCACCGGAGCAAGGCCCAACATGGGTGCGTCGGTCTGGGAGAAGGCCAACGTGGCCCACGGGAAGCCCCCGAACGGCACCCGCCCACGCAAGTGCTCCACAGCGACCCACAGGACCGCCACTGCGACACAGTCGAGCCACGCCCGGCTACGCACCGCCGGTGTGCGGCGCACCCACACCACGCTCACACCGAAGGCCCCGACCATGCCGGCCTGCGCCGCGGACAGTGCAAGCCACCCGATGGGCTGGCCCACGGCTTCGTTCGCCCACCACAGGTGCGGCAGGAACAGACCCAGGCCGAAGACGAACGCGCGGACGAAACCCGCCCGTATGGAGTCAATCCGCAGGACCAGCAGCAGCAGGGCGACACCGAGATAGGCCATCACCCACCACGACTTGCCGGGGAACGCCGTCTCGGTGATCAGTCCCCCGGCGGCCGCCACGAGCAAGGCGACCCCTCGAGAACCGGCAGCCTGCTTACGGGCGCTGGCTGGCGTGCCCGCACGCGTGGGAGTCAGCCCTGACTCCGTGGTGACGGGATCCACGGTGCGTGACGGGGTGGGCATGGAGCTCCTGCCTGGCTTGGGCTGTCTGTGCGGCTGGATTCAGGAACGCATCACAGGCGGGCAGTGCCCGGGTTCCGGGTCAGTTTCGGCTGCCGCGTGGGCGTCGGTACCTCGCTACGGCAACGGGGTGCGGGACAGCGCAACGCCGAGCCCGATTGCGACGGCCATCACGGCGAGCTCGCCGGCCGCGAGGCGGCCGAACGCCCGACCTGACGCCTGGCCGGCGTCGAGTCGCGCGAGCGTGCGGCGCCGGTGCAGCCACCCGGCCGCTCCGAGGACGGCGAGCAGGGCCACCTTGGCGACCAGTAGCTGCCCGTACCGTGATGTGAGGTCCGGCCACCCCTCGGTGCGCGCGACGGCGCCAGCCACCCCGGAGACAGCGACCAGGACAAAGCACGCTGCGGCGACCGTGGAGAAGCGCCGGGCCGCGCCGGGGAATCGGGTCCCTAGCGTCCCGCGCAACAAGCCGAGCCCCGCCAGCCCCCCGACCCAGGCGGTGACGCCGATCATGTGCGCCAGCTGGGTGTTCACCGCGGTGCTGTGGTTGTCCGCTCCGGACGTGTGACCGGTCAGCGCGACCATCAGCAGGGCGCCGAACGCGAGCATCTGCAGGAGCACGGCGGCGGACAGCTGGGTCGCCAGGTGAGCGCCGGTAGCGACTACGGCGATGACAATCGTGCTGCCCAGCAACAGCCGGCCCAGCTCGAACTGCACCACGAACGCACCGAGCTGGGGCCCCAGACCGGGGTCCAGCAGGCTGACCCCGGACACTTCGCAGTACGTCAGCACGAGCATCACGACCCCCAGCACGGCCCACACCGTCCCGGTGATGGCCGCGATCCGCATCGCCTTGGCCTGCGGTGCACTGAACCGTTCCGGGTCTGGTGGGTCGCGCGGCAGCACGACGGTGGTCAGGACCAGCATGCCGATGGTGATGACCGCCGCGGCGTCGTGCAAAGCCCGCGTGGCGGGCAACCCCCAGCGAGTCAAGGCGCCGGGATCGGGTAGGCCCGCCGGTGCGGGCGCCAGGTCGCCGGCGACCGCGAGGACCGTCACCGCGACGACCGGTACCAGCACGACCGTGCCGGCAGCCGCCAGCGACGTGGTGCGCCGATTCACTGAGAGCGCATCCGGCGCGCCAGGATGGCTGCGACGGTGATCAGGACGACGGCCACGACCAGCGAAGCCAGGCCGACGGCCACACCCAGCCCGGACTCGGAGTCACCCTCCTGCGCCTCGGTGTCGTCGGCGTCGACCGGTGCCGCCGGCTGCAGTGTGGGTGCGGGGGCGGATGGTTCGGGCACGGCCGGTGCTGGGTCCGTCGGTGTCGGGGTCGTGGGCGTCGCCGGCTCGAGTTCGGGGGCGGGCGCGGTGACGGTGACGGTGAAGTCGATGGTGCCCGTGATCGGGTGCCCGTCGGCGGCCACCACCCGGTAGACCACCTGCCACGCTCCGGCACCCTGCGCGGTTGTGTCCAGCGTCGAGATGTCGGCGAGCACCTGGGCGCCGTCCACCGTGGCGGGCACCTCGACCGGATCTCCACCCGCCACCGCCACCGCCACGGTCGCGAACTGCGGTGCGACGGTGTCGTTGAACGTCAGGGTCACCGCAGCGGGCAGCTCGCTGACGGATGATCCTGCGGCGGGGTCGGAGCCGGTCAGCTCGGTGTGCGCAGCCGCCGGCTGAGGCACGAGCAGCGCGGTCCACACCCACAGGAGCGCAGCCAGCGTCGCAGCCCGGGCATGGGCCCGGGCAGCGCCTCGAGGCCTGGTGGTGGTGAGGGGCTGAGCGATGGTGCCACTGTGGGTGCTCATCGGATCACCTTCCTGTAGGTGGTTCGTGCCGGGGCGCCACGCCCGGAGGCCGTTCGATGTGGGGCGCCTAGCCGGCTGGCCGAGGTGTCAGAGGCCGCGGGCATGGGGACGTGGTGGACGCGGGCGCGCTGCGCGCGGCTCGGGCTGTGGTCCGCCCAGGGCGCGTTCGGTGGCCGGTGCTCGGGGGCGTGCTGTTGGTCTAGACGCGGATGACGCACAGAGCGTGCGGCGGCGTGGCGCCGCGGCGAACGGCGCAGGCTGTGAACCTCATCAGCGTGTGGGTGCCACGCGGTGCTGAGAGCACCGCGACCAGTGCCGGTGCGCGGCGCGCGGCGATGAGCGCCACGACATCGGTCAGCGCGACCATGCACGCACCCAGGGCTTGCAGCACGTCGGTGCCGGCGTGCGGGGCATCGCGGTCATCCGGCGTCGGGCCGGCTCCCCCGCCGAGGTCCGCGGCGTCGAGGGCCACGCTCAGCGTTGCTGTGGCCTCGACGGTGGCCTGGGCGCACGCCTGGGCCAGCGCGACGCACCCGAGGGCGACGAACAGGGCGCACAGGATCGACAGCAGACCGTGGCGCGGTCGCTGGCTGAACTCCGGGCCCAGACTCATCGCGGTCATCATGCATGGCGCCAGGCGCACGCCCCAACCTCGTGCACCCGGCGCGGCCGGTGGAGCCATGGACCGTCGGCCGCCCGCGTGGTCGGCCACGTCCACCTCGGAGGCCGCCAGCGCCTCTGGTGGTCTAGCGGTAGCCGTCCGCGGCGACCGGTGCCCGGGGGTGCACGAGCGCCCACGCGCCGGGGTCGACGTCCTGCGCGACGGACTGGGCCACCCGTACACCGACCCACAGGCCTTGGGCGATCATGATCAGCGCACCCAGGACCAGGCGCCCGGACACCTGCGGCGCAATCCACCGCCGCCGTCCACCGGTGGCGGCGCCCGGGCTCTTCATCGCTTCCGTTTCGCCAAGGGCACGCCATGGCGCCCGCCCATGGCCGGACGCTGGGTGGCCGTGCCGTGATGTCCGGTGTCGCGGCTTCGGTGGGGCGCCGTGGTCGTTGCTGGTGCTGCCTGCGGGGCGCCGGCACCCGCCCGGGTGCGTCCTGGGCCGAACCGGTCCACTGCCGCGCCTACGCCTGGCCCGCGCCGCCGGTGCACGGCGCACCCGGTTCGGGGGTCTGCTCGCCCTGGATGTACTTGACCAGGAACTGCTCCAGGCGGGGGTCGCTCGCGTCGTCCAACGCCAACTGCACGCCCCAGGCGCTGGCCACGACCGAGAAGCCGTCGAGGTGGTCGAACGGGCTCAGCAGCGTGTAGTTGTTGCTCTGAGCCAGCTCCGTCAGGGCCTGGACCTGATCAGCGGGCAGGTCCGCCTGGTAGGCGATCCATACCGCGCCGTGCTCCAGGGAGTGCACGGCTTGCTCGTTCACCACCGGTGAGGTGTAGGCGCCGCAGTTCATCCAGACCGAGGCGTGGTCGCCGCCAACGGGCGGGAACTGCTCGTAGACGACCGGTTCGGTCACGTGGTTCTGGGACAGCTCGGGGTACTCCTGGACCCCCTCGATGGGCCGGCTGGCGGCCTCCCGCAGCTGCGCCCGCTGCTGGGCCTGCTCCTGGTCCTCTGCCCTGACCACGGCGAACGTGGTGCCGATCAGCCCCAGGACGAACACCCCGAGCACGCCGATGATGATCGAGTCGCGCCGCCGTTGCTGGCGGCGCTGAGCCGTGCGCATCGCGGCAACCTTGTCGGCGCGGGCCTTGTTGTCCTGCTGTCTGCGGTCGTTCACAGCTCTCCTTCGGTGAGGCGGGTCTGCCAGTACAGGGCTGCCCGTGCGGGACTGCGCAGGGACCAGCACGACGGGCCGTGCGCCAGGGCTTCGCCGCGCGAGTGTGTTCTCGCGCATCTGCCCGGTGCGGGGTCGGGTCTCAGCGGGCGGGTCCTTGCCGGTGCAGCTGGGCGAGGTAGGCGTTGTAGGCGTCGAGCTCGGGGTTGCCGTCTCGGTCGATCCGGCGATCCGCGGCTGCGGCGTCGCGGGTGTCGACCCGGAACCACCGGGTCAGGATGAGCAGCAAGATGATCAGCGTGGGCAGTTCGCCGTAGGACCAGGCGAGCCCGCCGGCGGTGCCCTGGTCCTTCAACGGGTCCAGGCCCCAGGAGGCTGGTGGTGAGGCGAAGAACGGCACCAGCGGCGCGGGGGCCATCATCAGCACGACCCCGAAGAACGCGTGCAGCGGCATCTCCACGGCGACGTCGACCGCTTGGCCCATGTGGCTCTGGCGGGCGGGCAGCGGGTCGGTGGACAGGATCGGGACGGTGAATAAGATGCCCGCGACCAGGAACAGCACCTCCAGTCCCACGTGCCCGGTCCACGTGCGTAGGAGCGTGTCGGCGGCTCCGCTGAGGTACAGCCCGTAGAAGCAGCCCAGGAACAGCGGGATCATCAGGGCGGGGTGGATGAGCACGCGCCCGAGGGATGACCTCAGGCCCCAGCGGGCACCGGTCATCACCGTGCGCCCGAGCCGGTTGTGCGGCAGTGCGCGCAGCAGCAGGGTCCCGGGCTTGCCCAGGACGAGCAGCGGCGGCACCGCCATCATGAGCGTGAGCTGCTGGAACATGAACACCGAGAACATCCGCAGCCCGTAGCCCTCGACGCCGGCGCCCATCACCACGGCGATCACCACGCATCCACCCAGGAACGACGCGGTGGCGGCCAGTGACCACGAGCGCCCGGTCACCCACAGCTTGATGGCGCCGGACAGGTACAGCAGGCCCATCAGGACGGCGATGGCCGGTAGGAGCGGGATCGGCTGCAGGGTGGGGGCGAGGTAGTTCTCCAGGGACGGCGGCGCCGAGGGAACCCACACGGGCCCGCTGATCTGGTCACCGCCGGCCAGCGCGCCGATGAGCACTCTCGCTCACCACCTTTGCGATCCTGACGGGGCCCGCGCGCCCCGGTCTGGGCGACGATCGTAAGCGGTGAGCGTCGGTCGCCCGCGCCAGGTGCCGGCGACCAGTGTGCGGCGTGGCGGCCCGACGAAAGCCCCCCGGTGTGTACGTTGCTTGGGTTGCACGCCCAGACGGCGTCCTGGTACCCCCGCCCGTCGCCGCATGCGGCGCTGCGCGGTCCGGCCAGGGCTCGCCGTCGCGTTCCTCCGGAGAGCCCCCACTCATGACCCACCCTCGCCGCCAGGCCGCGGCCGTCGTCAGCGCTCTGCTGACCCTGACGATGATCGCTGGGCCGGTCTCGGCTGACGACTTCGACGAGCAACGACGCGCCGCCCAGGAACGGTCCGCGCAGACCGACCGGCAGATCGAAGCGCTGGAGGCGTCGATCGAAGGGTTGGACGCGCAGCTGGGCCAGGCGGTCCTGGACCTCCAGGCCACTCAATCGCGGCTACCGCTGGCCCGGGCCGAGCTAGCGGCCGCCAACCAGGCCCTGGACACCGCCCAACGCGAAGCCACCCTGATCGCAGCGCGCCTGCAAGACGCCCAGGACCAGGTCACCACGATCACCGAGACGATCGCCGGCGACCAGGCCCGCGGGAAGCAGGTGCGCGCCTCCATCGGGCAGATGGCCCGGCAGGCGTACAAGGGCGACCGGGCCACCACCGGGCTCGGTGTGGTGATGGGAGCGGACAGCACCGAGGACTTCGTCGACCAGTACGGCATGGTGTCCACCGCGATGCGCACCCAGAGCCAGGTCCTGGACGAGCTGCGCCAGCTCGAGGCGGCCAACCGCAACAACCGGGCCCGCCTGGACGCGGTGCGCGAACGCGTCACCGAGCTCAAGGCGGAAGCCGACCAGAAGGTCACCGAAGCGGACCAGGCACGCGCCGCGGCCCAGGACCGGCAGGCGGAGATCGAACAGCTCATCGCCGAGCAGGCCGCCCACCAGGCCACGATCGCAGGCATGAAGGAGACGGCCGAAGCCCAGCAGACCCAGCTCGAGGGCCAGCAGGCGGCGATCGAGTCCGAGCTGCAGGCCATCATCGCCGCCGAGCGGGCCGCCGCCCAGCAGGCCGCAGCGGCCGCTGCCGCCGCGAAGGCGGCCGAGGAAGCCGCCGCCGCACAACGCCGACAGCAGGCACCCGGTGGGCCCGCACCAGTCCCGGCACCGGCTCCCGCCGCACCCCAGGGTGCTGCCCAGGCCCCGTCAGGCTCGCTGTCGGGGGCGATGTTCAGCAACCCGACGTCGATCGACCCGATCTACGTGACCTCCGAGTACGGGATGCGGCTGCACCCGATCCTGGGCTACCGGCGTCTGCACGCCGGGATCGATCTGCGCACCTACTGCAACACCCCCCTGTACGCACCCCGCGACGCGACCGTGCGGTGGTCGCAGTGGCGGGGCGGGTTCGGCAACCAGGTGATGCTCGACTACGGGTACCTCAACGGGAACTCCGTCATGTCCAGCTCGAACCACCTGACACGGTCCGTGGTCAGCGACGGTCAGCGAGTCTCCCGGGGCCAGCTGATCGGGTACGCCGGCAACACCGGCCTATCCGGTGCCTGCCACCTGCACTTCGAGGTCTACCTCAACGGCGCCACGACCAACCCGCGCCCCCTGCTGGGTCTGTGACGCATCACGCACCGGCACGTCCCAGCCCATAGCCGTCCGCGGTTAGCCTGGAGGCATGGACAGGGAATGGCTGCTGGCTGCGGCGGCGGCACTTGCCGCACCCACGGGCGTCGCGGTGCTGTTCACGATCGCGATGCGCGCCGTGCTGCGAGCCGACAAGACCGAGCGCGCTGCCCTGGCCCAGATCGAACGTGAGGAGCGCGAGAAGGGCTGGGGCCGCGCAGCGGGTGCAACCGCCCCTGCGTCCCCGGCGCCAGAGTCAGCCACTGACGGGGCCGGGCGACCGGCCCCACCGCCGGTGGACTCTGACTGATCGGGCGGCGTCACCACCGACCGATTAACCACTCCGAGCGTGCCTGGCAACTCGTGCCCGATCGTCGCCGGCACATGGTGGCGTCGCGCTGCGCTCGACACCACCGCGCCGAGCTCGCCGCGCCTCGCACGCCTCCCATGAGAGCGTGCGGCACGCTTGGCGGACGGTTTCTCGACACCGTGCGGGCTAGCGGCCCGGGCATCGGCAGGCAGCGTTCACCCCTGGGCGCCGGCCACGAGGTTGACCAGGAGGGGTGATCTCAACGTTCTGGACGGTGTTGGGGCTGGCCGCCTTGCCGGCTGTGGGGAACTTCGTCGGCGGGGCGCTGGCCGAGGTGGTCCGGGTCTCCGAGCGCGCACTGAGCCTGGCCTTGCACCTGGCCGCGGGGATCGTGCTGGCTGTGGTCGGGTTGGAGCTGATGCCCGAGGCACTGGCGGGCGACCCGCCCTGGGTGCCGCTGGTCGCGTTCGTCGCCGGGGGTGCGCTGTTCATCGGCCTGGACCGGGTCATCGGGTACGTCCAGGGGCGCCTGGGCGGCGACGACCGGCAGGCGGGGGCACTGGCCATCTTCTCCGGGGTGTCGATCGACCTGTTCAGCGACGGCGTCATGATCGGCACCGCGACCGTGCTCAACCCGGCGCTGGGGCTGCTGCTGGCGCTGGGGCAGGTGCCTGCTGATATCCCGGAGGGCTTCGCCGCGATCGCGACCCTGCGACGGGCAGGGGTGCGCCGACGCACCCGGCTGCTGCTGGCCGCGGCGTTCGCGATACCGATCCTGCTCGGTGCGACGATCGGCTACTTCGCCCTGCGCCAGGCCCCCGAGCTGGCCACCCTGGCCGTGCTCGCCCTGACCGGTGGGGCGCTGACCACCGTGGTCATCGAGGAGATGGTCTCCGAGGCACACGAAGGCGACACCTCCAAGCTCGGTCCCATCTTCCTCACTGCCGGCTTCGCGATCTTCGCCGCCATCACCGTCTACTTCGGCGACTGACACATGCGGCATCGGCCGGCGACCACACCCGTGTCCCAGTGACGGTTGCCGGCAGGGCGGGCCGCAGGCGGTACGGTCCACCCCATGGTCGGAGCAGGCGCCGTCGCGGGCCGCGGCGCGTTGAACGACAGCACCGCGCGCGCCCCCGGTGGTCGGCTGCTGCGACCGGGGCGCCTGGTCGGGGTGGACGTGGCCCGCGGGATCGCACTGATCGCGATGATGTCCGTGCACATCGTCGCCTCCTTGGACGCCGGCGGCGACGTCAGCTGGGCGTACCGGCTGTTCGCAGGTCGCGCGTCGGGCCTCTTCGCGGTCCTTGCCGGGGTGTCGTTGGTGCTCTCCACGACCGGCCGCGGCCACGACCAGCCGCTGGCCCTGGGGGCACGTCGCGGTGTGCTGGCACGCGCTGGGTGGGTCGCCTTGATCGGCATGGTCGTGGGTGTGCTGCCATCGGGCGTCGCGGTGATCCTGGTCAACTACGCGGTCCTCTTCGCGGTCGGCGCGCTGTTCCTGGGCCTGCCCACCCGGGCCCTGCTGGTCCTCGGCGCGGGATGGTTGACGCTCGCCCCGGTGGTGGGGCACCTGGTCCGCTCGGCACTCCCCCCTGGTCCGGGACCCAGCCCGTCGCTGTTCTCGTTGGCTCACCCGGCCGAGCTCTTCAACGGCGTCCTGTTCAACGGCTACTACCCGGTGCTGCAGTGGACCGGGTACGTGCTGGTGGGAATGGCCCTGGGCCGGTTGCCCCTGCACCGCCCCAGGCTCGCTGTACGGCTGGTGGTCGCCGGTGTGCTGCTGGCGGTCGGAGCGAAGCTCATCTCAGCGGTGCTGCTGGGACCAGCCGGCGGCCTGGAGCGGCTAACCGTGCCCCCCACCTCGCCGATCGCCGGGCGCGACCTGCAGAGCGCGCTGGTGACCGGTCTGTACGGGACCACCCCCACCACGTCGTGGTGGTGGCTCGCGGTGTCCGCACCGCACTCCGGTACCCCGCTGGACCTGCTGCACACTACCGGGACGTCCTTGGCGGTCATCGGGGCGTGCGTGCTGGCCGCTGCGATGCTGGGCAGGTACAGGTTCCTGCTCCTGCCGGTGGCCGCCGCCGGGTCGATGCCTTTGACGTTGTACACGCTGCACGTGGTCGGCCTGGCCGTCGCCGCCGGGCTCGGCCTGCCATCCGCGGAGTCGTCGGCGACGCTGCTGTGGGTGAACGTGGGCCTTGCGGTGGCCCTGGCCACCGCGTGGCAGCTCACCGGTCGTCGAGGCCCGCTGGAGGACGTCGCCGCCCAGCTCAGCGCCGCGGCGCGCAGGTCCGCCGCCCCCGAACAACCCGGAGCCTGAGCGCTCCAGGCAAAGGCGCGTTGCGCTGAACGCTCGAGGGTGACCGCGCGCGGGTCGCGCTGGACGCCTGGCGATCGCAAATGGCGAAGGTTGGTCTCGCGAGAGCCGATGAGAAGCCCGAGGTCACCCGGCCACCTACGACCCGAGAGCCCGTGCCGATGTCAACAGAGCAGCGAGTCATGTCCAGCAAGCCGAAGATCGGATCCCGGGGCACTGCCCCGGCTGCGGCGCCGGCACCGGCGCCCGCACCGGCGCCGGTACCCCGGCGCAAGCGCCTGGTCGTCGTGCTGGTGGTGGTGTTGCTGGCCGGCGCGGGCGCCGGGTACTGGTTCGTCCTGGGGCCCGGTGCGGCCAGCGGACCGGCCACCGAAGAGGTCCAGGCGCAGCCCGTACCCGGCGTGGTCCAGACCGTCGAGCCGGTCAGCATCAACCTGGCCGACGGGCGGTACCTGCGCATCGGCCTGGGACTGCAGCTGCCCGCTGAGATCGAGGAAGAGATCGACCCGGCTCGGGCCCTGGACCGGACCATCTCCGTGTTCTCCGGCCGGTCGGTCGACGAGGTCACCAGCCCCGAGGGCCGAGCCTCGCTCAAGGTGGAGCTGACGCAGCAGCTGCACGAGGCCTACGAGGGAGAGGTGCTGGAGGTCTTCTTCACCGAGTACGTCACGCAGTGACGACCCCAAGACGCATCTGACGGGTCGAGGCCGCTGCCGGACAGGCACCTAGCGTGGTGGTGCGGGGCTTCACCGGGTCGGTGGTGGGTGTTGGCCTGGTCGTTGCTTGCCGCTCATATGGCGTCCCTAGCGTCGATTTGGCTGCCCGTCCGGGTGCAGCCCAGATGCACGTCCAGGGAGAGTCAATGTCTGACACACGAATGCGTGCTCCTCGCCGCTGGCCCGCAGTCGTCGCCGCCGGCGCGCTGACCGCGGCCGTCGTGGCCACGGGCGCGGGCGTCGCCGTCGCGGCCGACGAGGACCGCGACCGCGCCCGCTCCGGGCAGGGCCGGGCGAACAACGTCATCTTGTTCATCGGCGACGGGATGGGCGCCGCCCACCGCAACGCCGCCCGCCTGGCCGGAGTGGGCCTCGAGGGTGACCTGGTGATGGACAGCCTCGACTACGCCGGGCTCATCAAGACCGACGCCGCGGACCCGAACGGGTTCATCACCGACTCCGCTGCGTCGGCGACGTCGTACGCGACCGGCGTCAAGACCTACAACGGCGCGATCGGCGTCGACGTCAACAACAACCCGGTCCAGACGCTGATCGAGCGCGCCGAGTCCGCCGGCAAGGCCACCGGCCTGGTGACCACCGGCCAGGTGACCGACGCGTCCACCGCCGCGTTCGGCGCCCACGTGGAGAACCGGTCCGAGCAGACCGAGATCGCCCGGCAGTACATCGAGGAGACCGGGGTGGACGTCCTGCTCGGCGGCGGTGAGGACTTCTGGTACCCCGCCGGTGACCCCGGCACCTTCCCCGACGCTCCCGCAGAGGACCCCGCCGAGGGCAGCCGCAGCAACCAGGGCAACCTCGTTCAGCGCGCCACCGACGAGTTCGGGTACCAGTACGTGACTTCGCCCTACGAGCTCACCGCCGCCAACGGCGAGAAGCTGCTGGGCCTGTTCGCCAACCAGGAGATGTTCCAGCAGCGCCCCGAGGGTCAGGGCGACATCTACGACCCGGTCGTGTCCCTGGAGGAGATGACCCGCAAGGCCATCGAGACCCTGTCGCAGTCCCGGCGCGGGTTCGTCCTGATCGTCGAGGAAGAGGCCGTCGACGAGATGGCGCACAGCAACAACGCCCAGCGCACCATCGACACCGTCCTGGAACTGGACAAGGCCGTCGCCGTCGGCAAGCAGTTCGCCGAGCAGGACGGCCGCACCCTGGTCATCACCACCGCCGACCACGAGACCGGCGGCATGGCGATCGAGGACACCGGCAGCAACGACGAGAGCGGCGACGGCGTTTCGGCGGAGGATGGGCCGTTCCCCGTGGCGGGTTCCGCGTTCTCGTTCAACGTGGACTGGACCACGACCGGCCACACCAACGTCGACGTGCCCCTCACCGCGATGGGACCCGGCGCGGACCGGCTCGCCGGCGTCCACGAGAACACCTTCGTCCACCAGGTCATGCTCGAGTCGATGTTCCGCGCCCGACCCGGACGCTGAGCCACACCCGCACTTCAGTCTGGGCCCGGCGCAGGCCGCCGGGTAGCGTGCCAAGACGTTCGGCCCGGAGCTGCCCAGCTCCGGGCCGGACGCTTTGGTGGCAGCGGTTAGGTGGGTTGTGGTGCGTACATGATGACCGCGACCCGGCGAGGCAGATCAGCGCGCCGGTGACGTCGTAGCGGTCGGGCCGGAACCCGTCCATCACCATGCCCCACGCCAGGGACCCGGCGACGAACACGCCTCCGTAGGCGGCCAGGATCCGGCCGAAGTTCGCGTCGGGCTGCAAGGTGGCGACGAACCCGTAGACCCCCAGGGCGATCACACCGGCACCGATCCAGATCCAGCCGCGGTGCTCGCGCACGCCCTGCCACACCAGCCACGCCCCGCCGATCTCCGCCACAGCAGCCAGCACGAACAAGACCAGGGAACGCCTGGTCAATGGCGTCCTGTGCAACGGCTACTACCCGGTGCTGCAGTGGACTGGGTACGTGCTGGGTGGGGATGACCTTGGGCGGTCTCTGCACCGTTCCAGAGTCGTACTGCGGCTGGTAGTCGTCGGTGTGCTCGTGGCTGTTGCAGCGAAGTGCTCGTGCCCGACTTCCAGTCGAGACGAAATCGGTGGCTGGCTCTAGATTGGTGCTGCGGAACCCCGCTCTGCGGCCGGGTACCCGTATCAGGTGGCTTGGGCCGCCGGTCCTCGGGTGAACGGGAGCCGGCGGCCCTCGCTGCGCTCGGTGGCGGACGCCCTGCGGGCTGCTCCCTGCTGGAGCGTCTGGCTTGGCGCAGTCGCCATCGCAGACGGTCACGGCCCCGTCACGATGGTGCGCGCGGTCACCCCAGCCGCCGGTCCGCCGCCGCGGCGCGGCGCGGACGACCCCGATGTGTGCTCAGTCGTGCCGTGCGGGCTCGTGCTGGGCGTGGCTGGCCGGCTCGAGCTGGAAGGTGCAGTGCTCGGTGTCGAAGTGACCACCAAGGCACTCGGCCAGGGCGTCCAGGACCTGCCCGGAGCGGCCCTGGTCGAGGCAGTCCTGGTCGACCACGACGTGCGCCGACAGGGCCGGGACGCCGCTGGTGATGGTCCAGGCGTGCAGGTCGTGCACGTCCACCACCCCGTCGACGCCCTTGATGTGCGACCGGACGTCGTCGAGGTCGATGCCCTTGGGTGTCGCCTCGAGGAGGACGTCGACCACCTCGCGCAGCAGCGACCACGCCCGGGGCAGGATGAACACGCCGATGAGGATCGAGGCGATGACGTCGGCGCGGGTGTACCCGGTGGTCACGATGACCACGCCGGCGACGATGACCGCAACCGACCCGATCAGGTCACCGAGGACCTCCAGGTACGCCCCGCGCAGGTTCAGGCTCACGGACTGGCCGCCGCGCAGGATCAGCAGGCTGACCAGGTTGGCGACGGCCCCCGCGGCCGCGGCCGCGAGCATGACGCCGGTGGCGACCTCGGGTGGATCGGCCCACCTCTGGACGGCCTCGGTGATGACCCACACCGCGAGCCCCCCGAGTAGCAGGGCGTTGGCCAGGGCGGCGAGGATCTCGGCGCGCTGCAGCCCGTAGGTGCGGGCCTTGGTCGCCGGGCGACCCGCCAAGGCCGCGGCGGTCAGTGCGATCGCGACACCGGTCGCGTCGGTGAGCATGTGCCCGGCATCAGCGAGCAGCGCCAGCGACCCGGACACCAGACCGCCGATGACCTGGACACCCACCACCGACAGCGTGATGGCGAGCACGACAACCAGGCGCCGGCGGTGCCGGCCGGTCGCGGTGCCGTGGGCATGGTCGTGTCCGGCGCCCATCAGCGCATCCCTTCTCGCGCCACGGCGTGCGTCCGGCCGACGGCCGGGACGAATCGGCCTACCCGAGCGGTGTACGCGCTGTAGGCCTGGCCGTGGGTGGCTGACAGGTATGGCTCTTCCACGACGCGGACCTGCAGCTGGACGGCGGTCACCAGGCACACCAGTGCGGCGACGGTCAGCGGGGTGGGGACCATCACGGTGAGCCCGGCCACGGCGGCGCACATCGCCGTGAAGATTGGGTTGCGCACGACGCCGAACAGCCCGGTCGTGACCAGGGCGGTGCGTTCGCTCGCGTCGACACCGATCCGCCACGAAGTGCCCATGCCGCCCTGCGCGGCCAGCGTCACCGCGAACCCGGCCACGCTCACCGCCAGCCCGGTCCACCGCAGCGCACCCGGGACGCCCGGCCCGGACGGCACCACGGCGATCGACGCGAGCATCAGGCCCACGGCTGCAGAGAGGAGGGCGGCGACGAACAGCACCCCGCCCCACCAGCCGCCCGACCACGCCGGCCCCGAGATGCCGCTGAACCCGCTGGCACCGGTGCGGCGCCAGTGCACCCACGTGCGCACCCCGAACGTGGTCACGACCCCGGCAGCGAAGAGCACCAGCGCGACATCAGCCGCCCGATCAGCGCTCATCGTCCACCTCCTCATCCTCGTCGTCGTCCTGGTCCTCGACGAGCTCGCCCTCCCAGGCCTCCTTGCCCTGCGCCAGCCTCAGCCCGCGCCGGGTCAGGCCGTCAACCTGCGTGTCGGTCAGCGTGCCCGCGCCCACCGATCCGCCACCGTCGCGGGTGCGGCCACCGCGCCGGTGGCCGCGTCGACGCCGTACACCGGGCACAGCGCCACCGCGTCACCGGTCAGGCCCAGCAGCCCCTCGGCGGCCGCGAGTACCTCGAGCGTTGCCTCGGGGTGGGTCAGGGAGAACACCGACGCCCGACCCTGCGGGCGGGACTCGACCAGACCGCAGTCGCGCAGGCACGCCAGGTGCTTGGACACGGTCGACTGCGCCAGCCCCAGGTGACCGGTCAGGTCCACCACCCGGTGCTCCCCCAGCGTCAGGTGCCGCAGGATCGCCAACCGGGACGGATCGCTGAACCCGTGGAACAAGCACGCCGCCACCGACAAGGCAGCCGCTTCATCCATCGGTGCATAGCCAGCGGTCTTTGTCATCGCCATGCGGCGATGCTAGGCCTCTCGCGGAGGCGGTGGCAAGCCGCACTCGCTCCCGTGCGTAGCCCGTCGACTGCACCGGTCGGTGACGATGGCCGTCGAGGTCCATCGGCCGCGGCGGCGCTGATGGAAGAAGCATCGATCGTGCTTCGCTACCGCGGGTGGCGGGCACCTCAGACGCCGGCGTAGGAGTGCAGGCCGTTGATGAACAGGTTGACGCCGACGAAGTTGAACAGGAACGCCGCGTAGCCGGCCAGGGCGAGCCAGCCGGCTTTGGTGCCGCGCCACCCGGCGGTGGACTGGGCATGCAGGTAGGCGGCGTAGAGCACCCAGGTGATGAACGCCCAGGTCTCCTTGGGGTCCCATCCCCAGTACCGGCCCCAGGAATCCTCGGCCCAGATCGCGCCGGCCAGGACGGCGAAGGTCCAGACCGGGAAGGCGAAGAGGTGAGCTGTGTGGGCGATGTCCTCAAGGGTCCTGGCCGCCGGGAGACGTCCGGCGTAGCCCGCAACCGCGACACCGGCGTCGCGTGCGTCCGCTCGTCGGCGCAGGAGGTACAGGGCAGTGGCAGCAGCGCCGACGGTGAACACGCCGCCGGCGATGATCGCTGCTGCGACGTGGATGACGAGCCAGTAGGAGTTCAGTGCGGGGACGAGGTCTCCGGCGGGGGTGTACAGGACGGTCACGGCGAGCCCGAGGCTCAGGGTGACCAGCGCGAGGATCCACACGCCGAGGTCACGCACGGGCTGGCGCCGCAGGAACACCAGGTAGGCGGCTGTGGCTGCCAGGGTGGCGGCGGTGGTGAACTCGTACATGTTGCCCCACGGCGCCCGGCTCGCGGCCAGGCCCCGGGCCAGGACGCCGGCCAGGTGCAGCACGAACGCGAGCGTGGTCAGGGCGGCGGCGATCCGCTCCGGCCGGCGGGCTGCTGGAGCGGGCCGGCTGACGGCGGCGGGGTTGGGCGGGGGGGCGGGGGACGCCGAGGGCCCGCCCACGGCGACCGCCTCGACCAGGCGCGATCGTTGTGCCGGGGACTGCGAGCGTCTGGCCGCCTGGTAGGCGTAGGTGAGCATCGCCAGGGCATAGACGGCGATGGCGCTGTAGATCAGCCGGTCGCTGAGCTCGGCCAGCAGAGGGGTCGGCACGGTCAGTCCTCTCGGTCGTGCGGGGAAGGGTCGGTGCCGGCCGGTTCGGTGCCCGGCAGGGCGGCGAGCACGGACGAGAGCTCGTCCGGTACTGGTCCGCGGCGGGTCAGTGCGTAGGTGGCGGCCTCGAGCGTGAAGGCGCCGCCTGTGGGGGTGTCGGTGACGCGGATCCAGATCCGGCGCCGGCGCACGGCCAGCGACACCGTCAGGCCGAGCAGTAGAGCGACGGCTGCCGCTAGGGCGGTCTCCTTGCCCGGGTCCTGGGCGATCTGGAAGTTCGCGAACCGGGAGACCGACTCGAACGTCAGCGTGCCCTGCCCGTCGGGCAGGGTCATGGACTCCCCCGGTGCCAGGGCTCGCGCGAACGGCTCGTCCCCGGTCATCACCTGGGTCAGGTCGCTCTTGTCCAGGCGGAACACCGACTGGGGTGCGCCGTCGGCTAGGCCGAGGTCGCCGGTGTAGGCGGTGAGCAGCAGCTGCGGGTCGAGCAGGTCCGGGTACAGCGAACGGGGCCCGACCTGGGGGTCGATGGAGGCGGTGGGCAGGAAGAACCCCTCGAAGCCAAGCTGGGTGGGTTGGGCGTCCGGGATCTTGATCACCCCTTCGGAGGACAGGTTCCCGTCGACGGGCGCGAACACCACAGGTCCGGTGAACACGGTCTGTCCGCGGCCGTCACGGACGCTGACCACGGGGGCGTACCCGTTGCCGGTGAGGAACACCTTGGTCCCCTCGACCCGCAGGGGGTGGTTCACCTTGACCGTGACGGCCTCGGAGGCGCCGCCGGGTGTGCGCAGCACGGTGACGTCGGCCTGGAAGTCGCGCGCGCTGCCGCGTTGGGGGCCGGACGTCTCGAACTCGGCGGTGAAGTCGTCCAGCGTGAGGGAGAACGGGGTCAAGGCTTCGGCGTCGGTCAAAGGCCCGGGGGTGAACTCGTCGTACTGCAGGCGGGTGTTGGTGAACGAGGCGCCCTCCACGACGATCACCCGCCCCTCGAAGCCGAACAACGACCCGATCGCCACCCCGAAGAGCAGCACCAGCAAGGACAGGTGGAACACGAGGTTGCCGACCTCGCGCAGGTACCCCTTCTCCGCCCGTACGGAGTGCTCGTCGACCACGACGCGGAATCTTCTGGCGCGCAGGTGCACGGCTGCCGCCTGCAAGACCTGGGCCCGTTCCACGGTCACCGTGGCGCGACGGTGGTCGTCCAGGCGCGCCAGGTTGGTCGGTGCCCGCGGAGGTTCCGCGCGGGCGGACTCCCACAGCCGGGCCGCGCGCGGCAGGACGCAGCCGGTCATGGAGACCATGAGCAGCAGGTAGATCGCGGCGAACCAGGGCGAGGAGTACACCTCGAAGAATCCCAGGCGGTCCAACCACGGCCCGAGAGTCGGGTTGTCCCGGTTGAACCGCGTGACGGCGCCGGGGTCGAACGCCACACCGCGCTGCGGCAGCAAGGAACCCGGGACGGCGGCCAGCGCCAGTGCCAGCAGGAGCAGCACCGCGGTGCGCATGGACGTCAGCGTGCGCCACGCCCACCGGGCCCACGCCGTCGCTCCGCCACCGGTCGGTCGCCGCGGTACCGCCATGACTCCGGCTCGGGCCGCGAGCACGTCGTCCTCGTCCGGGGCGGCTTGCACCTGGCTCGTGACGGTCCCCGCCCGACCCGGCGTCTGCCCGGGCGCACCAACCCTGCCGGCGGCGGTGCCGGTCTCCTTCGAGGGAGGACTCAACGCTCGGCCAGCATCTGCTCGAGGACCGCGAGCTCAGCGGTCTGGGAGTCGACGATCGCCTGCGCCAGGCGGCGCACGTCCTGGTCCTGCACCCGGTCCAGAGCGCCCTGGGCCATGGTGACGCCCCCCTGGT
Source organism: uncultured Cellulomonas sp. (assembly GCF_947494015.1). Lineage (GTDB taxonomy): Bacteria > Actinomycetota > Actinomycetes > Actinomycetales > Cellulomonadaceae > Pengzhenrongella. Next base: position 206,983 of record NZ_CANLTL010000005.1, on the reverse strand, counting down.
GGTGGGCCACCATGAGTCGCAGATACAACGTCTCCGCGTCGACACCGACGGCCTGGTCCAGTTGCTGCAGGTCCTGGTCGGTCGCCATCCCCGGCATCACCGCGCCGGAGTCGGGCCCCACCGTCGAATCCGTCGAGTCCGTCCCGTGGTCCATGGAGCCCATGTCGGTGTCGGAGTCGGTGCCGCTCATCCACTGCATCGGCGCCGCCAGGCTGGCCTGAGGCAGGTCCCACTGCTCGAGCCAGCCGTACATCTGCCCGGCCTGCTGCTGCTGGGTCAGCATGATGTCCAGCGCCAGGGACCGGACCTCGGGGTCATCGGTGGCGTCGCGGACCATGGTGGACATCTGCACCGCCTGGGTGTGGTGGGCCTGCATGTCCCGGGCGAACCCCGCCTCGGCGGAGCCCTCCGCCGGCCGAGAGACGGCATCACCCTCACCGCTCAGGGCGGCACCGGCCACCATGCCGACGACCCCCACTACCGCGGCCAGCAGAATCACCAGCGCCGCGGTGGCGATCGCGCGCCGCGCAGTCGCGTTCTCGGTCATCAGGGGCTCACCCCACCGGTGCACGGCGCGCCCGGCTCAGGCGTCTGCTCACCTTGCTGGTACTTGACCAGGAACTGCTCCAGGCGCGGGTCATCCGCAGTCTCGAGCGGAAGCTGAAGGCCCCACGCGCTGGCCACGATTGGCTGCTCGGGCAGGCCGTCGAAGGGGCTGAGCAGGACGTAGGCGTTGCCGCCGGCCAGGTCGGTCAGCCGCTGCACCTGCTCGGTCGGCACGTCAGGGCTGTAGGTGATCCACACGGCACCGTGCTCCAGGGAGTGCACCCCGAGCTCGCTGGGGATCGGCTCGGTGTACGTGCCGCAGTTGGCCCATGCACCTGCGTGGTCGCCACCGACCGGTGGGGTCTGCTCGTACTGGACCGGTTGCTGGACGTGGGTCGCCGAGAGGTCGGTGAACGTCTGCACGCCGGAGATGTCCCCGGCCGCAGCCTCGGCGACATCGGACTGACGCCGCTGCTCACCGACGATGACGATCGCGGTCACGGCGATCAGCACCGCGGCGACCAGTGCGCTGACGCCGGTGATGAGACCCGTGCGGCGGCGTTCGGCGCGTCGCTGCTGCTCGCGGATCTCGGTCAGCCGGGCCCCGCGCTCAGAGGCGTCCATTCGTGTGCTCATCAGCTGGTGATGCCTTCCAGGTGCGTGGTGGTCACAGGACCGTGGTGTAACCGGAGATGGTGGACTGCATGGCGCGCATGAGGTGGTCCCACACCCCGGTGGCCAGCAGCAGGCCGGTGGCGATGAGCATCACCGCACCGGCGCGTTTGATCGCCGCCGTGTGCCGTCGCGCCCACGCGGTGGCGGTCAGGGCCCGGCGCATGCCCAGGCCGACCGCGATGAACGGCAGACCGAGCCCGGCGGCGTAGACCGCGGCCAGCGTCGCCCCGCGCCCGGCGCTGGCCTCGGTGAACGCCAGGGTCTGGACCGTGGCGAGGGTCGGGCCCAGGCACGGGGTCCAGCCCAGCCCGAAGGTGACGCCCATCAACGGGGCGCCTACCAGACCAGACTTAGGGCGCAGCCGCGGCAGCAGCTGGCGCTGGGACCCGGGGAGCCAGCCGGCGAAGACCAGACCCATGATTACGACCACGACCCCCAGGACGCGGGTGAGCACCACCTGGGAGGACTGCAACGTGGCTCCGAGGCCGCCGAAGAGGGCGCCGTAGGCGACGAAGACCGCAGCGAACCCCAGGATGAACAACGCGGTGCCGACCACGACCGGGCGTCGCCGCGTCCCCGCTTCCTGATCGAGCAACGGGCCGCCGGCGACGTAGGACACGTACCCGGGCACCACGGGGAGCACGCACGGGGACACGAAGGAGATCAGCCCGGCCAGGGCCGCGACCGCCGCGGCCGCGAGCATCGGGCCGGCCGCGACGAGGTCCTGCAGCGCGCTCACGACGGCGGCCCCTGGGGCTGCTCGCCCAGGACCGTGTCCAGCAGCGCGGTCAGGGTCGACTCCTGGACCGCTCCCAGGACGCGCGCCGCCGGGCGCCCGTCGCGGTCCAGGATCAAGGTCACCGGGACCCCGGCAGCCGGCAGGTGCTCAGCCAGGCTCAGCAGGGCCTGGCCGTCGCTGTCGTCGATGCTGGGGTAGGTGATCCCGTAGCTCTCCTCGAACGCGATCGCCGCAGCGGGGTTGTCGCGCACGTTGACCCCGAGGAACCGCACTGCCTGGTCCGCGTAGGCGGCCGACGTGGCCGCCAGGATCGGCGCCTCCTCACGGCACGGCGCGCACCACGAACCCCACACGTTGATCACCACGACGTCGCCGCGCCAGGCCGCGATGTCGATCGCCTCACCGGTCAGCCCGGTCCCGGACAGGACCACCGGTTCGGCCCGGTCCTGCGCCGCGTACTCGACCACTGCCCTGCTGCCCGTCGACGGCGAGCTCTGCTCCACCGCCGCGCCCTGGCCCGCCGACAGGAACCCGGCGAGCTGGACCGCCACCAGGGCGCCGGTGACCACGATCAGGACCAGGACGATGACCCGCGGTCGGGTCAGCAGTGGGCGCGACCGTGTCGGCGCGGCGGTTCCCTGCGCCGAAGGTCCGCCGGCTGGGGTTGGCTCATCCACGATCGGGCGCCGCCATCAGCTCCGACTGGTCCGCTGGCGGTGAGAGCTGACCCGGTGCGGTGACGCCCAGCACCTCCAGCAGCGCCTCGCCGTGCGCCGTGAGCCGGCACATCACCAGCTTGCCCTGCCTGCGGGAGGTCACCAGCCCGGCTCGGCGCAGGACACGCAGGTGGTGGGAGACCAGGTTCGGCGCGGCGCCGACGACCCACGCCAGATCGCACACGCACAGTTCGGTCCCCAGGGCCAGGGCCGATGCGGTGTGAAGGCGCACCGGGTCCGCCAGTGCCTTGGCGGTCTGCGCCATCGCCTGAGAACGGTGCAGCTGCGGCAGTGCTGCGCGGACCGCCTCGGCGTGCGGCACGTCCAGGCACAGCAGGTCACACGCTTCGTCCGTCATGTGAACATCGTAACGAGCGTTGATATGAGCAAGGGCCACCTGTCATGGCGGTGGCCCTTGCTCAGCGTGGATCCGCTGCGCTGCTTCATTCACCCGGTCTCTCGGGTGCTCGTGCGGTCCTCGTTGGGTCGAGGTGTCGGGTGGCGCAGCGTGGTCAGCACCAGCAGGGCGGCGCCGGTGACGATGGCGGTGTCGGCGAGGTTGAAGGTCGGGAACCATCCGGTGTGCAGGTAGTCGGTCACGACACCGTCCCTGGCCCGGTCCACGACGTTCGCGATCGCACCACCCAGCACCAGGGCCAGGGCGGCCAGCTGCCCTCGCGAGGGGGCGGCGGCGGTCCGCCAGGCGGCCACGCCGACCGCAGCAGTGACGAGCACGGTCACGGTGAGCACGAGCCATGTCGGTGCGCCGGCCCCGACGGAGAAGGCCACCCCGGGGTTGTACGCCAGCCGCAGGTCGACCGGGCCCACGGGGATGACCCGGTCCTGCAGCTCGCTCACTGCCCAGGCCTTCGCGCTGAGGTCGACGGCGGCGACCAGCACGGCACCCAGACCCGCTGCTACGCGCCGCCGCGCGGGGCTCGTCACCCTGGTCTTGGCCGTGGTCTGGCCGGGCACGGTCATCGGGTGGCCAGCGCTGGGCGCTCGAAGGCGGCAGCGGTTTCCGTGGTGGTGTCTGGCGGCAGGGGGCGAGTGCGGCCGGCGCGGACACCGTTGGCGATCACGAAGACCTCGGCGACCTCGTGGACCAGGACCACGGCAGCCAGCCCGAGGACCCCGGTCAGCGCCAGGGGCATCAGCACGACGATGATCGCCAGGGACAGGCCCACGTTCTGCAGCATGATGGCCCGGGCCCTGCGGGCGTGGGCGAACGCCTGGGGCAGGTGCCGCAGGTCCTCACCCATGAGCGCGACGTCGGCGGTCTCGATCGCGACGTCGGTGCCCATCGCGCCCATCGCGATGCCCAGGTCCGCGGTGGCCAGGGCGGGGGCGTCGTTGACGCCGTCGCCGACCATGGCCGTGCGGCGCTGGGTCCGCAGCTGGGCGACCAGTGCGGCCTTGTCCTCCGGGCGCAGGTCGGCGTGCACCTCCTCGATCCCGACCTCCCGGGCCAGGGCGTTGGCCGTCAGCGTGTTGTCACCGGTGAGCATGGCCACGTGGTACCCGTCGCGGCGCAGCTGGGCCACGACCTGCGCGGCCTCAGGGCGCAGCTCGTCGCGCACCGCGACCGCCCCGAGCAGCTGGCCGTCTTCTTCGATCAGGACGGCGGTGGCACCGGCCTGCTGCATCCGCTCCACCTCGCCGGCCAGCGCCCCGGACTGGACCCAGCCGGGTCGCCCGAGTCGGACCGGCCGACCGTCGAACGTGCCGGTGAGCCCGGCGCCGGGCACGGCCTCCACGTCGGTCGCTGGGGTGACCGCCGGCACCGCGGCCAGGATCGCGCGCGCCAGGGGGTGCTCGCTGCGGGCCTCGAGCGCGGCCGCGACCTCCAGGACACGGTCCTCGGTCCGGCCTGGGGCAGCGACGACGGCCACGACGGCGGGAGCGTTGCGGGTCAGGGTGCCCGTCTTGTCCAGGGCGACGCCGCGGATCGCGCCGAGGGTCTCCACCGCGGCACCGCCCTTGATCAGCACCCCCTGCTTGGACGCAGCCCCGACGGCGGCGACCACGGACACCGGCACGGAGATCGCCAGGGCGCACGGCGAGGCTGCGACCAGGACCACCAGTGCCCGCTCGATCCACGTGCCGGGGTCTCCCAGGAGGCTGCCGGCGATGGCGATCAGGGCGGCGGCGATCATCACCCCGGGCACCAGCGGCTTGGCGATGCGGTCCGCCAGCCGCTGAGCCTGGCCCTTGCGGGACTGCTCGGCCTCGACGATCCGCACGATCCGCGCCAGGGAGTTGTCCTCCGCCGCCGTGGTGACCTCGACCTCGAGTACACCGGAGCCGTTGATCGACCCCGCGTACACGGCCTGACCTGGTCCGGCCTCCACGGGCACGGACTCGCCGGTGATCGCCGAGACGTCCAGCGCCGTCCGGCCGGTACGGATGACACCGTCGGTGGCGACGCGCTCGCCCGGCTTGACCAGCATCAGGTCCCCCACCCGCAGGTCGCCGGGGGGCACGGTGCTCTCTGAGCCGTCGCGCAGCACCGTGGCCTGAGCCGGGACGAGGCTGAGCAGCGCCCGAAGGCCGCGGCGGGTGCGGGCCAGGGAGTACTCCTCCAGGCCCTCGCTGATGGAGAACAAGAACGCCAGCGCGGCCGCCTCGGCGACCTCACCCAGCAGCACCGCACCGATCGCGGCGATGGTCATCAGCGTCCCGACGCCGATCTTGCCCTTCACCAGCCGCCGCAACGTGCTGGGCACGAACGTCCACGCGCCGACCAGCAGGGCGACCCAGTTCAGGACCAACGCGACCGTGGGCTGTTCCATGGACCCGGCGACCAGGCCTGCGAGGAGCAGGCCGCCGGCGGCGGCGGCGAAGCGGAGCTCGCTGACCTCCCACAGCCGCTGGGCCTCGTGCTCCTCGGAGTCCTTGCCGGCGGGGGTGGTCTGGTCGTCGCCGCAGCCGCAGGCGTCGCTCATCGTGCAGTCTCCTTCGAGAGGACTAGATCGTGGGTGTCGGCTGCCGGGTCGGCATAGGTCGGGCACAGCGCCACCGCGTTCCCGGTCGCCGCCAGCAGGCCTTCTGCTGCCGCGAGCAGGTCCATCAGCTCGGGGCGGGTCAGGTGGTACACCGAGGCCCGGCCCTGCGCGCGGTAGTCGACCAAACCGCAGTCACGCAGGCACGCCAGGTGCGTCGAGACGGTCGACTGACTCAGGCCCAGCTCCGTGCTTAGGTCCACCACCCTGGCCTCGCCCACTGCCAGGCGGCGCACCAACGCCAAGCGGGTCGGGTCGCCCAGCCCACGGAACAGCGCCCCTGCAGGGGCAAGCTCGGCCCGGCTGATCTGATCATGACTTGCGGCGATCATCGGCATAGACCGATGCTAGCGTTCCGTTCGGATGGACGACAACTTCGGCACGACCGAGGACACGCGGGAGGCAGCTGTGCTGATGAACCGGATCGAGACGGCGCTCGTCGACAGCCCGCCGCGTGCGTGGCTGCAGCGTTCGTACGAGCTGCCGCTGCTGGAGCGGCTGGGCGCGCGGATCCCCGGTCGGCGCGTGGTGGAGATCGGATGCGGGCGCGGCGTCGGCGCGGAGCTGCTGCTTGAACGGTGGGGCGCCGCCCATGTCACAGCGATCGACCTGGACCCGGCGATGGTCGAGCGGGCTCGGCGGCGCCTGGCCCGGTTCGGGTCGCGGGTCGAGGTGCGGGTCGGTGACGCCTGCGAGCTGCCGCTCGATGACGCAGCGGCGGATGCGGTTGTGGACTTCGCGGTCATCCATCACGTCCCGGTCTGGCGCGACGCGGTGACCGAAGCGGTGCGGGTGCTACGTCCCGGCGGGCAGCTCGTGTTCGAGGAGGTCACCCGCCACGCGTTGCAGCGCTGGTCCTACCGCACGTTCCTCGAGCACCCCGAGGTCGACCGGTTCAGCTCGGACGAGTTCGTCGAGGCCTTGCTCGAGGAGGGGCTGACGATGCCGGTCCCTGCCGTGACCCGGTTCTTCGGTGACTTCGTCCTCGGCGTCGCCGTCAAACCGGCGACCGCGAACCAAGGACCGCTGTGAGCGGCCACGCAATCCTCAGCCTGGCCATGTTCGCCGTGTGGGGCTTACTCGCCGGGGTCGGTCGCATGGCCGTCGCGCGCCGGGCACACCGGTGACAGCGGGTTCCGCTTCGCGGCCCCCCGCGAGGGACCCCGCCATGCTGGCCACTCGCATCAGCGGTGCCGGTTCGGTCGCGGTCGGTGTGTGTCGCCGGACCGGTCGCAGAGCTCCTCGGGCTCAACCATGTCACCCCCCAGCTGAGCTCACCGGCCCTGCGCACCGCGCCAGTCGTAAAGGCGGCAGCAGGCGTCGTGTGCAGCTACGCGGCGCAGCTCGCCATGGGCACCGCCTGGCGCATCGGGTGTCGACCCGACCGACCACACCGACCTGTCCACCGCCGGGCCCTTCGCGTTCGTGCGCGACCCCATCTTCACCGGGCTCGCCTTCACCACCCCCAACCCCGTCACCTTGGCCGGCCCGGCCGTGTCGACACAGGAATCCGCATGCAGGTCCGCGCCGTCGAGGAAGTCCACCTGCTCGCCGCGCACGGGCAGGCCGATGCCAACGACGCCGCCCGCGTGGGGCGGTTCCTCCCAGAGTCGGACGCCTGCCTCCACGCCGCCGCGAGTAGCCCGCTGTCCCCGCCTGCATCACCACCCCCTACCCGAAAGGCCCTTCCATGGACCTGGCAGTTGCCGCCCTGCAAGCCGTCGGACTGTTCTTCGTCACCAACATCGACGACATCATCGTCCTGTCGCTGTTCTTCGCCCGTGGCGCCGGCGCTCCAGGCACCACCGCCAAGATCACCGCCGGGCAGTACATCGGTTTCGGCGCCATCCTCGTCGCCTCCGTCCTCGTCGCACTCGGAGCCAACGCGTTCCTGCCCGAAGGCGCCATCCCCTACTTCGGGCTCATCCCCCTGCTCCTCGGCCTCTACGCCGCCTGGCAGGCATGGCGAAACCGCGACGACGACGATGACGACGACCCCGGCAAGGCCGTCGCCGTCTGGACCGTCGCAGCCGTCACCTTCGCCAACGGCGGAGACAACATCGGCGTCTACGTCCCCGTCTTCCTCACCGTCGGCCCCGCCGCGATCGCCGCCTACGCCGTCGTGTTCCTCGCCCTGGTCGCCGTACTCGTCCTCGTCGCCCGGTACGTCGCCACCCGACGACCCATCGCCGAGGCCCTCGAGCGCTGGGAGCACGTCCTGTTCCCCCTGGTCCTGATCGCCCTGGGCATCGTCATCCTCGTCGAGGGCGGCGCCTTCGGGCTCTAGCACTGTCGGTGGGGAGCCGATCTCTCGGGACCACGACTCATTTACGGAATCGACCTTGACGGAGGGTTGCGAGCACGAGCTTGGTAAGTCTGCTCACGGAGAGCTATCGCGGACGAGTGCCGCGTGGGCCGCTGAACTAGTGGGGAGCGTGGCGACGAAGGTCGCGCCGGCTGCGGTGCTGGTGGCTGTGATGGTGCCGCCGTGCGCTTCGGTGAGGGCTTTGCAGATCGCCAGGCCGATCCCGGATCCGCCGCTGGCGCGGTCGCGTGCGGTGTCGGCGCGGTAGAACCGCTCGAACACGTGCGGCAGGTGCTCGGGGGCGATGCCCTCGCCGGTGTCGGCGACGGATAGGGCGACGTGGTGGGGGGCGTCGGCGGGCGCGGCGCGCAGGGTGATGGTGCCGCCGGGCGGTGTGTGCCGCAGGGCGTTGGCGACCAGGTTGTCCAGGACCTGGGCGATGCGGTGGCGGTCGACGGCCACCGGCGCGGCGGTGGTGTCGGGGCCGAGGGTCAGGTGGACGCCCGCCGCGGTGGCGCGGTCGCGCCATGCCGCCGCGGTCAGCTCGAGCAAGTCGCGTGCGGGGACGGGCTCGACGTCGAGCACCAGGTCGCCGGCTTCGGCGCGGGTCACGGCGGCCAGGTCCTGGGCTAGCCGGGTCAGCCGTGCGGCCTGGTCGCCCAGCACCGTGACGGTCGCCTCGTCCAGCGGCTGGACCCCGTCCTGGACCGCCTCGAGGTAGCCGGCGATGGTGGCCACGGGCGTGCGGACCTCGTGGGCGACGTCCGCCAGCAGGCGGGCCCGTAGCCGGTCGGCGTCCTGCAGGCGGGCGGCCATGGTGTTGAACGAGGCGGCCAGGTCGTCGAACTCCGCGCCGAGGCCGGCGGCGGGGACGCGGGACTCGTACTGGCCCGCGCCCAGGCGCGCGGCGGCCGTGGAGACGGTGGCCAGGGACCGGCCGATGCGCCGAGCGAGGACGACGCTGACGCCTGCGGAGGCGATCGCCGCGGCACCCAGGGCCAGGGCCAGGGAGACGGCGCTGGCGTCGCGGAACGCCCGTTCGGCGTGCAGGACCGCCTGGTCGTTGTCCTGCAGGCCGGCGCGGACCATGTGCTCGTGGAACAGGCCCGGCCCGACCGCGGAGGCGACCAGCCAGGCGGTGAGGGCTGCCACGGCCAGGACCACGACTAGTGCGGCGAGCAGCCGCGCGGCCAGCCCCCACCGGGTGCCCCGGGCAGCGGGGGTCATGTGCCGGTGCCGATCCGGTAGCCGACCCCACGGACGGTGCGCACGAACCGCTGCCGCTCGGGGCTGTCGCCGAGCTTTTGGCGCACGTGCAGGACGTGGACGTCGACCAGGTGCTCGTCCCCGACCCAGTTCGGTCCCCACACCGTCTCGATCAGGGCCCGGCGGCTGAAGACCCGCCCGGGTCCGGATGCCAGGGCCGCCAGGACGTCGAACTCGGTGCGGGTCAACGGCACCGGCACCCCGTCGAGGTGGACCTCGCGGGCGTCCAGGTCCAGGCGCAGCGGCCCGACGTCGACACTCGGCCGAGCAGTCGGGGTGGAGGGTGGCTGGGCGGGCCGGCGGGGTCGGCGCAGCAGGACCCCGACCCGGGCCATGAGCTCGCGGGGACTGAACGGCTTGGTCATGTAGTCGTCGGCACCGACCGACAGGCCGATGAGGGTATCGACCTCTTCGGCGCGGGCGGTCAGCATGATGACGTAGCAGTCGGAGAAGGTCCGCAGCTGACGACAGACCTCCACCCCGTCCAGACCCGGCAGGCCCAGGTCCAGGACGACCACGTCGGGATCGACCGCACGCAGCACCCCGACCGCCTGGGCGCCGTCGTGGGTGACGTGGATTTCGAACCCGTCCCGCTCGAGGTACCCGGCCACCAGCCGCGCCAGTGCCTGCTCGTCATCGACGACGACCGCACGCCGGGACGCCGCTGCTGGGGACGAAGGGATGCTCACTGCCTCATTGTCGGCGTGCCGGCCACCGGGCCCGCGATCTTCATCGAACCTTGATCGGCCGGTGACGGGCCCTTCAGCGACCGGCATCGATGATGGGGCGCGTTCGCGGCGGCGCCCCGCACCGGCCGCGCGGCCAGTGCGCTGGCCCACCATGACTGCCCGCGCTCGACGCGAATCAACCGCATGACACCACGAAGGAGAGACCCGATGGGCTGCTGCCAGGACACGACCACGGCCACCATCACGACCGCCCCCACTGCGCAGGACCCGCGCGAGACGGCCCAGGCCGCCACCGGTGGTGGGTGCTGCGGTGGCGACGCCACCGAGAACGACCCGTGCTGCACCCCGGGCGCGACCGCCTGAACCACCTGCACACCTGTTCTGGGAAGGAACTTCCGTGAGGACCACGACCCAGCGGCGTTTGGCTGCTACGGCGACCGCCCTGGCGTTGGCGGCGGGGCTGACCGCCTGCTCCGACGCCGCCGAGCCAACCGCTGAACCGCCGGCCCCAGCGGCGACCTCCACCGCCCCGCAGGTCGAGGAGGAGGCCAGTGAGCACAACGACGCGGACACCGAGTACGCGCAGATGATGATCGTCCACCACCAGGGCGCCATCGAAATGGCTGACCTCGCGGTCGACAAGGCCGACAGCGAGGACGTGCGGGCACTGGCCGAGCGGATCTCCGCCGCGCAGGGCCCGGAGATCGACGAGATGACCTCATGGCTCCAGGCGTGGGGCGAGGAAGGCCCCCAGGACGCCGATATGGGTGGGATGGATCACGGCGCCATGGACATGGGCGGCATGGACATGGGCTCCGCCATGACCGAGCTGGAAGGGCTCTCCGGCGCGGAGTTCGACCGCGCCTTCCTGGAGATGATGACCGAGCACCACCGCGGTGCGATCGAGATGTCCGAGGCGCACCTGGTCGACGGCGCTAACGCCGAGGCCCGGGAGCTGGCCCGCGAGATCATCGACGACCAGACGCGTGAGATCACCGAGATGGAGAACCTCCTGCGCGACCTGTGAGGCCAACCACCTGACGCCGAGCCCGGCGACCACGCGGGCTCGGCGTCGTCGCGTGCCGCCGGCTTGACGCACCCTCGCACAGGGTCCAGCGCCGCCGCGTCATGCTGGCCATCCGTAAGGCCAGCATCGTGCCGCACCGGCGAAGGAAGCCCTAGATGCCCGTGCAGGTCGACGACTCACCCCTGCTGCTGAACCTGGCGGGGCCCGCGAAGGCCGGCATCCCCCGTCACCGGCGACGCCGACTTCGGGCAGGCCGTCGCCGCGGCGGCCGACCGTCGGCGGACCCTGGCCACGATGGTCGCCAACGACGGATGGTCCTGGTGACCTCCTCAGACACGGTGCGCCATCGTGGGGGTGTCAGCCGGTCATTCGGTCGTCAGGGCCCCGAACGTGGCCCCGCCGTCACTGGACTCCAGCACCTGGTCGGCGGTGACCACCACCACCCGCACGGTGTCGTCGGGGCCGCGCGCCGCGCCGACGGCGGCGACCGGCTCACCCAGTGCACCGACCTGCGTCCAGGTCTGCCCGGCGTCGTCGCTGCGGGCCACGTCACCGTCCGGGGTAACCCCCACGGCCACCGTGTCGTCGGCGAACGCCACGTACTGCAGCAGCGGGGCCTGCGGCTGCTGCCAGGTCGCCCCGCCGTCGTCGGACCGGTACACCCCGGCCTGGCTGGTGGCCACCAGCACGCGGCCGTCGGGTGTTGCGGCCAGGGCGAAGGGTTCGACCGGTGCGTCGAGTTCGGTCCAGGTCTGCCCGTCGGTGGTGCTGCGCAGCGCGGAACCGTCGTAGCCGACCACCGCGGCGGTCGAGGCGGTCAGGGCATGGAAGTCGGACTGCCCGCCGCGCGACAGCGGCTGCCAGGTCTGCCCAGCGTCGGTGGATTCGGCCAGCCCCAACGGCGCCGGCAGGTCCACGCCCGGGCTGGGGTGTCCGGAGGAGTAGAAGTGGTCCGGTCCGGCGACGGTGAAGCCCATCAGGTCGATCGCCGGCCCGACCCGCTCGGGGCCGTCGGGCCCGTACCGGAACAGCCCGTCGTGGCTGGCCAGGTACACCAGCCCGTCGGCCGGGTTGACCGCTACGCCATGGACATGGCTGCTGGGCAGGCCGTCCCCAGAGCCCGGGCCGGCATCGGCGGGGCCGGGTTCGGCCGACACCGGCGGTGCGGGTGTCGAGGCGGTGTCGGCTTGGGGGGTCGCGGCGCAGCCGGTCAGGACGGTGGCGACCAGCCCGAGGCCGGTCAGGGCCCGGGCGGGTGCCGTGGCGCGGTGGTGCAGCCGCATCAGTTCAGGGTGCCTTTCGGTGGGACGTCGGTGCAGGCTTGGTCGCGGGCCGCTCAAGGCTGGGTCACGCGGGCGGGGTCCAGGTCCAGGCGCCGCAGGAGCTGGGCGTTGGCGGCGACCACGATCGTCGAGGCGGACATCAGGATCGCCCCGACGGCCGGTGACAGGACGAACCCGGCGAAGGCGAGCACGCCCGCTGCCAGGGGCACCGCGATGAGGTTGTAGCCGGTCGCCCAGACCAGGTTCTGCCACATTTTGCGGTACGACGCCCGGGACAGCGCGATCACCGACACGACCCCGCGGGGGTCGTCCGAGGCCAGGACGACCCCCGCGGACTCCACGGCGACGTCCGTGCCGGCCCCGATCGCGATCCCGACGTCGGCCCGGGCGAGCGCAGGGGCGTCGTTGACGCCGTCGCCGACCATCGCGACCTTGTGCCCGCGGGCCTGGAGCTCGCTGACCTTGGCGTCCTTGTCGGTGGGCAGGACCTGGGCGAAGACCTCGTCGATGCCGAGCTCGGCGGCGACCGCGTCGGCGACCTGCTGGGCGTCGCCGGTGATCATCGCCACCCGCACCCCACGGGCGTGCAGGGCCGCGACCGTGTCGCGGGACTCGGGCCGGATGGCGTCCTCGACCGCGACCGCGCCGATGACCTGACCGTCACGCACGACGTGCAGCACCGACGCCCCCCGGTCCACCCACGACCCGGTGGCGGCCTGCACGTCCGCCGGAGCCGTCCACTGCCGCTCGGCGAGCAGCGCCGGCCCGCCGACGACGACCTCGTGGCCGTCAACTGTGGCCCGCACCCCGCGCCCGGGCAGGGCGCGGAAGTCCCGGACGGTCGCCGACACCTGACCGGCGGAGCGCACGATGGCCCGGGCGACGGGGTGCTCGCTGTCGGTCTCGGCGGCCGCGGCCAGTGCGAGCATCGCGGCCTGGTCCACCCCGGCGGTGGCCACGGCGCCGGTGACCGCGTGCGCGCCCTTCGTCAGGGTGCCGGTCTTGTCGAACAGGACCGTGTCGACGGTGCGCATCCGCTCCAGGGCGAGCCGGTTCTTGACCAGCACACCGGCCCGGGCGGCGCGCTCGGTCGAGATCGAGATCACCAGCGGGATGGCCAGACCCAGCGCGTGGGGGCAGGCGATGACCAGCACCGTCACGGTCCGCGTCACGGCGTCGCCGGTGTCCCCGAACACCATCCACGCTGCGAAGGTCAGCACGCCGGCGGCCAGGGCGAAGTAGAACAAGAACGCCGCGGCCCGGTCCGCCAGCGCCTGCGCGCGTGAGCTCGACGCCTGGGCGTCGGCGACCAGCCGCTGGATGCCGGCCAGGGCCGTGTCCTGCCCGACCGCGGTCACCCGCACCCGCAGCGTGCTGTCGGTCGAGACGGTGCCGCCCACGACCGTGTCGCCCGCCGCTCGGCGTACCGCCCGGGACTCACCAGTGATCATCGACTCGTCCAGGTGCGCCTCGCCGTCGACGATCTGCCCGTCGACGGGCACTCTGCCCCCGGGGCGGACCAGCACGACGTCGTCGGTTACTAGCTCTGACACGGCGACCTCGAGCGTCCCGGTCCCGGTGACCTTCTCGGCCCGGTCCGGCAGCAGCGCCGCCAGCGCGTCCAGCGCACCCGACGCCGCACCCAGGGCCCGCATCTCCAGCCAGTGCCCCAGCAGCATGATCACGACCAGCAGCGCCAGCTCCCACCAGAAGTCCAGCTCCATCGCCGCACCCAGCGTGGTGGCCCACGACGCGACGAACGCGACCGTGATCGCCAGCGCGATCAGCAGCATCATCCCGGGCCGGCGACTGCGGGCCTCCACCAGGGCGCCGGTCAGGAACGGCCAGCCGCCGTAGAAGAACACGACCGTGCCCAGCACCGGGGAGATCCACCCCGACCCGGCGAACGCCGGCGGCGTGTAGCCGAGCAGCTCGGCGAACATGTGGTTGAACACCACCACCGGCACCGCCAGCACCAGACTGACCCAGAACCGGTCCCGGAACTGGCCCACGTGGTGCCCGTGACCGGCGTTGCCGTGCTGGGCGTGCGCCTGCTCAGCCCCGTGCTGCCCACCGCCGTGCCCGCCACCGCCGTGGCCCCCGTGCCCCCCGTGGTCGCCGCCACCGTGATCAGCCGCCACCGTGGCCGCGTGCTCGGCATGGTCGCCCGCCGGGCCGACGTGCCCGTCATGGTGGCCGGCGCCGCTGCGGCCGGGCTGCGTGGTGTGACCGGTGTGCTCGTCCGCGCTCGTCGTGACCTCCCATTGGATACCCCTGTGGGGTATGCGCAGGAACCGGTTGGACCGGGCTGGTGTTCCCCAGTGTGTCCGCCGGGGTGGGGCTTCATCGAAACTTCATCGCCGCCCCCGGGGCCCCACCATGCGACCGGCCGCGTGGGTCCCTAGCGTCGATGGGGTCCAGGTGCGCGGGCTCACGTTGGCCACGCGCCGTCACCCGAGACCCACCGGAGGGCACGATGAAGACCGCCGCGATGCTGCAGACCTACCCCGCCGAGATCAACCTCGACCGCGAGCTCCTCGCCCGGGTCATCGACACCCTGGTCACCTGCTCCCAGGCCTGTACCGCCTGTGCGGACGCGTGTCTGAGCGAGGAGATGGTCGCCGACCTGCGCAAGTGCATCCGCAGCAACCTCGACTGCGCCGACAGCTGCGCCACCACGGCCGCCATCCTGTCCCGCCACACCGGCTACGACGCCAACGTCACCCGCGCCCACCTGCAGGCATGCATCGCCGCGTGCCGCGCCTGCGGCGACGAGTGCGAGAGCCACGCCGGCATGCACGAGCACTGCCGGGTCTGCGCCGAGGCGTGCCGGGCGTGCGAGGCGGCCTGCACCGAGCTGCTCAACGCCATCGCCTGACCCCACCCCGGACGCGGTCAGGCGCACCGGCGCCGTCGCGCCTGACCGCGCAGGCGACGCCACCACCACGGCCACGCGCGGTCGGCAGCCGCCCACAAGCGACCTCTGCCCCCCCGCCGAGCAGCGGCACGCTCAATTGTTCGGAAACAACCGGTCTTGCACGGCCTCGAGCAACTGCGCGCCGATGCAGGGCTGCCCGGCATGTCAGTGCCCTCTGCCACGCTGACTCTGATAGGTCGAGGCATCCAAGCCTCGCCGACAGCACCAGGGAGTTGAGAGTGATGGCACCTAATAGGAACGTGGTCCCGAATCCCGAGGGCGGCTGGGACGTGACAGGCGGCGGCAAGCGCGCCTCAGCGCACACCGACACGCAGGCGCAGGCGATCGCGCGTGCGAAGGAGATCGTCGGTAACCAGGGCGGCGGCGAGGTGAGCATCAGCGGTCGCGATGGGAAGATCCGGGCCAAGGACACCGTCGAACCGGGCAACGATCCGCGCAACATCCCAGGCTGACGGACGCACACTCGGCAGTAGGCGGGCTAGCCCCGTTTCCGGCTGGCCCAACGGGTCAGCCTGCGACTCCGCGAGCACCGCGACGTCGGCTCTGACGAGTCGGGCCGCGCGAGATCGACGAGCACGTCGGCAGGAGACAGAAGCTGCGGCGGCGGGTCAGTGGCTGGCCGTCGGCACCGCAGCGGCTGCGTCCAGGGCGCGGTACAGGTTCGAGCGGTGGATACCGAGGCGCCGCGCGACCTCGGCTTTCGGCACGCCGGCGCCGACGAGCTCGCGGGCCTGCGCGACGTCGGCGGCGCTCAGCCGGCGAGGCCTGCCCTGGTAGACCCCGCGTGCCTTGGCGGCGCGGATGCCCTCGGTCTGACGCTCCTTGGCAATGGCCCGCTCGAGCTGGGCGAACGAGCCCATGATGTTCAGCTGGAACTCCGCGAACGGATCCGCCGCGCCGGGCCGGAACGTGACGCCCTCGGCCAAAAACTCCACGACGACATCCTTGGCGACCAGTTCCGCCACGATCCCGTTGAGGTCGACGACCGACCGCGCGAGGCGGTCCATCGAGGACACCACGACGGTGTCACCGTCGCGGGCGTAGTCGAGCAGCTCGGCCAACGCGGTGCGCGCTCCGCGGCCGGCGCCGGACTGCTTCTCCTGGAACAGCCGATCGACCTCCCCCAGCGCCGCACGCTGGCGGTCGAGGTTCTGATCGGTGCTCGACACCCGCGCGTACCCGAGCCTCTTCCCAATGTGTCGCGCCATCCCTAGACCCTTGCACACAAACGTCGCAAAACGCCGCTAGCCGACTTGGCGCGACGGTCGAATCACGCTGCGGCGCCGCCGCGGCAAGGTGTCGCGTTCGGGTGTACCCATATGCAACCCCGCGATCCTAGGTGCGCCGATTGTCGATGCTCCCGGGTGCCTGGTGCACGCGCGGTCGCGCGGCCGCACATCCACCTGGCATGGACGCAACACCGCACCCCTGTGGAGGGCGAGCACCATGGAGCGGTTCTGTGTCGAGCACGACGTCATGGCGATCTTCGACGTCGACTGCTTCCGATGCCCTGTCGGCAACGAGCCGATCGGGCGGATGGTGCGGCGCTGACGGGTCACGTGCGCCAGCGCGTGCGTGCCGCTCGGCGGCTAATCCGTCGCGCGACTTCGCGACAAGGCCGGTTGTCGTCAGCCACTTCAGGCAGGTGGGGACGACGGGCAGCCACACGGTCGCCGAGCGGGCTCGTGTGGCGGGCGAGCTCCGCCGGGCGGGCGCCCGGAGGTCGTGTCCGTACCGGGCTCCTAGTACGGATTTTCGGCTCGACCAGTGGGACCGAGCCTGGATCGACAACCAACTGCCGGCCCGACCCTTGGCTTGTCCCACTACCGAGGAACTGGACTTGCTGTTCACGTCTCCCTAGCGAGCCGTCGGCAGTGTTCGGACGCTCCCTCCCCTACTGAAGGCGGCCAGGCGAGTACCGTTCGCCGGGATGTCGAACCTCATCCCCAACCTCGCCGACCTACTGATGGCGTTGCCTGCCTCGGAGGCCGGGGTGGATGCCTCTGAACTCGCGACCGCGGCGGGTTCAGCGACCTCGTGGGCTGACGTGGATCGGGTTCTGGACGAGATCACGCGTGCCTGGGCGACGCCGTGACCGCGCCCGAAACCGTCGCCACAGGGGCGCCGGTCCTTGTATGGCTTGAGATCCGCGGCTTCCGAGCCTTTGGCACCGCGCCACAGCGGCTCGACCTCGACGCTCCGCTTAGCGTTCTCCACGGCAGCAATAGCCAGGGCAAGAGCAGCCTTGCTGAGGCGCTGGAGTTCCTCCTCACTGGCCGCAGCAGCCGACGCGATCTGCTCGGCGGCGCCAAGGCGGAGTACCACGAGACTCTCCGAAACGTGCACCTGCCGGCTGCAGACGCAGATGTCTGGGTCGCAGCAGGCATGCGCGGCGCCGACGGGCAGGTACACGAGGTCCGCCGTGAGCTGGTGTGCGACTTCGCGCAGGGGACGGAGTGCGACTCGCGGCTGCTGGTCGACGGCGTCGTGAAGGACGACCTGGGGGCGTTCGGACTGGCTCCCGCTGCTGGGTCCAATCTCGGCGCGCCGGTCCTCTTGCAGCACACCCTGCGCCACGTACTGTCGACCGAGCCCAAGCAGCGCGTGGCGTACTTTAAGTCACTGCTCTCGCTGACCGACCTTGATGAGCTGCGAGAGCGCGTCGCTCAGGTGCGGCGACGACTGCGCAATCAGCCGCCGACGAACGGGGGCAGCATGTTGACGGCGCTGCGCGCCACCCCGTTCCAAGACGTATTCGTCGCGCTCGGCTTCGCGCGTTCGACCCTCACTGAGGAGCAGGTGACCGGACTAGTCCAGGGGGCACTGCTCACCGCCGGGGAGCAGGCCCTGGGTAAGAAGCCGAAGGACCTCACCGACCTGAACGATGGCCTCGACTCGATGCTCGAGCGGCAGCGTGAGGCCGCGTTTCCGCTGGGAGCGTTCGCAGCCAGCTCGGTGCCTGAGGATGTCGCTCCGGTCGATATCAGCGAGTACGCAGCGGCCCTCGGGCGAGCAGATCGCAAGCTCGCCGAGCTCGCGCCGATCTTCAACGCGGTACTGGCCGCTCCGACGATCCAGCACGCGGCCGGGCCGGTGGACTGCCCTGTCTGCGCGACCCCCCAGGCGCTCACCCCCGAGCGACTCGAAGTGCTCCGTGATGCGCTTCGCCACGGTCAAGGTCTCGAGGCCGCCGCCTTTGCCACGCTCGCGGCACTGCGTGCAGCGATCGCGGACGCCGGGAGGTGCTCTCAGCAGGCTCAGGCTGCGGTCCCCGCCGCCGCACATTGGAGCGGCGAGCAGGTCCAGACCGCGAAGGAGCAGTTGGCGACACTTGAGTTGGACGAGGCCCTACTGATCACCGCTTGCTCAGCCGCCCGGGATGTGAAGGCTGCGGCGGCGGCCGTCCGCTCCACCGCGTCCGCACTCCAGGAGACCTTGAGCGCTGACATGGGAGCCATCACCACGAGGGTGGACGTCAACAGCACCGCCAGCAGCGCCGCCGCAGTGGACCTAGCCCTCTCCATGGCGGACCTCCGCAGCGCCCAACACGTAAGCGACGAGGCAGCGGCTGCCCTTCATGCGGCCGTCAGGCCGGTAGTCGCGGCACGGACCGCTGGCGCCGGGCTTGCCGAGCTGCTGCGGGCGGTGCAGCACGCCGGCGACATCGCCGTGGAGCTTCGCAGTGCAGCCGCCCGGGCTGCCGCCGACAGCCGATTGTCGGCGGCGGAGGGCGCGTTGGCCACCGCCGCGGTCGACATTCTTGACTCACGCTTTCAGCAAATGAGCGACAGCATCACACGCTGGTGGTCAACGATCCGCCCCGAGGAACTCGTTGCGTTCGCCGGAGTGCAGCGCCGCGCCAGCGGGACCACGTTTGTGAGCCTGATGGCGGCGCTGCGCACTGACCCGGCCGCTACGCCAGTCGAGCGTCACGCGCTAGGCGTCTTCAGCGACTCACAGCTCAATGCCCTCGGACTGTCAACATTCCTCGCCCGGACAGAGTTGCTCCGCACACCGCTGGTCGTCTTGGACGACCCCATCCCCGGCAGCGACGCCGACCACCGCTTCACCTTCGCTCAGAACACCGTGGGCGCACTGCTCGCCGCCGGCGCCCAGGTCATCTTGACGACCTACGACCACCACCTCGCGCAACTAACTGCAGCACAGCACTCGGGACAGGCCCACCGCACCTTCGAGTTGACGCTGACCGACCACGTTGCCGGTACCGAGGCGACGCAGACCTCAGACGTGTTCGATCAATTGATGCTCGACGCCGAGGACGGGGTCAACTCGCCGGGCGCGAAGGGGCGCCGCCAGGCTTCTCTGAGCTACCGGGCTGCCGCCGAGCGCCTGGCGAAACAGATCATCGCTACGGGTCGCACGGCGCAGGGCACGCCGACGGCCCTCGGGGACGTCGAACGAGAAGCGAAGGTCCTCGGCGACCTGGTCCCCCTGGTCAGGGGCTTCGCTCTCGACAGCACCGAGAAGGGGAACTGGACTACCTTCCCCAAGGTCCTCAACCCCGGCAACCATGACGACGAAGCACCGTCGACTGCCACGCTGCGGGTGGTGCGGGGCAACCTCAAGAAGATCGCCAGGGCACACAAGGCGCATTGGTCCGGCGGCCTGGTCCGCTGAGTCGCCAGTAGGGGACGCCGCCTCCAGCGTGCCGCCATCATCGGATCCGACTGGCGGGGTTGAAGACCTGGATGGCGGCGTCGCCTTACCCAGTGCGCCAAGTAGCGTCGCGAGCGGACCGCCACCTACCTCCGGCGGTCACAGTCGATGCTTCCCAGTGCCCGCGTAGCTGGGCGGACGAACCGGAGCTGAGGCGGCGGAGCGCCCGGCTCGCCTACCGAGGTGAGGTTTCGGGTCGAGTCCCACGCAGGTACCACCATGTTGTAGGTCGACGTTCCTACCTGCTCATGAGGCGCTCCGCCGTCGGGGGCGGGCGCCCGGTCGAGCGGGTCGGGGTATGGGACATGTGGCTCTCGATGGTGGCGGCACGGGTTGTGCCGATGGCCGATCCAGGGATTAGTCCGAATGAGGACGGCTTGCCGGGGCTGCCGGTGGTGCGCAGCATCGTCGGTGCGCTGCTGACCTGGGGCCTGGTGGCGTGTGTGGCCGGGCTGGTGATCTCGGTGATCATCTGGGCGGTGGCGCACCAGCAGGGCAACTACTCCAACGCCTCGAGCGGAAAGACCGGAGTGTTGGTCGCGGCCGGCGGTGCCCTGCTCATCGGTGGGGCGAACGCGATCGTGACGTTCTTCTCGGGCTTGGGCTCGGCGATCTGAGATGTCCGTAGCTGCCCTGGACCCATGCGTCGGGCCGATTACGTTCCTGTGCGACCTGGCGAGCAACGCCGCTGGCTCGGCCGCTGCGGGCGCGTCGGACTATGTGCTCGGCGGTCTGGGTGCGGCGTTCGTCGACGCGGCCGCCCAGATCGGTACCGGCGCCCTCACGGCGCTCGACTCGCTGACCCCGATCGATCTGTCGGTGTCGTGGTTGCGGGACAACGTCGCGGTGATCGCCACGATCACCTTGCCGGTGCTGGTCGCATTCTTCGCCCTGCAGGTGCTGACCTCGGTGCTTCGGCGCGAGCCCGGCGGCCTGACGCGGGCTGTGGTCGGCGTGGGCAAGGCGGTCCTCGGTGCCGCGCTGGCCCTGGGGGTGACGCAGGTGGCGCTGACTGCGGTCGACGAGCTGTGCGAGTACGTGGCGGCGTCCGCTGGGACGACTGTCGCGGCGGCGGCGGGACGGTTCTTCGACTTCTCCGCGCCCGTACTGGTGGCCTCACCGGGCCTGGCGATCGTGTTCGGGCTGGCAATGATGGTCGGCTTCCTCCTGCTGTGGGGAGTGCTGCTGTTCCGCAAGGCCGCCCTGATCCTCATCGCGGTCTTGGCGCCGATCGCGTTCGCCGGGTCGGCGTGGGACCAGACGCGGGTATGGACGCGCCGCTGGATCGAGATCGCCGCCGCGCTCGTGTTCAGCAAGTTGGTCATCGTCGTGGTGTTCGTGGTGGGCGCGTCGGCGTTCTCGGGCGTCGGCCCCGACAGCACGGCGACGACCGGGACTGAGCCGGTCGGTGTGGCAGGCCTGTCGGACCTGCTTGTCGGGTTGCTGCTGCTGTCGATCGCGGTGTTCGCGCCGTGGCTGACGTGGCGGTTCGTGCACTGGTCGGGCATGGAGGCCGCCGCGGTGATGAACTCCGCGGTCGCAGCCGGTCCGATCACGCGCGGGGCCCGCAACGCCGGTACCCAGACGCGGGGCCTGGCCCAGCATGCGGCCACCACGATGCTGCTCGGGCACGTCGGCGCCGCGGGAACGGCGGCCAAGATGGCTCGTGGTCGGGCGGCGGCCACACCCGTTCGCCCAGCCCCGACACCGCCCCCCACCACCGGCGGTCGGCCGTGAGCGCCAACGAGGTCCCGACCGTCCGCTTCGGCCCGCTGGAGCACCGCGGCGTGCTGCTCGGTCTCGGACTTGGTCAGCTGCTCGTGCTGGCACTCGCACTGGTGATTGCCCTCGTGGAGATCTACTCCGCCGGTGTCCCCGGGCTGGTTGCCGGGGCGCCGGCCTGGGTGCCGCTCGCGGCACTCGCGACGGTGACCGTGCGTGGCCGTCCCCTGCTGACCTGGCTGCCCCTGGTCGGCTCGTGGCAGGTGCGCTCGCGCACCGGCGCGACCACCCTCGTCGCTGCTCCGGTCTTGCTGGCCCCGACGGAGCTCACTCTGCCGGGGATCGCCGGCGCGGTGTCGGTGACCGCGGCGCCGACCCTGGGTGCCGCGCTGGTGCTCGACCGACGGGCGGGCACGGTCACCGCGGTCGCCCGCGTGCACGGTGCGGGCTTCGTCCTGGACGACGCCGCCGCGCAGGAGCACAAGGTCGGCGGCTGGGGGCGGGTGCTGTCAGCGGCCTGCCAGGCGCCGCACGTGGTGCGCATGCAGGTGCTGGCCCGCACGGTGGCGGGTGGATCGGCGGCCGCGCGATCGTGGTGGCAGCGCAACGCCGCGACGTCTGCGTCGTTCGCGGGTCGGGTCGTAGCCGAGCTTCTCGACGACGTCACGGCCACCGCCCGGCGACCGGAGGCCTTCGTCGCCGTCGCGTTGCGCATCCCCCGCGGCAGCGCCCGGCGGCTGACCGCAGCCGCCGTCCAGAGCTTGGAACAGGACCTCACCGCCATCAGCGACGGCCTGCGTAGTGCCGAGCTGACGGTCGACCGTTGGGTCGACGTCGGCGATCTCGGTGCGGTGCTGCGCACCACCTACGACCCGGTCGGTGCGCGCGACGCCATCGCCCCCGCGCCCCCGTCCCGCGGCGACGACGCGCGGCCGGCCGGGTCCACCCTCCTGGGAGCGATGGGGGCGCGGGAGCACTGGTCGCACCTGCGCACCGACTCCGGTACCCACGCGACGTACTGGGTGGCGCAGTGGCCGCGCAGCGAGGTGCACCCCGCGTTCCTGCAGCCCCTGCTCGTCTCGACCACGGCGACCCGGACGGTGAGCGTCATCGCCGAGCCGGTTCCCACCGCGCAGGCGCTGCGGGAGATCCGTCGGGCGAAGGTCGAGCACGCGGCCGACGCGACCCGGCGCGTACGGATCGGCCAGGTCGAGGACGAGGCCACCCGCGCCGAGGTCGCGGAGCTGGCTCGCCGTGAGGCCGAGCTCGTCGCCGGCCACGGGGACCTGCGCTTCACCGGGCTCATCACGGTCACCGCTGCCACGCTCGACGAGCTGGAGGTGGCGTGCACCGCCACCGAGGGCGCCGCCGCGCAGGCTTTGTGCGAGGTGCGCCGCTTGGTCGGGCAGCAGGCCGTCGCACACGCGGCCGCCGCGCTGCCACTGGCGCGGGGCGTGCTGTGAGCCGGCGGACCATGCCGGGCGGCCCGCCGTTGCAGCTACCGCCGCACCGGGCGTCGTCGGCCACCCTCGCCGGCGCGTACCCGTTCCTGCTCGCCCCGTCGTGCTCGACCGGGGTGCTGGTCGGGACCGACGCGCTGACCGGGGAGCCGTTCTGCTTCGACCCCTGGGACCTGTACGCCACCGGGGTCCTGACGAACCCGAACGTGCTGCTGGCCGGGGTGATCGGGCAGGGTAAGTCCGCCCTGGCGAAGACCCTCGCGCTGCGGTCGGTGGCCGCGGGGCGCCGCGTGTACGTCCCCGGCGACCCGAAAGGCGAGTGGGGACCGGTCGCCGATGCGGTGGGCGGCGTCGTCGTGCGCCTGGGCCCGGGTCTGCCGACCCGGCTCAACCCGCTCGACGTTCCCGCCGCCGACCGTGCCGTCGCGCACGCTCACCGACTGCGCCTGCTCGCCGCGCTGGCCGCGACGGCGCTGCGCCGGGACCTTGCCGCCGTCGAGCACACCGTCCTGGACACCGCGGTCACCGCGGCGACCGGTCGCACCGGGTCGCCGACACTTGCGGACATCGTGACGGCCCTGGACTCACCACGCCCGGACGCGCTCGAGGGTCGCGACCTGGCTCATGGGCTGCGGCGCCTGATCCGGGGCGATCTCGCGGGCATGTTCGACGGCCCCTCGACGTACCGGTTGGACGCGGACGCGGCGATGGTCGTGCTGGACCTGTCGGCCCTGGGCAGCGACGACCAGGCGCTGGAGCTGGCGATGACCTGCGCGGCCGGGTGGCTCGACGCCGCCCTGACCACGACCCCCGGCCACGGCAGCTCGGTGCGGCGGTGGGTCATCTACGACGAGGCGTGGCGGCTGCTGCGCTCGGTACCGCTGATCCGCCGGCTGCAATCGCAGTGGAAGCTCTCACGCGCCTACGGCATCGCCAACCTCATGGTCCTGCACCGCCTGTCCGACCTGGACGCGGTCGGCGCCACCGGGTCCGAGGCCCGCTCCCTGGCCGAAGGGCTCCTGGCCGACTGCTCCACCCGCATCGTGTACCGGCAGGAAGCCGACCAGCTCACCGCTACCGCGACCTCACTCGGCCTGACCCGCCCCGAACGAGACCTGCTCGCGGCGCTGCCCCGTGGGATCGGCCTGTGGAGAATGCCCGGCCGCTCCCACGTCGTGCGCCACCACCTGCACGCCGACGAGCTCGCCGTCGTCGACACCGACGCCGCCATGCGCGGCACCAGCCCACAACGGCCCCCGGAGGTGGCCCGATGATCAACCGCGACGACGCCGTGCGGCTGGCCGAACAGGCCACCCTCGGCTCCCTGCTCTACCGGCCCCAGGCGACCGCCGATGTCGGGACTTGGCTGCGCCCGGGCGACTTCGCCGACCTGTGGCACGCCCACGTCTACCGGGTCATCCACGAGCACCACCTCGCCGGCAAACCCCTGACCGCCCAGGACCTGGGCGCTCAGATGGTCGGTGACCTCGGTCCACGCCGGGCCGACATCGTCCGCATCCACGACCTCCTCGCCGCCGCCCCCACCAGCCCCGAACCGGCCGTGTACGCGCGCATGGTCCTCGACGCCGGGCTGCGGCGAGAGGTCGCCGGCCTCGGCGTGCTGATGCGCGCCGGAGCGCTGCAGTCGGCGCTCAGCGGCGGACCGGCGCCGGTGGTCAACTGCTCGGGGCTCGTCGACGCCGGCCTGGACTCCTGCGCGACGAGATGGGCCCGCGCCACCGGGGAGCCGGCCGGGTACCCGGAGCCGCCCGCGCGGCTGCGAGCAGCCCTGTCCAGCCGCGACCTGCGCCTGTCGGCCGACAAGTACCTGCGCCTGCACCCGCGCCGCGACCAGGTTGCCGAGCACGCCCACGAGGCCGCCCTGGTCGGTGCACTGATCGCCCACCCTGCCGCCATCGGCTCGGTCGCCGCGTGGCTGCCGCCCGGGTACGTCGTGACCCCGATCTGGCGGACGGTGTACGCAGCGACCGTCGAGCTGTCCGAGCTCGGCCAACCGGTCGACCTGGTCACCGTCACGGCAGCCACCCGCCGCCTAGGACACCACCTGCCGTGCCCGTCGCTGCCTAACCTGCGTGAGGCGGTCGACAGCGGGCGCCTGATCCATCCCCGCCGCGCCGCGGGCGACGTCGCCGCCGACCAGGTCCAGCGCATCGCGGACAACGGCGCCGGCCAGCTCCTCGCCGGCGCCGATAACCCCGGACTGCGCATCGGTGACCTTGTCGACACCGGGCACATCGTCACCGGCGCGCTGCGCCGCATCGCCCACGAGCTGCCCCATGCCCTGGCCCGTCCTGGCCGGCCGGCGCTGACGGTGGTCCCCGAGCTGGAGCCCGCACCCCAGGCAGTCGGCCAGTGAGGCCGGCACCGCGCCGTCCCGCCCGCTACGGGGCCGGGCCGGGGCAGTCGATGGCGCCGGACCTGACGAACTGGCTGCTGGCCGCGGGGTCCGCGGTGCTCGGCTTCGGGGCGCTGCTGTGGTGCGGTGCCGTCATCGCTTGCCTGGTCACGCGGCGGGGTGTGCCCGACGGCGGCCCGATCGCCGCGCTCGGTGCTCTCGGGTCGATGAGCGACCCCGCCGCAGCGTGGCCGACACCGCACCAGCTGCCCGGTCCGGTGCTCTATTGGTCGGCGACCGTCCTCGTCCTGGCCGTCGTGGCAGGCGGCGGTGTGCTGGCCTGGCGACTACGAGGCCGGTGGTCCGGCCGGGCAGGTGCTGAGGCGGCGCAGTTCAGGAACCTGCCGGGTCTGGCGACCCCCGGTGAGGCCCAGAGCGCCGCCGGCCGGAAGGCCCTGGTGCGGCGTGGTCCCGTCGTGCGACCAGCCTTAACCCGACCCGGCGCCCACGACCTCGGGTACCGGCTGGGCCGGGCCCGCGGGCGTGAGCTGTGGTGCTCGGTCGAGGATTCGGCCCTGCTCGTCGGGCCTCCCCGCATGGGCAAGGGCCTGCACGTGGTCATCCCCTGGATCCTCGACGCCCCCGGGCCGGTCGTGGCGACCTCCACCCGACCGGACACCCTCGCGGTGACGATGGACGCCCGAGCCCGGCGAGGCCCGGTGGCGATCTTCGACCCCCAACGCCTCGCGGGTCTGCCCGGCGGGCTGCGCTGGTCCCCCGTCCGTGGCTGCCAGACACCCCGGACCGCTCTGGTGCGGGCCAGAGGCCTGGCGGCCGGGGCGGGGTTCGGGCGGACCGTGTCCGACTCGGACTTCTGGGCCGGGCAGACCGAGACCGCCCTACGCTGCCTGCTCCACGCGGCCGCCCTGGACGGGCGACGCGCCGTCGACCTGTACCGGTGGTCCCTCAACCCCGCCCTGGCCGAGGACGCCGTGACCATCCTCAACCGCCACACCGGCGCCGCCACCGGGTGGGCCGACGCCCTCGAGGCCGCCGTCCACGCCGACCCCCGCACCCGCGACTCCGTCTGGCTCGGCGTGCGCCAGTCCCTGGCAGCCCTGGCCGACCCCGACGTCCTGACCGCCGTCGACCCCGCCCCCGGCGAGGAGTTCGACCCCACCGCGTTCCTGCGCGACTGCGGCACCCTGTACCTGCTGGCGTCGGCCGTGTCCTCCGGGTCGTGCGCCCCGCTGGTCGCGGCGTTCGTCGAGGACATCACCGAGACCGCGAGGGGGTTGGCCGCCCGCTCCCCCGGCGCCCGCCTGGACCCGCCCCTGCTCCTGGCGCTGGACGAGATCGCCAACCTCACCCCGCTGCCGTCCCTGCCCCAGCTCATGGCCGAAGGCGGCGGCTCGGGCATCACCACCCTGGCGGTCCTGCAGTCCCTGGCCCAGGCCCGCAACCGGTGGGGCGAGCACGCCGCCGACGCCATCTGGGACGCCGCCACCGTCAAGCTCGTCCTCGGGGGCCTGGCCAAGTACCGCGACCTCGACGACGTCGCCCGCCTCCTCGGCGAGATCGACGAGCTCACCGAAACCCGGTCCCGCGGCCGCGCCGGCGAACGGTCGACGTCCACCTCGGTGCGGATGGTGCCCGTCATGGCGCCGTCGGTGCTGCGCACCCTGCCGTTCGGCACCGGCGTGCTGCTCCTACGCCAGTCCCGGCCGGTCGTCATCGACCTGTGCGGCTGGCCCGCCCGCCCGGACGCCGACGCACTGCGCGACGGCCAACACAACGTCGAGGCCGCCACCGCGGCCGCCGCCGGAGGTGCCCTGCCATGATGCGGTCCCTCGTCACAGCCAGCGGCCTCGGTGTACTGGCCATCCCGCTGATCGCCATCATCGCCGCGCTGGGCGTCGGCGGATCGGCCCTCGCCTGCATCGAGACCTCAGCAGGCGGCTCCCTGGCCGGGGACGCACCGGTCCCGGTCCAGGCCCGGGCGTGGGTGCGCGAGGCCAAGGCGGCGTGCCCGGACCTGCCGGAGCCGTGGATCGCCGCCGTCATGGCACAGGAGTCCGGGTTCCACCCCGACGCCTACGCCGACGACTCCAACGGCGGGACCTGGGGCTTGCTGCAGATGAACGCCAGCGTGTGGGCCGGCGCCTACGGGCACCCCTGGTCAGCCGACCTGGACCACAACGGCGTCTGGGACATCAAGGAGGGCACGATCCACGCGAGCACTGGCGGGAAGTACCTGTGCGCCCGGCTCGCCGGGGTCCGCGAGATCCGCG
Organism: uncultured Cellulomonas sp.; assembly: GCF_947494015.1. Classification (GTDB taxonomy): domain Bacteria; phylum Actinomycetota; class Actinomycetes; order Actinomycetales; family Cellulomonadaceae; genus Pengzhenrongella. Next base: position 179,291 of record NZ_CANLTL010000005.1, on the reverse strand, counting down.
CCGACCACCCGACCTGGGCCTCGTCGGCGCTGCCGGTCCTGGACGCGCTGATCATCGCCCACAACGCCGGCGAGTCCCGGCTGCGCACCTACCCGGCCATCCCGGCGACGACCGAACGGTTCATCGGCAACGTCCACGAGCGGGTTGCCGCGTGGAGCACCGCCACGGAAGCCGGAACCGGATCCGACCTGCCCGAGCAGCTGCCTGAGCAGGTGGATGCCTCCACGGGGCGGCCGTCCGACCCCATGGCTACGTCCGGCGTCGGGTGCATGCCCAAACTGGGCGGGACGGGCGACGTCGTCGTCCCGCCGGGGACTCCGCACGACGTCGCGACCGCGGTCCAGACCGCACTGTCGTACGTCGGTGTCCCCAGCGGGTGGCACCAGCTGTGCGACCGCCTGGCCTGCCGCGCCTACGGATACGCCAGCTCCGGATACACCACAGCCAAAGCTCACTGGAACACCATGGTGGCCGCTGGCCGCGCCCGCCCCGGCGACACCTGCCCACCGCTGGGGTCGTTCGTGTTCTGGAACACCGGCCGCCCGGCTGGGCACGTCTCGGTGGTGGTCCAAGCCGACGCCGGCTGCGACCCAGAAAGGATCAAGGTCACCGCCAACGAGGTGTTCGACTCCGCCACCGGCAACTACGGCGGGGTCTACCTCATTTCGTTCGCCCAGCTCAACGCCGGCTACCTCGACGGCCGCGGCTACCTCGGCTGGTCTGACCCCGTCTGCCAAGGCGCGAAGTTGCCAGCCGGCACCGCGCACCCCGCGCCGTCGGGACGGTGAGGGGGCCATGCGGACCCGACGAGAGGGACCGTCCGCGCAGGACAAGCTCGAGGCATTGCACGACCGACTGATCGAGGCCGTCGCCGACCTCGCCGGCTCCGAGGCGTGGATGCGCATGCTGCAGGCCGCGGCACGCTTCCACGACTACTCCCCGTCGAACATCCTGCTCATCGCCACCCAGCGTCCGGACGCGACCCGGGTCGCCGGCATCCGCACCTGGAACAGCCTGGGCCGGCACGTCAACCGCGGTGAGCACGGCATCGCGATCCTCGCGCCGTGCATCTACAAGAACGACGACAACGCCGCTGCACCCGTGTCGCCCGCGGGCCGTCCCGCCGACACGCCGCCTTCCCGGGACGTGCCCGCCGACGAAGTGCGGCGCGTCCTGCGAGGGTTCAAGGTCGTACACGTCTTCGACGTCACGCAGACCGACGGCGAACCTCTGCCCGACGTCACCCCCCGACTCCTGGACGGCGACGCCCCGCAGCACCTCGCCGCGCACCTGGCCGCACTCACCACGGACGCCGGGTTCAGGCTCGAGCGTGGACCCTGCCGGCCCGCCAACGGCTACACCGACTTCACCGCACGGGTCGTGCGCGTCGACGACTCGCTCAGCTCCGCCCAGAGCGCGAAGACGCTCGCCCATGAGCTCGGCCACATCCGCGCCAATCACGAGCACCGCTTCACCCAGTACGCCACCAGCCGGACATGCCGAGGGCAGGCCGAGGTCGAGGCCGAGTCCATCGCCTACCTCGTCACCGCCCAGGCCGGGCTCAACGCCGCCGACTACTCGGTGCCCTACCTCGCCGGATGGTCCGGCGGCGACATCGACCTCTTGCGCGAGGCGATGACCACCGTCATCACGACCGCTCGCGCCATGACACCAGGCGACACCGCGAGCGCACCGCTGCCGCCGAAGCTCCATCACATTCGCGAGCCGCAGCCGCACCCGGCCACCGCCGCTGGAGGTCTCTCGCCGTCGGTCTGATCGGACCCGGACGGGCCCTGCTCATCCCCGCTGTGGGTCGTGGTGCACCCTGACGGCAGGGGGCCGGATCCGCGGCGTCGCCGCAACGCCTCGCCGTCGTGCCGGTGTTGCCTCAGCCGCGGTGTTCGCCCGGCCGGCACCCTGACCGGGCCGCCCAGTCGGCGAGCCGGCGGCGTGCTGCTTCGAACCGTTCGTGCCAGGCCAGCGGTGCGTCCGCGTGCGCCGTCGTGGCGAAGGCGCCTTCCCAGGCGAGGTGGAGAGCGGCGAGCTCCTCGACGAGCTCCCAGTGCTGGGCCCAGCACTGCGGGACACTGCGGCGGTCGAGGCTGTAGTGACCGACGAGCCAGGTGACCCAGGTGTCGAGGTCTTCCAGGTACAACCGCTGGTTGTCCGGGGTGTGCGCTGCCCAGCAGATCGGCACCGAAGGGCCGAAGGGCTGCGGGAGCTCGGCCTGCGGGTAGAACCCGTCCCCTGCCGGCTCAGCCGGTGTGCGTCGTCGGCTCACAGGGACCGGCTTTGGACCGCATCGGGAACAGACACGGCGACTGGAAATTCCGCGGCGGATCGCTGCTGACCCGGGATGACGGTGGGTCCGTTGGTGAAGTCCTCGTGTGCGACGGTCGCGGCGACCTGGCGACGCCAGGACTGACGTCCTGCGTCGTCGTCGGGCATCGGTCCCAGAGCGGTGACCCATCCGGGCTGGGACGTCATGACGTGGTCGGTGAGGGCCTCGACGCGGGCGGCGATGAGCTCGTCGACCTGACGCAGCGTGTCCCGGGCTCCGGGTGACAGGTGCGCGACGTCGGGGTGGGTCGTGATGGTGGTGGGGTCGTCGACCTGGGTGGCCAGCCAGGTCGCGACGCGGCGGTGCAGCACGGCGGCCAGGTCGCGGACTGCCTCGTCGGGCCCGCTGATGGGTCGGGACGAGAGGACGTCGGCCAGGACGTCGTCCATCGGTTGTCCGATGGCGGCGCCGCGTTCGAGGGCGGTGAACAGCGGCCCGCACGCCGGCGAGGTGATGATCTGCGTGAGGTCGTCGTCGGTCAGGCTCGCTCGGGCCAGGGCTGCGGTCCAGCGGGGCGCGCAGGCATCGGCGAGCAGGGTCTGGCGGATGGGTTCAAGGCGCTTGAGCGACCCGGCCGCGTTCTGGCGGGCGGCGACGGTCTGGGTGGCGGACAGCTCCGCACCGGACGTGGCCAGGATCGTGGCGAGCACGGCGTGCCCGTCGGGGGTGGCGTGGGTGTCGGGCAGGTAGTCGCAGTCGGGATCGACGTCATCGACGGCGACGTAGGCGTGGTTGTCGTGACGGCCGCGGGTCATCGCGACGTACAGGTTTTCCCGCGTCATTCCGGGGGCCGCGAGGACGTGCGCGCGGTCGACGGTGATGCCCTGAGCGCGGTGGGTGGTGGTCGCGTACCCGAGGTCGACGTTCTCGATGACGTAGTCGGCAGGCAGGACGACCGCGTGGCCGGTGTCCGTGCCGGTCCTAGTGAGCCTCGTGACAGTCAGGGAGCCGTCGGTGCCGGTGGCGGTGACGGTCCACAGGTCGCCGTTGCGCACGTACCCGCCACCGACCCGCAGGCGGCGGCTGTTCGCGCGGGTCACCACCCGGTCACCGACACCGATGACGGTTCCCTCACCGGTCGTGATGCCGCCCCCGCTGACGAGGCCGTCGGTGACCCGGTCGTTGTGGGCGCGAGTGTTGAGGACCCCCACGGTGTGGGTGTCCGGCGCGACGAGGATCGACGGGGTGCCGTTCTCGGTGTCGGCCTGCCAGGCGCTGTAGGCGGCCTCGCACATCGCCTCCGCGGCCCCGGCGGTAATCCGCTCGTGGTCGGCGTAGACGTCGAGCACGGCGGTGTTGCCGTCGCGCAGGGCGCGGGTGGCGCGGGCCTCCCACCGGTGGGTGAATCGCCACAGCGACGTCAGGACGGCGAGGCGGGAGCGATCGGCGAGGAGGTTGAACGCGCCGCCTGCGTCGACGGCGGACAGCTGCGCGTGGTCGCCGACGAGCAGCAGCTTCGCCCCGGCGGTGGCGGCCTGGGCGGTCAGGTCGTCCAGGGTCGCTGTGCCTGCCAGGGAGGCCTCGTCGACGATGACGAGCTGGCCAGGGCGCATCACCCAGCGCCGCTGCTCGCCGGTCAGGTCGGCGATGGCCGTGTCGACGGTCCGCAGCCGGCGCAGGTCACCGGTGTGCTGGGCGGCGTCGCGTTCGCCGGTGAGGTGCTCGAGGTACGTGGTGCGGAGCAAGGCGCCGGGGCCGGTCGACTCGTGCAGCCACTTGGCGGTGTTCTCGCACACGATGCTCAACGCCTCGGCAAGCTCGGCGGCCGCCGTCGACGACGGAGCCAACCCGATCACCGAGCCCCGCCCGTGCGCGGCTTCCCACACCTGCTTCAGGCCAGCCAGGGTCGTGGTCTTCCCCGTTCCGGCCGGTCCGACCAGCACCTCGACTCGCCGACCGGAGCCCGCGATGGTCCGGATGGCGTCAACCTGATCCGTAGCGAGGGTGAAGGTGCGGCCGTCCGCGCGGCGCATCGACGCGGCGAGATCCACGGCTGCGGCGCGGGCTGTGTCGGCGCTGGGAGCGGCGACGTCATCGGTGGCGTCGAGCAACCGCTGCTCCGCAGCCAGGACGTTCTCATGGGTGTAGCGGGCCTCCCCAGGGCGGGCGAACACCGACGACCCGTCGGGGCGTTGATACTCCCCCGGCACGGTGAACAGCTCGGGCGGTTCGAGACTGACGCACCGCACCAGAACCGCCTCGCACACCCGGTCCAGCAACGCCTGCCGGTCGGCGGGGCTGGCCGTGCGCAACCCGCGCGTGGACCTGGCTGCCTCGGCCAGCACGTTCCACCGGGTCCACGTCGACCGGCGCTGCATCACCTGGGCGGTGGTGTGCTCGGCCAGGTGGTCGATCACGGTCTCTGAGATCTGCTCGCCCGTCACCGCGACGATGTGTGAGTCGCGGAGCACCGCGGCCGTCAGTTCCTGAGGGCTCTTGCCCGTGCGGTCGAACGCGCGTCGCCGCCACCCCGCGATCAGGTCACCCAGAGGCTGGACATGCTTGCCCGGGCGGGTCGCGCGCGTGACCTGCTGACGCAGTCGAGAGATCTCGATCCGGTTCGGGCCCCTGCCGTGTGTCGCGTAGAACTGCGCCACCGTGGCCGTCATCGCCTCGTCGATCTGCGTCGTGCGGGTGGAGAACTCCGCCATCAACCCGTCATCAACCCCGTCCACCTCGAAGCCCGGGGAGCGACGCGGGCCGCGGTGGCGCCAGGACCACGACACCGGCAGGCGGCGCGCGAGCTCGTCGGCCAGCAGGTCGTCATAGACCTCCGAGACGCTCACCACGGCGTGGTGCAGGGCGCGGGAGTCGACCGACAGCCAGCGTCCATCGGGCGCCTGGACCTTGTTGGCCACCACGACGTGGGTGTGCAGGTTCGGGTCCCCGGCGCGCGAGTCCCAGTGGTCGAACGCCGCCGCGAGCATCCCCCGAGTCCGGCGCTGCTGGCACCCCGCCGTCCCGGTCCGGGTGAACAGCGCCGTGCGCTCGAAGAACACCAGCGCCTGTTCCACCGCCGCGTGGTGCGCGGTGATGACGGCCTGCTGCGTGGTCGGATCTGCCAGCGCCCACATCGTCGACACCGACTTCGGTGGCGTGAATGTCATGTCGAAGCCAGCGACGGCTGCCGGGCGCGGCTTGGCCAGCTCGACCCGCGTGATGGCGTCGATCGCGGCAGCGCGCTCGTCCCCCGACATCGCCTCAGGCAACGCAGCGACCTGGGCAGCAATGCGCTCTCGCGCCGGGGTGAACGACGGGTACGCGCGGCCGAGCGGAACACCGGTGACCGGATCCCTCCCAGCACCGAACAGCTGCGCCATGGCGTCCTCGTTGACGACGGCCCCGGCCGGCAAGCCAACGCCGGCCAACCCCGAGCCCCACCACCGTCCCGGCGGATTACCCGACGCGGCGTAGTACCCAGTCAGCGACGTCGCTCCCGACCGGTCGCAGTCGCCGGTTGCCGTGTGCCTGAGGAGGTACTGGTAGCCCGCACCGGCCGACAGCCGGTGCAGCGTCATCACCACGGCCCGCCCCCGAGAACGGCTGGGCAACCCGTGGCACGACGCCCCCGACGCTCGGCTCGAACCGACTTCATACACACAGGTAGGCAGCGCCGCTCGCAACCCGCGCCCCACTCCGAACGGCATCACGGCAGCAGCTCCGAACGCCCAGCACGAGCTCCACCGGGCCTCGCCCACCCACGCGCTGACCCGAGAGCTGGCGGCGGGCGCCGGGGTCACGGGAGGTGCGGACAGTCGCTCTGCCGTCGAGCGTGCAAACGCGCGACCCGCCTACCGGAGTCGGCCCCGGCCCATTCTCGCGGTCACCTGAGCCCGCACCACACATCACGGCGCCACCCGACACCACTTCGTCCCGGGCCAGCATGGCCATCCGCCGTTGGCGACCTTCGGACTCACGCCGAAGGCACCCATCCTTCACGGCCGGTTGCCGCGCGCGATCATCGGCTGGCGTAAGCCTCCCGAACCGCCTTGGGAATCCGGCCACGGTCGGGCACCGTGAGCCCGTTCGCGCGGGCCCAGTCGCGGACAGCACGCGAGTCGTCGGCCGACCCGGATGCCGACCGGTTCGAGGCCTTGCTGCCCACCCGGCGGCTAGAGTCGATGAACGGTTGCAACGCCCTGATGAGAGCATCACGGCTAGCTGCGCCAAGATCGATCTCGTACTGCGTGCCATTGAAAGCGAAGGTGTACGTCTTAGCGGCCTCACTGCCATCGAGGTCATCAGTCACAATCACGCGCTTCTCCTGAGCCATGGTCCCATCGTCCCGCATTCCGAGCTTGGAAGCGAGCAGAGGGCGGTCACCCACCGGCGCCGCAGCAACGGCCAACTCCCGTTCCGATGCGCGGTCGCCGCGCGGCCAAAGCGCGCGTCCTCACGCCGGCAACCATCACCGCGCGGGTTGAGCAGGCGCCTCGATTAGAACCTGCTTTCGACACTTCGTCCTCATGACTAGCGCCACGTGCTGACATGCACCGCATGCCTCCACCGCAGCCGTTCGAGCAGTCCCGTGCTCACTGTGTGCGCCTTGTCGGTAATCGCGTGGCAGGGAGTGGACCACGTGCTCGCTGGGCCTTGAGGTGTCCCCAGCCTGGGCGTCCGGCCATGTCCAGTCTCGCTCGATCCTGGCTCACTTTGGCGGGATTCGAACACGAGTACATTCCGGTTGCGACCGGACGTGGTCAGCCCTTCAGCGAGTCGGGGAAAAAGGCCCGATGGCATCCCGGCACGGAAATAGAGCCGCTGTTGCCACGTCGCGACCGATCAGTCAGCGCAGCCGCCAAGCCCTCCGCTGGTTGTTGGGGTGTGCCGATCCCGCCGTTGGGCGCTTGGCCGATGGAGCGAGCGTGGGGACGACAGCAACACGGACCACGGTGTTCCACGCGTGTCCGGGTTGGAGAACGGGCGCGCCAGCGTGTGGCAGCTCGCGCTCGGATCCGAACAGCGGGGCATTGGTGGGCTCGACTCCCAGGACCCAGCCGCCCCGAGCGGGATTGTTCCAGGTGCACAGCCGCGGCAGCGTGTCGGTGCGCCACTCGACCGCCACATCGGCCCCGAGCCCCGTCTCGGTGAGCGTGGCCCGTGCCCAGCCGTCGTGGCTCCGGATGCCGGGGTGCTCTGCCACGACGGCGTCGAGGCCGTCCCTCGGGTGCGGCAGGCTGAGGGCGTCTTGTCCTGGTGGACACGGATCACGCAGTACCGCCGTGCCGGCGTCCACACTCATTCGCGCCCCGGGTCGCAGCATGGGGGCTCCGAGGTTCACGTGGTAGAGCAGCGGAACCGCAGCTGGGCTATTGCCCTCGTTGCGCACGGTGTCCCGCACCTCGACGCAGGGCCGCGCGGTTCCGGTTACGATCTCCCGCTCGATCACGATCCAGGACCCACTCGACGAGTGGGTGATCCGGCCACGAACGTGAACGTCGATCCCTTCCGGGGCCCGCTGTCGCCACCAGCGCACGTCCTCAGCGCGCGTCAGGTGATGGGTGCCGTGCTGCCCGGAAGCACCGCGAGGCGCACCGATGTTGTCGGGCCCGCACGTTGCCAGAAGTCCGCCCAGGAAACGCTCATTCCAACCGTGGCCAGGGCCAGGATCCGCCGATTGAGGCGATCGCCACGCCAGCGGCACACTCCCCGACCACGCTGCACCGAGGTCCAGCCCGCGGTCCGGCAGGACGTCCAGGCTGAGCCCCCCCGCGAGCCGGAGGATCAGGACCCTGTCACCACCGGGACGCACGACATCGTCCACGCTCGCGAGAGCATCCTGGTGCGTGATTCTGCCGTCCTCGAGAAGCGACGCCCAGTCCATCTCGCCCGCCTCCTCATCACCCGGCATGGACATCGCCGTCGCCCCCGTCGCCGGGACGCCGTGCGGGCGCCGACGCACTCAGCCCTGAACTCGCGGCGTGATCGAGCTCGAGGCGAGTCGGCGGCATCGCGCCCGCCCGGGAGACTGTGATGGCGGCCGCGCGAGACGCGCGGCTTACGACGTGGCGCAAAGTACCGAGGGAGATGTCGCGCAACCTGTCTTGGTTCGCGGTGCCCAGTAGATCCTGTTCGTGCAATCCGTCAAGGAGTGCGGCCATGAATGAGTCGCCGGCGCCTACCGTGTCGACGACGTCTACGTGCGTCGAAGAGATGGTGACGTCACCGGCACGACTTAGAGCGGTCGACCCCGCGGCCCCCTGCGTTAAGACGACCACGGAAGGTCCGCGAGCGAGCCAGCTCGCGGCGGTGTTGAGTGGCTCCACGTCGGGGTATAGCCAGCGCAGATCTTCGTCGCTCGCCTTGATGACGTCGGTGTGGACCAGGAGGTCCTCGAGCCGGTGCCGTACGGCGGCCCGTTCCGTGAGTAGCGCCGGTCTGACATTGGGATCGAAACTCACTGTGGCGACGCGGCGGAGCGACTTGATCATGTCCGCGACCGCAGCAGCGCCGGGCTCCATCGCGGCGCCGATCGACCCGGTGTGCACATGCAGGGGCGTCACCGGTAGGGCAGCCGGGCCGAGGTCCCACTCGATGTCGAATGTGTAGGTGGCCGCACCGGTCTCGTCGAGGTGCGCCATCGCGGTGGCCGTCGAGCGGGCCGACCCCGCGGTCACGACCCGTACGCCGGCACCCTCCAGATGCGTGCGGATCAGTGAGCCGTACGCGTCGTCACCGAGAGCGGTCACCAGCGTCACCTCCCGGCCGAGCCGGCAGAGCCCGAACGCGACGTTCGCCGGGCTTCCCCCGGGGTGGACGTCGACGGCTCCCGCCACCGACGTCACGATGTCGGCCACGCTCTCGCCGACCACAAGGAACGGCGCGGAGCGGTTCACTTCGCTCACCGGGCGCCCGCCATGCCAGCGGCCGTTGCGGTGGCGAACGACGGCGTCGTCGGCAACTCGGGCAGGAGCGCGGCCTGGTAGACGTGGTAGACGTCGGGCTTACCCGGCCACGTCTCCCCCGCCGGGGCGTTGCCCGGGTCGAGTTCGTGATGCCACGAGCCCTCCTCGTGGTCGACGAGGTACCGGTCGGCGTACGCCCACCACCGGGCGGCGTCCTCGGCGTAGCGCGCGTCACCGGTGACTCGGTGCAGGACGGTGGCAGTGCTGACCGCCTCGGCCAGCACCCAGTGCATCCGCGCCCGCACAACCGGAGCGCCGTCCCAGTCAGTGGTGTAGACGAACCCGTCCGCCCCATCGACGGCCCAACCGTCGGTTGCGGCGCGGTCGAACAGTGCGACGGCGGCCTCGACCAAGCCGCCGGGCGAGTCGGCGCCCAGGGTTGCGTCCACCGCGACCAGCAGCCGCGCCCACTCCAGGCCGTGCCCGACAGTGGCACCGTACGGGCGGAACGGGTCGGCCGGCTTGTCCCTGTGGTGCTCGAGCATCGGCGCCCAGTCGGCGGTGAAGTGTTCCGGGATCCGCCAGTCGTTGCCGCGCGCCCAGCCGGCGACCGTGGCCGCGATGCGGCCCGCCCGGTGATGCCACGTCGTGTCACCGGTGACGTCACCCGCGGCCAGGTACGCCTCGACCGTGTGCATGTTCGCGTTCACGCCGCGGTACGGGTCTAGCCGGGTCCAGGCGCTGTCCCACTGCTCGACGACGAGACCCTCCTTATCGTCCCAGAAGTAGCGGTCCTGGACCGAGAGTGCCTCGGTGAGCAGCTCCTGGGCACCGACGATCCCTGCGACGCGGGCCGACGTGGCGGCGAGCACGACGAAGGCATGCCCGTATGCCTGCTTCGCGTCGTCGACGGAGCCCTCGGGACCCACGGCGGCGTACCAGCCGCCGTGCTCGGTGTCGCGCAGTGCCTCACGCAGAGAGGCGACGCCGTGTGCGGCGAGCCTGGTCATCGCGGCGCGGTCCGGCCCTCCCGGGGCCGGCGTCTCGTCGGCGAGCACACCGAGGCTCAGCACGTGCGTCATTCGGCACGTAATCCACAGCTCGACCGGCTTGTTCGGGTCCAGGGTCCCTTCCGCGTCGAGGTAGCCGAAGCCAAGGTCGTGACGGGACCCGGCGGCGAAGCGCAGCAGGTCGGCGCGCTGAGCGGCGAGGTAATCACGGTCACCGGGTGTCATGGTTGCTTCTCCAGGGGTCGAGCACGGTGGCCAGCCAGGCGAGCTGGCGCACTTGGTGGTGCCCTTGCCCGCCCTCGTGGCCGTTGAAGGGGTAGATCTCGATCTGGGCGGGCCCGCCGTAGGCGTGGAACGCGGCGAACACCGTCGAGGGTGGGCAGACCGGGTCCATCAGTGCCACGGAGAACAGCGCCGGTGCGGTGGCCCGGGCTCCCAGGTGCACCCCGTCCACGTAGGCCAGCGTGCGAAACACGTCGTCGACCGCGCCGCGGTGCACCGACAGGTATCGGGCCACCTCGCCGTAGGGGTCGGCGTCGCTGACCTCGACTCCGCGGCGGATGTGGCACAGGAACGGGACGTCCGGCAGGACAGCGGCGAGCCCGTCCACCAGCCCGGCGACCCCGATTGCCAACCCTCCACCTTGACTGCCACCTGCCACGACGACGCGATCAGGGTCGATGCCGTGGATGGTCCGCACCGCGTCGACGGCTCGCACGGCATCGGTGAGCAGGCGGCGGAAGTAGAACGTGTCGAAGTCACGTACACCGCGGGTCATAAAACCGGGATGCGCCGGGTCGCCCGCCGCGGCACCGGCGGATGCGTCGGCGGTGTGCCCCCCGCTCCCCCAGGCCGACCCCTGACCGCGGGTGTCCATGAACAGGTAGGCGTATCCGGCGGCAGCCCAGAACAGGCGCTCGTGCGGCAGCCCTCGCCCACCGCCGTAGCCGTTGTATTCCACGACGACGGGCAGGGGGCCCTGCGCCCCGGCCGGCCGCTGGAGCCAGGCCCGGACGGGGTCACCGCCGAATCCTGCGAACGTCACGTCGAAGACGTCGACGACCGTCAGCCCGGATTTGACCGGCTCGACCCTCACGTCCACGTCGTGGCGTCGCGCTTGGGTGAGGGTGGCGGCCCAGCGGTCGGCGAGGTCGGCCGGGGGTGTGAGTGCGGGGCGGTACGCCTGCAAGTCCTCCAGTGACATGTCCACCAGTGGCACGGCAGGCGGCCTAGGCAGTCGCGGGCACGGTGACGGCGAGGGGGCCCGACGCCCCCAGCAACGCGGCCCATTCCTGTGCGTCGAGCTCGCCCGCCCGAGCAGCGGTCACGGTGAACGTGGCTGTCTCTCCCGGTAGCAGCGTGAGGAGCTGGTCGTCGACTACAGCGTCCGGCAGGCGGGCGTCGGTCTCCGCGAGCAGCACCAGGTCACGCACGAGGCCCTCCGCGCGCACCTCGACCGTCACCGCACCGGCGTCCCTTGAACCGAACGTGAGCTCGACGGCGGCTTCGGCGTTGCCGAGCTCGATGTCGGTGCCAAGCCACCGGGCACCACGCCGGTCGCCCGCGTCCACGAGCACAACGTCGCCGCCCGCCGCCATACCCTCGGGGGGGCCCACCTCGAGGTGACCGAGCGCGGGTACGCGCACCGACGAGGTTCGCGCGTCTAGGACTGCCCCCGCCGTCGTCGCGACGGTAACGGTCACTGCGACGTCCCAGTCCTCGCGGGTGTCGTTGACCAGCGTCAGCGCGTGGGGCGACGACGGCGCTGTGGGGAGCACGGCGCGCGCGGACAGCACCTCACGCATCGCGTACCACGACAGCTTCCGGGCACCAGCGACGTCGAGGACGGACCACGACAGCGCGGGCCAGCAGTCGTCGAGCTGCCACCAGACGGCACCAGAGCAGCTGTCGTGCAGACTGCGGAAGCGACCGATGGACGCCCGGACGGCGCGGGCCTGGACGAGCTGCGTGGCGAGGTACCAGCCGCGCCCGTCGGTCGGCGCGTCCGGCAGATGGTTCTGGACACCGCGGCCCAAGCTTTGCATCCCTTCGAAGGCCTTCTGCAGCCGGGGAAGCCGGGGGTCGTCGGCGCCCGTGGGCTCGCCGCCGAGTGCGCGGGTCAGCACCGGCCACCCGGCGGGGGCTTGCCAGCCGAACTCCGCCGCGAACCGAGTGGTCTTGGAGTCGAACGCGGTCAGGTCGAGCTGGTTCCAGGTGTCCCAGTGGTGGGTGGTCCCGACTGTCGGATCGTTCGGGTGCTCCTCGCCAGGGGAGAACGGCGAGCCCGGGACGTACGGGCGGGAGCCGTCGAGGGCCGCCAGGGCGGTAGGCAGGATGTCGTGGTAATAGGCGGCGCCCCACGGGCGGCCGTCGAGCGACTCCTTCCACCCCCAGTCCTCGTACCCCCACAGGTTCTCGTTGCAGCCGCACCAGAGCACCAGCGAGGTGCGGTGCCCGAGGCGGGCGACGGCGTCGGCGATCTCCCCGCGGACCTGCTCGACGGTTCGGGGGTCCTCCGGGTAGGCGGCGCAGGCGAACGGGAAGTCCTGCCAGACCATGACCCCGAGCTCGTCGCACAGGTCGTAGAAGTCGTCGGACTCGAACACCCCGCCGCCCCACACGCGCAGCAGGTTCGCGCCCGCAGCGATCGCTTCCGTGATGAGGTGGCGCAGCTGGGGGCGGCCGACCGTCTCGGGCAGAACGTGCGGCGGAATCCAGTTGAACCCGCGCGTCCACACTCGGGTGCCGTTGACGATCAGCTCGAAGGAGCTGCCGGTGGCGTCGGGCTCCTGGCGGACCACGATGTCGCGGAAGCCGAGCCGGCGCGTGGTGCTGTCCAGGACCGCGCCTGATGCGTCGAGAAGCTGAAGGGTGACGTCGTACAGGGGCTGCTCGCCGAGACCGACGGGGTGCCACGCTGCCGCTGTGGGCACCGAAACCTCGGCGTCGGCTACCCCGTCGGTGAGCGCGAGCACGGTGAGCGGCGCATTGGTCTCCCCATCGCGGTCGCCCGCGACTGCCCGGATGTGCACCGCGATGTCGGACGCGTCACCGGACGCCGCGACGGCGACCCGAAGGAGGGCGCCGTCGGCCCATCCGCCCGACATTCGGACGTCTTCGAGCCGGGCGCCGGACCATGCCCGTAGCAGGACCGGCTTCCACAGCCCTGCGGTAAGCGTGACGGGTCCCCAGTCCCAGCCGAAGGAGCACGCCATCTTGCGCACCTGGTTGTAGGGCAGCTCGTACATGTCCGCCCGTGGCAGGGGGTTGAGTTCTTGGGCGGCCTGGGCGATGGGCAGTGCTGGGTCGACCTCGACGCGGAGGTCCCAATGTCCCGCAGGCGCGGGCGTCTCGCTCGTGCCGGCGAGTGTGTCGCTGAGGTCGACGACGTGGCGACGGAACATGTCTGCCACCTCCAGGCGTACGCGCCCGTCGACCAGGACGCGTCCGACCGTGTCGATGCCTTCCATCACGAGCTCGGCCCGGTCCACGCCGGCCGGCCGCGGGACGGTCGCTCGGTACTCCCATGCCGTCGCCCCCACCCAGGCGACGTCTTCCTCGGTGGCGTTGACGGTCACATCTCCGGCGAGCCCCGCGTCGACCAGGACGGCCAGCGCGGTCATCGTCCCGGGGACGGGCAGACCGCCGGCCAGTGCTGCACGGGCGTCGGCCGGCACGGCGTCCAGCGACCCGCGGGCGTGCAGGGTCCACCCCGTGACGGTGGTGGACGTGGGCGCGGCGCCGCTCTGAATCTTGGTGGAGACGGTGGTGTGCATGGGCAGGTCCCTGTCCTGTCGGTGGCCGGACGCGCCGGCGCTCGTCGTACGAGAAGTCACTTGGTCGCTCCGGAGGTGAACCCGTTGTAGATGTAGCGTTGCAGGGCTATGAAGATCACCAGGGTCGGGACGACCACGATGATCACTCCGGCTGCGATGACTTCCCACTGTGCGCCGAACGGCCCGGTGAAGCGGAACAGCGCGGTAGAAATCACCGGCAGATCACGGCTGGGCATGTACAGGAACGGAATGAAGAACTCGTTGTAGGCCGCGAACCCCTTGATGATCACGACCGTCGCGATCGCGGGCTTCAGCAGTGGAAAGATGATTTTGCGAAAGATTGTCAGGTGACTCGCACCCTCGAGCTTCGCTGCTTCGTCCAGCTCTTTCGGGATCGACTGCATGAACTGCAAGAAGATGTAGATCGAGACGATGTCGGTGCCCATGAACAGCAAGATGGCCGCCCCTCTGCTGTTGAACAGCCCCAGGCTGTTGATGACCTGGAACGTCGCGACCTGAGTCGTTACCCCAGGTACTAGCACGGCCAGCAGGAAGAGCCCGACGACGAGCTTCTTGCCGCGGAACTCGAACCGGTCGATCGCGTAGGCGGTCATCGCGCCGATGATGACGGTGCCGGTGATCGATACCGCCAGGATGAGCATCGTGTTGGCGAACCCCAACGCCATGCGTCCGGCGGTGAAGGCTGTCACATAGTTGTCGAGATGAAGGGACTGCGGCAGGTCGAACGGCCCGGTCGTCTGGTACTCGCGCGCGGTTTTGAACGAGGTGAGGACGATGACTACCAGTGGCAGCAGCGTCACCAGGCTTGCGATGACCAGCGAGGCGTACTTGAAGGTGCTGGAGGCGGTGTGCTTCATGTCAGGTTCACCTTCTCGTCCGGGACGACGCGCCTCTGGATGGCAGTCACGACCAGCACGATGAGCAGCAGCACGACAGCCATCGCCGAGGCGAGGCCGACCTTGCGGTTCTCGAAGGCCATGTCGACGGTCTGGATGACGAAGGTCTCCGAGCCGTTGGCGCCGCCGGTCATGATGTAGGGGATTTCGAAGACCGCCAGGCTGCCCGAGATGGCCAGGATGAAGGACAGCCCGACGATGGGCCGGATCGACGGCAAGATGATGTACCGGAACTGGTCCCACCGATTGGCGCCGTCGAGCTCGGCGGCCTCGTAGAGGTTCGGGTTGATGGACTGGATGGCGCCGAGGAAGAGGACGAAGTTCAGGCCCGTGTACCGCCACACCGATGTGCTGGCCAGGGAGAAGTTGATGACGTCCGGGTCGCCGAGCCACTGACGCTGCAATTGCTCCAGGCCCAGCGCCGACAGCGTGGCGTCGAGCGTCCCGCCCGGTTGGAAGAGGTACAGGAACGTGAAGCCAATCGCTACCCCGTTGATGAGGTAGGGAAAGAACAAGATCCCCTTGAAAAGGCTTTGGAAGCGAGTGCTGAAGCTGAGCACGGCGGCGAAGTACAGCGCCAGCGCCATCTGGAGGAAGGATGCGGCGAAGTAGTACAAGCTGACGAAGAAGACCCGGAACAGCTCCGGACGGGTGAAGATGTCGGTGTAGTTCTGGAGTCCGACGCTGTCGCGGGTCTTGCTAATGCCGTTCCAGTCAGTCAGGGAGTACAGGAACATGTTGACGACCGGCACGTAGGTGAGGCCGACGAGGAGCAGCAGCGGAACTGCGAGGAACATCCACGGGGTCAGAGTGCGAGCTGTGAGCCCTCGCCTCTTTTGCGGAGCCACGGCGCGCAGCATGGGGCCGCCGGGTTGCGCCGTCCGCGACGGCGTCGTGATGCCGGACATAGGTGTCTCCTGCTAGGTGTGAGGCGCGCCACGGGGGCCCGGCCGCGGCCGGGGGACGCCGCCGCCCCGCCGCGAGAGCGCTGCGCGGCGGGGCGGCGGGAGGTCAGGACAGCGATGCGCGGGCCTCGGCCCAGCGGGTGTTGAGGTCCTCGAAGATCTCTTCCTTGGTCTCGCCGGAGGCGCCGCGTGCTGCATCGACGATGCGCTGGCGGTAGTCCGGGGAGAACAGGCCGATCTCGGCCTCGCGGTCGATGTCGTTGACCAGGCTCTCCTCACCCTCCGCGGCGGGCGCCAGCTCGATGTACTCGACGCCGGTTTCCTCGAGCTCGGCCAGGGTCTCCGGTGTGGGTCCATCGACCAGGGGGGACAAGCCGCCCTGGTCAGTGGCGTAGTTCGACTCCTGAGCGAACCAGTCGATCCAGGCGCGTGCGGCCGCCTTGTTGTCGGAGTTGACGTTGATGCCGTTCTTGTAGTCGCCACCCGCGGTGGAGTGGAACGTCCCGTCGACCTGCACGGGGAACGGCATGTATCCGATGTCGTCCGGGTTGTCCGCGGCCTCCTGCAGCTGGGTGATGGCCCACGAGCCCAGGACCATGGTGCCGATCTTCCCCGTCGCGAGATCCGTCTTGGACTGCTCCCAGTTGGTCGTGGTCGGGTCCGGCTCGGTGAGGCCAGCCTCCACGACGTCCCACAGTAGGGAGTCCATGATGTAGTGCTCTTCGCCCTCAGCCCAGGGGGTGTCGGTCTTGGCCAGCTCGTTCACGGCCTCCGGGTCGGCGGAGACTGACCCGCGGTTGCCTTCCCACTGCGTCAGCGGCCAGCCGTCGGCGTAGTTGGTGTACAGCGGGATTGCGTCGGTGTTGTCCTGAATCGCCTGGAGTGCGGCGACGAACTCCTCGGGCGAGGTGGGGAAGTCGGTCAGGCCGGCCTCGGCCCAGACGGCCTTGTTGTAGGCGATGCCCTGGGCGTTGCCGGTGATGGCGATGCCGTACGACTGCCCGTCGAACGCCTGCTCGGTGCGCACGAACCGGTAGGTCTCCGCCAGCTCGTCGACCGAGCCCAGCGGCTCGAAGAAGTCGGGCAGCTCGCCGGCGCTCACGCTGTTGGGGATGAGCAGCACGTCGCCGTAGTCGTCGGTGCTCATCCGGGTGGTGACCTCACCCTCGTAGTCGGTCACCGCCTCGAAGCTGACGTCGACGTCGGGGTACTCCTCCTCGAACGCCGCCTTGTAGTCCTGGAAGACGGTGTCCACGATGTCGGTGCGGTTCGTCAGCACGGTGATTTCACCGGCGATCTCCCCGGAGCCTGCCTCAGGGTCCGAGCCGCCCCCGCCCCCGCTGCTGCAGGCGGCCAGGAGGGACGTGGCTCCCAATAGCGCCACGATGCGCTTCTTCATGGTTTCTTCTCTCTCCGTCTCGACGCCCGCAGCGTCGCTGCGGCGGATCGCGAGTGCGACAGGAGGAACTTAAGCGCTTAAGAAACCGAGCGTCAACCCCTACCGCCGGTCGAGACTGGATCGTTACGTGAGCGGCGCGCCCGGGTTGGCTGGCGCGAGACTTCCTCGGTCGATGAGGTGAGGCACCGAGCTGCGCATCGATCCCGCACGCTCGCCAGCGATCGCGGCGAGCAGGAGGCGTGCGGCCGACGCGCCGTACGCGGCCACGTCCCGGCTCATGGCACTGAGCGGCGGACTGGTGAGCCGGCACAGCGGAGAGTCGTCCCACGCCAGGATCGACACGTCCTCGGGCACCCGCAGACCCATCTCGCGTGCAACGTGCACGGCGGCGACTGCCATCAAGTCGTTGTCGAAGACCAGGGCGGTCGGTGCGGCGGGGTCAGCCAGCAGGGTTGCCGCTGCAGCGGTCCCAGCTTCCAGCGAGTAGTCCGTGTACAGCTGGACGACCTCGATGCCCAGCTCCCGGCCACTGTCACGGAACGCGGCCGAGCGGACCCCGGTGTGGACCAGGTGCTCCGGCCCTGACACGTGAGCGATCCGGCGATGGCCCAGCGCCGCCAGGTGGCGAGCCGCCTCCCAGACGGCCGAGGCGTCGTCGCTCCACACCGACGGCAGAGAGCCGGCGTACTTGGGGTCGCCAACGACCACGGCCGGCAGACCGAGCTCGGTCAGCCGAGCGACGCGAGGATCATTAACCCGCAGGTCCACGACGAAGACCCCGTCGACCCGCCGACCCGACCACCAGCGCTGGTAGGTGTCCAGCTCCTTGTCGGCGAACGGAGCGACCTGCAGCAGCAGAGCGAAGTCCTTCTCGGCAAGCACCTCCTCGATGCCTGCGATGAACGACATGAAGAACGGCTCGACGCCCAAGACCGAGGCGGCCCGCGTGACCACCATCCCGACCGTCGCCACACCGACTCCGGTCAGTGCCCGGGCGGCGTTGTTGGGAGTCCAGCCGACCTGTCGAGCCACCTCGATCACCCGAGCCCGTGTCTCCTCCGACACTCCGGGTCGACCGTTGAGCGCGTACGACACGGCGCCGGCGGAGACGCCGGCGCGCTCAGCGATGTCGGCGATGGTCGGGCGCCGGGGGGCTCGTGGGCGGCGCGAGACGGCCTCCTCCGAGTATTGAGCTGTCACGACATGCTTCCCCTCGAACCAGACGGTCCGGGAACCCCGGCCCAGCGCAGGATACCGGCAGGGGTAGCGTGTCCCCCGCAAGTGACACCGCAGTCGCTCCCGTAGGAAAGGCATAGCTGATGGCAAACTTAAGCGCTTCACCACGTGTTCCGGACGGCTGGGACGCTCCCGTGTGCGGGATGACCTGGGGATGGGTCGGCCGGCGCGGGTCCTGGACGACCCCGGAGGCGGAGACGTCGCTGCGGGAGATGGCCGCGCTCGACGTGAACTGGGTGACCATCGCCTGGGCGGCGCTGCAGGACACGGCGCAGTCCACCGTCATCGACTGGCGCAACAGCACGGTCACCGACGACGAGATCCGTCACGCCGTGGCGCGGTCTCGGGAGCTTGGCCTCAAGGTGTGCCTCAAGCCGGTCGTGAACTGCGCGGACGGCACCTGGCGCGCTCATATCGGCTTCTTCGATCAGGACGTGCCTGGCGAGCCCACCTGGGCGCAGTGGTTCGCCTCGTACACCGAGTACGTCGTGCACCACGCCTCGCTGGCCGAGGAGCTCGGTGCGGACCTGTTCTGCATCGGCTGCGAGATGGTCCGCGCGGACGCGCAGGAGACCCACTGGCGTGAGCTCATCGCTCAGGTTCGCGCGGTCTACTCCGGCCCCATCACCTACAACGCCGACAAGTACCAGGAGGATCGCCTGACATGGTGGGACGCCGTCGATGTGATCAGCGCGTCCGGGTACTACCCCACCGGTGAGTGGGAAGCCCAGCTCGACCGCATCGAGACAGTGGTCGCCGCGCACGGCAAGCCGTTCCTCTTCATCGAGGCAGGCTGCCCGAGCCGGGAGGGCTCGCCGGCTCGGCCCAACGACTGGTCTCTTGAGGGCCCTCCGAGTGAAGCTGCTCAGGCGAGTTACCTCGACGAGATGATGGCGGCCGGTGCCCGCCGCCCGTGGGTCGGCGGCTACATGCTGTGGGACTGGCCGCCAGCGTTGTACCCGGCCCAGGATGCGGCGTCCAACGACGACTACTGCATGTACGCGAAGGCCGGGGCGGACGTGGTGCGCACGCACTACCGCGCCGCGCGCGGCCTCGACGCGGTCAGCACGGACGCCTGACACGTGACGGCCCGCACCTGGTCAGGTGCGGGCCGTCACGAGTCGTGTCGCCGTCCCCGTCCGGGGCGGCCGTCCTACCTCCAGTGGGAGCGGTCAGCTCTGTGCTGGCACTGCGCCGGTTCCGAGCCGTTCGAGCATGGCGTACGCCCCGCCTGCGGCAACGAGCTGCGCGTGTGAGCCCACCTCGACCAGAGCGCCCGAATCTAGAACCGCGATGCGGTCGGCTCCACGGATCGTCGAGAGCCGGTGGGCGACGACGAGCGTGGTGCGACCGTGCATGAGCCGGGCCAGCGCCTCTTGGACCAGCCGCTCGGACTCGGCGTCCAGAGCTGACGTGGCCTCGTCGAGCACAAGGACCCGAGGGTCGCGCACGAGGGCGCGCGCGATCGCGATCCGTTGCCGCTGACCGCCAGACAGGCGTCCGCCGCGCTCGCCGATGATGGCGTCGAGCCCACCCATCTCCTCGACGAACGACAGCGCGTTCGCGTCCCGGAGTGCAGACCGCAGCGCGGAGTCACTGACGTCGGGCCGCCCGTAGGTCACGTTGTCCCGGACGGACCCCTCGAACAGCAGCGACTCCTGAGGCACGACAGCGATGTGGCGCCTATAGCTGCGCAGGTCGAGTTCTGCCATGTCCTGCCCGTCGACCAGAACCCGCCCCGACTGCGGTCTCATGAACCCGATGACCATGTTGAGGATGGTCGACTTGCCCGATCCGGAGGCTCCGACCAGAGCCAAGGTCTCCCCCGCAGCCACCTCGAGGTTGAACCGGTGCACCGCGGGGGCACCGGGTGCTTCGGGGTAGGCGTACGTCACCTCGTCGAAGGTCAGGCGACCCTCGACGCCCATGAGGGCCGCCTTGCCCTCGTTGCGCTCAAGATCGGGCTCGGTGAGCACCTCGCCCATCGACCGCACCGACTCCAGGCCCTTGGTGACGATCGGTGCGAGGCTCATCAGTGCGGTGACCGCCCCGGTGAGCGCCACGAAGTAGCTCGACAGCATGACGACGTCACCCGCGGACACCCCGAAACGTCCGGTCCATGCCACCCAGGCAGCACCGACCAGGCATCCGACGGAGAGCAGCTGGAGGGTGATCCAGGCGAGCGCCCCGAACCGGCCGTTGACGATGTCCAGGCGGATCCCGGCGGCGCGCACCCCGGTGAGCGTGAACCCGATCCGGTCCAGCTCGCGGTCCTCGAGGGCGTGGGCGCGAGTGATCGGGACGAGGTGAGTCATCTCGCTGACCCGGGCTGACATCCGTTCGATCTCGGTTCGAAAGGTCGCGTTGCGCGACGTCATGCGCCGCCTCATCGTGACCACGAGCAGGGCGGACGCCGGCACGGCCAAGAAGAACACCGGCAAGAACTGCGGCACCCGGAGGGCTGTCAACACGATGGCACCCACCAGGGTCGTCACCGCAGCCATCCCCATGTCGAACGTCTGGCGAGTCGTCTCCACCACGTTCTCCACGTCCCTGACGATCTTGGCCTGCAGCACGCCTGCGCTCATCCGCCGGTGATAGCCGATCGACAGCTCCTGCAGGCGCCGGCACAGGGCCATCCGTAGGTTGGTCTCGACGGTGCGCACGGCGTAGCTCAGCTGCCGGTAGTACAGCACCGAGACCGGCAGGTTCTGCACGATGAACACCGCCATCAGCCCCGCTGCGAGCCACAGCTCGGACAGCGGGCGGTGCTCGACGACGATGTCGATGACGTCAGCGGTGAGCACGGGCATCACCCATACCGGGGAGTGCTTGAGCGCGAACGCCACGGCGGCCACCGTCAGCCGGCCGCGGTGCGGCCGGTAGAGGCGCAGGAAGGTCCGGGCTGGACGGCTGCCGTCGTAGCCCTCGTCAAGCAGTGTTTCGGTCACACGACCCAAGGCTAGCGCCAAATCCCTTAAGCGCGTAAGTTGTCCGCGTCACACACCCCGCATCCCCACCTGAAGGACGACGATGTCCCCCAGATCACGCCTGACTGTCACCGCCCTGGCGCTCGCCACGGCGCTGACCACCCTTGTCCCGTCGGGGGCCGCCGCAGCCGCGCCCGACCTGCTCCTCTCGCAGGGACATGCCGCCAGCTCCGCCCGCGACCGGGCTCCGGCGGCGGAGCAGTTCGTGGAGCGAAGTGGCGGCCGCTTGACGCTCGACCGGCGCACGTTCCGCTTCGCCGGCACGAACCAGTACTACCTGATGTACGCCGACCCGGTGATGACCGACGCCGTGCTGGAGAAGGCAGCCGCGAACGACTTCGACGTGCTGCGCGCGTGGGCGTTCTTCGACATCGGTCAGAGCGACGGCACCGGCACGATCGCTGACGGTGACAAAGGCGTCTACTTCCACTATTGGGACCCGGCGACAGGCGCGCCTGCGTACAACGACGGCCCCAGCGGGCTGGAGAAGCTCGACTACATGGTCGCCAAGGCCAAGGAGGAGGGTGTGCGCCTGGTCCTGCCGCTGACGAACAACTGGGCCAACTTCGGCGGGATGGACCAGTACAACCAGTGGGCTGGGTCGCAGTTCCACAGCGACTTCTACACCGACCCGCAGATCCGCACGTGGTACAAGGACTGGGTCAGCCACCTGCTCAACCGGGTCAACACCGTCACCGGCGTCGCCTACAAGGACGAGCCCGCGATCATGGCTTGGGAACTCGCGAACGAGCCGCGCTGCGGCGGGTCGGGGTTGTTCCCCCGCGACCCCGGGTGCACCTCGGACACCCTGACTGCCTGGGTGGCGGAGATGTCGACCCACATCAAGAGCATCGACCAGAACCACCTCGTCGGCACCGGTGATGAGGGGTTCTTGTGCGATCAGCCCGCCAGCGACGACTTCACCCGCAACTGCGCCGACGGCGTGGACTCCGCCCGATTTGCCGCGCTGGACACGATCGACTACCTGTCGTATCACCTGTACCCCGACCACTGGGGACGGGATGCGGCCTGGGGCACGCAGTGGATCGAGCTGCACAACAAGGTCGCCCGCAACATCCGCAAGCCTGCCGTCCTGGGTGAGTTCGGCTGGCACGACGAGGCGACACGCAACGTCGTGTACCGGGAGTGGACGCAAGCGTTCGAGCGCACCGGCGGCACGGGCGCGCTGTACTGGCTGCTGTCCGACGTTCAGGCCGACGGCACCCTCTATCCCGACTACGACGGGTTCACGGTCTACTGCCCGAGCCCGGTGTGCACGCTGCTCAGCAACTTCGCCGAGACGATGCGCACCCGCGAGCACCGCTTCGCGCCGGTGGCCGATGACGACGCGGTCGTGACCGACTTCGGCATGGCGACGTCGGTCGACCTCGTGGCCAACGACGTCGCGTACCAGGCCGACGTCCGACCCGCGACGCTCGACCTGAACCCCGCTACCGGTGGACGCCAGACCACGTTCGACACCTCCGCAGGAAGCTTCGTCGTGGACGGTGCGGGTGTGCTCACATTCACCCCTGCCGACGGCTTCGCCGGCCGAGCGGTCGCTGCCTACACGATCGAGGACGTCCGCCGTCGCACGTCTGAGGTGGCCACCGTCACCGTCACCGTCAAGCCGTCCCCGCAGGCGGCCCAGGTGCTGTTCGACTTCTCTGACGACGCGCAGGGGTGGGCGGGGGCTGGCGCCGCCACCGCGGTCGCCGGACAGCTCGCGGTCGACAGCACGAACGGCTGGTTCGGCGCGACCCTCACCGCACCGGTGGACATGTCCGCGCGCACCCAGCTGCGCCTGGACCTGGTGTCGACCACCGGGGTCGGCCCGATCCTGGCGCTGCAGGTGGGCGACGCCTTCACATGGTGCCAGGCGGCCCCGCTGTCCTACGGCAGTGACCCGCGCACCGGTGACGATGCGGTCACGTTCGATCTGACCACGCTCGACGAAGCCTGCACCGCCGGCCTCGCTGACGTGCGCGCGGTCAACGTCTTCTTCAACGCCGGCCAGCACGTGGTGGACAACATCGCTGTGCGCTGACCCAGCACCGCCGGGCAACGCCCGCAGCCATGCCAGTCGGTCGGTCGGCATGGCTGCGGGCGTTGCCATGCCGGCGCACGGCACCGCGTGCGTCCGGCGCGATGGCGGCTCCCGCCCCCGTGCCACGTGACCACCAGCTGAGAGGTTCGACCATGACGACGCCGTACCGCGCCGCCGACGATCGCTACACACATCTGCCGTATCGCCGGGCTGGCAAGAGCGGACTTGACCTGCCCGCCCTGTCGCTCGGCCTGTGGCACAACTTCGGCGACGGCAAACCGCTCGAGACCCAGCGTGCCGTAGTGCTGCGAGCCTTCGACCTCGGGGTCACACACTTCGACCTGGCGAACAACTACGGCCCACCGCCCGGCTCCGCCGAGGAGAACTTCGGTCACCTCCTGGCGCAGGACCTCGCGCCGTACCGCAGCGAGCTGGTCATCAGTTCGAAGGCCGGCTACGGGATGTGGCCGGGACCCTACGGCGACGGAGGGTCCCGCAAGTACCTCCTCAGCTCGCTCGACCAGTCGCTAAGACGGATGGGTCTGGACTACGTCGACATCTTCTACTCACACCGGCCGGACCCGTCCGTACCGCTCGAGGAGACGATGGGAGCGCTGCACACCGCAGTAGTCAGCGGGCGCGCCCTATACGTGGGCATCTCGAACTACAGCCCGGCGCAGACCCGCGAAGCAACTCGCATGCTGGAAAGCCTGGGCACGCCGCTGCTTATTCACCAGCCGTCGTACTCCATGTTCAACCGACACATCGAGCTGGCCCAGCCCAACCCCGCTGGCAGCGAGGAGAGCCTGCTCGACGTGGTCGCCGAGCTCAAAGTCGGCACCATTGTGTTCTCCCCGCTTGCCCAGGGACTGCTCACCGATCGGTACTTGACGGGCGATGTGCCCACAGGCTCGCGTGCGGCAGCGAACAGCTCCCTCGCACGCGAGCGCATCGACGCGGCCTACCTCACACGAGCACGCGCCCTGAACAACATCGCCGCAGCCCGCAATCAGTCCCTCGCCCAGCTCGCCCTTGCGTGGGTGCTACGGGACACGCGCGTGACGTCAGCGATCATCGGTGCAAGCAGCGTCGCCCAGCTCGAGGACAGTCTCGCCGCGCTTTCGACCCCACCGCTGTCACCGGACGAGCTCGCCGCCATCGAGATCCACGCGGTGGACGGCACGGCCTGACCGGAAGCCCTATACCCCCGACGCCGGAGCAGTTGGCCGACGCCCCGCCGCAAGTGCAGGAGGGCGGCCAGCAGGTGGGCACCACCCCATCACTCGTCACGAGCGAAGTGAAAGGTCTTGACCGTGAAACGACCGGTAACGACGGCTCCTACACCCGAACGTGGGCCTATCGCCTTGAGCGAGCTAGACGAGGACCAGCGTCGCGCCCTCACCGCCCTGCTCGCGATGCAGCGGCAGTCATGGGAGCAAGGAGTAGCCAGCCACGCCATGCTGGACCTCGGGCTGCACGAGGTGGCGGAGGTGATGGCGCACGACGCAGTCGTGCGTCAAACGCTCCTCGGACAGCTCGCCGAGATCGAAGGCGGCGGAATCGTCAACTCTGGAGCGGCAGGCGAGGTGGTCCTCTGGGCGTCGCGGCGCACGGCGGACGCGACGCTGGCGAAAGCGTTCGAACGCCAGGTGCGCTGGATCACCACGGAGGCGCCCCGCGCCGACGACGGCACCATCTTCCACATCACAGGGACGCGCGAGGTTTGGGTCGATTCGGTCTACATGGTGGTACCGCTTCTCGTCCTGGCCGGCAAGGTCGATGAGGCGCTTCGTCAGCTGATAGGCCACGCGGAGCGTCTCCAGGATGCCGGCTCTGGCCTTTACGCACATATGTGGGACGAAGACAGCGGGCGCTTGACCCGGGCGGCGCACTGGGGAACCGGCAACGGCTGGGTCGTAGCCGGGCTCGCCCGAGCGCTTCACCTGCTGGGCGACGGCAACGCGGACTTCGCTGCCTACGCCCAGCGACACGCACGCTCCGTGATCGACGCGTGCCTCGAACATCGTCGCCCCGACGGCCTCTTCCACGATGTCGTGGACGACTCATCGACGTTCATCGAAGCCAATGTGGCGCAGATGCTCGCCTACGCGACCCTGACAGGAGCTGCAGATGGTTGGCTACCGCCGCAGTACGCCGACATCGGACTGTCGCTCCTCGCGACCGCGCGATCCCAGATCGGCCCCGCGGGCTTCGTGGAAGGCGTGTGCGGCGCTCCGCGGTTTGACCGACAAGGCCGCTCGGCCGAGGCGCAGTCGTTCTTCCTCCTCGCAACCGCCGCTGCCCGGCGCGTTACCGCGTGAGCCATGGATCGAGCCGCACAGCTCCGCTGGGGGTGATTCAGCCCGCCGCAGCTGCGGCGTAGCGTCGCCGATGGCGACGGCGACGAAGCCGATCGGGAGAGAGGGGACGTTGCTGCTCGCTCTTGGCTACGGCCGAGCCGTCGTCTCGCTCGTCGGGTGCCGTCTGCTGCGTACACCTGGGGGCACACCGTGGAGTCGAGCACTGTGCCGTTCGCTCGGCAGGCGTCAGCGGCATGGCTGACCCTCCCCCGGCCGCGTGCGCAGCCGGGGGGCGCTAAGGCTGGCTGTCAACAGCCGCGCGTCGAACGGGTGACGCTTACGGCGGCGGAGAGCCGGTTACCCGCGGCTGGCCCACTGACGCTCGTCGGGGAACAGCCCCGGCGGGGGGTCGGCGTGCGGCAGGGGCTCGCCGCGGTCGGTCCTGAGCTCGGGGGCATCGACGAAAGGCCCGTCCTTGTCGAACAGCGCCGTCATCTGCGGGTCGGCGTGCTGCAGCCACCAGTTGCTCATCGCCGGGCCCGGCTCCTGGCGGGCGTGCTCCCGCGCCCGCCACAGGGCATCGAGGCGCATCAGCGCCTCGTCGTAGTTCCACCAGTCCGCCGCCCAGCGACGGTTGCGCGGGTCGAGGGTCCGCTTGTAGGCGTGACGCCAGTAGTCGGCCACGAACTGCACCACCGACCCTGTAGACCAGGGACGGTGGTGCAGCCCCGCCCGCGGGTACGGCTGCCGGCGTCGCGTCGACCTCGTCGCCGTATGCCTCGTCGACGTCGTAGCCGTCGCCGAAGTCGACCTCGCCGCGGTCGGACGTCACAGCGGTACCGCCGTGGTGTCGGCGTCGGGCTGGGCGGCGACCGCGGCCGACCGCTGCGCGTCGGCCAGGGTGGAGCCGGCCTGGGGGTCGTGGGATGCGATCGAGGCCTTGACCGCCTCGGCGTTCGGGCCGGTCATCCACGGCTGGGTGCGCACGAGCGTTGGGCGGGAACCCGATGCCAGCACCACGGCGCGGCCCTTGGGCATCGAGGCGAGGTCGGCGACCTCCAAGATCCGCTCGCGGTGCAGCTGCCGGGAGAAGGTGCGGTGGTCCTTGCCGGTCGACACCGACGAGGTGCGGCGGTCGTAGTCCCCGATCATCCGCGACAAGTCCTCGAGGAAACCGGTCTCGCTGACACCGCCGCCGTAGACCTTGACGTTGGACGCGGACCACAGCTTCTTCATCCCGGACTCGCCCCACACGTCGACGCCCTGGGACCAGGACTGCAGGAACGTCATCAGCACGATGCCGCGCGAGCCGTAGTGGGAGTACAGGTCGGGCAGGTCCCGCCAGCGGCACACGTTGGCGGCCTCGTCGAGCACCCCGAGCAGCGGCGTCGCCAGGCGCGCGCCCGGGGACTGCACGGCGAGGTCCTCGGCGGCCTCGGTGACCGCGACGGTCAGCGCGGTCACCAGCGGCCCGGCGCTGTCGGCTCCCTCGCGGGACAGGCTGTAGAGCGTGCCGCTGGAGCGGACGAAGGCGTGCGGGTCGAAGTGAGGGCGGGTGTCGATCGCCGCCCTGCGGGGTGACCCAGCGGGCGATGGAGCGGTTGGTGAGGAACGCGGCCATCGTCTCGGCGGACCCGAACACACCGGCGCGCTGCTCGTCGGGTGCGTTGACCTCGCCGGCGACCCGGTCGGAGAGCAGGTCGTACCCGTGCCGGTCGAGGATGCGGACCGCGGCGTCGTCGGTGGGCCGGGTCAGCCAGCGGTAGACGTCGGTGATCGGGCGCGAGTCGAGGGCCGCGGCGAGCAGCAGCGCGCCCAGCAGGCGCTCACCCTTGGAGTCGAAGAACGCATCGGTGCGTGCGCCGGCGGACCGGGTCGACGCGGCGAAGTGCGACGCCAGGCGCCCGGCCTTGACCTCGTCGGTGACGTAGGACAGCGGGTTCCACCACCAGGTCGGCTCCTGCGCGGCGATGCCCTGCGGGTCGAACGTCCACACCTGCCCGACCGCGGCGCGCGGGTCGCGGGTCGCGTGGAAGGCGTCGGGCTTGTTCGACGTCGTCTTGACCGCCCCCGGGAGCGGCCAGGATCGCCGGCTCGCGACGAGGCGCAACAGCATTGGCCGAGCGTAGGACGGCCGCGAGGGAGCATGCTCGTAGCCGATGAGCAGGCCGATGTCGTCGATCGGGACTCACTGTCCGTGTCTCGCATCCGCTCAACGGGGCCGATGTAGCGCCTGCCGCTCGCTGGTTTTCACGGTCCGCGTCGTCACGTGGCCGTTCCGGCTCCTTGCCCCGCGCCACTGGACGCACGCTGATAGCGCGACCAGGCACGCTGCGCCGGACGGCTCATCCGCTGCAGCGCGCGAAGCTTGAGGTGCGCGCTCATGATTCATGGCACCAATTGCCTGGACTCGACGCGGCGCCCGCGGGAGTCGACCTCGGAGGTGCGACTGCAGCGGTCCGGCTCACCGGTGATGCTCAGTCGCCGCTCTGAGGGAGCGACGCCTCGATGAGGGCGACGATCTAGGGGGCCAGCGGCTCCACGCCGGAGCGGAAGCGGTGCACGTCACCGGCCGGGGTCAGGAGGAACTTCCCGAAGTTCCACCGCACGTCGCCGGCCTCTCCGGCGGCGTCGGGCACCTGAGTCAGGGCGGCGAACAGCGGATGCCGCGCTGGGCCGTTGACAGCGACCTTGTCGAACATCGGGAGGGTGACCCCCTACGTCATCGAGCAGAACGTCTCGATCTCCTCGCGGCTGCCCGGCTCCTGCTCGAAGTCGTCGCTCGGGAAGCCGAGAACCGCGAAGCCGCGCGACCCGTACGTCCGCTGCAAGTCCTCGAGCTGGGCGTACTGCGGCGTCAGGCCGCACCGGGACGCGGCGTTGACGACCAGCGTCACGCGATCGCTGTAGTCCGACAGGGCGACTCGGTCGCCACGGATGGTCGTCAGCGGGGACTGCTGCAGGACCGGTTGACAGAGTGTCAACGAGCCCTGCAGCAGTCCCGCGTGGTGTCGGGGAGGCTGCTGCCGCAACAACGCCCGGAGCACGACAACAAGTCGGGCGGGCACACGGCACCGGGTGCCCGTACGGCGTTGCGCAGGACTCGCCCGGCACGCGGACATGCCGCCGAAGGTGCTCGTCGATGCCGTCTGCAGGCATCACCAGTAAGGGGCCGGGGCGAGCCGCTCATGTCCGATACGGGGGCGCGCCGGCAGCAGCGCCTCCGTGCCGCGCCAGCATGGAGCCGAGGTGCGACAAGGGCGGTTTCCATCAGTGCCAGAGGTGTCCCGGATCCTCTTGCCCATCCCGGCCTCATCGCCGACTCACGCGTGACCCGCGACGCCGACACGGACCACCTCCGCCGTCGGTCGGTGTTGCTGGGCGTTCTGCCCACCTGCTGATGGGTCGTCGTCGTCCACAGAGCCAGGTTCGGCGTGGCTCGTTGACGCCCATCGACGACGACCGTGGACCACGAGCCGCGGCGACCGCCGTGACGCTCGGCCGGTGAGGTGGAGGGGACGCGATGAGGACGACGGCGACAACGGTGGAGGTCCTACGGGCCTGGGCGGCCGGCTCATACCCGGACATGGCGGCGGTCGAGCTGCTGTCGCGGGCGTTCGGCGGACGCTTCGCCGCCGACGGTTACCCGTGGATTGTCCACGACGGCACGGACCGGGTCTGGTTGGGCGGGGCGGCGCTGCGGCAGGCGTCAGCCCTGTCTGCTGGGGAGCGGCGGGTCCTCAGTTTGGTCGCTGCGCTGGTCGATGCCCTGCCGGTCGACATCGTCGGCGTTGTCACCGGACTGGACCGAGAGCGCCTGGACCTGGTCTTGGCCGCGTTGGCTTACACCGGCGGCAGCCACATGGACACCGCCATCGACCTCGGCTCGGACCGCACCGTGCAGCTGTCCCGCTCAGGCCAGCTGCACCCGTGGCCGGACATACCTCGCCGGTGATGACGGCGTGCCACGTTGCAGCGACCGGCGCCTACCTGCTGATGCACACCATCACTGACGACACCCCGGCAGTGGATCGACCTGACCTGGAAGGTGAGCGGCGATGACCGTGACGTGGACTGCGCCGGCCAATGTGCTGACCGACCGCGCCGATCCGGGATGGGAGGGCATCTGGACGCTGACCCACGCCGCGGGTCGCGCCGCCCTGAACCTCGCCGACGCGCTACCGCTGATTGACGCCCTGGACGTCATCTACGCGGCCGCCGACCTGCGCGACGCGCAGGACCACCTCGAGCGGGCCGACCAGGGACTGCCCGCCCGGTGCGCGGCAGTCGATCTCGGCCCACTGGCCCCCGCCGACGGCACTCCACAAGCACGACTGATCATCGACCAGCTCACCACCGCGGCCCTCGCCCGGGTCGAGCGGATGACCGACACGGACATGTCGATCGACAAAGTCCTGACCCTCGGCGACGCCGCGTCCGCACTACGCCGCGCCAGGGACCGGGGCACTGGGCGCCGGCATGACTGACGTCACCTATCGGCGGCTGCTCGTCCAGACCGCCGCGCTGGTCGAAGAAGGATCCCGGTCGACGAACGTACGGCTGGACGACCGAGCCAGCGCGCTGTCCATGGTGACCGACAGGCACGCCGTCCTGTCCGCCCTCGAAGCTCACATCTGGGCACTCCTCACCCCGGGGCGAGCCGCCGGGATGCGATCCGCCCTGCACCCCGACCCCGTCGAAGCCGCCGCGCTCCACCTCGCTGAGGCAATCACGGCCACCATCGGCGCCGACCGTCCGCACCCTTCCCTGCTCGACGGCCCGCACAGCGCCTGGGGCCGGTCCGCCAAGACCCTGCGCGCAGCCACCGATCTCATCGCCGTCCATCACGACGCTGCCGGTTCCCCACGCACGCCGGTCGCCCACCTCCTGGAGTCCAACGCCGTGCGCGACGCCGGCCTCTCCCACGTCGCCGCCCTCGCACTCACCACCGCGTCGGTCGAGGACGCTCTGGCGCTACGCGTGGGTCAGACCGGTGTGCCGTGGCCAACCGTGCGCGCATGGCTTCCCGGCATGCAGGACGTCGCCCTTGCCGCGAGGGGCCTCGCCCAAGCGGCTGGGCCCGCAGATCCGTACGCGCTGCCACACCTCGGCCTTGTCGCTACCCGCGTGCGTACCGGCGACGTGCTGGTCGAGCTCACCGACCGCCTCCTACGGGTACGGCACCGCGCCTGGGAGCAGATGAACTCACCGGAGCGCTCCATCGCCACCCTGCGCGACCTCGCCACGATCGGCGTCGCCGTACACGCCCACGCCGCCGTCTTCCACGCCGGCCCTGACGGGCCTGCCGCACCGCTGATCGCCCGCGGGAAAAGCTGGCAGGAACTCAGCGCCAAGCTGGCAGGCATGGTCAGCCCTGTCCCACGCGACGACGTCGTCCACGACGACTTGACCGGTTTGGCCCGCCTCCTTCCCGCCGTCGCCCCGTTAGGCGAAGCCGGCCGCTCCCTCCAATCCGACAGCGACGCCCGGCGCACCGGCGCAGCGTTCGGGGGCGCCGTCGTACTGATGACCGAGGTCGCGGAGTACAACGCGCGCACCTTTGCCGCCATCAACCGCACAAGCACCGTCTACGTCCCCGCGCGCACCCTGACCGGTGACGAGATCACTGACCACCCCGCGCTCGTGCAAGCACGCCTGGACGGCAGGCTCGCTCCCGCATCGGCGCGTCAGCTCGACGAGGTCGGAAAGCTGTACCAGAGCGTCCGCAGTCACCCGAGCCCGAAGCCGACTCAGGGGCCGGTGCTCGGGCATGCCGCGGCGGACCGGATGGTCGGCGTCGAGCCCATCGGTCTTCAGGTGGACGCATGAGCCTCATCGACGAATCTGTGCGCGACATCAACCTGCCCGGCTGGGCCGAGCAGTCGATCTGGGGCTACAACCCACTCCTTGAGTGCTACTGGGCTGCCCTATGGCGCGACGAAGACCGCACAGACGCTCCCCTGATCGAGTTCAGCGTCTACCACCTCATCCCCACCATGGCCTTGCTGACCCGGCTCCTCGACGACGCACTCGACTTACCCGAGGCTGAAGTCGCCCGCGCGCTGACGACCTAAGCGGCCATCGGCACTACTCGCCCAGTTCGGGTGATCAACCCGGGGTGCTAGGGCGCGTCTCGCTAGTTGGCGGGAGTGTGACGACGAAGGTCGCGCTGGCACCGACGCCTGAACCGCCCTGGGTCTGATGGAGGTCGACGTCACGGTCAGCGGGCCACCCCTGACGGCGCACAGGTCCGCGTCTCGCGAACGAAGGCGGGCTCAAGGGGTTGAACCGCCCCGGGTTCAGTGGAAGCTCGTCTGCGACAGCGATTCAGTCATCCCCAGCCGCTCGCCGCCTCGGGCGTGGGTCGACCCCGCCGCGATGCACGGGGCGCCTTGCGCAGGAGCGGTGTCGCGCTCCACTCAGCCCCCGGCAGCGTAGCGGCCCCCCGGACATCAGCACGCGACCGCCGACGGCGTCCGGAGGTCCACGCCGCTGTCGGTGCGTCCGCCGTCAGCAGCAGGTGACCCGCGAGACCTGCACGCGCCACAGGTCCGGTCCGGACTGCAGGTAGGTCCAGCCCAGCTCGCCGACCTCCTGCGCCAGCAGACGCTCGCGGAGCGGCACCGGGTCGTGGTCGACGGCGAGCACGAAGGCCTCACCGGGGACGAGTGCGGCCACGGCCGCGAACACGGTCTCGTGGCGCTGCTCGCGGCTCATCGGGCGCAGGTCCAGGTCGACGAGGGCGAGGCCCCCCGAGGACGCGCGTGCTCCGGTGCCGATCACCACGACGTCCGGGCCACCGGCAGCGCCACCGCACCCGCAGCCGCCGCACCCGCACCCGCCGTCGGACGTGACCTGCACCGCGGCGCCGTCGGTCTGACGGCCGGCCTGGAACTGGGACTCGGACGGGGTCTGGATGGTCATGGCGATTCCTCTCGTTGGCGACGCAGGTGCGTCCGTGCGGCGGTGTGGTGTCGAGGCAGTCATGGGGAGGCGTCTCGGACCTCGACGAGACCGTGGGCGCCCCGCTCGGCGTCGACCATGAGATGGCTGACGAACGGGTAGGTGCCGGCCTCGGAGAAGGTGAGCTCGGCGAACCCGCCCTGTGCCGGGAGGAGGCCGAGCACCTGCGCGCCGCCCGTCCCGGTGCCGGCGGCTTCCGCACCACGGGCAGCAGTCGGGCCACCGAGCTGGTAGGCGCCCTCGAGGTAGACGGTGTCGAACTGCCCACCGACCACGTGGAATGCGCTGGGCCGGTTCGGGCCGGCGTCGAGCACCCACAACCGGACCCGCTCCCCGACCCGGGCGGTCAGCGGTGCGTGGTCGTACTGGCCGGGGTAGCCGTTGAACGCGACGGCGTCGGGCCGTTCGGCGGAGATCGCGTCCGCGTCGGCGATGCCGCCCTGCGGACCGAGGTACAGCTCGGACTGCACGAGCAGGTACTCCCGGTCCACCGCGGGCAGGTCGGGCGGGTCGATGACGACGGCACCGAACATCCCGTTCGCGATGTGCAGGGAGAGCGGCGCGGTGGAGCAGTGGTACATCCAGATGCCGGACCGGGTGGCGGTGAAGGTGTACGTGAGGGACTCACCGGGCTCGATGGTGCGCATCGGCTCGTCCGGGGCGAGTGCGCCCGCGTGGAAGTCGATGGAGTGCCCGATCGAGCCGTCGTTGACGAGCGTGATCTCGAACGTGTCGCCGACGGCCCCGCGCAGCGTCGGCCCCGGGGCGGTCCCGCCGTAGGTCCACAGCGTCTGCCGGACGCCGGGCGCGACCTCGCGCTGGACCTCCTGCACCGCGAGCGTCACCCGGTGGGTCGTTCCCGGCGACGCGGGCGCGAGCACGGGGTCGTACGGAGCCGATCCGGGCCCCGGCTCCCCACGCAGGTCGAGGTCTTCGCGCGCGGACGGGGCAGGTCGGGCCAGCGACCCCTCATCCGCGTGCGCCTGCCCGTGATGTGCGTCGTCGATCTCGTCGGCCGCCGGATCGCCGGCGGTGTCGGGCCGCTCGCCTCCCGCGCCGCCGTCGACGACGACCCGCAGCACCATGCCCATCTGCCGGTGTCCGGCCACCGAGCACCAGCCGTCCAGCGACCGGCCCACGGTCCCCACGTCCACGCGGGTGGTCGCGCCGGCGGCGAGGCGGCCGCTGCTCACGCCGGAGTCGAGCACCAGGTCGTGCACGGCGTCGTCGGTGTTGGTGACCACCAGGACGAGCCGGTCCCCGGCGTCGACGCGGACGGCGTCCGGGGTGAACCGCATGTCACCGGCCTCGACGGCGACCTCGACCACGCGACCCGTGGGGGCGACACCGTTGTCGGCGGAGCTGCCCCAGCCGGCGGCCGCCGGGTCGGCCGCCACCCCGACAGCGACGACGAGCGCGAGCGTCGCCGCCCCGACGACGCCGGGGCCGAGCCTGCGCCGTCGCGGGGGCACGAGCAGCTCGGCGGCGGCCACGGCCACCGGACCGGTGGGCGCGCCGGGCTGCGCGGCACGCCGCGCCGCCCGGCGGGACGCCACGGCCGCGCGCACGAGGAGCACCGGAGTGGCCGCGAGCGCGGCGAGGACGACCACCGAGACGCCCACGCGGACGAGGCTCGGCGCAGGAAGCACGAAGAGCAGCAACCCGCCGTTGGTCAGGACGACCCGGGCGGTCGCCCCGCGATCGACCAGCGCGATCGCTGTCCGGACCGCCGCCGGACCGCCTCCGAGCACCATCGGGCCCAGATGGCACAGTGCTCCGAGCAGCACCTGGGCGGCGAACCCGACCGCGAGCGGCGCGAGGACCGGGCCGAAGGACGCCTGCGCCGCCGGCCAGTCGACGGCCGATCCGATCCCCCATGCCCACGT
This sequence comes from uncultured Cellulomonas sp., assembly GCF_947494015.1. Taxonomy (GTDB): domain Bacteria; phylum Actinomycetota; class Actinomycetes; order Actinomycetales; family Cellulomonadaceae; genus Pengzhenrongella. The sequence goes on along the minus strand of NZ_CANLTL010000005.1, from coordinate 144,676 downwards.
GAGCACGGCACCGAGCAACCAGAGCATCGCGAACCCGACCGACCACGGCGCGAACGCGGCCGGTGGGCGGTGCCGGGCCTGCACGACGAGCGGTCGGACCGCCCACGCGATCCCGGCGGCGTACAGGAAGAGGCCCGTCGCGGTCACCGGACGCGCACCCGTCGCCGCGCCGATCAGCGCGGCGACCAGCGCACCACCCAGGAGGGCGAGTGCGTGCCGGGCGGCGCGCTGGGCGGCGGCGTCGACCTGGACCCGGAGCATCGTGGGCCACAGCGTGGCCAGGGTGCCGACGACCGTCAGGCCGACCCAGCCGAGCAGCATGACGACCACGTGCGCGACGTAGGCGCGGGCCGCTGCATCGCCGGCCAGATCCGGACGAGCCAGGACCGCGCCGAGAGCGGCGCCGACCGGCAGCGTCGCGGTGGCGGCGACGAAGTACCACGTCGTCCACCCGAGGCCGGTCGCGATCGGCTGCCGGTTCTGAGCGAGCAGCACCCCCAGATGCACTGCCGCGACGCCCGCGACAGCGGTGGCACCGGCAACGACGACCGGCCACATCCCGGTGACCAGCCCGGCGATCACGCCGACCGCGCCGATCGTGTGCCCCGCGAGCCGTACCGCCTGCCCTCGGTGCCCACCGGGCAGCGGCCGGCGCCGCAGTGCCTCGGCGAAGTGCGCGCTCCAGATCAGGATGGCCGTGCTGACCGCGCCCAGCAGCAGTGCGTGGACCATGAGCCACTGCGCCTGCGGCACCGCGCGGTGCGCCCCCGCGAGGACGGCCGCGACCAGGAGCCAACCGACCACGAGGCTGTTGGCGCGTACGTGCCAACGGGACCTCATGCGCCCCTCCCAGCCGACGCGCGGTCGGCCGTGCGCCGGTCCGGCGACCCGGAGGGTGCAGTTGACCGGGGGCCGCGTGCCGCGGATGTGGCGACCATGGCGACGAAGGTCAACAGCGCGACGATGTTGAGCGTCCCCCCGGTCTGCAGAGCCCATGACTGGCCGTACGCATCACCGACCAGCACCCGCAGCGCGAGCGATGCATGCAGCAGCCCGACCGCGAGCCCGAAGTGGGGTCGGTACGGCAGCGGCCGCCCGAGCACCGCGGGCAGGATCACCGGCGCGTGGGCCATGACCATCGAGAGCGTGAACCCGAGGAAGACGGCGTGGACGACGGCGTCGTAGGTGCCGCCCTCCGTGACCGGTCCCGCCAGCAGCCAGATCGCCCCCGCGACGGCGAGCCAGGCGTACCCGGCCAGCAGGCACCAGGCGATGTATCGCGGCAGGCCTGTGCTGCGGACGGTGCGTCGGGCGACGTCGTGCACTCCGAGCCAGCCGACGACGGCGAGCAGCGCCGCACCCAGGAGCGGCACCGCGGCATCGGGCCACAGGGACGTTCCCACGACGGCGGCGAACAGCACCACGCACGACGCGAAGGCGCGCGGCTCGGCACCGGGCGGCAGTGCGACGCGGGCGAGCTCGACGCGCTCGCCGACGATCGTCAGGATGAGGAACCCGGTGAACCAGGGCAGCACGGTAGCCACGGGTGCGCCGCCGAGCCACAGGACCGCCGAGCCGGCGGCAGCCACTGCGCCGAGCGCCTGGGTCGCGAGCGCGATGGACCCCGCGCGCCGCCACAGGGCGGCATACACCGCGAGCTGGACCGCGGTCCCGGCGACCATCAAGACCTGACCGACGGCGAGCGGCAGAGCGGGGACCAGGAGAGCGAGCCCGCCCACCCCGAGAGCCGCGGGTGCGGCGTACCCCCACAGGCGGCGGAGGGCCACTGCACGCTCCAGCGCGACCACCGTGGCGACGAAGCCGAGGACGAGCAGTGGCCCGTGCACCTGCGGGAGCCGCTCGGTGGTGACCGGCGCCGGCAGCCCGAGCAGGAGCAGTGCGGCGTCCAGACCCGCGAGGAGCGCCAGCCCTCCGGGGACCAGGAGGAGTCCACGCCGTTTCACGCCGCCACGCTACGAAGGTCTCGCGGCCGGAATCCCGGACCTTGGTCCTTGGGCTGCCTCAGCGGCGCACCGGTGACGTGACCCTTCCCACGTCGGGCCGGGAGCGGCGGGGTGGGACCGGCACGGCGCTGCCCGGGTGTCCGGGCTCGAGAAAGCCCTCCCGCGCGACGGCACCGATCACCACGACCGCCGGCGACCCGACGCCCGCGGTGGCGCAGCGCTCGGCGAGCTCTCCGAGCGGCGCGCGCACCACGCGCTGCCCGGGCAGCGTCGCCTGCGCGACGACGGCGGCGGGCTGCGCAGGGTCTGCCCCGTCGGCGACGGCCTGCGCGGTCAGCCGAGCCAAGCCGGCCATGCCCATGAGGATCACGACCGTCACGTCCGGCTCGCTCATCGCGGTGACGTCCAGCTGGCTGAGCGTGCCGTGGCCGTTGACGACGTGCACCCGTGCGCTCGTGCCCCGGTGCGTGACCGGGATGCCGGCGGCCTCCGCGGCGGCGACCGCGGAGGTGATCCCCGGGACGACCTGGACGTCGACGCCGGCCGCGCGGCACGCCATGACCTCCTCGCCGCCGCGCCCGAACAGGAACGGGTCGCCGCCCTTGAGCCGGACGACCCGCCGCCCCTCGCGTGCGTGGGCGACCAGCAGGTGGTTGATGCCGTCCTGCGACACCTGGTGCACGCCCGGGCTCTTGCCGACGTAGACGATCTCGACGCCGTCGGCGAGCTCGTCCAGCACGGCGGTCGGTCCGAGCCGGTCGGTGACCACGACGTCGGCCTGGGCGAGCAGCACGCGTGCCCGCACGGTCATGAGCTCGGGGTCGCCGGTGCCGCCCCCCACGAGGGCGACCGTTCCCGGCCGCAGCGTGGACGGACCGGCCGCCTCGCCGCCGGTCATCGGTCGGCGCGCGGCGAGGTCGTGCCGACCGCCGCGCAGGTCCGCCGCGATCCGGTCACGCAGCGCCACCGCACGGCGCGGGTCGGGTTCGTCGTCGGACACCACCCCGACGACGACGCCACCCACGCGCGCGATCGCGGGGGTGCGGGCGGAACCGGTGGCGGCGTCCGCCGCGACGACGCAGAAGGTCCGCTCGGTCTGCGCCCATGCGGCGACCTGGGCGTCGACCACGGGGTCGTCCGTGCAGGTGTGGACGAGCCAGGCGCCGTGGACGTCGTCGGCCACGACCTCGCGCGGGACGTGCGTGAGGCGTCCGGACGCCGCGAGGGTGCCGACCTCCGCCCCTGCCTCGGGTGCGACGACGGTCACCGCGGCCCCGGCCTCGAGCAGCGCGTGGCAGCGCCGGCCGGCGACCGGCCCGCCGCCCACCACGAGCACCGCGCGGCCGGCGAGGTCGACCCCGACCAGGGTCGTCACGGCGTGAGCACCCAGACGTCGTCGCCGTCCCGCTCGACCGGGTAGACGGTCAGCGCGATCGGCTCCTTGCCGGCCGGGTCCAGGCACTCCCCCGTGGTCAGGTCCCACACCTGCTTGTACATCGGGGACGCCAGCGCGGGCGTCTCGCCGACGCTGCCCACGATGCCGCGCGACAGCACGTTCGCGCCCGAGTACGGGTCGCGCTGCTGCACCGCGACCACGCGGTCGTCGGCGAGGCGGAAGACGGCCACCTGCTCGCCACCGACCAGCGCCGGGACACCGCGCTCGGGGTCGAGGTCGGCCAGGCGGCACACGTACGTGCGGGGGCTCACGACCGGACGTCCAGGGTGCGGGCGAACACAGGATTGGGGTGGCTCGGCTCCCCGGGCCGCGCGGGGCGGGCCTGGCCGCGCTCGGCGGTGTAGGCGAGGTCCGGGTCGTGCTCACCCGGGGCGTTGACGAAGGAGACGAACCGGCGCAGCTTCTGCGGGTCCTCCAGGGTCGTACGCCACTCGTCGGCGTAGCTGTCGACGTGCCGGGCGATCTCCGCGTCCAGCTCCGCGGCCAGGCCGAGGGAGTCCTCGAGGAGCACGCGGCGCAGCTCGGCCATGCCGCCGGTGTACTCCGCGACCCACGGCGCGGTGCGCTGCAGCCGGTCGGCGCTGCGGATGTAGTACGCCAGGAACCGGTCGATGACCTGCACCAGCGCGTCGTCGTCGAGGTCCTCGGCGAGCAGCTCGGCGTGCCTGGGCGTGAAGCCGCCGTTGCCGCCGACGTAGACGTTCCAGCCCCGCTCGGTCGCGATGACGCCGACGTCCTTGCCGCGAGCCTCGGCACACTCCCGGGCGCAGCCCGACACGCCGACCTTGAACTTGTGCGGCGAGCGCAGACCCCGGTACCGCATCTCCAGGCGAACGGCCATGCCGACCGAGTCCTGCACCCCGAACCGGCACCACGCCTGACCGACGCACGACTTGACCGCGCGCAGCGACTTGCCGTACGCCTGCCCGGACTCGAACCCGGCGTCCACCAGCCGCTGCCAGATCAGCGGCAGCTGGTCGATCCGGGCGCCGAACATGGCGATCCGCTGCGCGCCGGTGATGCGCGTGTAGAGGCCGAAGTCGCGCGCGACCTCGCCGAGCACGACGAGCTTCTCCGGGGTGATCTCCCCGCCGGGGATGCGCGGGATGACGGAGTACGTTCCGTCCTTCTGCAGGTTTGCCAGCGCGCGGTCGTTCGTGTCCTGCAGCGACGCCTGGTCGCCGGCGAGCACGTGCCCGACGCCGAGCTGGGACAGGATCCCGGCGACGACGGGCTTGCAGATGGCGCAGCCTCGGCCCCGACCGTGCTCGGTGACGATCTCGGTGAAGGTTCGCAGCCCCTGCGCCCTGACGAGCGCGTACAGCTCGGCACGAGGCATGGCGAAGTGCTCGCACATCGCGGTGGAGACCGTGACGCCGGTGCGCTCCAGCGTGGTGTTGACGATCTTCGTCAGCAGCGGCACGCAGGACCCGCACACCGTGCCGGCCTTGGTGCATGCCTTGACGTCCCCGACGCTCGTGCAGCCGTGCTCGGTGACTGCCGCCCGGACGGTGCCGGCCGAGACGTTCGCGCAGGAGCAGACCACGACGTCGTCGGGCAGGTCGGCGCTCGGGGCGGCGCCCCCGCCCTCGGGGACGAGGAAGGCGGACGGGTCCGCGCCCAGCGGCCGGCCGAGGAGCGGGCGCAGCGAGGAGTACAGGCTGATGTCGCCGACGAACACCCCGCCGAGCAGCGTGCTGGCGTCGTCGGACACGACGAGCTTGCGGTACGTGCGGGCGACCGGGTCGGCGAACGTGACCTCGAGCGCCCCCGGGCTCAAGCCGAAGACGTCGCCGAAGCTCGCGGCGTCCACCCCGACGCCCTTGAGCTTCGTGCCCTCGGGAGCCGCCGTGTACGTCTCGGTCCCGCCGAGCAGCTGGTCGACGACGACGTCCGCCATCGCGTTGCCCGGTGCCACGAGACCGGAGCACTCGCCGTTGACCGACGCGCACTCCCCGATCGCCCAGACCGCGCGGTCCGAGGTCCGGCAGGTGGGACCGACGACGACGCCGCCGCGCTCGCCGATCGCCAGTCCGGATTCGCGCGCGAGCCGGTCACGGGGGCGGATCCCGGTGGAGAAGATGACGACGTCTGCGGGCATCGCCGTGTCGTCCGACAGCTCCAGGGTCCCCACCGCACCGTCCGGGGCGGCGCCGAGCCGGGTCGCGGCGGTCGAGGTGCGCACGTCGATGCCCATGCCGGTGATGAGGACCCGCAGCGCCTCACCGCCACCGTCGTCGAGCTGGACGCTCATCAGCCGGTCGGCGAACTCGACGACCGCCGGGGCCACGCCGAGGGTCTGCAGGGCGGCGGCGGCCTCGAGGCCGAGCACACCGCCGCCGACGACGGCGCCCCGCAGGGGGCGGCCGAGGACTTCGGTGCGCTCGGCGACCCAGTCCCGCAACCCGACCACGTCCGCCGCGGTGCGGTAGGAGAACACGCCGCGCAGGCCGGTGCCCTCGGTGCGGGGCGTCCACGCCCAGGACCCGGTCGCCAGGACGAGGGTGTCGTACTCGGCCACCAGCCCCGAGCGGGTCGTCACGGTTCGGGCGCTGCGGTCGATCGTCTCCGCAGCGTCACCGGTGACCAACCGCACCCGGGGGTCCCTCCACGGGCCACCCTGCAGCGCGAGCTGGTCGATGCGCCTGCCGGCGAAGAACTCCGACAGGTGGACCCGGTCGTACGGCTCGTCCGGCTCGTCCCCGATGACGGTCATCGACCACGACTCGTGCTGCGAGCGCCGGCACATACCCTCGGCGAACCGGTGCGCGACCATCCCCGCACCGACCACAACCACGCGCCCCGGATCCTGTCCTGCTGCCACGTGCTGCTCCCCTGCCGTCGCGATGCCGACATCGAGTCTGCGGGCGGACCTCCGGCACGCGGTAGGCCCTTGGGCCTAGCCGGCCGCTCGATCCGTGCCCGCACCTGCACCTGCACCTGCACGCACCGCACCCGCCCCACTCCCGAGGGCGTCAACGAAGCTGCAGCGGTGCGGTCGCAAGGCCGCCGGCCGGCGGCAGCGCACGTCGCCGCGGACGACTGCTATCGGGCTCGATCGCCGTGGTGGCGTGCAGGACGGCCCGAGTCAATTCGCGTAGTTCGAGGGTGGCCAGTGGGCGGCCGGGGCACACGTGCTTGCCTATGCCCCACACGAGGTTGTACGGGGCATTGTGGTCCGGCTCGAACGCGTGCGGATCGGCGAACATCCGAGGGTCCCGGTTCGCTGACGTCCAGTTCAGGTGGACCCGGTCTCCGGCTGCGAGCCGCCGGCCGCCGACCGTGACCGGTTGTGTGGTGATGCGGCGGTTGGTGACAAACGGGTCGTCGATCCGGAGGATCTCGTCCAGGACGTGGTTCAGCTCGCGGTCGGGGACTCCCGAGCGCAGCCGGGTCTGCAGGGCTGGGTGGTCTGCCAGGTAGGTGAGCACCACCCCGGTGCACAGGGCGATCGATCCCAGGTCCCCGCCGGTCCAGTTGCGCAGGATCGAGACGATCTCCTCGTCAGTCAACGGCCGCCCGTCGACCCGTTCTTGCAGCAGCTGGGTGGTGACGTCTCCGGGAGCGCCTTCGCCGGCACGACGCCGCGCATCGACCAACGACCGGACGATGGCGTCGAACCGCCAGGCCACCTCGGTGGTTCGTCCACGATCACGCGAGCGAGTGGCCGCTTGGTTGTCCTGAACCCACCTGAGCAGCTCGTCCTCGAGTTCGATGGGCCAGCCCAGCCACGCGCTCTGCGCACGCACGGCGAAGCGCGAGCCGAGATCGACCGCGTCGACTGATCCGGGGACGTCCAACCGCGCGACCAGCTCACCCGCCACGAGCCGGACCACGGGCACGAGGGCCTCGATCCGGTCCGGGGTGAAGTAGCGGTCCACGACGGCGCGGAACGACGTGTGCGTCGGGCCGTCCATGCCGTTGGGCACCTGCTGGTGTTGCGAGACCGCGTTCGAGAACAGCCGATCGTCGAGCGCGGCGGCCGTGACGTCTGCATGAGTGAACAGAGTCCAGCCCCCATCCGGGCTGCGCGCGACGGGGCAGTGGGAGCGCATCTCGTCATAGGCCGCGCGGGCATCACGTCGAGCGGCCGGACCACGAGGGTTCCAGTCCGACGTCAGGGGGTCCACTTCTTGCTGGTGTGGTGCTCCTGCGGGCCCGGCACTGGAGTGGGCGTCCGTCGCTATGGGATCTGTCACGGGTCCATCCTGGTGCGGATGGGTTCGCCCGGAGAACTCATACGGGCCCGGTCCTGGTCAGCAGCAGCAGGTTCGGGCCCGTGCATCGCCGGGCTCATCTCACGGGTCACGCGTAGCCGCAGTGCTGCGGGGACGCCTGGCCGGGGTCACATCACGGTCAGGTGCGCCGGACATAGGTGACCGTAGGCGCCGCTTGACGACCTCTTGCCGCCCTGACGTTCGTCCGCGCCCCTCAGCCGCCGATGGCGCTCATCGGCCGGTCCGGCTGCAGGAACGTGGGATCGTCGATGTCGTGCCCGGCCTTCTTGCCGGCCAGGCATGCGCGGAACGCCGCGGCGAGCGCGGCGTCGTCGGCCCCCTGGCGCAGCAGGGTGCGCAGGTCCGTCTCGGTCTGGGAGAACAGGCACGAGCGCAGCTGGCCGTCGGCGGTGAGCCGGACCCGGTCGCACGCACCGCAGAACGGGGCGGTGACCGACGCGATGACACCCACCGTCGCGGGGCCGCCGTCGACGTACCAGAGCTCGGCCGGCGCCGAGCCGCGACCGGGCACCTCGGTCAGCGTGAAGGCCGTCCGCAGCGACGCGAGCACCTCGGCCTGCGTGACCATGGTCGTGCGCTCCCAGGTGTGCCCGGCGTCCAGCGGCATCTGCTCGATGAAGCGCATCTCGTAGCCGCCGTCGACGGCGTACCGGACCAGGTCGACCAGCTCGTCGTCGTTGACGCCGCGCATCGCGACCGCGTTGAGCTTGATCGGCGTGAAGCCGGCCGCCCTCGCCGCGGCGATCCCGGCGAGTGTGTCCACGAGCCGGTCCCGGCGGGTGAGGTTCTTGAACCGCTCCCGGTCGAGGGTGTCGATGCTGATGTTGACCCGGGCCAGCCCGGCGTCGCGCAGCGGCGCCGCGAGGGCGGGCAGGCGCAGGGCGTTCGTGGTGAGCGAGATCTCGGGTGGGCCGCCAGGCCCCTCGAGGGCGGCCATCCGGCGCACGACGTCGACGACGTCGGCGCGCAGCAGCGGCTCGCCGCCGGTGAGGCGGATCTCGGTGACGCCCAGACCGACCGCCACGCCGGCGATCCGGACGAGCTCGTCGGTGCTCAGCATGGTCGTGGCCGCAAGCCACGGCACGCCTTCCGCGGGCATGCAGTAGGTGCAGCGCAGCGAGCACCGGTCCGTCAGCGAGATGCGCAGGTCCCGGTGCACCCGCCCGAAGCGGTCGACGAGGCTCACACTCCCACCCATACGTGCCCCCCATCCCGCAGGACTTCGCGCTTCCACACCGCAGCACCGCCTCGGTCGTCCCGTTCACACACTCGTTCGCGCGAAACCCGTCACGTCGGTGCGGGCCGCCCGGACCAGCGCCACGCTACGCCTCCGTGCGAAGCGCCTAAGGAACATCGGGTATTCGCCTCACGCGGAAAAGGCGGCGGACGAACTTCGACGTCCACCACGCCATCGGCTGCGCGCTCGTCCGGGGCCGCGCTCGGTCATGAACGAGATTCTGTCGATGGGACAGGTCGGCGCACCCCTCCCGGGCGATCCAGGTGCCGGTCAAGGCACCGCGTGAGCCGACGACGCCGTCGGGCCGCTGCGGACCGGCCGTGAGCAGTGGGCACTCGAGGCGAGGATGGCGCGGGTCGCGTATGCCAGCGTCCTGAGGCCGCTCCCGACCCGCTGCTCAGACCACGCCGAACGCAAGCATGGCGTCGGCCACGCGCTGGAAGCCGGCGATGTTGGCGCCCAGTACGTAGTTGTCGGGTTCCCCATACTCCTCGGCGGTCTCCGCGCAGCTGTCGTGGATACGTCGCATGATCGCGGTGAGTCGCTCCTCCGTCTGGAGGAACGTCCACGAGTCGCGGGAAGCGTTCTGCTGCATCTCCAGCGCCGATGTCGCCACCCCACCGGCGTTGGCCGCCTTCCCCGGCGCGAACAGCACGTCAGCCTCTTGGAGCAGTGCGACCGCTTCAGGGGTCGTGGGCATGTTCGCGCCCTCGGCTACGGCGCGGACACCGTGCCGCAGCAGCGAGCGGGCATCGTCCAGGGTCAGCTCGTTCTGTGTCGCGCATGGCAGCGCGACGTCCATCGGGACGTCCCACACGGTGCCGTCTCGGACGAATCGCGCGGAGGGGCGCTCCGTGACGTAGTCGGTGACGCGTCCGCGGCGCACCTCCTTGACGTCCTTCAGCAGGTCCAGGTCCACGCCGGCTTCGTCGACGACGTACCCGGAGGAGTCCGAGAACGTCACGACCGTCGCCCCGAGCGAGGCTGCGAGCTCTGCGGCGTACAGGGCGACGTTGCCGCTGCCGGAGACCCCGACACGGAGTCCGTGCAGCTCCACTCCCCGCGTCATGAGCATCTGTTGCGTGAACAGCACGGTTCCGTACCCGGTCGCTTCCTTACGCACCAGCGACCCGCCCCACGTCAGGCCCTTGCCGGTGAGGACCCCGGACTCGTAGCGGTTGGTGATCCGCTTGTACTGCCCGAACAGGTATCCGATCTCGCGCGAGCCCACACCGATGTCACCGGCAGGGACGTCGGTGTGTTCACCGAGGTGCCGGTAGAGCTCTGTCATGAAGGACTGGCAGAAGCGCATCACCTCACCGTCGGATCGCCCTCGCGGGTCGAAGTCCGCACCGCCCTTCCCGCCACCGATGGGCATGCCGGTCAACGCGTTCTTGAAGATCTGCTCGAAGCCGAGGAACTTCACGATGCCGAGGTAGACCGACGGGTGGAAGCGCAGCCCGCCCTTGTAGGGCCCGAGCGCGGAGTTGTACTCGACTCGGAAGCCCCGGTTGATCTGGACCCGGCCGGCGTCGTCGACCCACGGCACCCGAAAAATGATTTGCCGCTCCGGCTCGCACAGCCGCTCCAGAACGGACGCGTCCGCGTACTGGGGATGCTTGCGCAGGACCGGGCCGAGGGAGTCGAACACCTCCCGGACCGCCTGGTGGAACTCCCCCTCACCGGGGTTGCGCTGCAGGACCTGCTCGAACACGGACTTGAGGGCACTGTCCACCGGTCGCTCCTCCTGGAAGCTCTGACGTGCACACGACAGCGGAACCTGCGCGTCGGCGCCAAGGACGGTGTCCGCGATCTGCTTCGGAACTGGGCTCAACAGCTGCCACGCTGATGCAGGTTGTCGATGCGTTCGCGCTGGTTCTCCACCGTTCAGATGAACGCCGATATGTGCCTTATGACAGATCGACCGTCTGTCACTGTCCTGTCTCGCCGACCTGGGGATCGACACTCGCTCTGTCGATCACCGAATGGCGGCCCTGCTGGGCGCCGCCACTTCCGAGCCGCGGGCGGGTGGCCAAGGCCGTCGGTGCGCTGAATCGCGTCGGTCCTGCATCGGCGGCGGGAACTAACGATGACCACGCGGCTACGTCGTGATCCGGGTCATGTCTCAGTGCTGGTCGGAGCCCTGCATCTCCGGCCGCCCGGCGATGAGAGTTGAAACGTCCACCCCGGCCGCGGTCAGCGTGGGAACGAGGACACCCTCCTCCTTCTCGATCCGCAGGACGAACAGCACCGTCAGGGCGCGGGCCGACAGGGCCGCGTCCAAGCCCGTGGTCGCCTGGTCGATGTGGTCCACCAGGCGGACCAGCGAGTAGTGGTCCAGCTCCAGTGCGTCGACCAGCGCGTGGGCGCCAGCTCCGCGTGCGGCGTTGTACAGCACCATCTCCTCGGTCTGCAGGTGGTGCAGAACTTCCCCGCGCAAGAACGCCACGAGCTCGCGGCGCAGCGGCTCGTAGTCCTCGCCCCCGGCGACCGCGTTCACCAGCGCGGCCTCGCGTCGAGAGAGCTCCGACCACAGCTCGGCGTGGTGGGCGTGCGTCGGTGCCGCGACCGGCAGCGCGCTCTGGGTGTCGGTTGAGCCGTTCGTCGTCTGGTTCATACGACTATTGACCGTCACAGTTGTGAAAAACACAAGGGCCCGTCGACCTCGCAGGACGAACTGGCTCGCGACCCGCGATCCCTGAGGCGGAGGCGTGGCGCGCGTCACACTGCCTCATGTTTGTCTGAGTGATACTCGGGTTAACCTGGCGATGTGCGCCGGTCTCCCCATGACGAAGGCAGGACTCCATGACCTACGTGATCGCTGCTCCGTGCATCGACGTGCTCGACAAGGCCTGCGTCGAGGAGTGCCCGGTGGACTGCATCTACCAGGGCGCTCGCTCCCTGTACATCCAGCCAGACGAGTGTGTGGACTGTGGGGCGTGTGAACCGGTCTGCCCGGTCGAGGCGATCTTCTACGAGGATGACCTGCCGAGTGAGTTCGCTCCGTTCCTGGTGGACAACGCCCGCTTCTTCGACGCACCCCTGCCCGGGGTCGGTACCGCGCTCGGCTCCCCGGGTGGCGCGGCGAAGACCGGCGAGGCCGGCGCAGACACCGAGCTGGTGGCTTCGCATCCCACTCAAGGCCCGCCGACGCCGTGACCACGTCTGCTCCCGCGCCCGGCGAGCACCGAACCGGAGGACGCCGGCGACTATGCGCGGGACGACCGGACACTGCGGGAGGTCAGGTGCGCCGCGCACCCAACCGGGCTGGCGAGGGACACTAGGCGTTCCACGTCGACCGGGGCCTGCAGGCGTTCCAAGACACCGCGCATCAGCCCCAGGTGCACCGAGCAGACGACGTCCTGGTGAGTCTGGGCGACTTCGAGGTACGGGCAGTGGCGCTGCCAGACGATGGTGTGCCCGTCATGGTCGTCGGTCGAGATCTTGGGCGCGAACCCGTCCTCGTCGAGAGTGCGGGCTAGCTCCTTGACCGCTGCGGTCGTGTCCGTCGGCGCGGTGCGGCCCGGGGTGCGGGACAGGCCCCAGGAGCGGCCCGCCTCCACTGCGGCGGCAGCCGGGTCGGTACTCGTGCGCGCCACCACCTGGGCCAGCACCTCGGCGAGCCGGGCGAAGTCGCGATGCGACCGGTGGGCGTCCGGAACAGGGGTGGCCAGGTAGGTCAGCGGAGGGCGTCCCGGCTCACCGCTGCGTCGGACCTGCCGGGTGATGAGGCCGTCGTCCGCGAGCCGCTCCAGGTGAAAACGGACCGTATTGGGATGCAGGCCGGTGTGCTCGGCGACGTGCTTCACTCCCCCGCCCGACTCCGCGGCGCGGAGCACGTCCAGGACGCGGCGGCGGGATTCGACGCGGACGTTCTCCGCACTTGCGGCACTCGGAGGCCTACTCACGCCGCCACGCTCCCATCGGGGTAGTGCATCTCTGTGCCCACAGTGAGGCCCTCAGCGGCGACGGGTGGTCAGCTCCTCGATGACGAGCCCGAGACCGCTGCCGAGCATGAAGATGTCACGAGCGATGCCCATCCCTGCAGGTGCGGGGCGGATCCCGCCCTCGCGGGTCATGCCCGGGGTCTTGAGGTAGACGCCCATCAACGCCGCCGAGAACCCGCTGACCCCGGCCGCTCCGACCCACGTAGGCACGCGCGGAACCAGCAGCGTCAAGCCGAGCACGATCTCGAAGGTGGACATGGCCTTGCCGAAGCGGACCGGATCGACGGTCTTCAGCACCGGGAAGGCGTTGGCCGCCTGGTCCCGGATGCCCGTCGCCCCCTCGACGTCCAACGAGCGCTTCGAGATCCCGGTGTTCAAGATGAAGGCCCCGCAGGCGAGGCGGGGCGGGATGTGGTGAAGCTTGACTGCCATGGCGGTCCTCCCGGTATGGAGGTCCAGGTCGGCACGCGACCAAGACGCTCAAGGCGAGTTTACCTGATCACTGTTCGGACAAATGTGCTTAGGTCGTCCGAGTACATCGGCCGAGGCTTCCTCCCGAGGTCAAGCCGTGCCTGCCCGTCGTCCAAGAGGCCGACCGACCCGGTGCGTCCCGTTTCGCACCCGTGACTGGAGGACGTCAGTGAGCACCGCGTCTCACCCCACCGGAGCCCCGCGAACGCCCGCACCGGTTCATCCGGCGGCCATCGTGCCGCCGGGTCGGCGCCGGGTCCCGCTGCGCTCGGCCAGCGCTCAGCCTCACCAGTGCCCGCTACCGGTGCGGATGAAGGTCCTGGGTCGGGTTCCGCTCTTCGCCGGCTTGTCCCATGACGAGCTCGTCGGTGTCGAGCGCCGCATGGTCTCCCTGTCCTGGGCCGAGGACGACCTGCTGTACCTGGCCGGAGAGCGGGCCGAGCACCTGTACGTCCTGGCAGCCGGGCGGGCGAAGGCGTCCAGGGTGACCGTGAACGGTCAGGAGGTGGTCGTCGACCTCCTCGCCCCCGGCGACCTCTTCGGCGGGATGCGCGACCTGGGGCAGCCCACCTACCTCGAGACGGTCCGCGCCTTGACCACCACGTGCGCGCTGCGCATCGACACCCGCGCGTTCAGAGGCATCCTGAGCGAGTACCCCGAGGTCGCGTTGCGCGTCATCGACGACACCACGGCGCTTCTTGCCCAGGCCCGCACTGACGTGACTGCTCAGTCCACCGAGACCGTGGCGCAGCGCGTCGCGAGCGGCCTGTTGCGCCTGGCGGACAAGTTCGGCCAGGACGGCATCTCCGGCGCGACCCTGCTCCAGCTGCCGCTGTCCCGCACCGACCTGGCCGCGATGACCGGATCGACACCGGAGTCCGTCTCGCGGGTGATGAGCCAGCTCCGCAGGGATGGCGTCATCGACTCCGGACGCCGGTGGACCGCAATCCTCGACCGGGACCGACTCGCCGCGACGGCATCCGACGGCAGCGGACGGCCGACTCCCTGAACGGTCGGCGAGGTCGGCGTCCACCTAGGGCACCCGCGCCGGCCGGTCGTCCTGTGCTCCGGGCGCCCGTCCTGCCGTTGATTGATGCACGTCATCGCCGGGTCACCGGTCCGCTCCTAACGTGGTGGTCAGCACCCCACCAGGGGTGATCCCCACGAACAGAGAGAAGGACCACGATGAGCACCACCGCTCCCGTCACCACCACCCACACGGTCCTGCGCGCCGAGGGCTTCTCCTGCCCGTCCTGCGTGTCCAAGATCGAGAAGCAGGTCGGGCGTCTCGCCGGCGTCAGTGCCGTGAAGGTCCACTTCGCGTCCGCTCGCATCGAGGTCGACCACGACGCGACCGAGGTCAGCGTCGACGACCTGGTCGCCGCCGTCGCCAAGGCGGGCTTCGTCGCCAGGCCGGCGTCCTTCTAGCCCTCGGACTCGCATTCCCGCGCCTCACCGCCGAGCAGCTCCCACCTCGGCGGTGGCGCTTCGTCGTACCAGGACCCGACCGGCCCGGGCCTGCCCCGTGGCCACTCGTGGCGACCCGCGAGGTCCATGTGCCGTTAATTGACGCCCGTCATCGTCGCCGAGGTCAGCCCTCCGTAGCGTCGTGGTCAGGACCCCATCACGGGATCCACTGCTCGAGACGAGGACAACTGCGATGAACGCGCTGCACCAGTGGTGGAACGGGCGGTGGGCGATCCCGACGACGTCCGGGGCTCTGATCCTGACGTCCTTCTTCGTAGCTCGCGTGCTGGGCTCCGATCCGGTCAGTGACGTCTTCATGGTGGCCGCCGCGGTGATCGCCGGTACTCCGATCGTGATCAAGGCGGCCCGAGCCCTGCTGGCCCGAGTCGTGGGCATCGACCTGCTGGTCTCGATCGCCACGATCGGCGCGGTCATCATCGGCCAGTACTGGGAAGCCGCCGCGGTGACGTTCCTGTTCGCGATCGGCCACGCGCTGGAGTCCGCAACGCTGAACAGGACCCGCTCGGCACTGGCCGAGCTCGTCGCCGTCGCCCCCGACGTGGCCGTCGTGATGCGCGACGGCGAGCAGGTCGAGGTGGCCGCCGCCTCGGTGGCCATGGGTGAGACCGTGCTGGTCAAGAACGGCGCCAAGGTCCCCGTCGACGGTCAGGTCATCGCCGGGACCGGCGCCCTGGACGAGGCGTCCATCACCGGGGAGTCCATCCCCGTGGAGAAGTCCACGGGCGACCACGTCTTCGCCGGCACCGTCTCCCGAGGGGGGTTCCTGCAGGTCCAGGCCACCGGTATCGGCGCCGACACGACCCTGGCCCGCATCATCCACCGCGTCGAGGACGCGCAGGACGCCAAGGCGAAGACAGCGCAGTTCATCGACAGGTTCTCGACCTGGTACACCCCGGCGATCATGGTCCTGGCGCTGGTCGTCGGCCTGATCACCGGTGACATAGTGCTGGCGCTGACCCTGCTGGTCATCGGCTGCCCCGGCGCGCTGGTGATCTCCATCCCCGTCTCCA
This sequence comes from uncultured Cellulomonas sp., assembly GCF_947494015.1. Classification (GTDB taxonomy): domain Bacteria; phylum Actinomycetota; class Actinomycetes; order Actinomycetales; family Cellulomonadaceae; genus Pengzhenrongella. Next base: position 128,865 of record NZ_CANLTL010000005.1, on the reverse strand, counting down.
TCGTCGCGGGCATCGGCCGGGCCGCCAAGGACGGCATCCTCATCAAGGGCGGCGAGTTCCTCGAGCGCTCGGCCAAGATCACCGCGGTCGCGGTCGACAAGACCGGCACCCTGACCAGGGGCCGCCCCCACCTGACCGACGTCGTCGTCCTGGACCCGGCCATGACCCGGACCGACGTGCTCGCGTGGGCCGCGGCCGCCGAGGCCGGCTCCGAGCACCCGCTCGCCCGCCCCATCCTGGCCGCCGCCGCCGCCGAAGGGCTGCGCACCCCGCACCTGCCCGAGGTGACCGAGCCGGTGCCCGGCAAGGGCATCACCGCCACCACCGCCGGCCGCCGCGTCCTGATCGGGAACCAGGCACTGCTCGAGCAGTACGGCATCGCCGACACCGTCGGCGCGGCAGCCGTGGTGCGTGAGCTCGCCGCCGCCGGGCGCACGGCGATGATCGTGGCCGTCGACGACGCGGTGGCCGGTGTGGTCGCCGTCGCCGACGAGGTCCGCGCCGACGCCGCCGAGATGGTCCGCCGCCTACACACCTCCGGGGTGACGAAGGTGGTCATGCTCACCGGCGACGCCCCCTTGGTGGCCGACGCCGTCGGGCGCACCACCGGGGTCGACGAGGTCCGCGCGGGCCTGCTGCCCGAGGACAAGCTCGAAGCGGTCGCCGACCTGCAGCGCGCGGGCTACGTGGTGGCGATGGTCGGCGACGGCGTCAACGACGCCCCCGCCCTGGCCACGGCCGACATCGGCGTCGCGATGGGCGCAGCCGGCTCGGCGGTGGCCATCGAGACCGCTGACATCGCCCTGATGGGCGACAACCTGCTCAAGCTCCCCGAAGCGATCGGCCTGGCCCGGCGCACCGTGAACAACATGCGCCAGAACATCACCATCGCCCTGCTCACCGTCACCCTCCTGCTCGCCGGGGTACTGCTGGGCGGAGTGACGATGTCCATCGGGATGCTCGTCCACGAGGTCTCGGTCCTGGTCGTCATCGCCAACGCGATGCGCCTGCTGCGCCGCACGGAGCACACCGGTGCACCTGCCACCACGCCCTCGGCACCGGCCCCCACCACACCGGCACCAGCGCACGCCGGTCGGTCCTGAGACCGGACGGCCCACCGCGTCCCCAGCGACGCCCCCGCACCGCACCCACGAGTCGCCACGACAGCAGGAGGAACACCATGAGCACCACCGACCACTTCACCGCCGACGGGAACGTCGCGCACTTCACGCTCGCCGACATCGCCCAGCAGAACCCCGACTTCCGCCGCGTGCTGTGGACCGGCGAGCACGCCCAGGTCGTCGTCATGACCATCCCCGCCGGCGGGGAGATCGGCGACGAGGTCCACCAGAGCACAGACCAGATCCTCACCTTCGTCAGCGGCACCGGCGAAGCGGACCTCAACGGCCACACCCACCCCATCGAGGCCGGGGACCAGTGCGCCGTCCCGGCAGGGACCCGGCACAACTTCCGCAATACCGGCGACCGACCGCTCGTGCTCTACACCGTCTACGCCCCGCCCGAGCACGCCACCGGCGGGACCTACGCCACCAAGGCCGACGCCGACGCCGCCGAAGCAGCAGGCCAGGACGAGCCCCCCACCCCCGACCACACCTGACACACCCACGGGCGTCCAAACGCCGCCGGCGGGCTCACGCGTCTAGGTCCGATCGCGAGAAGAAGGAGGCACTCCCCATGTCCAAGGTGTACGTCTTCACCGAGTTCGGCGGCCCCGAGGCCCAGGAGCTCATCGACCGCCCCGAGCCCCACCCGGGCGCCGGCGAGCTCGCCGTGCAGGTCCGCGCCGCGGGGGTCAACCCCGCCGACTGGAAGACCCGCGCCGATCGCCACGGCACCGACCAGCCGCTACCGGCCCCCATGGGCCACGAGCTCTCCGGTGTGGTCACCGCGATCGGCGCCGACGTCCACGACTTCACGGTGGGCCAGGAGATCCTCGGCCTGGCCGCCCCCGGCCACGGCGCCTTCGCCGAGCACACGATCGTGCGCGCCACCGACGCGGTGGCCAAACCCGAGGAGATCTCCTTCGCCGACGCCGCCACCATCCCCGTCGCAGCAGCCGCCGCCTACGACGCCACCCACCAGATCGAGCTCGAACCCGGGCAGAAGCTGCTGGTCATCGGCGCCGGTGGCGGCGTGGGCCTCATGGTCGCCCAGATCGGGCGCGTCCACGAGTTCACCGTCATCGGCATCGCCAGCGAGTCCAAGCGGAAAGTCGTCGAGTCCACCGGCGCCACCTTCGTCCCCTCGGGCGACGGCGTCGCCGACCGGGCCCGCCAGGCCGCCCCGGACGGGGTCGACCTCATCCTCGACCTCGTCGGCGGCGAGGCGCTCCGCGAGGTCGCCGACCTCGTCGCCGACCCCACGAGGATCATCTCCGCCGCGGACCCCGCCACTGCCACCGAGCTCGGCGGTACAGGCCTCGTACGCACCCCCCAGGCGATGGCCAAGATCACCGGCGTCATCGAGTACGACCTCGTCGACCCCCACATCTCCGCCCTCTACCCACTGGAGCGGGCCGGCGAAGCCATCGCTACCGTGGAGGACGGCCACGCCACCGGCAAGATCGTCCTGGAGATGCTCCACGCACCCGCCTCGTGACCACCGGACAGGACACCCCACACATGCTGAAACTGTCGCTGACAGCCCTTGCCCGCCAGCAGATCAAGCTCGCGACCACCGCCCCGAGCGGACGCAGCAGCTCCACCGTCTACGGCGGCCACGAGCACCACCTGCGCCAGACCCTCATCGCGTTGATCGCCGGCCAGTCGCTCAACGAGCACGAGAACCCGGGCGAGGCCACGGTTCACGTCCTGCACGGAAGGGTGCGGCTGGTGGCCGCAGACGCATCCTGGGAGGGTTCGACCGGAGATCTTCTGATCGTCCCGGACTCCCGCCACAGCCTTGAAGCGATGGAAGACGCAGCCGTGCTCCTGACCGTCGTCAAGGCATGACAACTACCGACGGCCCAGGTAGCTCGTGCCAGGGCCGGCACCAGGAAGTTCCCGTGCTCGCCTCCGCACCAGCGACAACGCCAGCACTCGGTGGCGAGCGATGAACTGCCCCCGCATCAGGCAGCCTGGAAAGTAGCCACCCTGTGTCGACCACTGCACCTGACTCCTCCCCCACGCAGACGCTGCCCACGCCGTGGTCGCTCCGGGGTGAGGAGGTGCTGCGGGCCGTCGTCGGCTCGCCGGAGGGGTTGACGGGGCGCGACGCCGAGGCGCGGCTGGCGCGAGACGGCCGCAACGAGCTGCCCGCGCCACCTCAGCCGTCGGTGCTCAAGCGGCTCCTGAGCCAGTACGCCGACGTGCTGATCTACATCCTCATCGCGGCCGCGGTGCTCAAGGCGATCACCCGCGACTGGGTGGACTTCACCGTCATCGTCGTGGTGATCGTCGCGACCGGGTTGATCGGGTTCATCCAGGAGGGCCGGGCCGCGTCCGCCCTGGCCGGGCTGCGCCGGATGCAGTCGTCGAACGCGCAGATCCGGCGCGACGGGGACTGGGTGGTGGTCGACGCCGTGACCCTGGTGGTCGGAGACGTCGTCCGGGTGCGTAGCGGCGATCGGGTGCCGGCCGATGTGCGGGTGCTCACCTCGGCCGAGCTGCAGGTCGACGAGTCGGCGCTGACCGGTGAGTCGGTGCCGGCGGAAAAGTCCGCCGACGTCGTCGACGCCGACGCGGGTGTGGGTGACCGGGCGTCGATGCTGTTCTCCGGGACGATCGTGACCGCCGGGACCGGCGAGGCGGTGGTCGTCGCGACGGGGCGGGACACGGAGATCGGCCGCATCTCCGCGCTCGTCACCGAGCAGGAAGCGATCGACACGCCACTGGCGCGGCAGCTGGCGCATCTGGGAACGCAGCTGTCGGTCCTCATCGGCGTGCTGGCCGTCGTCATGCTGCTCGTCGGCCGCTTCGTCCACGGCCTCGGCGTCGACGAGCTGATCTCCGCGGCCATCGGGTTCGCGGTCGCTGCGGTACCGGAGGGGTTGCCCGCGCTGGTGACGATCACGCTCGCGCTCGGCGTGCAGCAGATGGCCCGGCGCAACGCGATCACCCGCAAGATGGAGGCCGTGGAGACGCTCGGCTCCACCACGACGATCTGCTCAGACAAGACCGGCACGCTGACCCAGAACGAGATGACCGCTCGCACCGTGGTCACGGTTGCGGGCTCGTACACCGTCGAGGGCGCCGGGTACGACCCCGTCGGCCGGGTCGTCACCGCCGACGGCGCGACCGCTCGGTTGGATGCGCACCCCGACCTCGCTGCGTTCGTCCGCGCCGCCGCGCTGTGCAACGACGCCCAGGTCGAGCAGACCGACGACGGGTGGCGCGTCGTCGGCCAGCCGACCGAGGGCGCCCTGGTGGTGCTGGCCGCGAAGGCCGGCGCGGCGAGCGGTGGCGGCACCCGCGTCGGTGCGGTGCCGTTCGAGTCCGCCCACAAGTTCGCCGCGACCCTGGACGACCTGCCGGACGGGACCGGGCCGGGCGGCGCGACGCGTGTCGTGCACGTGGTCGGTGCCCCAGGCCGGCTGCTGGACCGAGCGGCCACCGAGCAGGGCGCGGACGGCGGGCTCGTGCCGCTGGACCGTGTTGCCTGGGAGGCGCGCATCGATGCGCTGTCCGGCCAGGGGCTGCGCGTCCTGGCCGCGGCCGTCCGCCCGGCCGACGGGGCCGACGACATCACGCTGGGCGACCTCGACCGAGGCCTGACGTTCCTCGGGGTCGTCGGCATCGTCGACCCACCGAGGCCGGAGGCCACCGCCGCGATCACCGAGGCACACGCCGCCGGCATCCGGGTCAAGATGATCACCGGCGACCACCCCGGCACGGCGACCGCGATCGCCCGTGAGCTCGGCCTGGTTCCCTCGCAGGGCGAGGTCCGCGCGCTGACCGGCTCCCAGCTGCAGGCCATGGACGACGACGCGCTGCGTGAGGTGGTGCGCGACGTCGACGTCTACGCCCGCACCTCGCCGGAGCACAAGCTGCGGATCGTGCGCGCCCTGCAGTGGCACGGCGAGGTCGTGGCCATGACTGGCGACGGCGTCAACGATGCACCGTCCATCACCCGGGCGGACGTCGGCATCGCCATGGGCATCAAGGGTACCGAGGCCACCAAGGAGGCAGCCGACGTCGTCCTGGCCGACGACAACTTCGCAACTATCGAACGCGCCGTCGAGGAAGGCCGGCGGATCTACGACAACATCCGCAAGGCGGTGGTGTTCCTGCTGCCCACCAACGGCGCCCAGTCGCTGGTCATCCTCACCGCCGTCCTGACCGGGATGACGCTGCCCCTGACGCCCGTGCAGATCCTGTGGATCAACCTCATCACCGCGCTCACCCTCTCCCTCACCCTCGCGGGGGAGCCCGCCGAGCCCGGCATCATGCAGCGCAGACCTCGGTCCTCCACCGAGCAGGTGCTGTCCGGCCGCGCCATCGCGGTGATCCTCATCGCCTCGCTCGTCATCGGCGGTGCCACCCTCCTCGTCTTCCTCCTCGAACGGGACCGCACCGGCGACGACGCCGTCGCGCAGACCTCCGCAGTGATGATGCTGGCCCTCGGCCAGCTCGCCTACCTGCTCAACTGCCGCCTGCTCAACGGGTCCGCCTTCACCGTGCGCGTCCTCACCGGCAACCGCAGCCTGTGGATCTCCGCCGGCGCCCTGATCGCCCTGCAACTCGTCTTCACCTACGCACCGTTCATGAATCGGTGGTTCGACTCTGCCCCCATCGGCCTGCACAGCTGGACACTCACCGCGGCCCTCGCCGTGGTCATCTTCCTTGTCATGGAGGCGGCGAAAGCTGCAGTCCGACGCGTCGGTGACCGCAGGCACGCACCGGCTTAGTCCTCGTTGCCGGCATCACCTCAGCGTGTCCCGCAGGCGCTGCTCGAAGCCGCCATCGCGCACTGAGACCCGTACCGGAGTGGTCTGCGACCGCCTGCTCCCCCACCGGGGTGCCACCTACAGTCGCGTGGACGTCTCGCGCCTGCGCTCTACTCGCTCCCACCCGCGTCGGCCCGCACGTGACCCGAGCCGGTCCGACCGCGACCGGTAGACGACGTACGGCCGCCACATGTAGCCGACAGGTGCGCTGAACACGTGCACCAGGCGGGTGAACGGCCACAGGGCGAACAGCAGCATGGCGGTCATGCCGTGCAGCTGGAACCCGATCGGTGCCTCGGCCATCAGCTCGGGGTGCAGGTCGAGCAGGAAGATCCCGCGGAACCACACGGACACGCCGTCGCGGTAGTCGTAGTGGCCGCCCAGGTTGAGCACCGAGCCGGCGATCGTGTTCCACAGGCCCAGGAAGATGACCACGGCGAGGAACAGGTACATGACCTTGTCCATCCGGGTGGTCGCCCGGAACACCGGGCCGACCGTGCGGCGGCGGTAGATCAGCAGGACCAGCCCCAGCACGGTGCACACCCCGGCCACAGCGCCGATGCTGACCGCAAGGAAGTGGTAGATCTCCTCGCTCATGCCCACGGCCTCGGTCCAGGACTTGGGGATGCCCAAGCCCATGACGTGGCCGAGGAACACGGCGAGGATACCGAAGTGGAACATCGGGCTCGCCCAACGGAGCAGGCGGCTCTCGTACAGCTGGGAGGACCGGGTGGTCCAGCCAAATTTGTCGTACCGGTAGCGCCATACGTGGCCGAGGACGAAGAACGCCAGGCACACGTACGGGATCACGACCCACAAGATGATGTCGGCGGTGGGGGTCATCGGCGGGCTCCTGTGTCGGGCATGTACGACGGGGGGGCGAACGGCTCGAGGCCGACCTCCTCGCCCGGGGGGCCCTCGGCCGCGAGGCGGGCCACGGCCTCTCGGTCCGGTCCGGCCAGCGGCGGCAGCGTGGCGCTGACTGCGATCAGCGCCCCGGCGTAGGGCGAGCCGAGGTCGAGCAGCGCGAGCCGGAGCAGCTCCAGGCCGGCGCGGTGCTCCAGGAGCAGGCGCAGACCGGCCTCCTGCGCAGCGGTGTCTCCGGTCGACGCGAACTCGAGCACGACCGCGAGGTGGTCGGGCAGCTCATCCGCGGCGAGGTCGAAACCCGCGTTGCGGAACGCCTGCTTGAACTGCACCAGGGCGAGCCCACGCTTACGGGTGTCGCCGTAGGCGTAGTACGTGAGGTACAGCGACCGCCGACGGGCAAGGTCGAACGTCGTGACGTACTGCGCCTCGAGCTCAGTCAGGGGCCGCGAGCCCAGATGGTCGAGCAGCCCCTCGAGGGGGACTGACAGGTGCTCGCTGCCCCGCTCGAGCCCAGCCAGCGCAGCCCGGAGCGAGGGCAGCATGTCGATCAGCTCGACCGTCGGGTACTCGATCGTCAACGCCGCGACGCGGTGCACGACGGCCTGGTCCCGGCTCGCCACCCGCTTGGCCGCGGCGGTGCGCGCCGCCCGGTTCACAGCCGCGGCCCCGTCCCGGATGCGCCTGTGTCGCCGGGCTCACCCGGACCGCCGGGCCCTTGAGTGCCGGGGCCGTCACCACCCAGCCAGTCGCCACCTGGTGGGATCGGGTCGGTGCCCGACCCGGCCGGGCCCGGCACGCTTCCGCCGGCCGGTCGTGGCTGCACCAGCCCTGCGTCCCCGACGCTGTCCGGTTCACGCAGGTTCGCCCCGTCGGGACCGGGCCGCGGGGGGAACATGCCCGCGGGCGCGCTCTTGCCGTCCCAGTTGAGGAGGTTGACCCGCGCCTTGCGCGACGCCGGGTCCGCCACGGTGTCGGTGGTCTGCCGTTGCTTGAGCATGTGGAAGTTCTCCACGGCGATCGGGTCGTTCACCCCCGAGCCCTCGCCGAACGGGCCCGACCCGCCCATGCCCGGGCCGCCGTCGTAGTCGAGGCTGCACTCGGTCGCGAGCTCCTCCAAGCCGTGCGCCTGCTCGACGTGGGACGGCGGGATGACGTACCGCTCGTCGTACTTGGCCAGAGCGAGGAGGCGGTACATCTCGTACATCGTCCCTTCCTCCATGCCGACCGCGGCTGGGATCGAGGGGTTCGGCGCCCGCCCCATGTTGATGTCACGCATGTAGGACCGCATCGCCGCGAGCCGCTTGAGCACCGCGGTCACGGGCTCCGGGTCGCCCGCGGTGAAGAGCTCCGCGAGGTACTCGACCGGGATCCGCAGGGTGTCGATGGCCGCGAACAGGTTGCCGGAGTCCTCGGAGTCCTCCCCTGTCTCTCCCACGACGTCGACCACCGGCGACAGCGGCGGGATGTACCAAACCATCGGCAGCGTCCGGTACTCGGGGTGCAGGGGCAGCGCCACCTCGTAGGTGTTGATCAGCGCCCAGATCGGCGAACGCTGCGCTGCCTGGACCCAGTCCCGCGAGATGCCTGCGCGCTCCGCCTCGCGCTGCACCTCGGGATCGTTCGGGTCGAGGAACACGCGGCGCTGGGAGGCGAGCAGCTCGCGCTCGTCGGTGACGGACGCCGCCTCCAGCACCCGGTCGGCGTCGTACAGGATCAGACCGATGTAGCGCAGCCGCCCGACGCACGTCTCGGAGCAGACGGTCGGCAGACCGACCTCGATGCGGGGGTAGCAGAACGTGCACTTCTCAGCCTTGCCGGTCTTGTGGTTGAAGTAGACCTTCTTGTACGGGCACCCCGTGACGCACTTGCGCCACCCCCGGCACGCGTCCTGGTCGACCAGGACGATGCCGTCCTCGGACCGCTTGTAGATGGCCCCCGACGGGCACGACGCCGCGCACGAGGGGTTGAGGCAGTGCTCGCAGATGCGCGGCAGGTAGAACATGAAGGTCTGCTCGAACTCGAGCTTGACCTTGTCGGAGATCTTCGCCAGCACCGGGTCCGCCATGGTCAGCTCCGGCGCCCCGCCCAGGTCGTCGTCCCAGTTGGCGCTCCAGGTGACGTTCATGTCCTGCCCGCTGATCAGGGACTTGGGCCGGGCGACCGGGGTGTGCTCGCCCAGCGGCGCGTTGGTGAGGTTCTCGTAGTCGTAGGTCCACGGCTCGTAGTACTCGTCCAGGGAGGGCATCTTGGGGCTTGAGAAGATGGTCAGCAGGTTCTTCAGCCGGCCGCCGGCCTTGAGCTGGAGCCGGCCGCGCTTGTTCAGCGTCCAGCCGCCCTCCCACTTGTCCTGGTCCTCGTAGGTGCGCGGGTACCCCTGCCCGGGGCGGGTCTCGACGTTGTTGAACCAGACGTACTCGGTGCCGGTGCGGTTGGTCCACGCCTGCTTGCAGGTCACCGAGCACGTGTGGCACCCGATGCACTTGTCGAGGTTCATGACCATCGCCATCTGAGCCATCACGCGCATGTCAGTACTCCACCTTCTGGCTACGCCGACGGATGACGGTGACCTCGTCGCGCTGGTTGCCCGTGGGGCCGAGGTAGTTGAACGCGTAGGACAGCTGGGCGTACCCGCCGATGAGGTGGCTCGGCTTGATCAGGAGCCGGGTCAGCGAGTTGTGAATCCCGCCTCGTTTGCCGGTCACCTCCGTCTTGGGGACGTCGATGAGCCGATCCTGGGCGTGGTACATGTACACCGTCCCCTCGGGCATCCGATGCGAGACGATCGCGCGGGCGACCACGATGCCGTTGCGGTTGACCGCCTCGATCCAGTCGTTGTCGCGAATCCCGACCTTGTCGGCGTCCAGGTTGCTCATCCAGACGCTCGGGCCACCGCGGGACAGCGACAGCATGAAGAGGTTGTCCTGGTACTCGGAGTGGATCGACCACTTGTTGTGCGGGGTCAGGTACCGCACCGTCACCCCGAGCGTCCCGGTCCCGTCGACCTCGGCGGTGTCCCCGATCACCGTCTCGCCGAACAGCGCCTGCATGTTCAGCGGCGGTCGGAACACCGGCAGGCCCTCGCCCAGCTCGATCATCCAGTCGTGGTCGAGGTAGAAGCTCTGGCGTCCGGTGAGGGTGTGCCATGGCTTGAGCCGTTCGACGTTGATGGTGAACGGCGAGTACCGCCGCCCGCCGTGCTCGGTCCCGGACCACTCCGGCGACGTGATGACGGTCGTCGGCGCCGCCTGGGTGTCGGCGAACGTGACCTGCTTGCCCTCGTGCTCCGCGGCCAGGTCGGCCATGAGCGTGCCGGTGCGCTTCTCCAGGGTGTGGAAGCCCTGGACGGCGAGGCGTCCGTTGGTCGTCCCGGACAGCGCCAGGATCGCCTCGCACACGTGCACGTCGCGGCTCAGCAGGGGGCGCCCGTCGGCCACCGACCCCGGCTTGCCGGGGCCGACCCGGGCCGTGCCGTTCTTGCGGGCCAGGTAGTCCACCTCCGTGCCGACGTCGAACGTGACGCCCTTGGTCGTCAGGCCCAGGCTGTCGGCGAGGGGGCCGAGGGTCGCGAGCTTCGCTGCGACCGCGCCGTAGTCGCGTTCGACGACGACGAGCTTGGGCATGGTGCGGCCGGGCACGGGTTCGCACTCCCCGGTCTTCCAGTCCTGCACGCGGCCGTGCGGGTTGGCCATCTCGTCCGGGGTGTCGTGCGTGAGCGGGACCGCCATGACGTCCTTGCGCACCCCGAGGTGGGTGATCGCGAGGCGGCTGAACGCCTGGGCGATGGTGTGGAAGATGTCGAAGTCGGTGCGGGTCTGCCACGGCGGCGCGATCGCCGGGCTGAACGAGTTCACGAACGGGTGCATGTCCGTGGTGTTGAGGTCGTGCTTCTCGTACCAGGTGGCCGCCGGCAGCACGACGTCGGAGTAGATCGTCGTGCTCGTCATCCGGAAGTCCATCGACAGCAGCATGTCGAGCTTGCCGCTGGGCGCCTGGTCGCGCCAGACCACGTCCCGGGGTCGGGCCCCCGGCGGCGCCTCGCTCGCCCGCAGGTTGGAGTCGGTCCCGAGCAGGTGGTGCAGGAAGTACTCGTTGCCCTTGCCGGACGACCCGAGCAGGTTCGCCCGCCACACCGTCAGCACCCGGGGGAAGTTCTCCGGGTCATCGGGGTCCTCGGCGGCGAACCGCAGGCGCCCCTCCTTCAGCTCGCGCGGCACGTACTCCCCGACGGGCAGACCCGCGGCGTCGGCGTCGTCGGCGACCTGCAAGGGGCTGCGGTCCCACGTCGGGTAGGACGGCATCCATCCCATCCGCGCGGACTGGGCGATGACGTCGGCGGTGGTCTTGCCCGCCAGGTCGCCCGTACCGGGGGTAGCAGCGGACAGGGTGTCCGCGCCGAAGGAGTCGTAGCGGAACTGGTTGGTGTGCAGATACCAGTACGCAGTCTGGATCATCGTGCGCGGCGGCCGGGCCCAGTCGCTGGCGGTCGCGTACATCTGCTGCCCGGTGACCGGCCGAACCTTCTCCTGCCCGACGTAGTGTGCCCACCCACCTCCGTTGACGCCCTGGCACCCGGTCAGGGTGGTCAGCGTGAGGAACGCCCGGTAGATCGTGTCGGAGTGGAACCAGTGGTTGGTGCCCGCCCCCATGAGGATCATCGACCTGCCGCGGGACTCCTCGGCGTTCGCCGCGAACTCGCGTCCGATCCGCTCCGCCTTCGCGGCCGGCACGCCGGTGAACTGCTCCTGCCAGGCAGGGGTGCACGGGCTCGAGGCGTCGTCGTACCCGGTGGGCCACTGGCCCGGCAGGCCCTCTCGGCCGACCCCGTACTGGGCGAGGAGGAGGTCGAGCACCGTGGTGACCAGGTGCTCGCCGACGCGTCGCACGGGCACGCCACGCCGGATGGTGGACGCGGTGCCGTCCAAGGTGTCGAAGCGGGGCAGCTCGATCTCGACAGACTCCCCGTGACCGGCTTCGCCGACGACTGCGCCGCCAGCACTGAGCATCGGCTCGACGTCGCCGAGCTCCAGGTTCCAGTGCCCGGCGCCGGCGTCGCCGTAGTGGTGCCCGAGCGACCCGCCCGGCACGACCGGCATCCCGGTGCGGGCGTCCATCAGCACCGTCTTGAACGCGGCGTTCTCGCTCGTCGCCTCCGCGCCCGGCAGGTCCTTGGCGGTGAGGAACTTGCCTGGCACTCGGACGCCGTCGTGCTCCTCGAGCCGGACCAGGAACGGCAGGTCGGTGAACTTCGAGACGTAGTCGGTGAAGTACGGCACCTGCCGGTCGACGAAGAACTCCTTGAGCGTGACGTGGCCCATCGCCATCGCCAGCGCGCCATCGGTGCCGGGCTGCACCGCGAGCCACTCGTCGGCGAACTTGACGTTGTCGGCGTAGTCCGGGGAGACGGCGATCACCTTCTGGCCGCGGTAGCGCGCCTCGATCATCCAGTGCGCGTCCGGGGTCCGGGTCACCGGCACGTTCGAGCCCCACATGATGAGGTAACCGGCGTCCCACCAGTCCCCCGACTCCGGGACGTCGGTCTGGTCCCCGAACACCTGCGGCGAGGCGACCGGCAGGTCGGCGTACCAGTCGTAGAAGGACAGCATCGGAGCCCCGATGAGCGAGTGGTACCGGGCGCCGGCACCGTGGGACACCATCGACATCGCGGGGATCGGCGAGAAGCCGGCGATCCGGTCCGGCCCGTAGCGGCGGATGGTGTGCACCTGGGCGGCGGCGACCATCTCGGTCGCCTCCTCCCACGAGGTCCGCACGAGGCCGCCCTTGCCGCGGGCCGCCTTGTAGCGGCGGGACTTCTCGGGGTCGTCGACGATGCTGGCCCATGCCTCGACGGGGTCACCGAGCCGGGCCCGGGCTTCGCGGTACATGTCCAGGAGCAGGCCGCGGGCGTACGGGTACCGGACTCGGGTGGGCGAGTACGTGTACCAGCTGAACGCGGCGCCGCGCGGGCACCCGCGGGGCTCGTACTCCGGACTGTCCGGGCCGACGGACGGGTAGTCGGTCTGCTGCGACTCCCAGGTGATGATCCCGTCCTTGACGTACACCTTCCACGAGCAGGAGCCCGTGCAGTTCACGCCATGGGTGGAACGGACGACCTTGTCGTGGCTCCACCGGTCCCGGTAGAAGGAGTCCGCGTCGCGGCCGCCGATCTGGTGCAGCGTGCGCAGGTCGTCGGAGACCTTCGCCTTGGTGAGGAAGCGGCGCGTCTTCAGCAACGCCTCGGTGACGTCCCCGTCCATGCGGGGTCCGGATCGGGGGGCGTCTTCCTGGAGGGTCACGGTGCTGGGTCCTCTCGGCATTCGACGGACGTACATGCTGGCGAGATAGCAGGAGTCATGCGGTCCGGGCCGAGCGGCGGACTGGCCCTCGCGTGAGCGCCGCGGCGCCTAGGCAGACGACGCCGAGCAGCGCGAGACCGAGGCTGTAGTCGCCGCTGACGTCGAAGACCGCGCCCATCACGAGCGGCGGGACGAACCCCCCCAGACCGCCTGCGGCACCGACCAGACCCGTCACTGCACCGACCTTCTCTGGCGGAGCGAGGCGCGCGACAAGCGCAAACGTCGCACCGGAGGATGCGCCCAGCAGGGCGGCCAGACCGAGGAACGCGACGGTCCCTGCGGGCAGCAACTCGAGCTCGAGCGCCGCTAGGCCGGCGAGGAGCGCCGCTCCGACGAAAGACGCGACGAGGACGCCGATCGGGTCCCACCGGTCGGACAACCACCCCCCGACCGGACGCATCACCACCGCGAGGACGACGAAGCCTGCGGTGCGCATGGCGGCGTCGCCGGGCGTGAGGCCGTAGGCGTTGATGAGGTAGGTCGGCAGGTAGACGCTGAAGGCGACGAAGCCTCCGAACCCCACCGCGTACAGGATTGAGAGCTGACCGGTGGCGGGGAGCTTCGCCGTGGACCAGGTGCGGGCTAGGAACGAACCCGGGGATGCGACACGCCCAGGAGCGTCGCGCAGCAGGGCGGCGGCGACCGCGGCGAAGATCACCAGCACGCCCGCGACGATCAGGAACGGCGCCTCGGGGCCGACGTTGTCGGAGAGGCGGACCGTGGTGAACGCGGAGATGGCGGTGCCACCCATGCCGATGCCGAAGATCCCCAGCGCAGTCCCGCGCCGCGCCGGCGGGTACCACGCGTTGACCAGCGGGACGCCGATCGCGAACGCGGTGCCGCCCAGGCCGAGGAAGAAGCCACCGACCAGCATCGCGGTGAAGCTGTCCGCGACCAACCCGACGAACAGCACCGGCAGCACGGTCACCAGGCTGACCAGCGGGAACATCACGCGGGCTCCGACGCGGTCGGTCAGCGCCCCGACCGGGATCCGGCCGACCGAGCCTACGAGGACGGGCACCGCCACGAGCACGGACTGCTGAAACCCGGTGAGGTCGAGCTGCTCGCGGTAGGCCGCGCCGAGCGGGCTGATCAACGCCCAGGCCCAGAAGTTCACGCCGAAACCGACTGTCGCCAGCAGCAGCATCCGTGCGGCTCCTGGTGGCGCCTCACCGTCGACTCCGACGGCTCGTGTCTGACCCTGCTCCGACGCCACCGTGATACCCCGTCTCATTGCTTCAGCCCTGCACATCGACTCAGCGGGTGCGGCGAACCTAGCAGCGGGTCAAGGAGTCGTCAGGCGAATGTCACACCCCGTGTCACGCGGCCGGCCGATCTCGCCTGTCAACGCGCACCGGCAGCGAATTTTGGCGGACGCCGGCGCCCCGGCCCGGGACCTTGGCCTCTTGCGAGGCACAGACCACGGCCGGAGCGGCGCCACCTCGTCGCGCCCGTCCCGTTCCGACGCCGGGCGCAACGTGACGACGGTCAGTAGTCGACGATCACCGCTGTGGGCGGTCGAGCTCCGCCGCGAAGAACGCCGAAGCCGACCGCAGGATCGCGTTCGACCGCCGCAGCTCGCGGGTCTCCCGCTCGAGCTCAACCAACCGCTGGGCGTCCGACGTCGTGGTCCCGGGCCGGTCCCCGGCGTCGACCTCGTCCTCTTCTACCCAGGTCCACAACGTCTCGGGGTAGATGCCAGCTGCTCACCGATCCGCCGCAGCGCGCCGACCTTAGTCTCAGGGTCACGCCGCGCCTCTAGCGCCATCCGGATCGCTCGCTCCCAAAGCTCGTCGGGGCACCTCGTGGGTGCTGCCATGGAAGCCGGGGCGGTTCAGCCCCGCCGCCGCAGTCCGCGCGGCGGCGGCTCAGGATCTGCCCGCAGCGCGGTGCTCGAGCGGCAACGCGCGGACGCGCGGGTCGCGCTGCTGGGACCGGTTCTCCGCGCCGCCGGGGCGACCTGGTCTGAGGCCGGCGCGGAGCTCGACGTGACCCGTCGGCCGGCGTCTGCGCCGCCCGGAGCCGCGACCCCATAGCCCTCGGGTATGAGAGCTGCCCGACCGCCGACGCACGAGGTCATAGTTGGCCGACCTCCTCGTCACCGTCGTCGATTTGCTCCAGCAGGGTCTCCTCGTGGTCGCCGGCCGGCGACCGCAGCAGTCGCCCGTCGGGATGGGCTGACCGCAGTGTCAGATCAAGAACGTGTGCCGGCGCATGGTCGACGGTGGGGTCGACGGCCACGTAGTGCCCCTGAGTCACAGCAGTGCTGGTGTGCCCGAGAACCGCCGCTGCGGCGTCCAGGCCCAGCCCGCGCGCGATGACGGTTGCGCCGGTGCGGCGGTACCAGCGCGGTGTGATCCCCAGGCCGTCCAGGCCCGCGTCCTTGACGAACTCCCGGAAGGTCCGTCGCAGGTTGTGCAGTGTCAGGACGTGCCCGTGGCTATTATGGAAGATCGTGAGCTCCTGCTCACCGGCTCCCATGGTGGCGAGCCGCCGGCGAAGGACCTCGGCGGCGAACTCTGGCACGGCCACGCGGCGGTTGGAGGCGTCCGTCTTGGGGTGGTCCTGGCGGAAGTCGGCCACCCCGGTCCGGCGCACGACGGTGCCCTGCACGTGGATGACCATGCCGGCGGTGGTCTCGGTGACGTCGCAGGGCCGCAGCGCGAGCACCTCGCCCGGCCGCAGGGCAGTGCCTAGCAGCACCTCGCAGATGTCGCGGACCTTCCCGTCTGGTTTGGGGCCCTTCACGTTGGGTCCGGTGCGCCAGGACGCGGCGGCGGCACGCAGGGCCTGGACCTGTTCGAGGGTCAGGGCGTGGACGAGGTGCCTAGGCCGGGCCAAGGGCGAGGTGCCTTCGACGGGATTGCGAGGAAGCGCGTCGTGCCGCAGCGCGAAGGCGAACATCTGGTTCAGCAGCGTCCGCAGGTGTTTCGCGCGGGAGTAGGAGGTGGCTGCCTGGCGCTTGAGGAACCACTCGACGCGGCCGGTGGTGACCTCGCCGAGGGTGTAGGCGTCGAACGCGGGCCGCACGTGCAGGCGCAGGTCGTCGCGGTAGTTGGTCTTGGTGCCCTCGGAGATGTCCCGCAGCTGCAGGTCGACCAGCCACAGCTCGCAGAGCTCGCCGAAGCCGCTGGCCACGCCCAGCACTCCCCCGCTGCCGTACCCCGGCCGGTCGGTCAGCCGCGCCTTGAGCCGCGCCTGCGCCGCTCGCGGCGTTCCCGCGACCGCGGTCACCTTGCGCAGCCGGCCGTCCAGGTCGCGGTAGCGGGTCAGTGCCCGGTAGCGACCTCCCAGGTCAGTCACGGCGATCTCACCGAAGGTGCCGATCGCGGTGCGTGGGCGCCCGCGGCTCACGTGCTTGCGCGCCGGCGGTGGCGGGCGCCGTCGGCGGCCTCGAGCCCGGCGATCCACGCCTCGACCTCGGCCGGTCGGAAGCGCAGCTGGCGCCCGACCCGAAAGCCCCGGGGGCCACGGCCCTTGGAGCGCAGGTCGTACAGCGCCTGCGGGGTGACCGACAGGTGGTCGGCGAGCTCGGCCAGGGTCATCGTCGCCGGTGTGGGCGACTGCACATCAGCGTCCATACGGGCAGGTAGGCGCCGAGCGGCCCAACCTCGTCCAGGCGGCCCGAGACACCGGCCCGCCGGGTCGAGGTGCGGGCGATAAGTGTCCATAAAATGTCCAGTGGCCACGTCCGGCTCCTGTGTCCAGGATCCCGACGTGGCCACTGACCAGCGCTTACGGGTGGAGCTGAGGGGATTCGAACCCCTGACCCCCTGCATGCCATGCAGGTGCGCTACCAGCTGCGCCACAGCCCCGTCACGCCTTGCGGCGCCCGTGAAGTCTAGGTCAGGTCCAGGGCGGAAAGCCAATCGGCGCCGACGTGGCGCCGGTCACGCGTCCGCGGGAGCGCCGACGTCGGCGGTCAGGCCCGCGACCGCGTCCAGCGCGGTGCCCGCGTTCCACTCGGCGATCGACGTCGACGGCCCGAGGTCGTGACCGAACAGGCGCCACCCCGGCTCCACCCCGGACGGGTTGCGACGCAGCTCGGACCAGTGCGCGTTGGTCAGGCCGGCGATGCCCCGCCACAGCGGGTCGAGCCCCAGCAGCGCCGTCACGGCGAGCGTGATCGCCGCACCGTGCGCGACGACGACCAGGGTCTGCGCCGACTCCAGCCGGCCGGCGTGCTCGGTCACCGCCGCGACCATGCGCTCGGCGACGACGGCGCGCGTCTCGGCACCGACCCCCTCGGGCTCTCCCCCGGTCCGCCACGCCGTGAACTGCTCGGGCCAGCGGGCGGAGATCTCCTCCCCGGTCAGCCCCTCCCAGTCGCCGAAGCTGCGCTCCCGCAGCCGCGCGTCCACGACCGGCCGGTGGCCGACGCGGTCCGCGAGGTGCGCCGCGGTCGCGCGGGCGCGGCCCAGGTCGGAGGTGACGATCGCGTCCACGGTGACCGTCTCGGCCAGCGCGGCCGCGGCCGCGGCCGCCTGGCGGTGGCCGACGTCGTCGAGCGGGATGTCGACCTGTCCCTGGAGCCGCAGCGCGAGGTTGTGCGCCGTGCGGCCGTGCCGCCACAGCAGCACGGTCCCGGCGGTCACTCCGCGGTGCCCGTCCCGCCGTCCCCGCCACGAGCGTCTGCGGGGAGCTCGACCACGGGGCAGTCCTTCCAGAGCCGCTCGAGCGCGTAGTAGACGCGGTCCTCGGCGTGCTGGACGTGCACCACGATGTCGCCGAAGTCGAGCAGGACCCAGCGGCCCTCGCTCTTGCCCTCGCGGCGGATCGCCTTGACCCCGGCTCGGTGCAGCGCCTCCTCGACGGCGTCGACGATGGCCGAGACCTGCCGCTCGTTGGTGCCGGAGGCGATGAGGAAGACGTCCGTCAGGACGAGCTGCTCACTGACGTCCAGGGCGATGATCTCGTCGGCCTTGAGGTCGGAGGCCGCGCGGGCTGCGGTGATCGCGAGCTCCACGGCACGGTCGGTGGCGGTCACAGTTCTCCTAGGTGTGCGGCCGGGTGCTCCGGCAGCGAGATGGTGGCGGGCCACGCGGCGCTGGTCGCACCGGAGTCGGTCGCGCCGGTGACGAGGGACCAGATGAGGAAGGCGAGCACGAACGCGACGACCGCGAGCGCGAGGAGGTGCTTGACCGTGTAGCGGTGCGGCTCCTCGGGCGTGTCGTCGAGGTCCTCGGCGCGGGGGCCGGGGCTGGTGACGTCGGCCGCGTCGTCGGTCGCCCCGACCGGGCCCGCCGGCCGGGGGACCCGGTCCGGGACGACCGGTCCGGTCGCCGGAGCTCCCACGGCGGCCGAGCCGGGGATCGGCGCCGTGGCCGGGGTCGTGGCCGGGGTCGTGGCCGGGGTCGTGGCCGGCGGCGCGGTCGCCGCCGGCCGCGCGTCGGGTGCGGTGATCGCCGGCCAGATGGTGGCGGCACGCGCCGGGCCGGCGGGTGCGTCGGCCCGCGGGTCGGCCGGCGGATCGGTCGGAGCGTCGACCGGTGCGGGAGGTGACGGTCGGGGGGAGGGCGCGGTGGTGGATGCCGACGGCTGGGCTCGGGGGCCGCCGCGCTGGGCCGGCACACCCGGTGGCGCGGTCGGCGCGCCTGGCTGCGCAGTCGGCGCGGTCGGCGCGGTCGGCGCGGTCGGCGCGGTCGGCGTCGTCGGCGCGGTCGCGCCGGTGTCGCTGTCCGGACGTGGCGTGGGCGGCCCAGCCGGCCCCCGGCGCACGAGTCGTCGCAGCGGGTTCCATGCGGTGGCCCCCCGAGCCGTGGTGCCCGGGCGGATCGGCGTGTCGCGGTCACCCGGGGTGCCGGCGTCCCCGTCGCCCGGCGTCGCCGAGGGGCCCGGGCGGGTCTGCGCGTCGGGGTCGCTCGCCCGCGCCGTCGCCGTGGTGCTGCCGGGACGCGCGTCGGGCGAGGCGTCGGAACCGGCCGGCACGACCGGGGTGCCGGCATCGGCGCGCGGGCCACCGGGGGGCAGCGGTCCGGTCGCCGGGTCGCTCCCGGGCGCCGGTGCGACGGCGTGCCGGCTCGGCTCCGCACGCCCCGCCCGCGCGGCCGGGGCGGCGTCGACCACGGGCTGCTGACCGGTCTGCGCCGCGAGCCGGCGCTCGCGCTCGCGCAGCTCCCGGCGGGACGTCGGCCGGGGCGCGTCCTCGGCGTCCCCCGCGGGGCGGTCGGACGTGGCCGGGTGCGCGGGGGCCGCACCCACCGGGTCGGACGTGCCCGGTCCGGCGGACGCGGGCGCGGGCGCGGGCGCCTGACCGTCGCCGGCGGACGACGGCGCCCCGGCGGTCTCCTCGCGTGTGCCGGTGCCGTCACCCGGGGCGGCCGCCCCACCGGCCGTCGCCTGCTCTCGCGCGCGCTCGAGCTCGCGGCGCCGCCGTCGCTCGCCGACCTCGTTACTCATCGTCGTGCCCCCGATACAGGCCGTGCTTCGCGATGTACTGCACCACGCCGTCCGGCACGAGATACCAGACCGGCTGCCCCGCGGCCGCCCGCACCCGGATGTCCGTCGACGAGATGGCCAGCGCGGGGATCTCGAGCTCGCTGACCCGGTCGGCCGGCAGCCCGTCCAGCGACAGGTGGTGGCCCGGGCGGGTCACGCCCACGAACCGGGCCATCCGGAACACCTCGTCGGCGTCCTTCCAGCGCAGGATCTGCTCGAGCGCGTCGGCCCCGGTGATGAAGAACAGGTCGGCGTCGGGCCGGGACGCCGCGAGCTCGCGCAGGGTGTCCACGGTGTAGGTCACGCCGCCGCGGTCGATGTCGACGCGGCTGACGGTGAACCGGGGGTTGGACGCGGTCGCGATCACCGTCATGAGGTAGCGGTCCTCGGGCGGGGAGACGCGCTGCTCCTGCTTGAACACCGGCATCGCCGTCGGCACGAACACGACCTCGTCGAGCGCGTACCGCGCGGCGACCTCGCTGGCCGCCACGAGGTGCCCGTGGTGGACCGGGTCGAACGTGCCACCCATCACCCCGATGCGGGGGCGCCGCTGCTCCACGGGCGAACCGGCGGCCTGGACGCTCAGTGGCGCGACCCCACGCTGCGGAACGCGTAGGTCACGAGCAGCAGTGCGACGAGAGCACCGAAGCCACCCACCCCGTACACGACGGGGTCGACCGGCAGCTCGTTCGCGTGCTCGGTGACCTCCGCCGAGAGCCTCAGGGCAGCGTTCACGTCATCCTCCTGGTGGTGTGGTTCGCGTCGACGGGGCACCTGCCCACGGACCGATGACCAGTCTGGCATGCGGTGCGGTCAGGCGCGGACGTGACCCTCGCCCTGGACGATCCACTTGGTGGTCGTCAGCTCCGCCAGCCCCATCGGGCCCCGGGCGTGGAGCTTCTGGGTCGAGATGCCGATCTCGGCGCCCAGCCCGAGCTGGCCGCCGTCGGTGAACCGTGTGGAGGCGTTCACCATGATCGCCGCCGAGTCCAGCTCGGCGACGAAGCGCTCGGACGAGCCGAGGTCGCGGGTGACGATCGCCTCGGTGTGGCCGGACGTCCACCGGCGGATGTGCTCGATGGCGGCGCCGAGGTCGTCCACCACGCCGACCGCGATCTCCAGGGCGAGGTACTCCCGGGCCCAGTCGTCGTCCGTGGCGGGGAGCACCGCCACGCCGTCGGGGGCCAGCGCGGCGGTCCGCTCGTCGCCGTGCAGGACGACGCCCGCGTCGGCCAGTGCGGCCAGCGCGGCGGGCAGGAACGTCGGGGCGGCGTCGGCGTGCACGAGCAGCGTCTCCGCGGCGTTGCACACCCCGGTGCGCTGCGTCTTGGAGTTGAGCAGGATGCCGAGCGCCATGGCCGGGTCGGCGGACGCGTCGACGTACACGTGGCAGTTGCCGGTCCCCGTCTCGACGACGGGGACGGTGGACTCACGCACCACGGTCTGGATGAGGTCGGCTCCGCCGCGTGGCACCAGCAGGTCGACCAGGCCGCGGGCGTGCATCAGCGCGACCGCGCCGGCGCGACCGTGAGCGTCGATGGACTGCACGGCGTCCGCGGGCAGACCCTGGCCGACGAGGGCGCGCGAGAGCACCGAGACGATGACCTCGTTGGACCGGGCCGCGGCCGAGCCACCGCGCAGGATGACGGCGTTGCCGCTCTTGAGTGCGAGCCCGGCCGCGTCGACCGTGACGTTCGGGCGAGCCTCGTAGATCATCCCGACCACCCCCATGGGCACCCGGACCTGCCGCAGCCGCAGACCGTTGGGCAGCGTCGAGCCGCGCACGACCTCCCCGACCGGGTCCGGCAGGGCCGCCAGCTGGCGCAGCGCGTCCGCGATCGCGACGATCCGCTCCGGGGTGAGCGCCAGCCGGTCCAGCAGGCCCTCGGAGGTCCCGTTCTCGCGTCCGCGGCGCAGGTCGTCGGCGTTGGCGGCGACGATCTCGTCGGTCGCGGCGACCAGGGCATCGGCCAGCGCGAGCACCGCGGCGTCCTTGGTCGCGCGGGTCGCGGTGGCCAGGGCGCGGGCGGCGACGCGGGCGCGGCGGGCGGCGTCCAGGACGGCGTCGCGCACGGCGTCCGACGGGTGGACGCCGCTGGTCGCGGCCGACCCGGCGGCCGCCGTGTCGGCTGCTGTGACGTCGGTCCCGGGCGCGGGCGCGTTCGAGGGATCGGTCAGCGTCGTCATGGCTCCAGGGTAGTCCCGACCCACCCGACCCCTCCCCGCCGAGTGCGACGGAGTGGACCGCCGGGGCGCCGTGATCGGTCCACGACGTCTCACCCGGCAGGGTCGCGTCGTCGAGTGCGACGAAATGGACCGCTGGGGCGCCGTCATCGGTCCATTTCGTCGCACTCGGCGGGTCGCGGCAGCGCGTGCGGTGCGACGGGGGGTGGGGGGGTGGGGGGCGCCGGGGTGCGGAGGGCGGGATGGTCAGCGGGAGGGGCGGCGGACCAGCACGAGGTCGTCGCGGTGCACGACCTCCCGGTCGTAGCCGGGGCCGAGCTCGGCCCGCAGCGCCGACGTCGAGCGGCCGAGCAACCCGGGCAGCTCCCCGGCGCCGTAGGACACCAGGCCGCGCGCCACCGTGCGCCCGTCCAGGCCGATCAGGTCCACCGGGTCGCCGGCCTCGAAGTCGCCCTCGACCCGCACGACCCCGGCGGGCAGCAGGGAGGCCAGCCCACCGCTGACGGCCCGCACCGCTCCGTCGTCGAGCACGAGACGGCCGTGGCTGCGCGCGGCGTACGCGAGCCACAGCAGGCGGGTGGAGCGGCGACGGCCGGTCGCGGCGAACCAGGTCCCGACCTCGCGGCCGGCCAGGGCGTCGGCCGCCTGGACGGCGGAGGTCAGCAGGACGGGGATGCCGGACGCCGTCGCGATCGCGACCGAGTCCAGCTTGGTGAGCATGCCGCCGGTGCCGACCGCGCTGCCGCGCCCGGTCACCTCCACCCCCTCGAGATCGCCGGGGCCGGTCACCTCGGTGATCCGGCGGGCACCGGGCCGCGACGGCGGTCCGTCGTAGAGGGCGTCGACGTCGGTCAGCAGCACCATCGCGTCCGCCCGGACGAGGTGGGACACCAGGGCGGCCAGCCGGTCGTTGTCACCGAAACGGATCTCGTCGGTGGCGACGGTGTCGTTCTCGTTCACGACCGGCACCACGCCCAGGTCGAGCAGACGGGTCAGCGCCCGCTGCGCGTTGCGGTAGTGCCCGCGCCGGATGGTGTCCTCGGCGGTCAGCAGCACCTGGCCGACGCGCAGCCCGTGCCGGCCGAACGCCTCGGTGTAGTGGGCGACGAGCAGCCCCTGCCCCACCGACGCGGCGGCCTGCGCGGTCGCGAGGTCGCGCGGGCGCGAGGTCAGCCCGAGCGGGCCGAGCGCCGCGGCGATGGCCCCGGAGGAGACCAGAACCACCTGTCCCCCGGCGGCGCGCCGCGCGGCGAGGACGTCCACCAGGCGGCGCAGCGCACCGGGGTCGAGGCGGCCGTCGGCGCCGGTCAGCGACGACGACCCGACCTTGACGACGACCCGGCCGGCGCCGGGCAGGTCGGCCCGCCCGCTGATCTGCAGTGCTGCGCTCACGGGGGGCATCCTCTCGCGGCCGACGCGGCCAGCCGCGCCGGTCCGCCGACTGGACGCGCGGCCGACCCGGTGCGTGGCGCGAGCGACGCGGACCTACCGGCCGTCGTCCGCGGCCGGGTCCGGGTCCGTCCCGGTGGCCGAGCCGGCGGACGACCGCGCGTCGTCGTCGGTCCACAGACCGGCCTCGCGCTCCGTCCACAGCTCCTGCCGGGCCTCGGTCTTGGCGTCCATGCGCTCCTTGTACTCCCGGCGCTTGTCGGACCGGGTGGGGCGCGAGGAGTCCTCGAGCCGCAGGTCGGTCCCGCGTGGCCCGCCGAGCAGCTCCGAGCCGGTCATCAGGGTCGGCTCCCAGTCGAAGACGACGGCGCTGTCCCCGTCGCCGATGACGACCTCGGCGCCGGCCACGGCACCGGCCTTGAACAGCGCGTCCTCGACCCCGATCCGGGCCAGCCGGTCGGCGAGGTAGCCCACGGCCTCGTCGTTGGAGAACTGGGTCTGGCGGACCCAGCGCTCGGGCTTCGTGCCCCGGACCTGGAAGTACACGTGGTCGCCCTCCTCGCGGCGGGTGACCGTGAAGCCGGCCTCGTCGACCGCCCGGGGGCGCAGGACCGTCCGGGTCGGCTCGGGCGCCGGCGCCTCGCGGCGCGACTGCTCGACGAGCTCGGCCAGGGCGAAGGTCAGCGGCCGCAGCCCCTCGTGGCTGACCGCCGAGACCTCGAACACGCGCAGGCCCCGCGCCTCCAGGTCGGGACGGACCAGGTCCGCGAGCTCGCGGGCCTCCGGCACGTCGACCTTGTTCAGCACCACCATGCGCAGCCGCTCCACGAGCGGCACGCGACCACCCTCGATGCCGACGTCACCGCCGTACGCCGCGAGCTCGTGCTCGATCACGTCGAGGTCGCTCAGCGGGTCACGGCCCGGCTCGAGGGTCGCGCAGTCCAGCACGTGCACCAGCACGGCGCAGCGCTCGATGTGCCGCAGGAACTCCAGGCCCAGACCCTTTCCCTCGCTCGCGCCCGGGATCAGCCCAGGCACATCCGCGACCGTGAACCGGGCGTCCCCCGCCTGCACCACGCCGAGGTTCGGCACGAGGGTGGTGAACGGGTAGTCGGCGATCTTGGGGCGGGCCGCGGACATCGCCGCGACGAGGCTCGACTTGCCGGCGCTGGGATACCCGATGAGGGCGACGTCGGCAATGGTCTTGAGCTCCAGGACGACGTCCCGGCTCTCCCCCGGCTCGCCCAGCAGCGCGAACCCGGGCGCCTTGCGGCGTGGCGAGGCGAGCGAGAAGTTGCCCAGCCCGCCGTGGCCGCCGGGCGCCACCACGTAGCGCGACCCGGCGCCCACCAGGTCGGCGAGGACCTCGCCCGACGGCGACTTCACGACCGTGCCGTCCGGCACCGCGAGCACGAGGTCCTCGCCGGTCGCGCCCTGGCGGTAGTCCCCCATCCCCTGCGTGCCCGACGGCGCGTGCCGGTGCGGGGAGTGGTGGAACTGCAGCAGCGTGGTGACCTGCGGGTCCACCTCGAGGACCACGCTGCCCCCGTTGCCGCCGTTGCCGCCGTCGGGCCCGGCCAGCGGCTTGAACTTCTCCCGCCGGATGGACGCCACGCCGTGGCCACCGTCACCCCCGGTGGCATGCAGCACGACCCGGTCGACGAATGTCGCCACGGTTCACTCCCCTTCGTCTCTGGTGTCCCGGAGTCCCCCGGGCGGCGGCCCGGACGCGTCCGGCCTCTGCGTCGAGCGAGGTCCCGGGGGTCCCGCCGGGCGTCCCGCCGGACGACGAAGGGGCGCACCGCAACCGGTGCGCCCCTCCGTGTGTGCTGCTGCGTGCTGCGTGCGACTACGCCTCGACGATGTCGATGACCTTGCGGCCCCGACGGGTGCCGAACTGGACCGCACCCGGGGTCAGCGCGAACAGGGTGTCGTCCCCACCGCGGCCGACGTTGTTGCCGGGGTGGAAGTGGGTGCCGCGCTGGCGGACGATGATCTCACCGGCGCTGACGACCTGGCCACCGAAGCGCTTGACGCCCAGTCGCTGCGCGTTGGAGTCGCGGCCGTTGCGAGAGGAGCTTGCGCCCTTCTTGTGTGCCATGTCGAACCTGCTTTCGTGCTACGAGGGGAGGACGGAGGACCCGCGGGACACCCGCGGGAACGGCTCAGGAGATGCCGGTGACCCGCAGCCGGGTCAGCTGCTGACGGTGGCCCTTGCGGACCTTGTAGCCCGTCTTGTTCTTGTACTTGAGGATCTCGATCTTCGGGCCCTTCTCGTCCCGGACGACCTCCGCGGTGACCGTGACCTTGGCCAGCGCCGCGGCGTCGTGCGTCACCGTCTCCCCGTCCACGAGCAGCAGCGCGGGCAGCGTGACGGTGGCGCCGGCCTGCTCGGCCCGACGGTCGACGACGACGACGTCGCCGACGGCGACCTTCTCCTGGCGGCCGCCAGCCTTCACAATCGCGTACACCACGTTGCTGCTCATCTCTGCTCGGGTCACTACCTCGTCTGCGGCGTGCCGGGCGACTCGCCATCACGGGCGGCGCGGGCACACAGGATCAGCGCGCGCGATGCGCACCGACGTTCAAGAGTACGGACTGGTTCGGGGCCGGTCAAATGACGACCGGGTCACCCGGCGGCGGCCCGGGGACGGGCACGCCGCGCCGCGGGGACCGCCCCCGGAGCCGCCGGAGCGGTCCGCGGGCGGTCCCACCGGGGGTCACGGCCCGGCGGTCCCCGCAGCGACGTCCTG
The DNA here is from genome assembly GCF_947494015.1 of uncultured Cellulomonas sp. Taxonomy (GTDB): domain Bacteria; phylum Actinomycetota; class Actinomycetes; order Actinomycetales; family Cellulomonadaceae; genus Pengzhenrongella. The sequence goes on along the minus strand of NZ_CANLTL010000005.1, from coordinate 102,973 downwards.
GCCGTCCTGGCCGTCCTCGCCGTCGTGGCCGTCCTGGCCGTCCTGGCCGTCCTGCTCCGGCAGCTCGAACACCTCGGGGGCGACCGGCACGAGGTCGAGCGTCTCGTCCTGGTCGGCCACCGCCTCGGTGAGGTCGGCCGGCTCCGCGGGGTCGTCCACGGCGGGGTCGTCCACGGCGGGGTCGGGCCGGTCGCCGGGGTCGACGCTCGGCGCGGCGTCGGATCCGCCGTCGCGCTGGGCGTCCGACGCGGCCTCCACCGGGCTGTCCGGCGCGGCCTGCGTCGAGCTGTCCGGCGTGGCGACCTCACCGGCGGGCGTGCTCGCGAGCTGGCCGGAGGCGTCGTCGGGCACCTGCGGGCCCCCGTCGGCGGACGGGTGCAGGCCCTGCAGGGCCGCCAGGGCCTCGTTGACCGCCGCCGTGGCGGCCGCGCGCTGCTCGGCCGTCGGGACCGGGGCGTCGGACGCGCCGTCGGTCGCGCCGCCGTGCGCGCTCTCGTGCTCGTGGGCATGCGCCGCCGCCGCCGCGATCGTGGCGAGCGTGGCCTTGACGGCCTCCCGCGCCTCGGGCAGCACGGGGACCATCGGCAGACCGCTCGGGACGGCCGGCCCCTGCTCCTTGGTGCCCCCACGCTTGCGCCGGGCCCGCTTGGGGTCCTCGCCGCCGACGGGTGGCTGCGGGGTCTGGGTCTGGGCCGGCTGCGCCTGACCGGGAGCCCGCTCGATCGGGTCGGAGTGCACGATGAACCCGCGTCCGTTGCAGTGCTCGCAGGTCTCGCTGAACGCCTCGACCAGGCCTTGACCCACGCGCTTGCGGGTCATCTGCACCAGCCCGAGCGAGGTGACCTCGGCGACCTGGTGCTTGGTGCGGTCCCGGCCCAGGCACTCGACCAGGCGCCGAAGCACCAGGTCACGGTTGAGCTCGAGCACCATGTCGATGAAGTCGATGACGATGATGCCGCCGATGTCCCGCAGCCTGAGCTGCCGGACGATCTCCTCGGCCGCCTCGAGGTTGTTGCGGGTGACCGTCTCCTCCAGCGTGCCGCCCGAGCCGGTGAACTTGCCGGTGTTGACGTCGACCACGGTCATCGCCTCGGTCCGGTCGATGACCAGCGACCCGCCCGACGGCAGCCAGACCTTGCGGTCCATGCCCTTGGCGAGCTGCTCGTCGACCCGGTGCGCGGTGAAGACGTCGCCCTCCGCGGTCCACCGCGTGACCTTGTCGGCGAGGTCCGGCGCGAGCGCGCCGATGTAGCCGGAGATGGTCTGCCACGCCTCGTCACCCTGGACCACCAGCGAGCCGAAGTCGTCGTTGAAGATGTCGCGCACGACGCGGATGGCCAGGTCCGGCTCACCCTGCAGCAGGGCCGGGGCCGACGCCGTCTTGGCCTTCTTCTCGATGGCCGCCCACTGCTCCTGCAGCCGGGAGATGTCGGCGCGCAGCTCCTCCTCGCTCGCCCCCTCCGCCGCGGTGCGCACGATGACGCCGGCGGTGTCCGGGACGATCTCGCGGAGCAGCTTCTTCAGGCGCGCCCGCTCGTTGTCGGGCAGCTTGCGCGAGATGCCGGTCATGCCGCCGCCCGGGACGTAGACCAGGTACCGGCCGGCCAGGGTGATCTGCGAGGTCAGCCGCGCCCCCTTGTGCCCGATCGGGTCCTTGGTCACCTGGACGAGCACCGAGTCGCCGGACTTCAGCGCCTGCTCGATGCGGCGCGGCTGTCCCTCGAGCCCGACGGCGTCCCAGTTGACCTCGCCGGCGTACAGCACGGCGTTGCGGCCCTTGCCGACGTCGACGAACGCGGCCTCCATGGAGGGCAGCACGTTCTGGACCCGGCCGAGGTACACGTTGCCGGCCATCGACACCTGCGCCTGCCGCGAGACGTAGTGCTCGACCAGGACGCCGTCCTCGAGCACGGCGATCTGCGTGCGCCCGTCGTGCTCGCGCACGACCATCGTGCGGTCGACCGACTCCCGGCGCGCCAGGAACTCGGACTCGGTGATGATCTGGCGACGCCGGCCGTTGTCGCGGCCCTCACGGCGGCGCTGGCGCTTGGCCTCCAGCCGGGTGGACCCGCGCAGCGCGGTGACCTCGTCGGACGGCGCACGCGGGGTGCGCGCCCGCGCCGGGGTGGGCTCCGACTCCGCCTCGGCGCCGTCGCCACCACGGCCACCGCGGCGCCGCCGGCGGCGACGACGGCTCGACCCGCTGCCTTCGTCGTCGCTGTCGCCGGCGGTGCCGTCCTGGTCGCCCGAGGCCGCATCGGCGCCGTCGGAGCTGTCGGCACGGTCCGTGTCAGTGGCGCTGTCGGTGGCGTCCTCGTCCTCGTCGTCCCCGTCGTCGTCGGACCGGGAGTCGTCCGAGGTGCCGCGGCGCTCCTCGGAGTCGCCGCCGGAGCGGCTGCGACGTCCGCGGCCACCACGGCGCCGCCGACGGCGGGGGCCGCCCTCGGAGGTGGCGTCGTCGTCCCGCTCGTCGTCGCTGTCGTCGTCGGTCTCGTGGTCGGAGCCGGCGTGGGCGTCGTCCCCGGCGCGGTCGCTGCCCCGGGACGAGGCGGGACGGTCCCGGTCCTGGGCCGGGGCGTCGTCGGCACCCTGGGGCTGCTCGTCGTCCGCCGTCCCGTCGGTGGTGGGCTCCGCCGCCGCGGCGGCGGCACGCGAGCCGCGGCGGCGCGACCCGCGGCGCGGGGCCGGGGACTCGGTGGGCTCGTCGGCCACGGTCGCCGCGTCGGCGGCTGCGGGCTCCGCGGAGCCGTCCGACGCCGAGCTGGTCGGCGTGGTGCTGGTCGGCGTGGTGCTGGTCGGCGTGGTGTCGTCGGCGACCGGCGCGGCCGTGCTGCGGGTGGCCCGGCGCCCGCCGCGGCGGCGACCGGTCGTCGGCTCGTCGGACGGTGCCGGCGCCTCGGCGGCCGGCTCGCTCGTGGGCTGGGCGGCGGCGGGGTGGGCGGCCGGCTCGGTCGCCGGGCCGGCGCTCGGCGCCGCGTCGTCCGCGCCGGAGACGGTCTGCGGGACGATGAACTCCGGCGGACCGGCCTGCGCGACGGCGCGGCGACGCCGCGGCTTGGTGGTCGGCGCGGGGGCCGGCGGCTGGAAGAGCAGCGCCGTGGTCGCCAGCACCGGCGGCGCGTCGGACGCGCTGTCGGTCGGGGTGTCGGTCGACCCGGTGGCCTCGGCGTGCTGCTCCTCGGCGTCCGCGTCGTCCTCGGCGACTTCGGTGGTGCCGGCGGCATCGGCGACCGGCTGGACCTGCGCGACCGGCGTCGACGGCGCCGCGGCGCGGTCGGCCGCGAAGGCGGCCAGGACGTCCAGAACCGGCGCGGCGGCCGGGGACTGCGGCGCGGCGTCGTCGGCCGTTCCGGCGGGGGACGCCTGCTCGTCGGCGGGCTCGGTAGCCGGCTCGGCGGGCGGCTCGACGACGGCGGCCTTCTTGGCCCGGGCGCGGCTCGGCCGCTTGGCGGCCGGCGCGGGCGCGGGCTCGGCGGCCGGCTCGGAGGAGTCGGCGGCTGCGTTCTCCGGCGCCGCCGGGGCGGCGGTCGCGCTCGTCGCGCGGCGGCTGCGGGTGCGCTTCGGGGGGGCCGGCGTCTCGTCCGCCGGGGCGGGCTCAGCGGCCGCCCGCGCGGGGTCGGACGTCGGCTCGGGCGCGGCGGCGTCCGGGGTGACCGGCGCGGCGGCCTTGCGGGTCGCGCGCCGGCGCACCGGCTTGGTGGCTGCGGGCTGGCCCGCGGACGGGTCGGCCTGATCGGTGCTGCCGGAGGTGGGGGTGCTGCTGCTGTCGGACGTCACGGGTGGAGCTCCTGTGTGCCCGTCAGCGCCGTCCCACACCACGTCGCCTCGGGGCGGTCGGTCGTCGCTCATGCATGACGCACGGCGACGGAAGTCGTCGGTCGCCGCAGGCCGCATGGGCGGCGGCGCCTGCGCCTGCCAGACCACCCTGTGGGGCGGCGGCGGCGCGCGGCGGCCGCGGATGCGGCGAGCAGTCGACAAGCCTGGTCGCGGTCGTGGGGACGGTGTGGCGCCCTCGGACCGCGCTCAGTATCGCACAGCACCCCCCGCCGTGATCCACGACACGCGCGGGTGGACCCGGCCGGGGCGGCCCTCACCACCGGCCGCGACGCGGTCGCGGCTGGCACATCGGGCAGGTGAACGCGGAGCGGTTCATGAACTCGTCGCGCCGCACGAGGGTGCCGCAGCGGGAGCAGGCACGCCCGGCCTGCCCGTACACGGCCAGGGACCGGTCGAAGTAGCCGGAGGCGCCGTTGACGTTGACGTACAGCGCGTCGAAGCTCGTGCCGCCGGCCGCGAGCGCCTGCGTCATGACCTGCGTGGCGGCGTCCAGGACCCGCTCCACCTCGCCGCGGCGCAGGGTGTCGGTGGGCCGGGCGTAGTGCAGCCGGGCACGCCACAGCGCCTCGTCGGCGTAGATGTTGCCGATGCCGGAGACCAGCGTCTGGTCGAGCAGGGCGCGCTTGATCCCGGTCCGCTTGCGACGCACCGCGGCCACCAGGGCCGGACGGTCGAGCGCGGGATCGAGCAGGTCGCGGGCGATGTGCCGGGCCGGCTCGGGCAGCGCGGCGACGGGCGAGCCGAGCCCACCGGGCGCGCCGTCGTCGGTGGGGACGAGGTCGGTCACCGCGAGGTGGCCGAAGGTGCGCTGGTCGACGAAGTCCAGGTGGCCGCCGTCGTCCAGGGTCAGGCGCACCCGCAGGTGCGGGGCGACCACGGGCTCCGACCCCGGGGCGCGCACCAGCAGCTGGCCGCTCATACCCAGGTGGGCCATCAGCGCCGAGTCGCGGACGTCGCCGCCGCGACCGTCGGGCTCGCCCGCGTCCAGCAGCAGCCACAGGTACTTGCCGCGCCGGACGGCGGCCTCCAGGCGCCGGCCGGTCACCCACCCGACGAACGCACCGGGCCCGCCCACCTGGCGTCGGACGCTGTAGTCGCGCAGCACCTCCACGTGCTCCACGACCCGGCCCAGCACGTGGCGGGCGAGGCCGTCACGGACCGTCTCGACCTCGGGCAGCTCGGGCACGGGTCAGCCGGTGGCGCCGGTGACCCCACCGGCGGCGTCGTGGTCGGAGGCGTGGTCGGCGGCGAGGTCGCGCAGCGCGCGGTACGCCGCGGTCGCGGCGACCTGCTCCGCGACCTTCTTGGAGGTCCCGGTGCCCTCGCCGCGGACCTCGCCGGACAGCAGCACACGTGCGGTGAACGTCCGGGCGTGGTCCGGGCCCGTGCCCTCGACCTCGTACTCGGGCGCGCCGAGGCCCAGCGCGGCCGACAGCTCCTGCAGGGACGTCTTCCAGTCGAGCCCCGCACCGAGGTCGGCCGCGGCCTCCAGGGTGGGGCCGACGAGCCGCTCGACGAGCTCGCGCGCCACCTCCAGGCCGTGCGAGAGGTAGACCGCGCCGAAGATCGCCTCCAGGGTGTCGGACAGGATCGAGTCCTTGTCCGACCCGCCGGTGGCGACCTCCCCCTTGCCGAGCAGGACGTAGCCGCCCAGCCCCAGCGCGCGCGCGGTGCCGGCGAGCGCCCGCTGCGACACCGTGGCCGCTCGCATCTTGGCGAGCTCGCCCTCGGGGACGCCGGGGTGGCGGCGATAGAGCGCCTCGGTCACCACCAGGCCGAGCACGGAGTCCCCGAGGAACTCCAACCGCTCGTTGGTCGGGATGCCCCCGGCCTCGTGGGCGAACGAGCGGTGGGTCAGCGCGAGCACGAGAAGCTCGGGGTCCGGACGGACCCCGAGCTTCTCGGACAACGCGTCGGCCGACGGGGCGGCCATCACCACGGGATCGCGGACGTCAGTTCGCGAACTCGGTGCGCACGGCCTCCGCGAACGTGCGGCCCTTGTAGGCCCCGCAGGTCGGGCACGCGGTGTGCGGCATCGTCTGGCTCTTGCACTGCGGGCAGGTCGTGAGCGTCGTGGCAGTGGTCTTCCACTGCGACCGACGCGCACGGGTGTTGCTGCGCGACATCTTGCGCTTCGGAACAGCCACGGCTAGCTCTCTTTCGTCTCGTCGAACATGCCCTGGAGCCGGTTCAGCTCGGCCCAGCGCGGGTCAAGGATCTCATGGTGGTGGTCCGGGTCGTCCGCCAGGCGGAACCCGCACTCGGAGCACAGCCCCGGGCAGTCGGGGTCGTCCAGCGGCTGGAACGGTAGCGCAGGGACGAGCGTGTCCCGGACCGCAGGCTCCACGTCGAGCAGGTCGCCGTCCAGCTCGCGGACCTCGTCCTCCTCGTCGTCACCGGCGTCCTGCGCGGCCTGTGCCCGCTCGGGGTAGACGTACAGCTCCTGGATCGGCACGTCGATGTCCTCGACGACCTCCTCCAGGCACCGCACGCACTCCCCCACGGCCCGCCCGCGGACGTTGCCGCTGACGAGCACCCCCTCCATGACGGCCTCGAGCCGGAGATCCAGCTCCAGGTCGCTGCCGGTGGGGATGCCGATGACCTCGGTGCCCAGGTGGTCCGGAGCCGCCACCGTGACCTGCACACGGCGCATCGAGCCCGGACGCCGGCCCAGCTCGTGCGTGTCCAGCACGAGGGGCGAGCGCGGGTCGAGACGGCGGGTGCTGTCCACGGTGAGGGATCCAGTCTGGTGGGCGTGCGATCCGCCAGACCGGCGGGACCAACCGACGATGCTACGCCATGACCGTCGGCGCCCCAACCCGCGACGGCATGGTGGTGCAGGTCACAGGCCCGATCGGTCCTCGGGTCCGCCCCCCAGCCGGGCCGCCAGCTTCGCCCGTCCGGCACCCACCTGGGTGAGCAGTCGCTCCAGGTCCACCTCGAAGTCGGCGAGCCGCCGGTCGCAGTAGTCGTCGGCGTCCCGGCGCAGGCCCTCGGCGACCCCCTCGGCCTCGGCGACGATCTCGGCGGCCCGCCCGCGTGCGGCCTCGGTGACGGCGTCCACCTCGACCAGCTCGGCGGCCCGCTGGTGGGCAGCGGCGATGATGGCGTCGGCCTCGCCCTGGGCCGCGACCCGCGCCGCGTCGGCAGCAGCGAGCAGCTCGTCGGCGCGGCTCAGCTGGGTCGGCAGCACGTCGCGTGCCTGGTCGACCAGGTCGAGCAGCTCGGCCCGGTTGACCAGCACCGAGGACGACATCGGCATCGCCCGGGCCTGGGTGATCGCCGCGGCGAGCGCGTCGAGGATCCCGGTCAGGCCCTCGGGCTGGGTGCGGTCGGACTCGGTCTGCGGGTCGCTGGCGGTCATGGCGTCCTCCCTCCGTGCGCGGGGCCGGCGCCCAGCGCGTCGCGTACGGCGTGCTCCACCCCGGCCGGCACGAGGTCGCCGACGGCGCCACCGTGCCGGGCCACGTCCTTGACCAGCGACGACGCGATGTGCGCCAGCGCCGGGTCGCCGAGGACGAAGACGGTCTCGACACCGCTCAGGTGCCGGTTCATCAGGGCCATCGGCACCTCGTGGTCGACGTCGGCGCCGCCCCGCAGGCCCTTGACCACGGCCGACGCACCCACCTCGCGGCAGAACTCGCTGAGCAGGCCGGGGACCGGCGCGACCCGCACGCCGGGCATCGCGCCGACCGCGGCCCGGGCGAGCTCGACCCGCTGCTCGAGGCCGAGCAGCGCCGTCTTGGAGGAGTTGCGGGCGACGCCGACGACGACCTCGTCGAACATCGCGCGGGCCCGGCGGACCACGTCGAGGTGCCCGAGGGTGATGGGGTCGAAGGACCCGGGGCAGACGGCGACGGTCACGCGCGCCAGGGTATGCCAGCGCTCACGTCGGCGACGCGAACCACACCACGGTCTCGCCGTAGGCGCGGCGGTCCGACGGCGCCAGACCGTCCGGCCAGGTCGGCTCCGGGGTGCGCACGGACCGCTCCACCACGACGACGGCGTCGTCGGCGAGGGCGCCGGGCGTGGCCAGGCCCGCCAGCACCGCGGCCAGCTCGGGCTCGCCGAGGTCGTACGGGGGGTCGACGAGCACGAGGTCCCACGGCTGCGCGGCGGCGTCCTGGACGTAGCGCTCCGCGCGCTGGTGGACGACGTCGATGCCGGGCAGCCCCACCGCCGCGACGTTGCGCCGGCAGACGTCGACGGCCGACCGGGCGGCGTCGACCAGCGTGACGGTGACCGCGCCGCGGCTGGCGGCCTCGATGCCCAGCGCGCCCGAGCCCGCGTACAGGTCGAGCACCCGGGCGCCGTCGACGACGCCGAGGTGCTCGAGGCGCGAGAACAGCGCCTCACGCACCCGGTCGCTGGTGGGGCGGGTGCCGCGGGGCGGGACCCGCAGCGTGCGTCCGCCGGCCGCGCCGGCCACCACCCTGGTCACGCGGTCACCGTACGCGGCTCGTCGGGCAGGTGACCGCAGACGGCGACCACGACCGTCGAGCAGACGACCTGGGCGACCAGCATCCCCGGGACCACCGTGCCCAGCGCGACCGCGACGAGCACCGGCACCAGGCCGAGGACGACGACGTCCGGCCCGCGCGAGAGCACGACGGTCGCCCCGAGCGGCAGCGCGCCGGCCGGGGTGGCGACCAGCGGACCGGACCAGTCCGGCGCCGGCCGGTACGCCGAGCGCACCGCGGCGCCGGCCCACACCGGCGCGGCCGCCGCGCCCAGCGCCCACCACCCCGCCAGGTCCCCGCCCAGCACCGCGAACGGCGCCAGCGCGGCCAGCGACCACGCCAGCATCGCCACCGCCGGCACGGCCATCCGCAGCCGGCGCACCCGCCGCGCCCCGATCGGCAGCAGCCGGTCGACGACGGGAGCCATCTCGGCGCGCCGCGGCCCCTCCGCGGTCGCGAGCATCGCGACGTACCCCGCGACCAGCAGCGCCGGGAGGACGATCACCGGGGTCTGCAGCCGCGGCACCGCCAGCACGATCGTCGGCACGGCCGCGGTGGCGGCGAGCTGGACGAGGTGGCGCGGCGAGCGGACCAGCAGCAGCGCGTCCGCGGTGACCAGGGCCAGCGCCGGGGACCGCACCACCCGGAGCCGGCTGCTGCGGCGACGGCGCCGGACGCGGCCGCCGTCGGTCAGGGTGCGGCCGAGCTCGCGGGAGTCGAGCGAGATCAGCGCGCCGACCGCCTGGGTCGCGACCGAGCCGCTCTCCCGCAGCTCGCGCGCCGGGATGCGCTCGAGCCGGTGGTCCAGGACGACGCCGGCCGCCACGACGACCCCGAGCAGCGCGAGGACGGCCCCGGGCGGCGGGGCCGGCACGCGGTCGACGTGCACCCCCGCGACGCCGGACACCAGCGCCAGCACCGGGACGAGCGCGACCAGCACGTCGCCGACCGTCGCGATGCGACGGCGCACGGCGCCCAGGGACTGCCCGGCACCGGCACCGAGCACGAGCGCCGCAGCACCCAGCCCGCCCACGGCGGCGACCGTCGCGACCCGGACGGGCGAGGGGCGCCCATCGTCCCGCAGGGCGAGGTCGAGCAGCGGCAGCGCCACCGCGCCCACCGCACCGGCGAGCACCGGCAGCCGGGTGGCCGCGGGGCGCAGCAGTCCGCGCCGCGCGACCGGCAGTCCCAGCCACCACGTCGCCTCCGCTCCCCCGACGCCGACCGGGCCGAGCCGGCCGGCGAGCGACAGCACCGCCCCGGCGAGGGCGAGGACGAGCAGCCCGGCGAGGGTGGGCAGGCTGACCTCGGGGCCGACCAGGTCGGCGCCCGCGTCCGCCGGCATGGAGTCGCGGACCGCGTCGACCACGCCGACGGCGACGCCGACGCCCACCGCGGTCGTCACGAGCACCGAGTACACGTCGACCAGCAGCGACCCGACCGACGCCCCGCCGCGCTGCCGCGCGACGGCGGCGGTGTACCGCCGCACCGCCCGACCCGTCGGCACGGGCAGCGCCGGTGCGTCGGGCGCCGGGCCGACCGGGTCGTCCGGGACGCTCACTGCGTGGGCTCCGCACGGATCGCCCGCACCGCGTCGCCGACGTCGAGCAGCGCCGACGACCCCTCCCCGACCAGCACCGCGGCGCCGGCCACCGCGGCGAGCAGCTCGGGGTCGTGGGTGGCCAGCAGCACGGCGCCACCGGCGGACTGCTCCTCCAGCAGCCGCTGGGCCAGGGCCGCCCGCATGCGCTGGTCCAGACGCTGCTCCGGCTCGTCGAGCACGAGCAGGCTGCGCGGGCGGGCGAACCCCGCCGCGAGCAGCAGCCGCCGACGCTGCCCGGAGGACAGCGTCGCGGGCAGCACGTCGCGGTGCGTCGCGAGGCCGAAGTCCTCCAGCAGGGCGTCGACGACCCCGACCGGCTCCGGGACGCCGTGGCCGCTGGCGGTGAGCAGCAGGTGCTCGGCGACCGTGAGCGCCGGGAACCAGGCGTCGTCGTCCAGCACGCTGGAGACCCGCGCACGGAAGGCCTGCGCCCGTTCGTCGACCTCCCGGCCGAGCACGCGCACCGTCCCACCGGCGGGCGCGAGCAGGCCCAGCACGGCGCGCAGGACGGTCGACTTGCCCGACCCGTTCGGCCCGACCAGCGCGAGCGCACGGCCGGCCTCGAGGGTGAACGTGACGGGCGCGCACACCGGTTCACCGCCGTACCCGACGAGCAGGGACTGGGCCTCGACGACCACGGGGGACGGCACGGCCGACACCCTAGCCAGGCGTCCGGGCCGGGTGCCCGGAGGCGGGTCAGGACCGTTCGAGGAACTCCTCGCGCTCCCCAGCCAGCTGGCGGTCGATGGCCGCGACCAGCGCCGGCCAGGCGCCGAGCGTGGGGTCCTGGTCGACCAGCCGGCGCGCGTCGGTGCGCGCCTGCTCGATGAGGTCGGCGTCGCGGGTGACCCGCAGCAGGCGCAGCGAGCTGGCCCCGCCGGACTGCGCCGCACCGAGCACGTCCCCCTCGCGCCGCAGCTCGAGGTCGACCGACGCCAGCACGAACCCGTCGGTGGTCTCGGCGAGCGTGGCCAGCCGCGTCCCGGCCGGGGTGGCCGGTGGGGCGTGCGACACCAGCAGGCACAGGCCGGGGTCGCTGCCCCGGCCGACCCGGCCGCGCAGCTGGTGCAGCTGGGACAGGCCGAACCGGTCCGCGTCGAGCACGACCATGACCGTGGCCTGCGGCACGTCCACGCCGACCTCGATGACGGTGGTGGAGACCAGCACCGGCACCTGGCCGGACGCGAAGTCGGCCATCACCCGGTCCTTGTCGTCCGGGGCCATGCGCCCGTGGAGGACGCCGATCGCGACGTCGGCGAGGACGGGCAGCGCCCGCAGCTCCTCGACCACCTCGGTGACCGCCCGCAGCGGGCGCGCGGGTGGGGCCTCCGCGCGTCCGGACGCCGGCGACGCGCCGTCGTCCGGCTCGCGGACGAGGTCGGCACCGTCCCCGGCGTCCTCGGGGCCGCCCGGCTCCGGCGCGTCGTCGGCGTCGATCCGGGGGCACACGACGTACACCCGCCGGCCGGCGTCGACCTCCTCGCGCGCGCGCCGCCACGTCCGCTCCGTCCAGGCCTGGTTGCCGGCGGGCACGACGTGGGTGACCACGCCGCTGCGTCCGGCCGGCACCTGGGTCAACGTCGACGTCTCGAGGTCGCCGAACACGGTCATGGCGACCGTCCGGGGGATCGGCGTCGCCGTCATGACGAGCAGGTGCGGCGCCGTGGCGCCCTTGGCGCGCAGCAGGTCGCGCTGCTCGACGCCGAACCGGTGCTGCTCGTCGACCACGACGAGGCCCAGGTCGACGAACTGGACGGTCTCGCCGAGCAGCGCGTGGGTGCCGACGACGATCCCCGCGGCCCCGCTCGCGGCGTCGAGCAGGTTCTGGCGGCGGTCGGCCGCCGTCTGGGAGCCGGTGAGCAGGGCGACGCGGGTGGCGTGGTCCGCCCCGCCGAGGAACCCTGCCTCGGCGAGCGGCCCGAGCAGCGCCCGCAGCGTCCGCACGTGCTGCGCGGCCAGCACCTCGGTGGGCGCGAGCAGGGCCGCCTGGCCGCCGGCGTCGACCACCTGGAGCATCGCGCGCAGCGCGACGACCGTCTTGCCGGAGCCGACCTCGCCCTGCAGCAGCCGCTGCATCGGCTGCGGCCGGGACAGCTCGCCGGCGATCTCCTCGCCGACGCCCCGCTGCCCGTCGGTGAGGGTGAACGGCAGCCGGGCGTCGAAGTCGTCGAGCAGGCCGCCGCCACGTCGGGGGCGCGCGGTCGCGGGCTGGGCGGCCGCGCGGGCCCGCCGCCGGGCGAGCTCGGCCTGCAGGACGAAGGCCTCCTCGTACCGCAGCCGGTGCAGCCCGCGGCGCCAGTCGGCGTCCGTGGCGGGCTCGTGCACCAGTCGCAGCGCCTCGTGCAGCCCGGCGAGCCCGTGCCGTGCCCGCACGTCGTCCGGCAGCGGGTCGGGCAGGTCGCGGGGCGTGAGCGGGTCCAGGACCGTGCGCACGCTGGTCTGGACCCGCCACGACGGGACCGCGGCGCCGGCCGGGTAGATCGGGATGGGCCGGCTCGCCTCCGCGAGCGCCTCGCCCTCGTCCTGGACGTCCACGCCGATGATCCGGTAGTCGGGGTGGGTGAGCTGACGCTCGCCGCGGTACTCCCCGACGACGCCGGTGAACAGCCCGACCCGCCCGGCGCGCAGCTTGCTCTCGTGCATCCGCAGCGCGCCGGCGCCCTTGGCGAAGAAGGTCAGGTGCAGCGTGCGGGCACCGTCGGTCACCACCGCCTGGAGCATGGAGCCGCCCCGCGACCGCATGGGGCGGACGGTCGCCTGCCGGACCTCTGCCATCACGGTCACGTGCTCGCCGACGACGAGCGAGGACAGGTCGGTGAGCGTCCCGGGCTCGGAGTAGCGCCGCGGGTAGTGGCGCAGCAGGTCGTGGGCGGTGTGCAGCCCGAACTTGCCGAGCGCGTTGGCGGTCCGGGTCCCGAGCAGCCGGCCGAGCGGCTCGGCGAGGCGGTCGGCGGGGGCGACGACGACGTCGCCGAGCTCGCTGGTCACACCCGCTCCCCTCCGTCCGCCTCCACCGTCCCGGCCGACCGGGACCGCTGCGTGCACGGTACGACCCGCCACCCGCACGCCGCACACGCGAGCCCGCGGGGGCGCCGGTGGGCGCCGGACCCGGTCACCTCACTCGACGCCGACCACAGCCGCGGGGACCGCCTGGCCGCCGTCCAGCACGACCACCTCCACCGCCGGGTGCGCCGCGGCGAGGGACCGGGTCAACGCGTCGGCCAGGTCCCCGGCCGGCCACCGGGACCCCAGGTCGGCGCCGCTGACGACCGTGACCAGCTCCCCGCCGCCGGCCAGCAGCCGCCCGGCCACGTCGGTCACCGCGCGCACGTCGGGCTCGCCGACGACGTCCGTGCGCAGCCTCGCCAGCGCGTCGCGCATCGCGGCCACCCGCGCCCCCGGGTCGCCGTCGGCGCGCTCGCCGGGGGCGCGCCCGCCGGTCGCGGCGAGCGCGACCACCGCACCGACGTGATCGGCCGCGTCCAGCACGTCGACCGGGACCCGGGCGTCCCCGGCGGCCCGGACCGCGGCCGTGCGGGCGGACGAGGACCCGGGCAGGACGACGACCCGCGCGGCACCGGTGTCGACCACCGCCCGCAGCACGACGCGGGCGTCGACGCTGCGATCGGTGTGGACCAGGACGACCGCCCCCGCCCGGGCGAGGTCCGCCACCAGCAGCGGCGCGCCGGTCCCGACCACGATCCCCAGACCGTCCGGCGAGGTGGGCGGGGTCAGGCTGCGCACGACGACCTGGCTGCGGATCCCCACGTCGCCGGCCGCGACGGCGGCGTCGGGACGGTCGGTGTGGACGTGCACGTGCCAGCCGTCGGCGTCCCCCACCACGGCCACGGAGGCGCCCACGGCGAGCAGTCGCCGTCGCAGCTCGTCGGCGACGTCCGCCGTCGCGGTGCCGTCCGCACGCGACTCCACCACGTACATCACCTCGAACTCGCCGTCGTCGGCGCGGTGCGCCCCCGGGAGGGGCCGCGGGCCGCGCAGGTCCGGCACGTCCGGCACGTCCGGCACGTCCGGCACGTCCGGGGAGCGACTCCCGGCGCTGCCGGCGACACCGGCCGACCCCGCGCCCCCGGCCGCGGGACCGGCGGCAGGTGCCGCCGGCGGGCCTCCCAGGGCGGTCGCGAGCGCCTCGAGCACCACCACGAGCCCCGACGCGCCCGCGTCGACCACCCCGGCCGTGCGCAGCACGTCGAGGGTCTGCGGGCTGCGCGCCAGGGCGTCGCGCGCCCCGGCGACGGCGGCTCGGGCCACGACGTCCGGTCCGGCGCCGTCGCGCGCCGCCGCACCGGCCGCGACCGCGGCTGCGGTGGCCGCGGTGAGGATGGTCCCCTCGACCGGCTGGGCGACCGCGGTGCGGGCGGCACGCTGCGCGTGGTCCAGCGCCGTCGCCACCACGGTCCCGCCGTCGCCGCCCGGCACGGCCCGCGCGAGGCCGGCCGCGAAGCCCTGCAGGTACTGGCTCACGATGACGCCCGAGTTGCCGCGGGCGCCGAGCAGGGCGCCCCGGGCGAAGACGGCGGCGACCTCGGCCGGGTGCGCACCGGACCCGGCGTCGCCCAGGTGCTCGGCCCCCTCGGCGACGGTGAGCGCGAGGTTGGTCCCCGTGTCGCCGTCGGCCACCGGGAAGACGTTGAGCCGGTCGATCGGGTCGCGCGCCACGGCCAGCGCGGCGGCGGCACCCACCGCCCAGCGGTGCACCGTCCCTGCGTCCACCTGGTCCCCCCCTCGGCGACGTCGTCCTGACCCTGCGCGCGGCGTCCGCGGCTGCTCGCAGCCACACTGTGACGTACGCCGACGCGTTTGGGGCTCGGCGCCGGCATCGGCTAGCCTGTGCAGGTTGCCCGGCCGCGTCGGGCAGTGACGGAGCGCCCTCTCGGGTGCGCACCGCAACCCCCGACCATTCCCCGCGCGAACTTCCGCGTGCACGACGATCAGGAGAGACCGTGGCTGCCAACTGCGACGTCTGTGGCAAGGGCCCCAGCTTCGGGCACAGCATCTCGCACTCGCACATCCGGACGAAGCGTCGCTGGAACCCGAACATCCAGCGGGTGCGCGCCCTGGTGGGCGGCTCGCCCAAGCGCGTCAACGTGTGCACCTCGTGCCTGAAGGCCGGCAAGGTCGTCCGCAACGTCTGACGACCGCCCGCACGTCCACGGAGCCCGCCCGGTCATCGACCTGGCGGGCTCCGTCGTCCGTGGGCACCGGTCGTGCGCCGACGCGCCCGGGCGTCCGGCCACCGGCGGACGGCTGCACCGGTGGGGTGCCGGATGGCATGGTGAGCCCATGGGGGAAGACACCGAGGTGACGATCCGTCCGGCCGACCCGAGCGACGCGCCGGCGATCGCACGCGTGCACATCGCGTCGTGGCAGGAGGCCTACGCGGGCATCGTCCCGACCGAGTACCTGACGTCGCTCGACCAGGAGCAGCGGCAGGAACGCTGGACGGAGCACCTGCGCAACGGGCCCCGCGACCGGGTCCGCACCTGGGTCGCCGACGACGGCAGCCGCATCCTCGGCTTCGCCTCCGTGGGGCCCGCCCGCGACGAGGACGCCGGCCGCGACGACGAGGAGATCTACTCCATCTACCTGGACCCGGCGATGTGGGGCAAGGGCGTCGCGCGTGACCTCATGCGCTCGGTCCTGGCCGACGTGACCACCGGGTCCCTGACCCTGTGGGTCCTGGCGGACAACGCGCGGGCGCGCCACTTCTACCGCCGCCACGGGTTCACCCCCGACGGCGCCGAGCGCCTGGAGGAGCTCGGCGGCGTCCAGCTGCTCGAGGTCCGCTACCGCCGCGGCTGACGCGCCGCCGGCGGGGCGGCCGCGCGCAGCCACCGGGGCGTCACCGGGCGAAGTGGTCCCATCCCGGCGAGATCGGTCCGGGCGGGCGGCCGGCGACCAGCACACCCGTCGCGTGCCGGTCGCCGTCCTGCCCGCCGTCGTGGGCGGCGCGCACGCGTCCCACGGCCCGGAACGGCGGCGGCAGCCGGGCGCCGGCCGGGAACGTCGCCAGCAGCCCGTGGTCCTCCCCGCCGGTCAGGACCCACTGCGACGCGCTCTGCCCGAGCGCCGCGGCGGCACCGGCCAGCGCCTCCAGGTCGGCGGCGAAGGCGCACGCCACGTCGTCGAGGTCCAGCACCACCCCGCTGGCCCGGGCGATCCGTCCCGCGTCGCGCAGCAGCCCGTCGGAGACGTCGAGCATCGCCGTCGCCCCCGCCGCCGCGGCGGCGGGGCCCGCGGCGAGCGGGGACTGCGGGCGCAGGTAGGCGTCCACGAGCTGCGGCCAGGCGTCGCCGCGACCGGCGGTCAGCAGCGCGAGCCCGGCCGCCGAGCGTCCGCGGACACCGGCGTGCGCGACGACGTCGCCCGGCCGGGCGCCGGACCGCAGCACCGGTGCGCGGCCGGCCAGGTCGCCGTGCACGGTCACCGACACGACGACGGTGTCGCCGCCGGACAGGTCGCCGCCCACGACGCCGACGTCGTGCGGTCCGCAGGCCGCGGCCAGCCCGCGGGCGAAGCCGGTCACCCAGTCCACCGGGAGGTCGGCCGGGGCGACCAGGCCGACCACCAGGCTCGTCGGCCGGGCACCCATCGCGGCGATGTCGGCGAGGTTCTGCACGGCCGCACGCCGACCGACGTCCTCCCCGGAGGACCACTCGCGCCGGAAGTGCCGTCCCTCGACCAGCACGTCGGTCGACACCACGACCCGCCCGTCCGGGGCGCTGACGACCGCGGCGTCGTCCCCGGGGCCCAGCAGGGTGGCACCGCCGCGCGGCAGCAGGGGGAAGATCCCGGCGAGCAGGCCGTCCTCGGAGGCGTCGGCCACGGTGGGACCGGTGGGGACCGGCGGCTCGGGGGTCACGGCCGTCACGGTACCCACCGCCGGACTACCGTGACGGTCATGCCTGCGCCGACCCCTGCCGCGCCCACCGACCGGCAGGTGCACGGGTGGGAGGCCCGGGAGACGGTCCGGGCGACCTCGCGTCGGACGCTGCGACGGGTCGCGCCGGTGCTCGCTGCCGGCGCGGCGCTGACCGGCTGCTCGTCCTCCGTCGAGGTGCCGGTCGCGCCGTACGCGGACGACCCGGTGTGCGCGCGTGTGATCCTCGCGCTGCCCGACGTGCTGGCCGGGGCCGACCGCGTGAGCACCACGAGCCAGGGCACGGCGGCGTGGACCGCCGGGGAGCCGGGCGACGCGATCACGCTGCGCTGCGGCGTCGAGCCGCTGCCGCCGACGACGGAGCAGTGCGTCACCGTGGCGGACGACCGGGGCCGCAGCGTCGACTGGGTCGCCGTCCCGGGTGACGAGTCGACCCGCACGCCGTGGCGGTTCACCACGTACGGGCGCCTGCCGGCGGTGGAGGTGGTCGTGCCGTCGTCCGTGCCGCCCGACCGCGCCCAGTCCCTGCTGGTGGACCTGGGCGAGGCGGCCTCGCACGCGAAGCAGTCGCGGGCGTGCCTGTAGGGGGCCGCTCGGGGTGCCGGCGCGCCGGGTGAGCCTGCGCCGTCGGCTCAGCGCAGCCCGGTGGGACGGGCCAGCGCCAGGGTGAGCAGCTCGTCGATGAGGTCCGGGTACGCCATCCCGGACGCCTCCCACATCCGCGGGTACATCGAGAACGGCGTGAAGCCCGGCATCGTGTTGATCTCGTTGACGACGACGCCGTCGTCGGGCGTCACGAAGACGTCGACGCGCGCCAGGCCCTCGCAGCCGACGGCGTCGAACGTCCGGACCGCGACCTCGCGGACCCTCTCCAGCACCTCGCGGGGCAGGTCGGCCGGGCAGGACAGCTCGACGCCGCCCTCGTCGAGGTACTTCGCCTCGAAGTCGTAGAAGCCGTGGCGGCTGTCGGTGACGACGATCTCCCCCGGCTGCGACGCGCGCGCCGGCTCACCGGGGCGCCCGCCGAGCACCGCGCACTCGATCTCCCGGCCGGTGACCCCCGCCTCGACGACGACCTTGGGGTCGTGCTCGCGCGCCCGGGCGACGGCCGCCGGCAGGTCGGCGAGGTCGTCGACCTTGGAGATGCCCAGGCTCGACCCCGCCCGCGCCGGCTTGACGAACACCGGCAGCCCGAGGTCCGCCACCGTCCGGGTCCAGGTGTCCGGGTCGCGCTCGAACGCGCCCGGCGGGATGACCCTGAACGGGGCGATCGGCAGACCCGCGCCGGCCAGCACGAGCTTCATGAAGTGCTTGTCCATGCCCACCGCGGACGCCAGCACGCCGGCCCCGACGTACCGCAGGTCGACGAGCTCGAGCAGGCCCTGCAGCGTGCCGTCCTCGCCGAACGGCCCGTGCAGCAGCGGGAAGACGACGTCGACCGAGCCGAGCAGCTCGGGTGCGGACGCCCCGCGCACCACCTGGAGGTCGCTGACGTCGGCGGACTGCGGCAGCAGCACCTGCGCGCCGTCACCGGTGACCTCGGGCAGGTGACCGTCGGTGATGGACCACACGTCCGGGTCGTCGTCGACCAGCACCCAGCGGCCGGTCCGGGTGATGCCGACCGGGAGCACGTCGTACCTGGTGCGGTCGATCGCCCGCAGGACCCCGCCGGCGGTGGCGCAGCTGATGGCGTGCTCGCCCGAGCGTCCGCCGAACAGCAGCAGCACCCGCGGCCGAGCGCCGGCCGTGGGCGTCACGGGCGGTCCAGGGGCGGGGCGAGGAGGGGGGCGACACGGGGGGCGGCGAGCGTGTCGACCCGCGGGTCGACACGCAGGGCGGCGGGGCTCGGTTCCATCGCGCCCGACCCTACCGGCCGGGCGCGGGCGGTCCGTCCGCGCCACGTCGGGCGCGCACTACCCTGGCGGGCGTGGACGACCAGACCCCCGACCCCGCCGCTGCCACCCTCGAGGGGACGCCGGACGTCGACGGTGCCGGCGCTGCCGACGGCGCCGGCGGTGCCGACGCCCGCGGCGACGGGCACGCCGACCCGGCGGGCCTGTCCCCCGCGACCGTCGCGGTGACCTCCGGCCGACCCGCGCGGGTCCCGGGCGGGCCGGTCAACCCGCCCGTGGTGCTGTCCTCGACGTACGTGTCCGCCGGCACGCCGCCGCCGGGTGACCTGCTGTACGCGCGGTCCGGCACCGAGACGTGGGTGCCGTTCGAGCGCACCCTGGCGGACCTCGAGGGCGCCGCGCAGCCCGCGCTCGTCTTCTCCTCCGGGATGGCGGCCATCGCCGCCGCGCTGTCGCTGGTGCCGGTCGGCGGCCGCCTCGTGGTGCCCCGGCACGCCTACCAGGTCACGCTCGGCTTCGCCGACGACCTGGCCGCCCGGGCGGGGGTCGAGGTGGTCCGGGTCGACATCGCCGACACCGACGCCGTGGTCGCCGCCGTGCGCGCCGCGCCGACGTCGCTGCTGTGGGTGGAGTCCCCCACCAACCCGATGCTGGAGGTCGCCGACCTGCCCGCGCTGGTGGCCGCTGCGCACGCGGCGGACGTGCCGGTCGCGGTCGACAACACGTTCGCGACGCCGCTCGGCCAGCGCCCGCTGGCGTGGGGCGCGGACGTCGTCGTGCACTCGGTGACGAAGTACCTCGCGGGGCACAGCGACGTGGTGCTGGGCGCCGTCGTGGTCGCCGACGCCGCGCTGCGGGACCGGTTCCTCGCGTACCGCACGCTGCACGGGGCGATCGCCGGACCGTGGGAGGTGTGGCTCGCGCTGCGGGGGATGCGGACCCTGGCGCTGCGGGTGGAGCGGTCGCAGGCCAACGCCGCCGAGATCGCCCGCCGGCTCGCCGGGCACCCGGCGGTCGCCCAGGTGCGCCACCCGTCGCTCCCCGACGACCCGGGGCACGAGCGCGCGACCGCGTTGATGACCGGGTACGGGTCGATCATCGGCCTGCGCCCGGCGGGCGGGGTCGCCGCGGCCGACGCCGTGGTCGACGCGCTGCGGCTGTGGGTCCCGGCGACCAGCCTGGGCGGGGTCGAGTCCAGCCTCGAGCGGCGGCGACGGTTCGCGACGGAGTCGGCCACGGTGCCCGAGGACCTGCTGCGGCTGTCGGTCGGGATCGAGGACGTCGAGGACCTGTGGACGGACCTGGCCGCGGCGCTGGACGGCCTCGGCGGTCCGGGGGCGTAGGCGCACCCCGGCCCTGCCCTACCGACCCGTGCCGGACCGTCCCCCGTCGCCCTACGGCTCGAACCGGTAGCCGACGCCCGGCGCGGTGAGCAGGTGCCGCGGCGACGACGGGTCCGCCTCGAGCTTGCGGCGCAGCTGGGCGACGTACACCCGCAGGTAGTGGGCGGGCGCGTGCTCGAGCCCCCAGACGTCGCGCAGCAGGTCGCGCTGGCTCACGAGCGCGCCCGAGGACTGGACCAGCACCTCCAGCAGGTTCCACTCCGTGGGCGTGAGCCGGACCAGCGCACCGTCGCGCTCGACCCGCCGGGCCGTCAGGTCGATGCTCAGCGCACCGGCGCGCACGACGGCGCCCGGTGCGTGCGGGGCCGCCCGGCGCAGCGCGGCCCGCACACGCGCGAGCAGCTCGTCCATGCCGAACGGCTTGGTCACGTAGTCGTCGGCGCCGGCGTCCAGGGCGGCGACCTTGGCGGCCTCGGCGTCCCGGGCGGACAGGATGAGCACCGGCACGTCGGAGCCCGTGCGAACCTGCCGGACGACCTCCACACCGTCGAGGTCGGGCAGGCCGAGGTCCAGCACCACGACGTCCGGGGGACGGCGCGCCACGGCGTCCAGGGCCGTGCGGCCGTCGGGGGCGGCCTCGACGTCGAACCCTCGCGCCCGGAGGCTGATGGTCAGCGTGTCCACGAGCACGGCGTCGTCCTCGACGAGGAGCAGCCGGCTCACGCGGCGGCCACCGGCAGGGTCACGGTCATGGTCAGGCCCCCGCCGGGCGTGGTGGAGGGCCGGACCTCCGCTCCCATCGCCTCGCAGAAGCCCTCGACGATGGCCAGCCCCAGCCCGACGTGCGACCCGGTGCCGCGGTCACCCGGCCGGCTGCGGTCCCCGAGCTCGCTGCGGTCGCCGAGCTGACGGAACGGCGCGAACAGCCCGGCCCGGTCCTCGGGAGCAACCCCCGGTCCGTGGTCGACGACGTGCAGCGCCACGGCCTCGCCGGCCGCGGGGCCGTCCTGCCGGGGGTCGGACGCCGGCACCACCTCGGCGCGGAGGTCCACCGGCGTTCCCGGCGCGGTGAAGCGCACCGCGTTCTCCACCAGGTTCGCGACGACGCGCTCGAGCAGGGCCGCGTCGGTCAGCACGAACGGCAGGTCGTCGGCGACGTCCACGCGGACGGCCGCGTGGTGGTCGGCGAGCAGGGCCCGCACCACCACCTCGTCCAGGGCCACGGGGGCCGGGCGGGCGGTGACGGCGTCGGCGCGCAGGCGGGTGATGTCCAGCAGGTTGGTGACCAGGCGGGTGAGCCGGTCCGTCGACTCGTCGGCGGTCGCCAGCAGCCGCGCGCGGGACGCGTCGTCCCAGTCGACGTCGTCCTGCCGCAGGCTGCTGAGCGCGGCCTTGATGCCGGCCAGCGGTGTGCGCAGGTCGTGGCCGACGGCGGCCAGCAGCGCCGACCGGACCCGGTCCTCGGCGGCCAGCTCCCGGGTCCGCGCGGCCTGCTCCGCGAGCATCCGCTGGTGCTCGGCGCGGTCCCGGGCGGCGAGCTCGACGATCGCGCTGACCGTCACCGCCGCTCCGGCGAACACGACCAGCTCCAGCAGGTCGTCACGGCCCGCGACCGTCAGCGTGTGGAGCGGCGGGGTGAAGAACCAGTTGCCCAGCCCGAAGGACACCAGCGCGGCCAGCAGCCCGGGCACGAGGCTGCCCACCGCGGCGACCACCACGACCACCAGCAGGTAGACGAGCAGGACGCTGCCGAGCGCGAGCTGGTCCCGGAAGGCGACGAGGACCGCCGTCGTCGCCGGCAGGCCGACCGAGCAGATCAGCACCGCCGCGCGTCGCCGGGCGGGGCTCACGCCGCCCCGCCGCGGCGGCGGTGCCACAGCCGGTGCTGCCCCTGTCGACACGCCCCCAGGGTCCCACACCGTGGCCCGGCGACCGACGGCCCGGCCACCGCCGGCGGGTCACACCCGGCCGGCGACGACGGCGCGGCGCAGGCGACCACCGGCGCCCTGCCAAGCCCTGACATCCCCTTGACGCCCGGGGGCGCCCGATCGGTCGGTCGCGGTCCGGGCGCTGCCTAGGGTCGGTGCGCAGTCCCGCGGCGCGGGTCCGACCCGGACCGTGCGCCGCACGACCACCCCGAGGTGCAGCCGCTCGTCATGCTCGTCCAACCCGCTCTCGCCGTCTCGTCGCCCGACCTGCGCACCTCCCGGCAGCCGCCGGCGCGGCGACGCTTCCGCCCCGGCCTGCACCAGCCGGGCCGCCTGGTGGTCGCCGGCTTCGCCGTCGGCGTGGTCGTCGGCACCCTGCTGCTCGCCCTGCCGATCGCGCGGTCTGGCCCGGGCGGCGCCTCGCTCCTGGCGGCGCTGTTCACCGCGACGTCGGCGCTGTGCGTGACGGGGCTGGCGATCGTCGACACCCCGACCTACTGGAGCGGCTTCGGGCAGGTCGTGATCCTCGGGCTCATCCAGGTCGGCGGCTTCGGGATCATGGCGCTGGCCTCGCTCCTGGGTCTGCTCATCTCCCGCCGGCTGGGCCTGGGGTCGCGGCTGCTCGCTGCCACGGAGACCAAGGCCGTCGGGCTCGGGGACGTGCGCACCGTGCTGTTCGGGGTCGCCCGGATCAGCCTCGTGGTGGAGGCGGTCACCGCGCTCGTCCTGGCGGGCCGGTTCGCGCTGACCTACGACGAGACGTTGCCGCGCAGCCTGTGGCTGGGGGTCTTCCACGCGGTCTCGGCGTTCAACAACGCCGGCTTCGCCCTGTTCAGCGACAGCCTGACCGGCTTCGTCGACGACCCGTGGATCAGCCTGCCGATCTGCGCCGCGGTGATCCTCGGGGGGCTCGGGTTCCCGGTGATCCTCGAGCTGCTGCGCGAACGCCGGACCCGCCGGTGGTCCGTCCACACGAAGCTCACCCTGGTGATGACCGCCATCCTGCTGGTGGGTGGCACCGTGTTCATGACGGTCGCCGAGTGGGCGAACCCGGCCACGCTGGGCGCGCTCGAGCCGCCCGGGCGGCTGCTGGCGGGGTTCGTCCAGGGCGTCATGCCGCGCACGGCCGGGTTCAACAGCGTGGACCCCGGAGCGATGAACACCGGGACGCTGCTGGGGACCGACATCCTCATGTTCATCGGGGGCGGCAGCGCGGGCACCGCGGGCGGGATCAAGGTGGGAACCTTCGCCGTCCTGCTGCTGGCCATCCTGGCCGAGCTGCGCGGCGACCCGGACGCCGACCTGTTCGACCGCCGGCTGTCGCACGCCACCATCCGCCAGGCCCTGTCGGTGGCGCTGCTCAGCGTCGCCGCGGTCGTGGTCCCCACCCTCGTCATCGCGATCACCACGACGACGTTGACGTTGGACCAGATCCTCTACGAGGTGGTGTCCGCCTTCGCCACGGTCGGCCTGTCCACCGGCATCACCGCCGACCTGGCCCCCTGGCACCAGCTGATCCTCGTGGGCCTGATGTTCGCCGGTCGCCTGGGCCCGGTGACCCTCGCCTCCGCCCTCGTGCTGCGCGAGCACCGGCGCCTGTACCGGCGGCCCGAGGGCCGGCCGCTGATCGGCTAGCGGCCCGCAGCCGGCGGACGCGCCCCCGCACGCGCGACCGCCGCGGGCGCGGCGCCGGCCCGGCCGCGTCGGCCCGCTACAGCCCCTCGGCGCGGTGCGGCCGGCCCAGCAGCAGCGGCGCCAGCTCGTCCACCGGCAGCCCGCCGTGCAGGACGTCGACCACGGCCGACGTGATCGGCATCTCGACGCCGACGGACGCCCCGAGCTCGAGGATGGACCGGGACGACTTGACGCCCTCCGCGGTCCCCCCGGTGACCGCCAGCGCCTGCTCCAGGGTGAGCCCCTGACCGATGTGCGAGCCGAGCGTGTGGTTGCGCGACAGGGGCGAGGCGCAGGTCGCCATCAGGTCCCCCATGCCGGCCAGACCCGGGAACGTCTCGGCGTCGGCGCCCAGGGCGAGCCCGAGGCGGGTGATCTCCACCAGGCCGCGGGTGATCACGGTGGCCATGGTGTTGAAGCCGAGCCCGCGGCCCTGGGCGATGCCGACCGCGAGCGCGATGACGTTCTTGGCCGCCCCGCACAGCTCGACCCCGACGACGTCGGTGTGGGTGTACGGACGGAAGTATCCCGTCGCACATCCCGCCGCGACCCGGCGCGCGACGGCCTCGTCGACCGCCGCGACCACCGTCGCGGTGGGCTGCCGCTCGGCGATCTCCCGGGCCAGGTTGGGGCCGGACACGACCGCGACCCGCTCGTAGTCGATCGCCAGCGACTCGGCGACGACCTGGCTCATCCGGCGGTCCGACGTCAGCTCGACGCCCTTCATCAGGGACACGGCCGTGGCGCCGGGCGCCACGTGGTCGGCGAGCGGCTCCAGGGTCGCGCGCGCGCTCTGCGAGGGGATGGCGACGACGACGAGGTCGGCGCCGTCGAGCACGGACAGCGCGTCGGTGGAGGCGGTCAGGCCCGCGGGCAGCTCGATGCCGGGCAGGTACTCCTCGTTGCGGTGCTCGAGCGTGATGTCCCGGCAGACGTCGTCGCGGCGGCCCCAGAGGGTCACGTCGCACCCGGCGTCGGCGAGCACGGCGGCGAAGGTGGTCCCCCACGAGCCCGTGCCCAGGACGGCGGCCCGCAGGCCGGTCACGCGGTCCCCTGCCCGACCTGCGGTCCGCCGGACGGGGGTCCGTCGGACGTCGGCCCGTCGGGCGTCGTCGTGGGGCGCTCCTCGCCGGGCTCGCCGGGAGCGGCCGGGCCGACGACGGCGTCGTCGTCGTCGGGGACGGCCGCGCCGGCGCGGGCCGCCGCGCGGCGAACGTCGAACCGCACCGCGGGCGCCGTCTGCCCCCGTAGGCCCTCCAGCAGCAGCGTGATGGCCGCCATGACCCGCTCGGTGGCCTCTCGCAGGGTCGCGGTGTCCAGCGGCCGGCCGTAGAGGTCGTCCAGGTCGACCGGGGGCCCGGCCACGACGGTCACGCGCTTGCGGGGGAACGGCTTGAGCACCTTCTTGTACTGGCCGAGCAGGTCCTGCGGGCCCCACTGGGCGATCGGCACCACGGGCGCCCGGGTGGTCAGCGCCAGCCGCGCGACCCCGGTCTTGCCGACCATGGGCCACAGGTCGGGGTCGCGGGTCAGCGTCCCCTCGGGGAACACCGCCACGCAGTCGCCCGCCGCGACGGCGTCGACCGCGGCCCGCAGGGAGTCACCCGCCTGGGCGGTGTTGCGGTACACGGGGATCTGGCCGGTCGCCCGCAGCACCGCGCCGACCACGGGCACACCGAAGAGCGACGACTTCGCGAGGATCTTCGGGGTGATCCCGTTGTCGTACAGGTAGTGCGCGAACGTCAGCGGGTCGACGTTCGTCATGTGGTTGGCCGCCGCGATGAACCCGTGGTCGGTGGGTAGGTGCTCGACGCCGCGCCAGTCGGGCCGCGTCATCGCGAACAGCAGCGGCCGGAGCACGCGCGCGACATTGCGATAGGCGCGGTTGGAGCGTCTGGGGGCGGGCACGGCGAGGATGCTACCGGGCTGCCCCCGGGACCCCCGCGCCGACGACGGCGGCCCGGCGCGGCGACGGGCGTCGCCGGCCGGGCCGGTGGGTCGTGCGTGGCGGCGGTGCTGCCCTGGGTCGTGCGTGGCGCGGGCGTAGAGCCGGCCCGGGGCGGGGCGGCCCGGTCAGTCGCGGCTGAACTCGGCGCCGAGCGCGGTCAGCTTGTCGGTGAAGTGCTCGTAGCCGCGGTCGATCAGGCCGATCCCGCGGACCGTGGAGGTGCCCTTGGCGGTGAGCGCCGCGATGAGGTGGCTGAACCCGCCGCGCAGGTCCGGCACCTCGATCTCGGCGGCCTCGAGCGGCGTCGGGCCGGAGACGACGGCGGAGTGTCGGAAGTTGCGCTGGCCGAACCGGCACGGCCGCCCGCCCAGGCACTCCCGGTAGACCTGGATGTTCGCGCCCATGCCGACCAGCGCGTCGGTGAACCCGAAGCGGTTCTCGTAGACGGTCTCGTGCACGATCGACAGCCCGGTGGCCTGGGTGAGCGCGACGACGAGGGGCTGCTGCCAGTCCGTCATGAACCCGGGGTGGACGTCGGTCTCCAGCACGATCGACTTCAGGTCGCCGCCCGGGTGCAGGAACCGGATGCCGTCGTCGTCCACCTCGAACTCGCCGCCGACCTTGCGGAACGTGTTGAGGAAGGTGGTCATCTCGGGCTGCGTGGCGCCACGGACGTAGATGTCACCGCGGGTGGCCAGGGCCGCCGAGGCCCACGACGCCGCCTCGATGCGGTCGGACAGCGCGGTGTGGCGGTAGCCGCGCAGGCGCGGCACGCCCTCGATCCTGATCACCCGGTCGGTGTCCACGGAGATGATCGCGCCCATCTTCTGCAGGACGTTGATCAGGTCCATGATCTCGGGCTCGATGGCGGCGTTCGCCAGCTCGGTCACGCCCTCGGCGCGCACGGCGGTGAGCAGCAGCTGCTCGGTGGCCCCGACGCTCGGGTACGGCAGGGCGATCTTGGTGCCGTGCAGGCCGTGCGGCGCGCGGATGTGGATGCCCTGCTCACGCTTGTCCACCACGGCGCCGAACTGCCGCAGGATGTCCAGGTGGTAGTTGATCGGCCGGTCGCCGATCCGACAGCCGCCCAGGTCGGGGATGAACGCCTCGCCCAGGCGGTGCAGCAGCGGCCCGCAGAACAGGATCGGGATGCGGCTGGACCCGGCGTGCGCGTCGATGTCGGCGACGTGCGCCGTCTCGACGTCGGTGGGATCCAGGTGCAGGGTGCCGGCGTCCGCGTCGGCGTCGACCTTGACGCCATGCAGCTCCAGCAGCCCGGTCACGACCCCGACGTCGCGGATCTGCGGGACGTTGCGCAGGACGCTCGGGGTCTCCCCCAGCAGGGACGCGACCATCGCCTTGGAGACGAAGTTCTTGGCTCCGCGAACGGTGATCTCTCCACCGAGGGGGTTGCCACCGTTGACGTAGAGCAGATCGGTCATGTCCTCATGGTTGCGCACCCGGACCGTCGGACCTAGCCACGACGCGGGCGTGCCGCGTCACAGCGCGAAACCTTCACACCCGCACCCCCGCTCCCCCGCACCGTCCGCCCGCCAGGCCTCCGCCCCGCCCACCCACGCCGAGTGCGACGTCGTGGACCCTTCGCGGGGGCGGAGGAGTCCACGACGTCGCACTCGGCGGCGGGCTGCGGACGGGGGCCGTCGGTCAGGGCCGGGGCGAGGTGCCGGCCGGGGAGCCGATCGTGACCGGTACCGGGCGGGCGGCCTCGATCTCCACCGGCGGCAGGTGCTTGGCCGGCAGCGTCAGCGGGCGCCACGGCTCGCGCCGGGCCTCGAAGTCGACGATCTCGTCCTCGTGGCCCAGGGTCAGGCCGATGTCGTCCAGGCCCTCCATGAGCCGCCACCGGGTGTAGTCGTCGACCTGGATGGGCACGACGACGTCGTCGCAGGTCGCGGTGCGAGCGACGAGGTCGACGGTCACCTCGGTCCCGGGCCGCGTCTCGAGGACCTTCCAGAGCAGCTCGATGTCCTCGGGCGCGACGACGGCGGCGAGCAGGCCCTGCTTGCCGGAGTTGCCGCGGAAGATGTCCGCGAACCGGGACGACAGCACGGCCTTGAAGCCGTAGTCCTTCAGCGCCCACACGGCGTGCTCGCGCGAGGACCCGGTGCCGAAGTCGGGACCGGCCACGAGCACCGAGCCGGCGGCGTACGCCGGCTGGTTCAGGACGAACGCCGGGTCACCGCGCCAGGCGGCGAACAGCGCGTCCTCGAACCCGGTGCGGGTCACGCGCTTGAGGTAGACGGCCGGGATGATCTGGTCGGTGTCGACGTTGCTGCGGCGCAGCGGCACGCCGACCCCGGTGTGCTGGGTGAACTTCTCCATGAGGCGGGGCTCCGGTTCTGCGGGCGTCAGGGGTGGTCTGGGGTGGGCGCGGCGGTCAGGCGTGGGCGAGCTCGGGCTCGCGGGCGGCGTCCGGGCCGAGGTCGGCGACCGACGACAGGGTCCCCCGGATCGCGGTCGCCGCGGCGACCAGCGGTGACACCAGGTGGGTGCGCCCGCCCTTGCCCTGCCGGCCCTCGAAGTTGCGGTTCGACGTCGACGCGCTGCGCTCGCCCGGCGCGAGCTGGTCGGGGTTCATGCCCAGGCACATGGAGCACCCCGCGTTGCGCCACTCCGCGCCGAAGTCCTTGAAGATCCGGTCGAGTCCCTCGGCCTCGGCCTGCAACCGCACCCGCGCCGAGCCAGGCACCACCAGCACGCGCAGCGACTCCGCCTTGTGCTTGCCCTCGATCACCTGGGCGACCGACCGCAGGTCCTCGATGCGGCCGTTGGTGCACGACCCGATGAACACGGTGTCCACCGCGATGTCGCGCAGCGGCATGCCCGGGGTCAGGCCCATGTACTCGATGGCGCGCTCGGCGGCGAGCCGGTCCCCGGGGTCGGTGATCTGCTCCGGGACCGGGACGGTCGCCGACAGCGGCAGGCCCTGGCCGGGGTTCGTGCCCCAGGTGACGAACGGCTCGAGGTCGTCCGCGTCGAGCACCACCTCGGCGTCGAAGACGGCGTCGTCGTCGCTGCGCAGGGTGCGCCAGTACTCGACCGCCGCGTCCCAGTCGGCCCCCTCGGGGGCGTGCGGGCGGCCCTTCAGGTACTCGAAGGTCGTCTCGTCCGGGGCGATCATCCCGGCGCGCGCGCCGGCCTCGATGGACATGTTGCAGATGGTCATCCGCGCCTCCATCGACAGCGACCGGATGGCCTCGCCGCGGTACTCCAGCACGTAGCCCTGGCCGCCGCCGGTCCCGATCCTGGCGATGACGGCCAGGATGATGTCCTTGGCGGTGGTGCCGGGCTTGAGGTCGCCGTCGACGGTGATCGCCATGGTCTTGAACGGGTTCAGCGGCAGCGTCTGCGTCGCGAGCACGTGCTCGACCTCGCTGGTGCCGATGCCGAACGCCAGCGCCCCGAACGCGCCGTGGGTGGAGGTGTGCGAGTCGCCGCACACGACGGTCAGCCCCGGCATGGTCAGGCCCAGCTGCGGGCCGACGACGTGCACGATGCCCTGGTCGGCGTCGCCCAGGGAGTGCAGCCGGATGCCGAACTCGACGGCGTTGTTGCGCAGGGTCTGGATCTGCGTGCGGCTGGTCGTGTCGGCGATCGGCCGGTCGATGTCCAGCGTGGGGGTGTTGTGGTCCTCGGTCGCGATGGTCAGGTCCGGCCGGCGGACCGGGCGACCAGCGAGGCGCAGACCCTCGAACGCCTGCGGGCTGGTCACCTCGTGGACCAGGTGCAGGTCGATGTAGAGCAGGTCAGGAGCACCGTCCGCGCCGCGGCGCACGATGTGCGCGTCCCAGACCTTCTCCGCCAGCGTGCCGGCCATGTCTCGTCCGTCCTCTCGACTGCGTTCCCCGACACCATCGGCCGGGCACTTCCCCGTGTTCACTTGCGTCTCAGTGAGCGAGACGCCAATATCGACCTATGGACAACTCTAGCGGAGTCGGCGTCCTGGACAAGGCCGCGTCGGTGCTCAGTGCCCTCGAAGCCGGACCGGCGACCCTCGCGCAGCTCGTCGCCGCCACCCACCTGGCCCGCCCCACCGCGCACCGGCTGGCGGTCGCCCTCGAGCACCACCGGCTGGTCACCCGCGACATGCAGGGACGGTTCGTGCTCGGCCCGCGCCTGTCCGAGCTGGCCACCGCGGCGGGCGAGGACCGGCTGCTGGCCGCCGCCGGCCCGGTGCTGACCGCCCTGCGTGACCACACCGGCGAGAGCGCCCAGCTGTACCGCCGCCAAGGTGACCAGCGGATCTGCGTCGCCGCCGCCGAGCGCCCGATCGGGCTGCGGGACTCGATCCCGGTCGGCGCCGCCCTGTCCATGCAGGCCGGCTCGGCGGCCCAGATCCTGCTCGCCTGGGAGGAGCCGGACCGGCTGCACCGGGGGCTCCAGGGCGCCAAGTTCACCGCGACCATCCTGTCCGGTGTCCGACGGCGGGGCTGGGCCCAGTCGGTGTCCGAGCGCGAGCCCGGGGTGGCCTCCGTCTCCGCCCCGGTGCGCGGCCCGTCCGGCCGGATCGTGGCGGCCGTGTCGATCTCCGGCCCGGTCGAGCGCCTCAGCCGCCAGCCCGGGCGCCTGCACGCCGGTGCCGTGGTCGCCGCAGCCAACCGCCTCACCGAGGTCCTGCGCCGCACCGGCGAGTAGCCCCCGCCCCCGCACGACGCCCACTCCCCGTCCGGGTGCGACGTTCTGGACCTCTGGCGTGGCGCCAGGGGTCCAGAACGTCGCACTCGGCGGGGGTTCGGGTGCGCGCCGGCGGGGGCGGGCGGGCCGGCGGCGGCGCCCACCGCGGAACGGCGGCGGGAGACGACGAAGGCCCGGTCACCGTGGTGACCGGGCCTTCGCGTGCGTACCCCCGACCGGATTCGAACCGGCGCTACCGCCGTGAGAGGGCGGCGTGCTAGGCCGCTACACAACGGGGGCCTTGCAGCCTCCGCGGACCGGACCGAAGCCCGTCCCGCGGGGAACTACCGAGTGGAGACTGTACCGGATGACCGGGCCTGCCTCGCGCTGGGGTACCAGGACTCGAACCTAGAATGACGGTACCAGAAACCGTTGTGTTGCCAATTACACCATACCCCATAGGGGTACTTCGGCCGTGCTTCTGCGCCGCCCCGGGGGTGCTGCGCAGGAGTCCCGGACTCCGTACCGGCCAACAACACTACCCGAGGGACCGGGCCGCTCCAAACCGGCCGCACGCTCGGCACGGCCGGACGTGACCAAGGACACCTCACCGGGCCACGCGCCCGCGGCGGACGCCCGGGGGCCGCACCGGTGCGCCGGGGTCAGGGCAGTCCCCAGAGCTCCGCGGTCAGGTCCCAGGAGTCGGGGCCCTCGACGATCACGGCGGTGTCCTGGATGACGTCCTCCGGCACGTCCATGCACACGACGACGGTCGCCTCCTCGCCGAGGCCGAGCCGCCCGAGCCCGTGCAGGGCCGGTCGGTGGAGTGCCGGTGTGGCGCGGTGGCTCCCACAGCGGCGGCAGCTGGGGGTGGTCATGGTCGTGCTCCGGCACGCGGGCGCGGTCCGCGACCGCCGGCTGCGCGCACGACGGCACGGGCCGCCCCGCCGGCAGGTGCCGATCACCCGGTCGCCGCGGGTGAACGTGCGGCGGGCCGGCTCCTCAGCTCCCGGTCGGCCCCGCGTCGGCGCGCCGGCCGCTGCCGGCGGCACGACGGCCGACGAGGTAGGCCGCCGGGCCGAGCACCGGCACCAGCACGACCACCAGCAGGTCGACGAGGCCGGCCCCGGGCGCCCCGGGCGTGGCTCGCGCCCCGTTCCACCGCACGAGCGCCACGAACAGCAGCCCCAGGTGCACGACGACGGCCAGCGACCAGGCGACGTCGTAGGCGGCCGGGAGCAGCAGCGAGACGCCCTCCGTGCGGCCCGTCATGCCGCCGCCTCGATCCCCAGCGCCGCGGGCAGCTCGGCGAGGCCGTGGATGACGACCACGCCCGACGCGGCGACGTCCGCGTCGGTCACCGGGACGCGGCGCGGACCGGGCCGGTCGAGCCAGACCCCCGTCATGCCGGCACGGCGGGCGGCCACGGCGTCCACGTCGAGCTCGTCACCGACGTACACCGTCCGGGCCGGGTCCGTGCCGAGCCGGCGGCACGCCTCCACGAACACCCGGGGGTCCGGCTTGCCGAACCCGAGGGTGTCCACCCCGACCAGCAGCGGGACCGAGTCGAGCAGGCCCGCGCGTTCGAGCTTGAGCGTCTGGTAGGCGGACGCGGCGTTCGACAGGGCGCCGACCGCGATGCCGGCGGCCAACAGCTCGGCGACCGCGACGGCGGCGTCGTCGTGCGCGGACCAGGCGGCCTGGAAGCCGTCCTCGAACACGGCGTCCCAGGCGTCGAAGCCGGCGTCGTCGAGGGCGGGTCCGCCGAACTCGGTGTGCATCGCGTTGGCGCGGGACATCCGCTGCTCCCGGTAGGTCGCCTCGCCGCGCGTGTAGCGCCCGTAGTGGTCCGCCGCGTCGGCACGCCAGTGCGCGAGCAGCTCCGCGTGCCGCCCGGCGGGCAGGTCCGGCAGGTACCGGCCGGCGACGACGGCGAGCGCGGACGCGAACGCCGCACGCGTGTCCACCAGCGTGTCGTCGATGTCGAACAGCACCCCGTCGACCGCGGACCCGGCGTCCGTGCGCGCGGTCACGAGGCCGTCGGCCCGTCGCTCGGCAGCGTCGCCCGCAGCGCGCGCAGCCGGGCGAGCGAGGACGCCTTGCCCAGGATCTCCATCGACTCGAACAGCGGCGGCGAGACCCGGCGGCCCGAGACGGCGGTGCGCAGCGGCGCGTAGGCGAACCGGGGCTTGATGCCGAGCCCGTCGACGATCGCGGCCTTGAGCGCCTCCTGCACCGGCTCGGCGGTGAAGGCGTCGTCGGCCACGGCGTCCAGCGCGGTGAGCGCCGCGTCCAGGACCGACGCCGCCTCGGGCCGCAGCGCGGCGACGGCCTCGGGCTCGAGCGCGACCGCGTCGTCGGCGACGAACAGGAAGCCCAGCATGCCCGGCGCCTCGCCGAGCAGCGTCATCCGCTCCTGCACCAGCGGTGCGCCGGCGTCGAGCAGCGCCCGGTGCTCGGGTCGCAGGTCGGCGTAGGAGTCCGCCGCCACGATCCCCGCGCGGTGCAGGTACGGCACGAGCCGGTCGCGGAAGGCCTCCGGGGCGAGCAGGCGCACGTGCGCGGCGTTGATGGCCTCGGCCTTCTTCAGGTCGAACCGTGCCGGGTTGGGGTTGACGTCGACGATGTCGAACGCGGCGACCATCTCCTCGACCGTGAAGATGTCCCGGTCCGGGCCGATGCCCCAGCCGAGCAGCGCGAGGTAGTTGAGCAGCCCCTCGGGGGTGAAGCCACGGTCCCGGTGCAGGAAGAGGTTGGACTCGGGGTCGCGCTTGGAGAGCTTCTTGTTGCCCTCCCCCATGACGTACGGCAGGTGGCCGAACACCGGCACGACGCTCGCCACGCCGAGCTCGAGCAGCGCCCGGTACAGCACCACCTGGCGCGGGGTGGACGACAGCAGGTCCTCCCCGCGCAGCACGTGGGTGATGCCCATGAGCGCGTCGTCGACCGGGTTGACCAGGGTGTACAGCGGCTGGCCGTTGCCGCGGACGATGACGTAGTCCGGCACGGAGCCCGACTTGAAGGTCACGTCCCCACGCACGAGGTCGGTGAACGTGACGTCGTCGTCGGGCATGCGCAGGCGCAGGACCGGTGCGCGACCCTCACGGCGCAGCGCGTCCTTCTGCTCGTCCGTCAGGTGCCGGTCGTGCCCGTCGTAGCCCAGCTTCGGGTCGCGGCCCGCGGCCCGGTGCCGCGCCTCGATCTCCTCCGGCGTGGAGAAGGACTCGTAGGCGTAGCCGCCCTCGACCAGCCGCTGCGCGACGTCGCGGTAGGTGTCCATCCGCTGGGACTGCCGGTACGGCTCGTGCGGACCGCCGACCTCGACGCCCTCGTCCCAGTCGAGCCCGAGCCAGCGCAGCGCGTCGAGCAGCTGCCCGTAGCTCTCCTCGCTGTCCCGGGCGGCGTCGGTGTCCTCGACGCGGAACACGAACGTGCCGCCGACGTGGCGCGCGTAGGCCCAGTTGAACAGCGCGGTCCGGATCAGCCCG
Organism: uncultured Cellulomonas sp.; assembly: GCF_947494015.1. Lineage (GTDB taxonomy): Bacteria > Actinomycetota > Actinomycetes > Actinomycetales > Cellulomonadaceae > Pengzhenrongella. The sequence goes on along the minus strand of NZ_CANLTL010000005.1, from coordinate 69,306 downwards.
ACGTGCGGGGTCCCGGTCGGCGAGGGGCAGAACCGGACGCGGACGTCGCGTCCGGCGGGCGTGGTCGAGGCGGTGTCGGCGGGGGTCTGGGTCACCGCGCCAGCGTAGTGGCGGCCGCCGACCCTGCTCGGGGCGGCTCAGTCGCGCCGGATGACCGGGTTGCGCAGCACGCCGATCTCCTCGACCTCGACCTCGACGACGTCGCGGTGCACGATCGGCCCCACCCCGGCGGGGGTCCCGGTGAGGATCACGTCGCCGGGCAGCAGCGTGAAGATCTCCGAGACGTAGGAGATCAGGTACGGGACGTCGAAGATGAGCTGGGACGTACGGCCGTCCTGCTTCGTCTCGCCGTTGACCCGAGCGGTGACCCGGAGGTCCTCGACGTCGAGCCCCGTGACGACCCACGGGCCCAGCGGGCACGAGGAGTCGAACCCCTTGGCGCGCGTCCACTGCCCGTCGGTGTTCTGCACGTCGCGTGCGGTGACGTCGTTGGCGACGGTGTAGCCGAACACGTGGTCCAGCGCGCGGTCCGGCGTGACGTCCTTGACGACCTTGCCGATGACGACGGCGAGCTCGGCCTCGTGGTGGACGTTGCTCGAGAACGGCGGCAGCACGATGGGGTCGTCGGGCCCGATGACCGAGGTGTTCGGCTTGAGGAACACCAGCGGGTTGACCGGCACGTCGTTGCCGAGCTCGGCGGCGTGCGCGGCGTAGTTGCGGCCGATGCCGATCACCTTGGAGCGCGGGATGACCGGCGCCAGCAGGCGGACGGCGTCGTCGGCGAGCGGGATCTCCTCGCCGGTGGGCTGGACCGGGGTGTAGATCGGGTCGCCGGTGATGACCACGAGGCGCTCGGCGCCCTCCGGGCCGTCGACGAGGGCGTAGCGGGGGTCGCCACCGGTGGTGAATCGTGCGATGCGCATGGCACTCACCCTAGGCGCCGCCCGGTGGCCGGCGCGCGCCTCGGGCGCACGCCTCAGGCGCGCGCCAGGATCTCGCCGTGCAGGACGGCGAACCAGCCGTCCGGGTGCAGCCCCCACTGCCGCCAGCCGTCGGCGAGGTGCTCGAGGCCGACGTCGTCGGCGAGCCCGTGGGCGACCGCCTGGTGCGCGAAGTTCGACTCCGTGCACCGCTCGGCCCACAGGCCCGACCACCAGGCCCGGTCCTCGGGGGTGGCGTAGCACCACACGCCCGCGCTCGGGGCGATCCCGGCCGGGTCGAAGCCGGCCTCCTGCACCCAGGACAGGAGCATCCGGCCGGCGTCCGCCTCGGCGTGGTTGGCCTCGGTCACCTCGCGGTAGAGCGCCCGCCACTCGTCCAGGCCCTCCGACGAGGGGTACCAGGTCATCGCCGAGTAGTCGGCGTCGCGCACGGCGACCAGCCCACCCGGCCGGGCGACCCGCCGCATCTCGCGCAGCGCGGCCACCGGGTCCGTCAGGTGCTGCAGCACCTGGTGCGCGTGCACGACGTCGAAGCACGAGTCCTCGTACGGCAGCGCGTACACGTCACCGGTCCGGAAGGTCACGTTGGCCGACCCGGCCGCGTCGGCGGCCTCGCGGGCCATGTCGACGACCACCGCGGACCGGTCCAGCCCGACGACCTCGCCGGGCCCGACCCGCGACGCGAGGTCGATCGTGACCGTGCCGGGCCCGCAGCCGACGTCGAGCAGGCGCTGGCCCGGGGCCAGGGCGGGCAGCAGGTAGCCCGCGGAGTTCTCGGCGGTGCGCCACCGGTGCGAGCGCAGCACGCTCTCGTGGTGCCCGTGGGTGTAGGTGTCCTGGCTCACCGGTCCAGTAGGCCGGTCGGCGGCGGGAAGTTCAAGTATCGGGACGGTTGGTACCGCTTACTGAGACGCGCCTCGGGTCCGGCCAGGGGCTGGACGGCCCAGCGAGCACCTGCGGCTGACGACGTCGACCCGGGTCACCGTCGGTGAGCGGGTCGTACCCTGCCGGGGTGGAACGCATCCGCGGCGTGGACGTCGCACGGGGGCTCGCGGTGCTCGGGATGATGAGCGCCCACGTCGGGGTGATCGGACCGGACCTGTGGTCCACGGACGGGTGGCTGGGGATCGTCGACGGGCGCTCGTCGGCGCTGTTCGCCGTCCTCGCCGGGCTCTCGATCGCGCTGCTGAGCGGCGGTCCGGTCGCGCCGGACGGTGCGGCCGTGCGCCGGGTGCGCGTGCGGGTGCTGGTCCGTGGCGCCGTCCTGCTGCTGCTCGGGACGGTGCTGACGGCGCTGGGCACACCGATCGCGGTGATCCTGCCGTCGTACGGCGTGCTGTTCGCGCTCGCCCTGCCGGCGCTGCGGCTGCCCCCGGCGGTGCTGGTCACCCTGGCTGCGGCCGTCGCGGTCGGCGGACCGGCGATCTGCTTCCCGCTGGTGGCCGCCCTGACGGCGGCGGGAGATCCGCCGACCGGGCTGCTGGAGCTGCTGATCGCCGGGTACTACCCCGCGGTGATCTGGATGGCGTACGTGCTGGCCGGCCTCGCGGTCGGCCGCAGCGACCTGCGCTCCGGCCGGCTGCGGGGGCGGCTGCTGGCGACCGGGGTCGCGCTGGCGGTGGTCGGGTACGGCGGCGGCGTGCTGGGCACCGCGCTGGCCGCGGGGCAGCCGGCGGGCGTGCTGGCCTTCCTCAGCGTCGAGCCGCACGCCGACTCCACCGTCGAGGTGACCGGCAACATCGGGGTCGCGCTCGTGGTGCTGGTCGTCTGCCTGTGGGTGGCCGACCGGTGGCCGCGCACCGTCGCGCCGATCGCGGCCACCGGCGCGCTCGCGCTCACGGCGTACTGCACGCACATCGTGGTCATCGCGGTGCTCGGGCCCCAGGTCGTCCGCGAGCCGCGCGTCGGGGTGCACGTCGCCTTCCTCGTGGTCACGGTGCTGCTGGCGACGCTCTGGCGCCGCCTGCTCGGCCGCGGCCCGCTCGAGCGCGGCCTGCACGAGGTCTCCACCCGGGTCGCCGCGATGGTGACCGACGGCCCGCCGTCGGGCCCCGGCGGCGGGCCGCACCCCGGTCCGGTCGGCGGGGTCGCCCCGCCGCGGCCGGCCGGTGCCCCGGCGCCGGATCAGGGCCAGACGAGCTCGCGGGTCCAGCCGTCCGGGGAGCGCCGGTAGACGACCCGGGTGTGCGCGCGCCCGGGGTCGCCCTGCCAGAACTCCGCCTCGTCCGGCACGAGCTCGAGCAGCAGCCACTGGGGCAGCACCGTGCCGGGCTCGCGCGCCACGCGGTCCTCGGCGGCGGACATCGCGGCCCGCATCTCGCCGACGGAGCCGAGCCGCTGCCCGGGACGGGTGGCGAGGCCGGCGGCCCGCGACGAGGGCGACCGGGCGAGGAAGTCCGCGGCCGACGCCTGCGCCCCGGGCGACCGGACGGTCCCGACCAGGCGGACCTGTCGCGCCTGCTCGCGCCAGTAGAACGACATCGCGCCCTGCGGGTTCGCGGCCAGGTCCAGCGCCTTGCGGCTGCGGCTGTCGGTGGCGAACCGCCACGCACCGTCGACGACGTCGTGCAGGACCACCACCCGTGACGACGGGCGGCCGGCCGGGTCGGCGGTGGCGACGGTGACCGCGTGCGGCTCGCGGACGCCGGCGTCGGCCGCCTCCCGCAGCCAGCGGACGAACATGGCGTCCGGGGTGTCGGCGACGTCGTCGGGGTCGAAGGCGGGCAGCGGGCCCTCGAACACGCGCAGCGAGCGCAGCAGGGAGCGGACGTCGTCCGGCCGGTCGGTGGTCACTCGGTGCTCCCGGGGTCGTGGGTGGCTGCGCCCGACCCTACGACGCCCGCCTACCCTGAGGCGGTGACCACCGCGACCGGACCGACGACGGGCGACGTCGTGCTGCCCGCGAGCGAGTGGGCGCCGCTCGCGCAGGCGCACGCCGCCCGGGCTGACGCGCTCACCGCCGCCTACCGCGAGCGCCGGTCCAGCGGTGAGCGGCACCCGATCGACGACTTCATGTACGACTACTACGGCGTCAAGCCGGCGCCTCTGCGCCGTTGGCACCCCGGCGTCGGCGTCGTGCTGGCCGGCTCGAGCGACGAGGTCGCGACGCACGCCTCGTGGCGCTGGTACCGCACGGTCGACGACGGCGTCACGCTGGACGTCCCGGCGTTCCTCGCCGACCGGGGTGACACCGTCCGCTACCTGCGCACGCTCCTCGCCGCGACGGCGTCGCGCCCCGCGCAGGTCGGCTGCCTGGGTCTGCACGAGTGGGCGATGGTCTACCGGCAGGACGACAGCCGCCGGCGGCACTCGCTGCCGCTGCGGCTCGGGCGCGAGGGGACCGACGCCGTCCTGGAGGCCCACCCGCTGCGGTGCACCCACGTCGACGCGTTCCGCTTCTTCACCCCCGACGCCGTCGGGCGCAACCGGCTGCCGCTGACCCGGGCCACCCAGACCGCGACCGAGCAGCCGGGCTGCCTGCACGCGAACATGGACTGCCTGCGCCATGCCCTCAAGCTCGGACCTGCGGTACCCGGTGACCTGCTCCTGGACTGCTTCACGGTCGCCCGCGAGATCCGCACGCTCGACATGCAGGCGTCCCCGTACGACGTCAGCTCGCTCGGTGAGCCGGCCGTGGCGATCGAGACCGCGGCGGGCAAGGCGCAGTACGTGGCGCGCCAGCGCGAGTTCGCCGAGCGGTCGGCGGTGCTGCGCGAGCGCCTGCTCGCCGTGTGCGACGGGGTGCTGAGCGCGTCGGGGTGACGGCTCAGGCGTCCCGTTCCGGGTCGCCCATCAGCGCCGCGACGTGGTCGGGGACGTAGGTCGACTGCTCCCGGGGCGGCCGCTGGTAGCCGCCGGAGGCGGGCGGGCGCTGCGGCAGCTCCACCGCCGCGGTGGGCACGTCCCGGTACGGGATCGTGGACAGCAGGTGCGACATCATGTTGAGCCGCGCGTGCTTCTTGAGGTCGGACTCCACCACGTACCAGGGGCTGGCCGGGACGTCGGTGTGCGCCATCATCTCGTCCTTGGCGCGGGAGTAGTCCTCCCACCGGTTGATGGACTCCAGGTCCATCGGGCTGAGCTTCCACTGGCGCACGGGGTCGTCCAGCCGGGACCGGAAGCGCCGCAGCTGCTCGGCGTCCGAGACCGAGAACCAGTACTTGCGCAGCAGGATCCCGTCCTCGACCAGCATCTGCTCGAACACCGGCGTCTGACGCATGAAGCGCGCGTACTCGTCCGGGGTGCAGAACCCCATCACCCGCTCGACCCCGGCGCGGTTGTACCAGGACCGGTCGAACAGCACGATCTCGCCGGCCGCGGGCAGGTGGGCGATGTAGCGCTGGAAGTACCACTGGCCGCGCTCGCGCTCGGTGGGCGCGGGTAGCGCCGCGATCCGCACGACGCGGGGACTGAGGTACTCGCTGACCCGCTTGATGGTGCCGCCCTTGCCGGCGGCGTCGCGGCCCTCGAAGACGACGACGATGCGCGCCCCGGTCTGCCGGGTCCACTGCTGGACCTTCACGAGCTCGGCCTGCAGCCGGAACAGCTCGGCCTCGTACACGTCGTTGCTGATCTTCGGGCCGCGCCGCGAAGCGTTGGTCGTCGCCATGGACGGACGCTAGCGGTCGCCACCCGCAGGCGTCCCGGCGGAGGTCGACGAGGACGCTGCCGAGGACGCCGACGGCGACGTCGGGGCGCGGTGCCGGGCGATCGCGGCCGCCGCCAGCGCACGGGCCGGCACCGGGGCCGGCGGACCGTCCCCCGCCGTGATGGCCTGCCGGGCGCGAGCCGCCAGGGCGCCGTCGTAGAGCAGGAGCAGCTCCGCGGCCAGCGCGCCGGGGTCGGCGGCGCCGGTCGCCTCGGGCGCGCTGGTCGGGGTCGGCGCCGCACCGCTGGAGGACGCCGTCCCAGGTGCGCTACGGCTACGGGCTCCAGCTGCCGCAGCTCGCGGCGGAGTTCTCCTTGGCGACCTCCACCGCGGGGGTCATCGCGGCCGGGAGCTTCGCCGCCCACGGCATGAGCGCTCTGGCATGAGCGCTCTGGCGTCGCACCGGCTGATCGAGCGCCGCGGCGCACGGGGGTCCTGTGGCTGGCCGCCGCCCACGCCGCGACGGGGGCCGGTGTCGTCGCGGCGTCGTGGTCCGCTCCCGTGCTCGCGCTGGGCGTGCTGGTGGCCGGCGGCGCGGCCGGGACCGCCGCGCCGGCAGTCGCCCCCGGCCACGTGCCGACCGCCGCGGTCGCCGCCGCCCTCCTCGGCGGCGCGTACACCGCCCTCAGCGGGGTGCTCATCGCCTGAGCCGGCGTCCTGCGCCCGGGCGCGGCGGGGCAGTCCACCGCGACCCTGTTCATCGTCCTGACGGCGGGGCAGGCGGTCGGTGCCGTGGCCGCCGGCGCGCTCGCCGGGGCCGCCGGCGGCCACGGCGCGTTCTGGGCCGGCGCGGCGCTCCTGCTCGCGGCCGGCGGCCTCGCGCCCGCACCGGCGGCCGGCAGCGCGGGCGGCTCCACGCGCGGCCCGGCGGGGACCCACCCCGGCGGCTCCGCGGGCACCGACACCACCGCCCGCGCCCGGAGCGGGGACAATGGGCACCGATGAGCCCCGACCCGAGCACCACCCTGGCCACGCGCTCGCTCGCCGAGCGCATCCCCGCCGACCCGCAGGACGCGGACGCGCTCTACGAGGCGTTCGTCGGCTGGGCGTCCGACCAGGGGCTGACCCTCTACCCCGCGCAGACCGAGGCGCTGATGGAGCTGGTCACGGGCTCGCACGTCATCCTCGCCACGCCGACCGGCTCGGGGAAGTCGCTCGTCGCGATCGCCGCGCACTTCGTCGCGCTCGCCCAGGGCCGGCGCACCGTCTACACCGCGCCCCTCAAGGCCCTGGTGAGCGAGAAGTTCTTCGCGCTCGTGGCGGCGTTCGGGTCCCAGAACGTCGGCATGATGACGGGCGACTCCGCGGTCAACCCCGGCGCCCCGATCATCTGCTGCACGGCGGAGATCCTGGCGAACCAGGCGCTGCGCAGCGGGGGCCACACCGCGGGGGCGGGAGCCGATGTCGGCCAGGTCGTGATGGACGAGTTCCACTTCTACGCCGACCCGCAGCGCGGCTGGGCGTGGCAGGTGCCCCTGCTCGAGCTGCCGCGCACCCAGTTCCTGCTGATGTCGGCCACGCTCGGGGACGTCACCTTCTTCGCCGACGACCTCGAGCGCCGCACGGGCGCGCCGGTCGCCGTCGTGGCGCACGCCGAGCGGCCGGTCCCGCTGACGTTCGCCTACTCCGTCGAGCCGTTGCACGAGCTCATCGAGGAGCTCGTCCGGACCCGGCGGGCGCCCGTCTACGTCGTGCACTTCACGCAGGCCGCGGCGGTCGAGCGCGCCCAGGCGATGCTCAGCACCAACGTCGCGACCCGTGAGCAGCGCGACGAGATCGCCGCCGAGCTCGGGGACTTCCGGTTCGGCCCCGGGTTCGGGCGCACGCTGTCGCGGCTGCTGCGCCACGGCGTCGGCGTCCACCACGCCGGCATGCTGCCCAAGTACCGGCGGGTGGTCGAGCGGCTGACGCAGAAGGGCCTGCTCAAGGTCGTCTGCGGCACCGACACTCTCGGCGTGGGGATCAACGTCCCGATCCGCACCGTGCTGCTCACGTCGCTGGTGAAGTACGACGGCGTGCGGATGCGGCACCTGACCGCGCGCGAGTTCCACCAGATCGCCGGCCGCGCCGGTCGCGCCGGGTACGACACGGTCGGCGAGGTCGTCGTCATGGCGCCCGACCACGTCATCGAGAACCGCAAGCTCCTGGAGCGCGCCGGGGACGACCCGAAGAAGCTCAAGAAGATCGTCCGCAAGAAGGCGCCCGAGGGTGCGGTGAACTGGACCGACAAGACCTTCGAGCGGCTGCGCGACGCCGACCCGGAGCCGCTGACGTCGAGCTTCGCGGTGTCGCACGCGATGGTGCTGAACGTGCTGGCCCGGCCGGGCGACCCGGTCGAGGCGATGACGCGGCTGCTGACGGACAACCACGAGCCCGAGTCGGCGCGCGGGCGCCACGTGCGCCGGGCGGTCGCCGTGTACCGGTCGCTGCGTGCGGCGGGCGTCGTCGAGCGGGTGCCGCGGCCCGACGGCGGCGGACGCACGGTGCGGCTGACCGTGGACGTGCCGGCCAACTTCGCGTTGAACCAGGCGCTGTCGCCGTTCGCGTTCGCTGCCCTCGAGCTGGTCGACTCGGAGTCGCCGTCGGCGGCGCTGGACACCGTGTCCGTCATCGAGGCGACCCTGGACGACCCCCGGCAGGTGCTCGTCGCGCAGGAGAAGAAGGCGCGCGGCGAGGCCGTCGCCGCGATGAAGGCCGAGGGGTACGACTACGACGAGCGGATGGCCGTCCTGGAGGACATCCACCACCCGCAGCCGCTGGCCGAGATGCTCGCGGCGGCGTTCGCCACGTACCGGCAGACCAACCCGTGGGTCGCCGACCTGGAGCTGTCCCCCAAGTCGGTGGTCCGGGACATGGTCGAGCGCACGATGACGTTCGCCGAGTTCGTCTCCTTCTACGGCCTGGAGCGCACCGAGGGCGTGCTGCTGCGCTACCTCGCCGACGCCTACCGGGCGCTGCGCCAGACCGTCCCCGAGGAGGGCCGCACCGAGCAGCTGGCCGAGCTGGTCGAGTGGCTCGGTGAGCTGGTGCGCCGCACGGACTCCAGCCTGCTCGACGAGTGGGAGCGGCTGAGCCACCCCGACGACGCCGGGGCCGACGCCGCCGGCGCCGTGCCGGGGCTGGACACCGAGGACGAGTCCGCCCGTCCGGTCACCGCCAACGTCCGCGCCTTCCGGGCCCTGGTGCGCAACGCGATGTTCCGCCGCGTCGACCTGGCCGCACGCGAGGACTACCGCGCCCTCGGCGCGCTCGACGGCGCCGCGGGGTGGGACGCCGACGCATGGGTCGCCGCGCTCGACCCCTACTACGACGACCACGACGCGATCGGCATCGGCCCCGACGCGCGCGGACCGGCGCTGCTGCAGATCACCGAGCGGCCGCCGCACGCCCGCGGCACCTGGGAGGTTCGCCAGGTCCTCGACGACCCCGCCGGCGACCACGACTGGCGCATCGACGCCGTCGTGGATCTCGCAGCCAGCGACGCCGCCGGGCACGTCGTGCTCACCGTGACCGCCGTCGGCCGGCTGTAGCGCCGGCCCCGGGGCACCGCAGCCGCGACGCGATGCCCCGGCGCGCATCCGGCGGGGACCCGGCGTGGACGCGGCGGCGACCCGGTGGGGACCCGGCGGCGACCCGGTGGGGACCGCACCCGCAAAGGGTGCCCTCACCTGCGGTGATGTCCGCGGTGAGGCCAGCCTGGCCTTCGGTGACGTCCGGGGCGCGGGCTCCTAGCCTGGTGACATGAACGCACTGGCAGCCGCCACGAGCAGGATCGAACCCCACCACCCGGGCACGGCCGCACGGCTGAACCGGCTGCGCGCCGCGGTGCTCGGCGCCAACGACGGCATCGTGTCGGTCGCGGGCGTCGTCGTCGGTGTCGCCGGAGCGACCAGCGACCGGCCGGCCCTCGCGATCGCGGGCGCCGCCGCGCTGACCGCGGGTGCGCTGTCGATGGCCGTCGGGGAGTACGTCTCGGTGTCCAGCCAGCGCGACTCCGAGCGCGCGCTGCTCGACCTGGAGCGTCGGGAGCTCGCCGAGGACCCCGAGCAGGAGCTCGAGGAGCTCGTGGCGCTGCACCGCGCGGCGGGACTGTCCCCTGCACTCGCCCGCGCGGTCGCCGTCGAGCAGACCGAGCACGACGCGCTGCGTGCGCACGCGACGGTCGAGCTCGGGATCGACCCCGACGAGCTGGTCGACCCGGGCCACGCCGCGGTGGCGTCGCTCGCCGCCTTCCTGGTCGGGGGTGTGCTGCCGCTGCTGGCCGCGCTCACCACGCCCGTCGCCGCCCGCGTCCCGGTGACCTTCGTCGCGGTGCTCGCCGCGCTGGCGCTCACCGGCGCGCTGTCGGCGCGCCTGGGGCGGGCGGCGCGCCGGCCCGCCGTCGTGCGCAACCTCGTCGGCGGCGCACTCGCGATGGGGATCACCTACGGCGTGGGGACCGCGGTGGGACTCGCGGTCTGAGCCGGACGCGCGCCGGCGCTGCCCTACGCTGCCGGGGTGGTCAAGAAGTCACGGTCCGCGCACGCGGGCACGCCCGCGCTCGTCGCGCTGGAGGCGGCCGGCGTCCGGCACACCGCCCACGCCTACGACCACGACCCGGCGAGCGACCTGGGGTACGGGCTCGAGGCCGCGCAGGTGCTCGGCGTCCCGGCCGAGCAGGTCTTCAAGACGCTCATGACCTCCGTCGACGGCGAGCTGACCGTCGCGGTGGTCCCGGTCACCGGCATGCTCGACCTCAAGGCGCTCGCCCACGCCGTCGGCGGCAAGCGCGCCGTGATGGCCGACCGCGCCGTCGCGGAGCGGGTCACCGGGTACGTCCTGGGCGGCATCTCCCCGCTCGGCCAGCGCACCGCGCACCCGACCGTGGTCGACGAGACGGCCGAGCTGTTCGACACCGTGTTCGTCTCGGGCGGCCGGCGCGGGCTGGACGTCGAGCTGGCGCCGGGCGACCTCGTCGCGCTGACCGGCGCGGTCGTCGCCGCCATCGCCCGGGACGACGCGTGACCGACCGGCCGGACGCGCCCGACGCGCCGGAGGCGCCGGAGGCGCCGGAGGCGCCCGACGAGGGGGCGGCGGTCCGCGACCGGCTGCTGGCCGTGCACGCACGGCTGTCCCGCGCCGAGCGCGCCGCCGGACGTCCCGAAGGCTCGGTGCGGCTGCTGCTCGCCACGAAGACGGTGCCGGCCGGGGTGGTGCGCGCCGCGCTGTCCGCCGTCGGGGAGCTGGACGGGCGGGCCGTGGTGATCGGTGAGAACCGGGTGCAGGAGCTCGTCGCGAAGGGTCCCGAGCTGGCCGACCTGGCGACCGAGACGCACCTCATCGGGCACCTGCAGTCGAACAAGGTCAACGCGGCCCTGCGGTGGGCCACCTGCGTGCAGAGCGTCGACTCGGTCGGCCTCGCCGAGCGGCTGGGCGCCCGCGCCACCGCGACCGGCCGACCGCTCGACGTGCTCGTCCAGGTCAACGTGTCCGGCGAGCCGACCAAGTACGGCGTCGACCCCGACGACGCGGTCGGTCGCGCCGTGGCGGTCGCCGCGACGCCCGGCCTGCGGCTGCGCGGCCTGATGACCATCGGCGCGCGCTCCCCCGACGACGCCGTCGTGCGCGCCGGGTTCGCGCTGCTGCGCGAGCTGCGGGACGCGGTCCTGGCGTGCGGGGCCGCCGGGACCGCGGACGCCCGCGAGCTGTCGATGGGCATGAGCGGCGACCTCGAGCTCGCGGTGGCCGAGGACTCCACCCTCGTCCGCGTGGGGACGGCCGTCTTCGGCACCCGCCCCCCGCCCGCCTGAACACCGCTCCACCCCCGCCCTCCCCCTCCCCTCCCACCACGCACCACGCCCCCGCCCACGTCGAGTGCGACGTCCCGGTCCGTTCCGGGCCCGCGAACGGTCCACGAGGTCGCACTCGCGAGACGAGAGGGTCAAGGACGCTTGACAGTGGAGTAGGTGTCAAGGAGTCTTGTCACCCGCACCGCTGTCAAGGCTCCTTGACTGCCACGGGTCCCCGGCTCGTGGCCGGGCGGCGTCCGACCGAACCGGAGGCACCGACGTGAGCACGACCCTGCAGACCCTGCAGTCCCTCGACGTCCCCACGCTGACCACGCTCGCCCTGGTCGCCGCGGTCGTCGCCCTCGTGGTGAGCGACCCGGTGCTCGGCCTGCGCGACCACCGCCGACTGCTGGCCGAGCTGGCCACCCACGGCGACGACCGGGTCGGCGCCGAGGGCGCACGGGTGCGGTTCTACCGGCGCTGGGCCCGCGGTGGGTGGCTGTGGGCGGCCGTCGCCGTCGCGCTCGTCACGGTGCTGCCGGGGGTCGGTCCGGCGGCCCTGGGCCTGCGGTGGCCCGACCTGGCGGGACTCGGCTCCTCGGTCTGGCGGGGGGCGTCGCCCGCTGTCGTGACCGACGGCGACGGCGGCGTGGACCGTGAGACGGCGGCCGGGATGCTGGTCGGCCTGCTGGTCGGCACGCTGCTCGTCGTCGTCGTGCTGCGGGTCGCCGCCCGCGCACGTGCGGCCACACGACGCGGCGACGGCCCCGCCACGCTTCCGCTGGCCGGCGGGACCGCGCTGGCCCCCCTGCTCCCGACCACCCCCCGCGGACGGCGCGGGTGGGCCGCGCTGTCGGTCACCGCCGGGGTCACCGAGGAGGTCACCTACCGCGGGATCGTCGTGCTGACCCTGGCGCTCGTGCTGCCCACCGCCGGCCCCCGCGTCGTCGTCGTCCTCGCTGCCGTGGTGTTCGGCCTGGCGCACGCCTACCAGGGGCCGGCCGGCATGGTCGCCACCGGGCTCGCCGGCGCGGTGTTCGCCGGCCTGTACCTGGGCACCGGGAGCCTGCTGGTCCCGATGCTGCTGCACGTGCTGGTGGATCTGCGCGTCCTCCTGCTCACGCCGCGGCGCACGCGCGACGCCGTGCCGGGCGGCGCGCAGCCGGTCGGCGCATGAGGAACGAGATCCGCCGGCTGCGCGAGGAGGCCGGCCTGTCGCAGGGAGCGCTCGGCGTCGAGCTCGGGGTGTCCCGGCAGACCGTCAACTCGCTCGAGACCGGCAGGTACGACCCGTCCCTACCGCTCGCCTTCGCGATCGCGCGCTACTTCGGCACCACCATCGAGGAGATCTTCCATGTCGACGCCTGATGCCCGCACCCGCCGCCTGGTCTGGTGGGGCACGGTGCTCGCCGGCCTCGGGGTCGTCCTGGTCCTCGCGGCGGTCACCGCGGCGGGCGGCGAGCGGGACACCGCCGCGGGGCTCCTCACCGGCGGGCTGCTGGTGCTCGCGCTGGCGGCGCTGGCCCGGGTGCGCAGCGTCCGTCGCGGAGCGGACGCGGCGACCGCGTCGCGCGTGGTGGGTGGTGAGCCCGACGAGCGCGACCGGCTGGTCTACCAGCGCGCCGCGGCGGCCGTGGGGGTCTCGGCGTTCGTCGCCGCCCCCGTCGCGATGCTCGCCACGCTCTTCGGGGCGGACGCCGAGGCGGTCCTGGGCGCGCTGCCGTGGGTGTTCATCGTGGTGGGCGTCGTCTCGTTCGTGGTGATCGACCGACGCAGCTGATCGGTCGTGGCGGGTGACGACCCGCCCCGTTCGCCAGGCGTCGCCGTCAGGGGACGCGCGCCGTCCACTGCGACGTCGCGAACTTGGTGGCCACGAGCCGCTCGGCGCGGGCCAGCTCGTCGGGCCGGACGGCACCGTCCACGCAGGCGTACCGGGACCGGAAGTGCGCGTCGAACGCGGCGATGACCTCCTCGCGCGGCCGCCCGGTCTGCGAGCGCACGGGGTCCACGCGCTTGGCGGCGCTGCGGGTGCCCTTGTCGGACAGCTTCTCCCGGCCGATGCGCAGCACCTGGGTCATCCTGTCCGCGTCGATGTCGTACGCCATCGTCACGTGGTGCAGGACGGCGCCGCCCACGAGCCGCTTCTGCGCGGCACCGGCGATCTTGCCGGCCGGCGACGCGATGTCGTTCAGCCCGGCGTACGAGGCCCGCACGCCGACGTCGGCCAGGGCGCCCAGCACCCAGTCGTCGAGGAACGCGTACGACTGCTCGAAGGTGAGCCCGTCCACCAACGACGCGGGCACCACCAGCGAGAAGGTGATGCAGTTGCCCGCCTCCATGAACATCGCGCCACCGCCCGAGATGCGCCGCACGACGTCGACGCCGTACCGGGCGGCTGCCTCGAGGTCCACCTCGTTGCGCAGCGACTGGAACGAGCCGATCACCACGGCCGGGTCCACCCACTCCCAGAACCGCAGGGTCGGACCGCGGCGCCCGGCGGCGAGCTCCTCGGCGAGCACCTGGTCCAGCGCGGCGTGCAGCACCGGTGGGCGCGCGGGCTCGTGGATGACCGCGAACGTGTGGTCCTCCCAGGAGGTGGCGCGACCGACGGCGCGCCGCACCGCGATCGCCACCGACTCCGGGGTGAAGCCGACCAGCGTGTCCGTCGGGCGCAGCGCCCCGGTCACGGTCTGCGTCAGCGCGGCGACCGTGAGGTCCTCGGGCCGGCCGGTGAGTGCGGCGTCGATCCGGCCCAGGGCGTCGTCGGGCTCGAGGAAGAAGTCCCCGCTCAGCGCCACCCGCGCCAGCAGCCCGTCCCGGACCTCGACGTCGACCGCCACGAGCTTGCCGCCCGGCACCTTGTACGCGCCCCGCAGGACGCCGTCGCGGGTGTGGTCGGGGGTCGCGTCGCTGGTCACGGGCGCCATCGTAGGCAGGCCGCGCGGGCCCTCCGGACCGCGCCACCGGTCCACGCCCCGGCCGACACCGGCGCTCGCACCCGGGCCGCACCCGACGCGGACGCCGCCGTGGGCGTCGGTGTCGGCCTCAGGCGGACCGCTCGACGCCCGCCTTGAGCAGGCCGTAGACCACGGAGTCCACCAGCGCCTCCCACGACGCCTCGATGACGTTCGGGCCGACGCCGACGGTGCGCCAGGTGGTCTCCGCGCCCTGGTCCATCGTCTCGACCAGGACGCGCGTCACGGCGTCGGTGCCGTGCATGGTGTCCATGATCCGCACCTTGAAGTCGATGAGCTCGAAACGCTCGATCTCGGGGTAGCAGCGCACGAGCGCCTGCCGCAGCGCGTGGTCCAGCGCGTTGACCGGGCCGTTGCCCTCACCGGTCGCCACCACCCGCTGGCCGCCGGCGGTGAGCTTGACGGTCGCCTCGGCGTTCGCCTCGTGCGGCGCCCCGGGCATGGTCTCGACGATGACGCGCCAGCTCTCGACGTCGAAGTAGGCCAGCCGGGAGCCGTCGACCTCCTCGCGCAGCAGCAGCTCGAACGACGCGTCGGCGGCGTCGAACGTGTACCCCTCCGCCTCGGCGCGCTTGACCCGGTCGGTGACCCGGCTGAGCAGGTCCGCCTGCCCCTCGAGCTCGAACCCCAGCTCACGGCCCTTGAGCTCGATCGACGCCCGGCCGGCCATGTCGGAGATGAGCATGCGCATGTCGTTGCCGACCAGCGTCGGGTCGATGTGCTGGTACAGGTCGGGGTCGACCTTGATCGCGCTCGCGTGCAGGCCGGCCTTGTGCGCGAAGGCGCTGGCGCCGATGTACGGCTGCCGGGCGAACGGGCTGATGTTCGTGATCTCGCTGATCGCGTGCGCGATGCGGGTCGCGTCGCGCAGCGCGCCGCCGGCGAGCAGAGCGCGGTTCGCCTTGAGCTCGAGGTTGGCCACGACGGCGATGAGGTCGGCGTTGCCGGTGCGCTCGCCGTACCCGTTCACGGTCCCCTGCACGTGGTCGGCCCCCGCCGCGACGGCGGCCAGGGAGTTGGCGACCGCGCACCCGGAGTCGTTGTGGGCGTGGATCCCGAGCCGGCCGACCGGCCCGACGGCGCCGCGCACCGCGGTCACCACGGCGTGGACGTCGTCGGGCAGCATGCCGCCGTTGGTGTCGCACAGGGTGGTGACCTCGGCGCCGGACCGGAAGGCCGTCCGGACCGCCTCGATCGCGTACGTGGGGTCGAAGCGGTACCCGTCGAAGAAGTGCTCGGCGTCCAGCACGACCCGGCGTCCCTCGGCGACCAGCAGGGCGACCGTGTCGGCGATCATCGCGAGGTTCTCCTCGCCCGTGGTGCGCAGAGCGCGCTCGACGTGCCTGATGTCGCTCTTGGCGACGAGCGTGACGACCGGTGCCTGCGAGTCCAGCAACGCCCGGACCTGCGGGTCGGCCCCGGCGTGGAGCCCGGGCTTGCGGGTCGCCCCGAAGGCCGCCAGCTGTGCGTGGCGCAGCGTGAGCTCCTTCGCCGCGCGCGCGAAGAACTCGGTGTCCTTGGGGATGGCTCCGGGCCAGCCGCCCTCGATGAACCCGACCCCGAGCTCGTCCAGCAGCGGGGCGATCGCGAGCTTGTCCGCGACGGACAGGTTCATGCCCTCCTGCTGCGCACCGTCGCGCAGGGTCGTGTCGTAGACGTGGAACGCCGGCGGCGGCGAGCTGGTGTCGGTCACGGGGATCTCCAGGTGACTGCGGGGTCGACGTCGGCCGGCGGCCGGGCGGGGATGGTGCCCGGAGGAACGGTCGACCGCTGCCGGGCGGGGGTGGTGCCCGGCAACAAAAAGACCCCCCGGGGTGCGGAGGGTCTGCGCGTTCGGCGGGTGGGCCGAACGCGCTACACGATGAGGAGCGGGTGCTGCATGACGTCATCATGGCACACCGTCCGGCACGTGAGAACGGTGTCCAGCATCCGGTCGCGCGGTGCTCGCCTCCCCGCCCCCGGCCCCCCGGCCCAGTGCGACCTCGTGGACCCGTCGCGGGCGCCGAGCGGTGGAGAACGTCGCACTCGGCGGGAGTGGTGAGGGGGCCGGGGAGCTCGGACGCCGGGCGAGGCGTCAGGCGAGCCGGTGCATCCACCCGTGCGGGTCCGCCGCACGGCCGTACTGGATGTCGGTGAGCTGGGCGCGGATGCGCGTCGTGACGGCCCCGGACGTCCCGTCGCCGACGGTGAGGTCGAAGTCCGCACCGGCCAGGCGCCCGATCGGCGTGATGACCGCCGCGGTGCCGCACGCGAACACCTCCGCCACCGACCCGTCGGCGATCCCCGCCGTAATTTCGGCCAGCGGGATGCGCCGCTCGGCGACCTCGTGACCGGCGTCGGACAGCAGCCGCAGGATCGACGAGCGCGTGACGCCCTCCAGGATCGTGCCGGTGAGCTCGGGGGTGGAGACCCGGCCGTCGGCGTGCACCACGAAGACGTTCATCCCGCCGAGCTCCTCGAGCGTGCTGTTCGTCGCCGCGTCGAGGAAGCAGACCTGGTCGAACCCCTTGGCGTGCGCGACCCCCTGCGGCAGCAGGCTGCCGGCGTAGTTGCCACCGAACTTCGCCGCGCCCGTCCCGCCGGCGCCGGCGCGGTGGAAGTCCTGCGCGACCCAGATGGACACCGGCCGGACACCGCCGGCGAAGTACGGGCCGACCGGCGAGGCGATCACCAGGAACTCCGCCTCCAGGGACGGCCGCACGCCCAGGAATCGCTCCGAGGCGAACATGAAGGGGCGCAGGTACAGGCTCATCTCCTCGCCGCGGGGCACCCACGCCGAGTCGGTGCGGACCAGTGCGGTCAGCGCGGCCAGGAAGTCCTCGCGCGGCAGCTCGGGCAGCGCGATCCGGCGCGCGGAGGCGGCGAACCGGTCCGCGTTGGCCCACGGCCGGAACGTCCACACCGAGCCGTCCTCGTGCGGGTAGGCCTTGAGCCCCTCGAAGATCTCCTGCCCGTAGTGCAGGACGGCGGCTGCGGGGTCCAGCTGGAGCGGGCCGTACGGCTCCACCCGGCGGTCGTGCCAGCCGGCGCCCGCGGTCCAGGTGGCCCGCGCCATGTGGTCGGTGAAGACGGTGCCGAACCTCGGTTCGGCCAGGGCCGCCTGCCGGTCGGCCTCGGGCAGCGGGGACGGGTGGGGACGGACGGCGTACGCGGCCTCGGCGTCGAGGACGGTCGTCGACGGTGCGTCGGAGGAGGTCATGGTGCGGGGCCTTTCACCTGGTGGTCGTTGCTGACGGTACCGGTGGTGACGGCCGAGGACCGGGCGCCGGGGCGCCCGGGGCGAGGGTCAGCCGGCGACGCGCGCGGCGAGGTCCCGGCCCACCTCGGCCGTCGACCGTACTCGCCCACCGGACCCCGCCGACCCCGCCCGCTCGGCGAGGTCGGCCGCGACGGCCGCCTCGACGCGGGCCGACGCGTCCGGCAGCCCCAGGTGGTCCAGCATCATCGCGACCGAGAGCACCGTGGCGGTCGGGTCGGCCTTGCCCTGCCCGGCGATGTCCGGCGCCGAGCCGTGCACGGGCTCGAACATCGACGGGGCGACCGCGGCACCGGAGGCGTCGGTGTCGGGGTTGATGTTGGCCGAGGCCGCGAGACCGATCCCGCCGGTGATCGCCGCGGCGAGGTCGGTGAGGATGTCGCCGAACAGGTTGTCGGTGACGATCACGTCGAAGCGCGACGGGTCCGTGACCAGGAAGATCGTCGCCGCGTCCACGTGCAGGTAGTCCACCGTGACGTCCGGGAAGTCGGCGTTGACGGCCTCGACCGTCCGGCGCCACAGGTGGCCGGCGTGCACCAGCACGTTGTGCTTGTGCACGAGCGTGAGCTTGCGGCGCGGACGGGCGGCGGCCCGTGCGAACGCGTCGCGCACGACCCGCTCGACGCCGAACGCGGTGTTGACGCTGACCTCGTTGGCGATCTCGGCGGGGGTGCCCACGCGCAGCGCCCCGCCGTTGCCGACGTAGGGCCCCTCGGTCCCCTCGCGGACGACGACGAAGTCC
Source organism: uncultured Cellulomonas sp. (assembly GCF_947494015.1). Classification (GTDB taxonomy): domain Bacteria; phylum Actinomycetota; class Actinomycetes; order Actinomycetales; family Cellulomonadaceae; genus Pengzhenrongella. The sequence continues at coordinate 50,976 of NZ_CANLTL010000005.1, read as the reverse complement.
ACCTCGCCGGGGTCGGCCAGCGGCGAGGTGACCCCCGGGTACAGCCGCCCGGGACGCAGGTTCACGTAGTGGTCCAGGCTGAACCGGAGCCTGAGCAGCAGACCCCGCTCGAGCACACCCGACGGCACCTGCGGGTCGCCGATGGCGCCCAGCAGGATCGCGTCGTGGGCGCGGATCGCCGCCAGGTCCTCCTCGGTGAGGGTGTCCCCGGTCGCGTGCCAGCGGCGGGCGCCGAGGTCGAACGCGCGGGTCGCGACCGTCACGTCGCTGCCGGCGACGGCCGCGTCGAGCACGCGCAGCCCCTGCTCGACGACCTCGGTGCCGATGCCGTCACCGGCGATCACTGCGAGCTGGAGGGTGCGCGTCATGCCGCCGACCCTAGCCATCGGGTCCCACCAGGCGGACGCGCGTCTCAGATCCCGGTCAGCTGAGCGCCGGCTCGCGCACGGCCGGGGCGGCCGCCGGGCGGGTCGGGAAACGCACCTCGAACTGCTCCAGCACCACAGAGGTGTCGTCGTCGAGCACGCGCCCCGCCACGGCCGCCGCCTGCGCCAGGCGCCCGGCGTAGCGGGCCCGCCACGCCTCGAGGGAGCCGTCCCCCTCGCCCTCCGCCGCAGCGTGCTCGGCGTCGACGTCGGCGAACCGGACCTGGCGGACCGCCGTGGTGCGGATCAGCGCACGAGGGTGCCCACGTCCGTCGACCACGATCGAGAGATCACCACGCTCGGGCGGCGCGACGTCGGCGTCCGCCAGCTCCCACAGCGCCGTCGTCATCGCCGTCCGGGTGCGGGCGAGCACCCGGGCGAGCTGGGCGTCGGCCTCCTCGGCGGTGTCGCCGAGGGCCCAGGCGGGCGGCGGCAGGCTCGCCCGGGCGCCGGTGCCCACGACCGCCGCGAGGCGCCCCAGCCCGGCGCGCCCGCGGGCGAGCTCCCAGAAGGCGGCGATCTCCTCGCCGTCGGGCACACCGACCGGGGTGCCGCCGGGCGCATCGTCGGGCGCGTCGTCGGGAGCTGCGTCGGGCGCTGCGTCGTCGTGGCTCATGCGGACCATGATCCCCGACGGGCGCGCCCGCGGTGCGCCGCGGCCGCACCGCGGTGACATCCCGACCCGCCGTCCGGCAGCACGCCCGGCCCGCGCGCACCACACTGGTCGCACCCACGCGGAGGTGAGTCGATGACGCTGGACCGTGACGAGCTCGCCCATCCCGGCGCGCACGCCGACGCACCGACGCAGATCCCGCCGCGCGGCTGGCGTCAGGTCGTCGTGCGTGCCCTGCGCCGGTCCGTCGACGACCGGCTGCCGTTGATCAGCGCCGGCGTGGCGTTCTTCGGCTTCCTCGCGCTGTTCCCGTCGCTGATCGCCGTCGTGCTCCTCTACGGCCTGGTCAGCACCCCGGCCGACCTCGGCGAGCAGGTCGAGGCGCTGTCGACCACCCTTCCCGCCGAGGCGTCGGACCTGGTCGCCGGGCAGATGGCGACGCTGGTCCGGAGCGACCAGCAGGGTCTGGGGATCGCGCTGATCGTGTCCCTGCTGATCGCCCTGTGGTCGGCCTTCGTGGGCATGGACCACCTGCTGACCTCGGTCAACCTCGTCTACGAGGAGCGCGAGCGGTCGGGGTACCTCAAGCGGCGCGGTCTTGCGCTGGTGTTCACCCTCGGCACCGTGGTCGTGTTCTTCGTCCTGCTCGCGCTGGTCGCGGTCTTCCCCGCGGTGGTCGACGGCGGCTTCCTGCTCGGCCTGGGCCGGTGGGTGCTGGTCTCGGTGGTGTTCGCGCTGTCGCTCGGGGTGATCTACCGCTACGCACCGGACCGGCGTGAGCCGCGGGTGGGCTGGGTGACGGTCGGCGCGCTGGTGGCCACCGGCTTCTGGCTGGTCGCGTCGGCGGTCTTCTCGCTGTACGTCGCCGAGTTCGACCGGTACGCGCGCACCTACGGAGCGCTCGCCGGCGTGGTGGTCATGCTGGTCTGGATGTGGCTGTCGTGCCTGGCGATCCTGCTGGGCGCGGAGATCAACGCCGAGGCCGAGCACCAGACCGACGCCGACTCCACCGTGGGCGAGGACCGACCGCGCGGCGAGCGGGAGGCCGTCAAGGCCGACGACGCCGTCGGCCGCCCCCTCGACGACCGATCCTGACCCTCCAACCCGGCCCCCCGCCTCGCCCCACCCCGCGCGCCCACCCCGCGCGCCCACCCCGCGCGCCGAGTGCGACGTCTCGGACCGTTCAGCTCGCGCGAAACGCCGACAACGTCGCACTCGGCAGGCCCGGACGCACGAGTGCGACCTTGCGGACCGCTCAGCTCGCGCGAAACGCCCACAACGTCACACTCGGCAGGCCCGGACGCACGAGTGCGACCTTGCGGACCGCTCAGCTCGCGCGAAACGCCCACAACGTCGCACTCGGCAGGCCCGGACGCACGAGTGCGACCTTGCGGACCGCTCAGCTCGCGCGAAACGGCCACAACGTCACACTCGGCGGGCCCGGACGCACGAGTGCGACCTTGCGGACCGCTCAGCTCGCGTGAAGGGTCCACAAGGTCGCACTCGGCGGGGTGGTGCGGGGCACCCGGGGGCGTGCGGGGCGCCCGGGGGCGCCGGGGTCAGCGGGCGGCGTGGCCCTCGACGTAGTCGGAGTCGGACGGCTTGACCCAGGCGAACATCTTGCGCAGGTCGCGGCCGGTGGCCTCGATCGGGTGCGCCTCGCCCTTCGCGCGCAGCTCGGCGAACTCCGTGCCGCCGTTGTCCTGGTCGGAGATGAACCGCTCGGCGAACGCGCCGGACTGGATGTCGGCCAGCACGGCCTTCATGTTGTCCTTGACGTGCGGGTCGATCACCCGCGGTCCGGAGACGTAGTCGCCGTACTCGGCGGTGTCGGACACGCTCCAGCGCTGCTTGGCGATGCCGCCCTCGACCATGAGGTCGACGATCAGCTTGAGCTCGTGCAGCACCTCGAAGTACGCGACCTCGGGCTGGTAGCCGGCCTCGGTCAGGGTCTCGAACCCGTACTGGACGAGCTGCGACGCCCCGCCGCACAGCACGGCCTGCTCACCGAAGAGGTCCGTCTCGGTCTCCTCGGTGAAGGTCGTCTTGATCCCGGCGGCCCGCAGCCCACCGATCGCCTTGGCGTAGGACAGCGCCAGGTCCCACGCCTTGCCCGACGCGTCCTGCTCGACGGCGACGATGACCGGCACGCCGCGGCCGTCGACGAACTCGCGGCGCACGAGGTGGCCGGGGCCCTTGGGGGCGACCATGACGACGTCGACGCCCTCGGGGGCGGTGATGTAGCCGAACCGGATGTTGAAGCCGTGGCCGAAGACCAGGGCCGCGCCGTCGGCCAGGTTCGGGGCGATCTCGTCGCGGTACACGTGCCGCTGCACCTGGTCGGGTGCGAGCACGACGACGACGTCGGCCTCCTTCACGGCGTCCGCGACGGTGAGCACGCGCAGACCCTCGTTCTCGGCCTTGGTGCGCGAGGAGCTGCCCTCGCGCAGGCCGACCCGGACGTCGACGCCCGAGTCGCGCAGGTTCAGCGCGTGGGCGTGGCCCTGGCTGCCGTACCCGATCACGGCGACCTTGCGCCCGGCGATGATGGACAGGTCGGCGTCGTCGTCGTAGAACAGCTCTGCCACGGTGTGGATCCTCTCGGTATGTACTGCTGGTGTCGTGCAGGTCAGTCGGTAGGGGACCTCAGGCGGTCCGGGTGACGCGCTCGAGCGCCCGGTCGGTGATGGAGCGCGACCCGCGGCCGATCGCCACGGTGCCGGACTGCACGATCTCGCGGACGCCGAACGGGTCCAACGCCGCGAGCAGGGCGGCGAGCTTGTCGGGGCTGCCGGTCGCCTCGATGGTCACCGCGTCGGGGACGACGTCGACCACGCGGGCCCGGAACAGCTCGACCACCTCGAGCACGTGGCTGCGCTGGGCCAGGTCAGCGCGGACCTTGACCAGCAGCAGCTCGCGCTGGACGGAGGCGCTCTGCTCGAGCTCGACGATCTTGAGCACGTGGATGAGCTTGTTGAGCTGCTTGGTCACCTGCTCCAGCGGGAGCTCCTCGACGTCCACGACCACCGTGATCCGGGAGATCTCCGGGTGCTCGGTCGGGCCGACCGCGAGGGAGTGGATGTTGAACGAGCGGCGCGCGAACAGGCCGGCGACCCGGGTCAGGACGCCGGGCTTGTTCTCGACCAGCACCGACAGCGTGTGCCTGCTCATGCTGCACCTCTTTCGTGGACGGTCCGCGGCTCCAGCGCCGCCTCGAGCAGGGAGTGGACGTGCAGCGCCGTGCTGTCGAGCACGGGGACGGGCAGGTCGTCGGGTCCCAGGATCATGGCCAGCTCGGTGCACCCGAGCACGACGGAGTCGGCCCCCTCGTCCACCAGCCGGCCGGCGACCCGCTGGAGCGCGGCGCGGGACTCGTCCCGCACGACCCCGCGGCACAGCTCCTCGTAGATGATCCGGTTGGTCTCGGCGGCGTCCGCACCCGACGGCACCGACACCGTCAGCCCGTGCGCCGCGACCCGGTCCGGGTACAACGAGGACTCCATGGTGTAACGGGTGCCGAGCAGCGCCAGCCGGCGCACGCCGAGCCCGGTCGCCGCCGAGGCGACCGCGTCCACGACGTGCGGCACGGGCACGCCCGCCCCGCGCACCACGTCGTCGTGCACGAGGTGCATGGTGTTCGCCAGGATGCCGACGACCTGCGCCCCGGCGGCGACCAGCGCGCGCGCCTCGACCTCGTACCGGGCGCCGAGCGCGGTCCAGTCCCCCGCCCGCTGCAGCTGCTCGATCTCGGCGAAGTCCACCGACCGCAGCAGCAGGTCGGCCGAGTGCAGCCCGCCCAGCCGCTGCGCCACGCCCTCGTTGAGCTGGGTGTAGTAGTGCGCGCTGGACTCCCAGGAGGTGCCGCCGAGCAGGCCGATGCGCCGCATCACTCCTCCCGGTCCCAGGCCGGGCTGATGCCGCGCGCGTACTGGATCTCGTCGTTGCTGACACCGGCCGCGACCATCGGCCAGACCATCGCGTCCCGCGAGACGGTGAAGTCCACCACCACGGGGCGGTCGTCGATCTCCATCGCCCGCTTGATGGTCGCGTCGACGTCGGCCTTGGTCTCGCAGCGCAGCCCCACGCAGCCGTAGGCGTCGGCGAGCTTGACGAAGTCCGGCACGCGCACCGTCCCGTGACCGGTGTGCAGGTCGGTGTTGGAGTAGCGGGACTCGTAGAACAGGGTCTGCCACTGGCGCACCATGCCGAGCGAGGAGTTGTTCACGACGGCGACCTTGATCGGGATGTCGTTGATCGTGCAGGTGGCGAGCTCCTGGTTGGTCATCTGGAAGCAGCCGTCGCCGTCGATCGCCCACACGGTGCGGTCGGGCTGGCCGACCTTGGCGCCCATGGCCGCCGGCACCGAGTAGCCCATGGTCCCCAGGCCGCCGGAGTTCAGCCACGAGTTCGGCCGCTCGTACCGGATGAACTGGGCCGCCCACATCTGGTGCTGCCCCACGCCCGACACGAAGATCGACTCCGGCCCGGAGATCTCGCCGATCCGCTGGATGACGTGCTGCGGGGCGAGGTGGCCGTCGTCGGGCTCGTCGTAGCCGAGCGGGAACGTCTCACGCCAGTCGTCGATCTGGCGCCACCAGCCCTCGAGGTCCGGCCGGCCGTGCTGGGCGTGCTCGCGCTCGAGCTCCGGCAGCAGGTCGGCGATGACCTCGCGCAGGTCCCCCACGATCGGCACGTCGACGGCACGGTTCTTGCCGATCTCGGCCGGGTCGACGTCGGCGTGCACGACGGCGGCGTGCGGCGCGAAGCTCGCCAGCTTGCCGGTGACCCGGTCGTCGAACCGTGCCCCGAGCGCCACGATGAGGTCGGCCTTCTGCAGCGCGGCCACGGCGGCGACGGTCCCGTGCATGCCGGGCATGCCGAGGTTCTGCGGGTGGGAGTCCGGCAGCGCCCCGCGAGCCATCAGCGTGGTGACGGCCGGCGCACCGGAGGCGTCCACGAGCCGGCGCAGCTCGGCCGCGGCGCCGGAGCGGATCGCGCCGCCACCGACGTACAGCACCGGGCGGCGCGACGTCGCCAGCAGCCGGGCGGCCTCGCGGATCTGCTTGGCGTGCGGCTTGGTGACCGGGTGGTAGCCGGGCAGGCGCAGGTCCTGGGGCCAGGAGAAGGTGGTCGCCGCCTGCATCGCCGACTTCGCGATGTCGACCAGCACCGGGCCGGGCCGGCCGGTGGAGGCGATGTGGAAGGCCTCGGCGATGGTCCGCGGGATCTCGTCGGGGTCGGTCACCAGGAAGTTGTGCTTGGTGATCGGCAGCGTGATGCCGACGATGTCGGCCTCCTGGAACGCGTCCGTGCCGATCATGGCGGCGCCCACCTGGCCGGTGATCGCGACCATGGGGACCGAGTCCATGTTGGCGTCGGCGATCGGCGTCACCAGGTTCGTCGCCCCGGGGCCGGACGTCGCCATGCACACGCCGACCCGGCCGGTCGCGTGGGCGTAGCCCGAGGCGGCGTGACCGGCGCCTTGCTCGTGCCGGACCAGGATGTGCCGCAGCCGCTCGGAGTGCATGAGCGGGTCGTACGTCGGCAGGATCGCACCCCCCGGGATGCCGAAGACGACGTCGACCCCGGCCTCCTCGAGCGACCGGACGATGGACTGCGCCCCGGTGACGGCCTGCGGTGCGACCGTGACCGGCCGGGGTACCGGGGCGAGCCGGCCGTTGCCGGACTGCGGCGCGGCCGGACGGGGGGCGGTCTGAGCAGGCGTGCTGGCGGCATCGCTGGTGCGCGGTGGCGCCGGGTGGTGACCCTGGACCATCGGTCTCTCCTGGCTCTCGTGCGGTACTGCTCGGGTGCCCGGTGATCTCGCGCCCACCGGGGCGGTGGCACAAAAAAACCCCTCGGGGCCCGGGAGCGAGCCAGTCGAGGGGAAGCGCGCAGACGGACCGTGCGAGGGGCCTCTAGCCTGCGCGCTCGGGAAGTACTACGACGGTCGTCTGCACACCCGGAACAGTACGCCGCGTTCCGGGCAGGTGTCACCCCGGGTCCGTCGCGTCTCGCATCGTGGTTCACGGGCCCGGTCCGTGGACACGGGGGCGCAGTGCGCCGACCGCCGCGCCGGCCGTCAGGCGGTGGTGCGGCGGTGGACGCGGGCCTCCCACGGCCGCAGCGGGTCGGCCGCCGACGCCTCGCTGCGCAGGTTGCCGAGCAACAGCTCGGCGTCCGACCACGCGTCGGGCGCCGGCAGGTCGACGGCCTGCTCCTCGCCGGAGACGTTGACCAGGACGAGCAGCGACGTCCCGGCGAGCGCCCGGGTGAAGGCGTACACCTGCTCGTGGTCGGGCAGCAGCATGGTGAAGTCCCCCAGGGCGACCGCCGGCTCCTCGTGCCGCAGGGTGATGAGGCGGCGGTAGTGGGCCAGGACCGACGTCGGGTCGTCCGCCTGGGCGGCGGCGTTGATCTCGGTGTGGTGGGGGTTCACCGCGATCCACGGCTCCCCGGTGGTGAACCCGGCGTGCCGGCCGGCGTCCCACTGGACGGGAGTGCGGGCGTTGTCGCGGCTCATCGCCGACAGCGACGCGAGCACCTCCTCCTCGGTCGCCCACCCGTACCGCAGCGCCTCGGCGTGGTAGTTCACCGACTCGATGTCCCGGTACTGGTCGATGCGGGTGAAGCCGGCGTTCGTCATGCCGAGCTCCTCGCCCTGGTAGACGTACGGGGTCCCCCGGTGCAGGTGCAGCAGCGTCGCCAGCGCGGTGGCGGAGTCCCGCCGGTGCTCGCCGTCGTCGCCGAACCGGGACACCACGCGCGGCTGGTCGTGGTTGTTCCAGTACAGGCTGTTCCAGCCGACGTCGGCCAGACCGGCCTGCCACCGGCCGAAGGACGCCTTGAGGTCGGTCAGCCGCAGCGGGCGCACGTCCCACTTGGAGGCCCCGTGGTCCAGGCCCACGTGCTCGAAGGTGAACACCATGTCGACCTCGGCGCGCGCGGGGTCGGTGAACTTGCGGGCCTGCTCCACGGTCGCGCCGGGCATCTCCCCGACGGTGAGCAGCCGCTCGGGTCGTCCGGCGACCACCTCGCGGTGCATCTCGGCCAGGAACTCGTGCAGGCGGGGGCCGTAGCCGAAGTGCGGGTGGCCGTCGCCGTGCACCTTGCCGTCCGGGACGACGCCGTCGGGCAGGGCGGGGTCCTTGGAGATGAAGTTGATGACGTCCATCCGGAAGCCGTCGACCCCGCGGTCCAGCCACCACCGCATCATCTCGTGCACGGCCGCGCGGACCTCGGGGTTCTCCCAGTTGAGGTCGGGCTGCTTGCGCGAGAACAGGTGCAGGTAGTACTCACCGGTCGTCTCGTCGAGGTCCCAGGCGGGACCGGAGAACGCCGAGCCCCAGTTGTTCGGCTCGGCGCCGGGGGCGCCGGGCTCCATGCCGGCGCGCGGCGGCCGCCACCAGTACCAGTCGCGCTTGGGGTTGTCGGTCGAGCTGCGGCTCTCCACGAACCACGGGTGCTCGTCCGAGGTGTGGTTGACGACGAGGTCCATGACGAGCTTCATGCCGCGGGCGTGGACCTGCGCCAGCAGCGTGTCGAAGTCCGCCAGCGTCCCGAAGGTGGGGTCGATGTCGCGGTAGTCGCTGATGTCGTAGCCGTTGTCGTCCTGCGGGGACCGGTACACCGGCGACAGCCAGACCACGTCCACGCCGAGGTGCTGCAGGTGGTCCAGGTGCGCGGTGATGCCGCCGAGGTCGCCCATGCCGTCGCCGTCGGAGTCGGCGAAGCTGCGCGGGTAGACCTGGTACACGACGGCGCTCGTCCACCACGGCGGGCCGTCGGGCCACAGGCCCGCGTGGGCGGCGTCGTGCTCGGCGGCGGTGGACAGCTCGTCCATGCGGGGTGCTCCTCGGGTCGGGCGGGCTCGGGGGCGGCTGCGGGGCGCTCGGGGCGGGTGAGGCGGGCGGGCGAGGCGGGCGTGTGAAGCGGGCGGCCGGGGACGGCGTCGGCCGTCACCCGACGCTCACCCACGCCGCGGTGTCTCGTCCTAGCACACGGGGGTCCGCGCCGGCGGCCGGCACGTCGCTGCGCAGCAGCGTCGCCCCGTGCGCGGGCACGGTGACCGGCTCGTCGCCGAAGTTCACCACCACGAGCACGGCGCCGACGCACAGGGCCAGCACCTGGGCGTGGTCGACCCCGTCCAGGGCGGTCCAGCGCAGGTCGCCCGAGCCGAGGCCGAGCTCGGCGCGCAGCCGCAGCGCGTCGCGGTACAGGTGCAGCGTCGACGTCGGGTCGTCGCGTTGGACGTCGACCGCCAGCGCGGACCAGTCGGCCGGCTGCGGCAGCCAGGTGCGTCCGGTCGGGCCGAACCCGAGGCCGGGGCGGCCCGCCTGCCACGGCAGCGGCACCCGGCACCCGTCGCGACCCCGCTGGGTGCCGCCGGAGCGGAACCAGATCGGGTCCTGGCGCACCTCGTCGGGCAGCGTGGTGTGCTCGGGGAGCCCGAGCTCCTCGCCCTGGTACAGGTACGCCGACCCGGGCAGCGCGAGGGTGAGCAGGGCGGCGGCGCGGGCCCGGCGCAGCCCGAGGGCGGCGTCCGGCTGCGGGTCGTCGGCCCCGATGCCGTTCGGCGACCGGCCGGTGTCCGCCAGCCCCAGCATCGAGGCGTGCCGGACGACGTCGTGGTTGGACAGCACCCACGTGGTGGGCGCGCCGACCGCGCCGTCCGCCTCGCGCGAGACGCTGATGACCTCGCGCAGCGCGTCGGCGTCCCAACGGCACTGCAGGTACGGGAAGTTGAACGCCTGCTGCATCTCGTCCGGGCGCACGTACCGCGCGGCGCGCTCGGCGGGCTCCACGCACGCCTCCCCCACCATCGCCCGGTCACCGGGGTACCCGGCCAGCAGGCGGTTCCACGCCCGGTAGATGTCGTGGACGCCCTCCTGGTCGAACATCGGCCCGAGGTCCACGACCGGCGAGCCGGGCGCGTGCTCGCCACCGCCCATGACCATGGCGGCCGGTCCGCCGTCCCAGTCGGGCAGGCCCTCGGCCTTCACCAGGCCGTGCGCCACGTCGACCCGGAACCCGTCGACGCCCCGGTCCAGCCAGAACCGCAGCACCCCCTCGAACCGGTCCCGCACCACGGGACTGTCCCAGTTCAGGTCGGGCTGGCGCCGGTCGAACGTGTGCAGGTACCACTGCCCGGCGTCCGCGGGGTCGCCGGTGACCGCGTCGACCGGGCTCCACGCCGGGCCACCGAAGATCGACTGCCAGTTGTTGGGCGGGGAGCCGGCGTGCGTGCCGGTCCCGCGGCGCAGCACGTACAGGTCCCGTTCGGGGCTGCCGGCCGGGGCCGCCAGCGCCGCCCGGAACCAGGGGTGCTCGTCGCTGGTGTGGTTGGGGACGACGTCGACGATCACCCGCAGACCGAGCCCGTGCGCCCTGGCGAGCAGGGCGTCGACGTCCGCGAGCGTGCCCAGCAGCGGGTCGACGTCGCAGTAGTCCGACACGTCGTAGCCGCCGTCGGCCTGCGGGGACGGGTAGAACGGCGACAGCCAGACGGCGTCGACGCCGAGCCAGGCCAGGTGGTCCAGCCGGGAGGTGATGCCGGGCAGGTCGCCGACGCCGTCCCCGTCGGAGTCGGCGAACGACTTGGGGTAGACCTGGTAGATCACCGCGTCGCGCCACCACGGGGCACCCTCGCCCCGGCCACGCGGCGCCACTACTTGATCGCGCCCTGGGTGACGCCGGACATCACCCATCGCTGCGTGAAGAGGTAGACCAGGATCGCCGGCGCCATGGCCATGAGGTACGACGCGAACGCGACGTTGTAGTTGCTGCTGAACTGCGTCTGGAACACGCTCTGCAGCACGGGCAGGGTCTGCTGCGTGGAGTCGGCGATGATGAGCGAGGGCATCATGAAGTCGTTCCACGAGGCGAGGAAGGCGAAGATCGCCACCGTCGCGCTCATCGGCGCCATCATCGGGAACACGATCCGCCGGAACGTGGTCCAGGTGGACGCCCCCTCGAGCTTGGCGCTCTCCTCCAGCTCCTCGGGCAGCCCGCGGATGAACGCGGTGAAGAGCAGCACGCTGAACGACAGCTGGAACATCACGTGCAGGACCGCCACGCCCACCGGGTTGGCCAGCCCGACCATCCCGGTCAGCTTCACCTGGGACAGCGCCAGCACCGGGAACGGCAGGAACATGGCCGCGAGCAGGTAGAAGAAGGACCAGCGGAAGAACCGCCGGTCCCAGTTGCGGGCGATGGCGTACGCGGCGAACGCGGCCAGCACCACCGTGCCGACCACCGTGACCACGGTGACGAACACCGAGATGGCGAACCCGCGCGGGAAGTCGGTCAGGTCCCACGCCTCGACGAACCCCTCCACGCTCAGCGGCGAGGGCAGCTCGAACACCCGGCTGTTCACCGACTGCTGGGTGGTCTTGAACGCCATGCTGACGGTCGCGTAGAGCGGTAGGAAGACCGCGAGCGAGCACACCAGCAGCACGACGGTGCCGGGCCGGTTCGGGTGCTCGTCACCGCCCCGCCCGGTGAACCGGCGCCGGCGACGGGTCGGGACCTGCCCGGCGGCCGTGGTCGTGAGCGTCGTGGCGGTCATCAGATCCCGCTCCTTCCGCGCGTGGCGCGCAGCTGGATCCCGGCCAGCACGACCGCGATCAGGAAGAAGATGGTCGCGTTGGCCATCTGGTAGGCGTAGTCACCGCCGGTGAAGCCGGAGAAGATCGTCATCGCCACGCTCCGGGTCGCGGTGCCGGGGCCGCCGTTGGTCAGGCCGACGATGATGTCGTAGGCGTTGAGGAAGTTCTTGAACCCGATCACCAGGTTGATCACCACGTACCCGGCGACCAGCGGCAGCGTGATCGACACCAGTCGACGTCGGGCCGAGGCCCCGTCCATGGAGGCGGCCTCGTAGACCTCGCCGGGGATCGACAGGATCCCGGCGATGTAGATGAGCAGGGCCGACGGGATCGCCTGCCACGCCGTGACGAACACGATGGTGAGCCAGGCCAGGTCCTCGTTCGCCAGCAGGCTGGAGGCGAGCGGCTCGAACCCGATCGCCTGCCCGAACCGGGGCAGCGTGTTGGAGAACAGGAAGCCGAAGACGTAGGCGATGATGATCCCGGAGATCACCATGGGCAGGACGAACACGGCCCGCAGGGCGACCTTCGCGCGGATCTTCGACGTCAGCAGCACGGCGAGCAGGAACGCGACCAGGTTGACCACCAGGACGGTGACCAGCGCGAAGCCGATCGTGAAGCCGTACGAGCTGAGGATGGCCGGGTCGGAGACCATGGCGACGTAGTTCGTCAGCCCCACGAAGTCGAACTCCCCGAAGCCGACCGAGTCGGTGAAGCTCAGCGTGACGCCCATGATCGCCGGCAGCGTGATCGCCAGCGTGAACAGCACGAGCGAGGGTACGAGGAACAGGTAGAAGGTCCGGTGGACGGGCCGACGGGTGGCGCCCGGCCGCCGCGGTGCGGCGGTGTCGCGGGTCTGCGGCGGGGCCGCTGCGGTGGTGGCCATGGACGGCTCTTTCGGTGGTGGGGCGGTTCGGACGGCGGTCAGGCGCGGAAGGCCAGGCGTGCCCAGTCCGCGTCCAGGGTGCGCAGCACCCGCTCCGGCTCGGCGCCGGTCGCCAGGGACTGGGTGTAGTTCTGCAGCGGGATGGACTGCGGGACCAGCTGGGAGGCGCCGAGGTAGAACGCACCGCGGTCGTAGTACTCGCGCAGCTCGGCCAGCGTGGAGTTCGTGACCGGAGCCGCGTCCGTGGTCACGCCGAACCCGAGCGCCGCGGCGTTGTAGGCGTCGATGATCTCGGGCTGCATGAGGAAGGACAGGAACTCCCGGGCGGCCTCCTTCTTGCCGGACGCCTCGGGGATCCACAGGGCGAGGTCGATGTTGACCCGCACCTCCCGGTCGTCCGGGTCGTCGCTCATCGGCAGCGGGAAGGCCCCCACGTCCAGGTCCGGGTTGGACTTGGCGATCTCGGTCAGCGCCCAGGGGCCCTGCAGGTACATCGCGGCCTCTCCCCGCGCGAACGCGAGGTTGCCGTCGCCGTAGCCACGGCTCGCCGCGTCCTCGTTGGAGTACTGCAGGAAGGTCTGCATCCGCTCGACCGGCTCGAGGAACTCCTCCTGGAAGGACACGGAGTGGTCCAGGCCGACGTCGACCCCGGCCTCCTTGAGCCGGCTGAAGAACTCGGCGGTGTCGACCATCCCGCCGACGGAGTAGTCGAACGGGCCCTGCGCGATGGTCCACGGGTCGCGGAAGGTGCTGTAGATCGGGGTCACCCCGGCCGCGGCGAGCGTCTCGCACAGCGCGAGGAACTCCTGCCACGTCGTCGGTGGCTGCACGCCGTGCTGGTCGAAGATCTCCCGGTTGTAGAGCACAGCCGCCGCCATGAGCGAGTACGGGATGACGCTGGTCCGGCCGGGGTACGTCGCGGTGACGTCGATGAGCGGCTGCAGGTCGTCCCGGATCCGCTCGACGGCCGGGATGTCGCTGAGGTCGCTGAGCACGCCGCGCTCGACGTACCGGGAGACCTCGAAGTTGTAGTTGAGCAGTCCGATGTCCGGCGGGGACTCCCGGACGAAGGATCCCGCGAGGTTGGAAGTGGCGTCGTGGCGGACGCGGACGCGCGACTGGGTCTGGTGGAACTGCTCGATGAGGTCGTCGAAGTAGCCGATCACCTCGGGCTTCGACTGGTAGAAGATGATCTCCGTGGCGCCGGACCCCGCGGAGGCCGGCGCGCACGACGCCAGCGCGGCCCCCGCCCCGGCGACGCCCAGGCCGCGCAGGAACGATCGTCGGGTCAGCTCCCGGGAGGCCAGGGGCGGCTGGGAAGGCACGTCGTCGTCTCCTTCGTCGACGGTCCCACGGGACCGTGTGTGCCGGCGTCCGTCGGCGCGCCGGGCCGGTCGAGCCGTGCCGACCCGGTGGTGGGACCAGGGTCGGCACGCGCCACGGCCACAGGCGGGTCGCGGCCCGTTCGGCGGTGAACGCGTGGTGGACCAGTTGGTGGACTCGCCGACTGTAAACGTTTCCAGTACCGTGTGTCCAGAGTCACATCGAACCCTCTCGACGTCACTCGGGAGCCGATCGGGCGCCACCGGTTGTTGTGGAAGCGTTTCCATTCGCGGCCTCCCCGGACCCGCGGGGCCGTGCCGGCGCCGGGACGCGCACCGCGCCGGGGTCGTGGCGGATGAGACCCTTCGCCGGCTCCGGACGGCGGAGCGCGGCGAACCGGTCGCCGCGCGCCGGCGCCGGGAGCGGGCCGCACGTGACGGTGCACGGAGAGGAGCGGGGATGGCCAGCATCAGGGACGTCGCCGCACTGGCGAAGGTGTCGACGGCGACCGCGTCCCGCGCCCTGAGCGGGCGCGGCCCCGTCTCGCCCGCGACCCGCGAACGCGTCCTGCGCGCCAGCGCCGAGCTGGGATTCGTGCCGTCCGCGAACGCCGCCGGGCTGGCGTCCGGACGCAGCCGCAACATCGGCGTCATCGTGCCCGGCGTCGACCGGTGGTTCTTCGCCAAGGTGGTCCGCGGCATCTCCGAGGAGCTGCTGGACCAGGGGTACGACCTGTCCCTCTACACGACCGGTGGCAGCCACGACCACCAGGAGAAGGTGCTCCAGGACTACCTGCTGCGCCAGCGGCTGGACGCCGTCGTACCCGTCGCCCTCGAGCTGACCACGCGCGAGCGCGAGCGCCTGGTGGCGATCGGCCGGCCGATCGTCGGCGTCGGCGGCGCGATGCCCGGGACCCTCACCGTCGGCATCGACCAGGAGGCGGCGGGCGCCCTGGCCACCGGACACCTGACCGGCCTCGGTCACCGGCACATCGCCCACCTCACCGCCGGCAAGGACCCGCACCGCGACTTCGGGCTCACGGGCACCCGGCAGGGCGGGTTCGAGCGCGCGATGGCCCAGGCCGGTCTCGTGGTCCGCCCGGAGTGGGTGATCACCTCGGACTTCACCCTCAACGACGCCTACGCCCGCGCGAAGGCGCTGCTGGCCGCTCCGGAGCGGCCCACGGCGGTCTTCGCCGCCTCGGACGAGATGGCGGTGGGCACCATCCTGGCGGCGCGGGACCTGGGCCTGCGCGTGCCGGACGACCTGTCGGTGGTCGGCATCGACGGCCACGAGCTGGGCGACGTGGTGGGACTGACGACCGTCGCGCAGTTCCCCGAGCGGCAGGGAGCGCGCGCGGCGGCCCGGCTGCTGCAGCAGCTGGCCCACGACGGAGCGCCGGACGAGCCGCAGCACGAGACGGTCGCCACCGACTTCGTCGTGCGGTCCAGCACGGCGGTCCCGCCGTCCCCGGGTTCGCGCTCGCGCCGGTCCGCCGCGAGCCCCTCACCGGGGTGACCCGGCGTCGTCAGACGAGCACGGCACCCTTGGACGCCGACTGCACCAGCTTCGCGTACTTGGCGAGCACGCCGCGGCTGTAGACCGGGGGCAGCGGAGCCCAGCCCACCGCCCGCTCAGCCAGCTCGGCCTCGTCGACGAGGAGCTCGAGCGTCGCGTCGGCCACGTTGAGCCGGATCCGGTCGCCGTCGCGCACGAAGGCGATGGGGCCGCCGTCGACGGCCTCGGGCGCGACGTGACCGACGCACAGCCCGGTGGTCCCCCCGGAGAACCGGCCGTCGGTGAGCAGCAGGACGTCCTTGCCGAGCCCGGCACCCTTGATGGCGCCGGTGATCGCCAGCATCTCGCGCATGCCCGGACCACCCTTGGGGCCCTCGTAGCGGATGACGACCACGTCGCCGGCCTGGATGGTGCCGTCCTCGAGGGCGTCCATCGCGGCGCGCTCGCGCTCGAACACGCGCGCCGTGCCCTCGAAGACGTCCGAGTCGAACCCGGCCGACTTCACGACGGCACCCTCGGGGGCGAGGGAGCCGTGCAGGATGGTGATCCCGCCGGTGCGGTGGATGGGGTTGTCCAGCGCCCGCAGGATCTTGCCGTCGGGGTCCGGCGGGGCGATGTCGGCCAGGTTCTCGGCAACGGTCCGGCCGGTCACGGTCAGGCAGTCCCCGTGCAGCAGGCCCGCGTCCAGCAGCGCCTTCATGACCACGGGGACGCCGCCGGCCCGGTCGACGTCGTTCATGACGTACCGGCCGAACGGCTTCAGGTCACCGAGGTGCGGGACGCGCGCGGCGACCCGGGCGAAGTCCGCCAGCGTGAGGTCGACCTCGGCCTCGTGCGCGATGGCGAGCAGGTGCAGCACGGCGTTGGTCGACCCACCGAAGGCCATCACCACCGAGATGGCGTTCTCGAACGCCTCCTTGGTCATGATCTGGCGGGTGGTGATGCCGCGGCGCAGCATCTCGACGACCGCCTCGCCCGACTTGGCGGCGTACATGTCGCGACGGCGGTCCGCCGACGGCGGGGCGGCCGACCCGGGCAAGGACATGCCCATCGCCTCGGCGACGGAGGCCATCGTGTTGGCGGTGTACATGCCGCCGCACGCGCCCTCACCCGGGCAGATCGCCCGCTCGATGCGCCCGAGGTCCTCGGTGCTCATCAGGCCGCGCGCGCAGGCGCCGACGGCCTCGAACGCGTCGATGATCGTGACGTCCTTCTCGGTGCCGTCGGACAGCTTGACCCAGCCCGGCGCGATCGTCCCGGCGTAGAGGAACACCGACGCGAGGTCCAGCCGGGCGGCGGCCATCAGCATCCCGGGCAGCGACTTGTCGCACCCGGCGAGCAGGACGGAGCCGTCCAGGCGTTCGGCCATCATCACCGTCTCGACGCTGTCGGCGATGATGTCCCGGGACACCAGGGAGTAGTGCATGCCCTCGTGGCCCATCGAGATGCCGTCGGACACCGAGATGGTGCCGAACTCCAGCGGGAACCCGCCGCCGGCGTGCACGCCGTTCTTCGCGGCCTGCGCCAGCCGCTGCAGGGAGAGGTTGCAGGGCGTGATCTCGTTCCACGAGCTCGCGATGCCGATCTGCGGCTTGACCCAGTCGTCGTCGCCCATGCCGACGGCGCGCAGCATGCCGCGCGACGCGGTCGCCTCGATGCCGTCGGTGACCTGACGGCTGCGGGGCTTGATGTCGACCCCGGGCCCGGCGGCCGCGTCGTCGTTCGGGGTGCTGCCGGTGGAGGCGGTGGGGTCGGTCACGCTCGTCATGCCGGTGAGTCTAGGTCGGCCGGGCAGCGGCTCCACCGCGTGCCCAGAGCGCGGACGCTCACCCGTCGCGCCCCTGCCACGTGCACACGCACACCTCGTTGCCCTCGACGTCCGCGAGCACCCGGAAGGCGGGGGCACGGTCGTCGGAGACCAGCCGTCCGCCGGCCGCGAGCGCGGCCGCCACCCGCGTGTCGGCGACGTCGTGGGGCACGGACACGTCCAGGTGCAGGCGGTTGCGCTGCGGGCGGGGCGCGGTCATCTGCTGGAACCAGACGGCGGGCCCGACGCCGGCCGGGTCCACCAGTGCCGGCGACGCGTCCGGCGCGGGCGGCGGCTCGTCGACGTACCCCAGGACGGCCCGCCAGAACGGCAGCACGGCCGGGATGTCGAGCGCGTCGACGGCGATCTCCAGCCCCTGCGGGCGGCCGGGGTCGCCGTCGATGCCGAGCCGGTCCGCGACCTGGCTGATCGCCGCAGCGAGGTCCACGTCCCGGTCGGTGAGGCCGCCGACGTCGTGGCTGGTCACCGAGACCTGGACGCGCGCGTACCGCAGGTCCACGTCGGGGTGGTGACCGGCGGCGTCCGCGACCGCCGCGATCTCACCCACGAGCTCGGCCCCGCGCGCGAAGGAGCCCGTCCGGAAGGTGGCGCGCACGGTCTGCAGCACCACCCGCCAGTGGCGGGCGTCGACGGCGGACTGCACGGCGGAGGACGTCAGGTTGGCCATGCCCCACTGTGGCACCCGCCACCGACACGGCAGCGCGACGGGCGGGGCGGACCCGGTGGAGCCGACACCCAGGGCGACCTTGCGGTTGACGTAGCGTCAACACCTAGCGTCCGCGCGACGGCGGACGGACCGCCGTCGCCAGCAGCGGAGCGCCCCACCAGGCACCCGAGGGAGCGACCATGACCACCGACGCCGCCCACCCCGCGTCCTCGCGCGACCCCGGCGGCCGGGTCGAGGCATGGACCATCGGCGAGGTGGCCCGCCTCTCGGGCGTGACGACGCGGACCCTGCGCCACTACGACGCGGTGGGTCTGCTGCGGCCGACCGGGGTCGCCGCGGGCGGGCGGCGCCTGTACGGGCACGCTGAGCTGGTGCAGCTGCAGCAGGTCCTCGTGCTGCGCGAGCTCGGCGTCGGGCTGCCGACGATCGCCGAGATCCTCGCGGAGGGCGCCGGACCGGCGGCCGGCGCCGTGCGCCGCAGCCGGCTGCGGGAGCACCACGCCCGGCTGCTGACCGAGCGGGACCGGTTCGACCGGCTCGCCCGGACGGTGGAGAGCACGCTGCACTCGATGGAGGAAGGGACCGACATGGCACCGAAGGACCTGTACGCGGGCTTCGACAACAGCCAGTACGACGCCGAGGCGCGCGAGCGCTGGGGCGACGGCGCGGTGGACCGCAGTCATGCCGCCTGGACCGGCATGGGTCAGGACGGGCAGGAGGCCTTCGCCGCGGAGACCGCGGCGATCAGCGCGGAGCTGGCCACCCTCATGCACGCGGGCACCGAGGTGACCGACGCCGGGGTCCAGTCCGTGGTGGCGCGCCACCACGCCCAGATCGCGACGTTCTGGACGCCGGACCGCGCGGCGTACGTCGGCCTCGGGCAGATGTACGTCGACGACGAGCGGTTCACCGCCACCTACGACGCGTACGCCCCGGGGCTCGCGCCCTACCTGCGCGACGCGATGGTGGTGTTCGCCCAGAGGCACCTGACATAGCCGGGTGCCTGCGCGGTGGGCCCCGACGCCTCCGGGCGCCCGGGCCCACCGGGCCGCACCTGGTCAGGTCCGCGCGACGACGTTCACCGGCTCCTCGCCGGCCCCGAGCCGGTCCAGCTGCGCCTGCACGAGCGCGAGCATGCGGCGGGGGGTCGCGGTCGTGTTGCCGCCCTCGTGCGGCGTGAGGATCAGCCCCGGCGCAGACCACAGCGGGTGGTCGGCCGGCAGCGGCTCCGGCTCGGTCACGTCGAGCGCAGCCCGCAGCCGGCCGCTGGTCAGCTCGGCGAGCAGCGCGCCGGTGTCGACGACCTTGCCGCGCGCCACGTTGACCACCAGCGCGCCGTCCGGCAGCCGCGCGAGGAAGTCGGCGTCCACCAGGCCCTCGGTCTGCGGGGTGAGCGGGACGGTCAGGATGACGATCTCCGCGCCGGGCAGCAGGGCGGGCAGCTCGTCGACGCCGTGCACCCGGACGCCGTCGTCGTCCCGCGCGGTGGTCGCGACCCGGACGACGTCGACCGAGAAGGCCTCCAGCCGCCGCGCCACGGCGCCGCCGATGGACCCGTAGCCGACGACGAGCGCACGCCGGTCCGCCAGCGACGGGCGCGTCCGGCCGGTCCACTCGTGCCGGTCCTGCGCCCGCAGGTAGTCGTCGAGGCCCCGCAGGGACGCGAGCGTCAGGGCCAGCGCGAGCTCGGCGGTCTCGTCGTCGTGCACGCCGCGGCCGTTGCACAGCAGCACGCCCTCGGGCAGGTGCCGCAGGACGTGCTCGAACCCGGCGCTGGGGATCTGGACCGCGGCCAGCCGGGGCAGGTCCCGCAGCCGGGCCAGCGTGCCCCGACCCGCCTGGTGCGGCACGACGACGACGTCGACGTCGGCGGCCACCTCGGGCGGCAGGTCCGTGGTCAGGTCCCACACCTCGAGGCGGACGCCGCGGGGCACGGTGAGGGCGTGCCGGGTGGCCTCGTCCGGAACCGTCACCGTCACGGGCCGCTGCGCGGACGGGGCGAGGCCCGGACGGGCGCGGTGGGCGGGGGCCGTGCCGACGTCGGCCGGCGAGCCGGCACCCGCCGGGGACCGGCTGCCCTGCTCGGTCGTGGCCGCGCTCTGGTCGGTGGTCGGGATGCGGGTCGTGGCGCTCATCGGCACCATCGTGCCCGCCCCGCGCCGAGGCGGCCCGCCGGGGACCGGACCTCGGTCCGGTCCCCGGCGGCCACGCCGGTGCGGCGGGTGGCGGTCAGCCCCGCCAGACCTGGACGACGGACGGCCGGGGTCCGGCGAACCGGCCGCGGCCGGCTCCGGTGCTCGGCGCGTAGTCGGGGAACCGCGAGTGCTGGTCGGTGAAGCTGCCGTCCTCCCCGGGGTGCTGCACCGAGACGTAGACCATGGACTCGGCCTCGTCGATGACCGGACCGCAGGTCTCCGCCTCGGTCGGGACGGCGAGGAACTGCTGGACGTGCCCGCGCTCGGGCCCCTCCAGCGGCACCCGGTGCAGCGCGTCGTTGTACCCGATGGTGCCCGGCTGGCCGTCGGTCGAGATCCACAGGTTGCCCGAGTCGTCGAACGCGAGGTTGTCCGGGCACGAGATCGGCGACACCCGGTCGGCCGGGAAGCCGGCGAAGTACGCCGAGCCGTCCGTCGTCGGGTCGCCGCACACCAGCAGCAGCGTCCAGGTGAAGGTCGCCGCGGTGGGGTCGTCGCCCGTCTCGGTGATCTCCACGACGTGCCCGTTGCGGTTGAGCACGCGGGGGTTGGGCTCGGTCGCACCCTGCGTGCCCGGCTTGCCCCGGTCGGTGTTGTTGGTGCAGGCCATGTAGACGCGGCCCGTGGTGGGGCTCGCCTCGACGTCCTCGGGGCGGTCCATCTTGGTCGCACCCACGGCGTCCGCCGCCAGGCGGGTGAAGACGGCGACCTCCTCGGCGCCGAACCCCGGCACGACGCTGACGCCGTCGACCATGAGCGGCAGCCACTCCCCCGTCCCGTCGAACGCGCCGTCGGCGGGCAGCGCGCCCGACCCGTCGATCTCGGCCGCCGGCGAGTCGCCGTGGAAGCGGGCGACGAACAGCGAGCCGTGGGACAGCAGCGTCTTGTTGTGCGCGCGGTCCGCCCGGCGGGTCCCGGTGCGCATCGTGTCCCGCGAGACGAACTTGTACAGGTAGTCGAACCGCTCGTCGTCACCCATGTACGCCGCGACGTGACCCGACGGCGCGACCACGATGTTGGCCGCCTCGTGCTTGAAGCGTCCCAGTGCGGTGTGCTTCTGCGGCGCGGAGTCCGGCTCGAACGGGTCCAGCTCGACGACCCAGCCGAATCGGTGCGGCTCGTTCTCGTACCCCGGGTTGCGCGCGTCGAAGCGTGGGTCCTCGTGCTCCCACCCGCGCGCCGTCTCCCGGTCGCGGAGCCCGTAGCGCGCGTCGCCGCGGCCGGTGCCCGAGGTGCGGAAGTACCCGTTGAAGTTCTCCTCGCCGGACAGCACGGTGCCCCACGGGGTCGTCCCGCCGGCGCAGTTGTTCAGGGTGCCGAGCACGGTGCGCCCGGTCGGGTCGGCGCCCGTGGTCAGCAGCGACGAACCGGCGGCCGGCCCGGTGACGGTGAACGGCGTGGACACGGTGAGGCGGCGGTTGTGGGGGCTGCGGCGCTGGTACTCCCACGGCTGACCGACTCCGCGACGTCGGACCTCGACGACCGACATGCCGTGGGCGGCCATCGCGATGCGTCGCTGCTCGGACACGGTCGCCGGGTCGTCGGTGGGCGGGAACATGATGGTCTCGTTGGTGTACTCGTGGTTGGCGACCAGGACGGCCTTGTGGTCGCGGGTGCGCGGCGCGGTGCCGGCGTGGTGGACGCCGCCGGTGACCCCGCGCTGCCGGTTCATCGAGATGATGTCGAGGTAGTCGTTGTTGTAGCCGAACTGCCCGGCCTGGGCCGCGGCGGTCTGGTTCGCCGCGTCGAACTCGGGTGCGCCCCGCAGGATGGGGTCGCCCCAGCGGATGATCGGCGCCCAGCGGTACCCGGCCGGCACGGTCAGCGCGTCCACCGTGGCGGGGACCGGCGCGATCGGCGAGAACGCCAGGCCCGCACCGCGGGCCCGACCCCGCCCAGCGGCAGCCGCGGGGGCTGCCCCGGCCGCTCCGGCGACGAGCAGGGCCAGCGCGCCGACCGCACCGCCGCCGAGCACGGACCGACGGCTCAGCGCGGCGCCGGCGACGTCGGCGAAGTACTCGTTGTCGCTCGTGTTGGGCACCGGCTGAGCGCAGGC
This sequence comes from uncultured Cellulomonas sp., assembly GCF_947494015.1. Taxonomy (GTDB): domain Bacteria; phylum Actinomycetota; class Actinomycetes; order Actinomycetales; family Cellulomonadaceae; genus Pengzhenrongella. The sequence continues at coordinate 28,858 of NZ_CANLTL010000005.1, read as the reverse complement.
GTCGGCGCACTTGAGGTGACAGGTCACCGCGCTGCGCTTGCCCCGCGTGAAGCCGTGCATCGGCAGCAGCGGGCGGGACTGGGGAGTGATCGACACGGGAAGGCCTCCGGCGAGGGACGGATCAGACCCGCCGACCGTAGGCGCGGCCGGTGCACAGCCCCCGACGCGACGGTGACCGGCTGTTGAACAGCGCCCGACGTGCGTCCCCGCCGCTCGTCCGACGAGCCCACCGCGGTGCCGGGCGGCATCCTCAGCTGCGCTCGGTGGTCCCCGCCCGGAACTCGTCCTCGAGGATGCCCATGACGACGCCGTCGCACCACCGCTCGCCGTCGCGGTACGCCTCCCGCAACCGGCCCTCGACCCGGAAGCCGACTCCCTCGTACAGCGCCTGAGCCCGCGGGTTGATGGCCAGCACCTCCAGCCCGACCCGGTGCAGGCCGTACCCGTCGAAGGCGAGCCCGAGCACGAGGTCGATGGCCTCGGTGCCGTAGCCGCGGCCGCGGCTGCCGGGTCGCATCGACAGCCGCAGGCTCGCCGAGCCGTGCGCCTCGTCGATGTCCGTCAGGACGATCTCGCCGAGGTACTCGTCGGAGCCGCCGGCGGTCACCGCGAGGTCGATCCGGCCCGGCGCCGTGGCCGCCTCGACGCACCACCGCTCGATCGCCTCGCGCGTGTAGGTCGTCGTGGTGCCGGTGACCCGGCGGCTCTGCGGGTCCGTCGCGAGCTCGTACATGCCGTCGGCGTCCGCGGGCTCCAGCGGTCGCAGCCGGACCAGCTCACCCTCCAGGGTGGGCTTGGCCGTGACCGACCGGCGCGCGGACATCAGCCCTCGACACCCAGACGGGACAGGATGAGCTCGCGGACCCGCCCCGCGTCGGCCTGGCCGCGGGTGGCCTTCATGACGCCGCCGACGATCGCCCCGACGGCCTGCAGCTTGCCGCCGCGGATGCGGTCGGCGACGTCGGGCTGGGCAGCCAGCACGTCGTCGATCGCGGCGAGCAGGGCGCCGTCGTCGGACACGACCTCCAGGCCCCGGGCGACGAGCACCTGCTCCGGCGAGCCCTCGCCGTCCAGCACGCCCTCGAGCACCTGGCGGGCGAGCTTGTCGTTGATGCGCCCGGCGTCCACCAGGCCCTGCAGCTCACCCACCTGGGCGGGCGTGACGGGCAGGTCGGCCAGGTCCACCTCGCGCTGCTTCGCGGTCCGGGCCAGCTCGCCCATCCACCACTTGCGGGCGGCGGCCGGGGTGGCCCCGGCGGCGACGGTCGCCTCGATGAGATCGAGCGCGCCGGCGTTGAGCACGTCCCGCATCTCCGGCTCGGAGTAGCCCCACTCGTCGGTCAGCCGACGACGGCGGTCGCCCGGGAGCTCGGGCAGCGACGCACGGATCGCCTCGACCCACTCCCGCGACGGCGCGACCGGGACGAGGTCGGGCTCGGGGAAGTAGCGGTAGTCCTCGGCGTCGGACTTGACCCGGCCCGGCGTGGTGATGCCCGTGTCCTCGTGCCAGTGCCGGGTCTCCTGGACGACCGTGCCGCCACCGGCCAGGATCGCCGCCTGGCGGGAGACCTCGTAGCGCACGGCCCGCTCGACCGACCGGAACGAGTTGACGTTCTTGGTCTCGGTCCGGGTGCCCAGCGGAGACTGCGGCGTCGGGCGCAGCGACAGGTTCACGTCGGCCCGGACGTTGCCGCGCTCCATGCGGGCCTCGGACACCCCGAGGGTGCGGAAGATGTCCCGCAGCGCCTGGACGTACGCCCGGGCCACCTCGGGGGCGCGGGTGCCGGCGCCGGTGATGGGCCGGGTCACGATCTCCACCAGCGGGATGCCCGCGCGGTTGTAGTCGACCAGCGAGTACTCCGCGCCATGGATCCGGCCCGTGGAGCCGCCGACGTGGGTGTTCTTGCCGGCGTCCTCCTCCATGTGGGCGCGCTCGATCTCGACCCGGAACACGGTGCCGTCCTCGAGCTCGACGTCGAGGTACCCGTCGAAGGCGATCGGCTCGTCGTACTGCGACGTCTGGAAGTTCTTCGGGACGTCGGGGTAGAAGTAGTTCTTCCGGGCGAAGCGGCACCGCTCGGCGATCTGGCAGTTCAGGGCGAGCCCGATCCGGATCGCGTACTCGACCGCGGTGCCGTTGACCACGGGCAGCGCCCCGGGCAGCCCCAGGGACACCGGGGAGACGGCGGTGTTGGGCTCGGCCCCGAAGGTCTGCGGGGCGGAGTCGAACATCTTGGTGCGGGTCCCGAGCTCGACGTGCACCTCGATGCCGATGACGGGGTCGAAGCGGGCGACCGCCTCGTCGTACTCGACCAGGGACACGGTCGGGGCGCTCATGCGGTCTCCAGCTCCGGTGCGCGCGACAGCAGCGGCGCACCCCAGGTCTTCTCCAGCAGGGTCTCCAGGGCGGCGCCGACCCGGTAGAGCCGGTCGTCGGCCTTGGCCGGCGCCAGGATCTGCAGGCCCACCGGCAGGCCGTCGTCCGACAGGCCGTTGGGCACCGACATGCCCGGCACACCGGCGAGGTTCGCCGGGATGGTCGCGACGTCGTTGAGGTACATGGCCAGCGGGTCGTCGAGCTTCTCCCCGAGCCGGAACGCCGTGGTGGGCGCGGTCGGCGAGACCAGGACGTCGGCCTGGGCGAACGCGGCGGCGAAGTCGCGCTGGATCAACGTGCGCACCTTCTGCGCGCTGCCGTAGTAGGCGTCGTAGTACCCGGCCGACAGGGCGTAGGTGCCCAGGATGATGCGGCGCTTGACCTCGTCGCCGAAGCCGGCACCGCGGGTCGCGGCCATGACGCGCTCGGCCGTCGCGGGACCGTCGGTCGGCTCGACGCGCAGGCCGAACCGCATGCCGTCGAACTTGGCGAGGTTGCTCGACGCCTCGCTGGGCAGGATGAGGTAGTAGGCACCGAGCGCGTAGGTGAAGTGCGGGCAGGACACCTCGACGATCTCGGCCCCGGCGCCGCGCAGCAGCTCCAGGGACTCCTCGAAGCGTGCCCGGACCCCGGCCTGGTAGCCCTCGCCCCCCAGCTCGGTGACGACCCCGACGCGCACGCCGGTGAGGTCGCCGCTCGCGCCGCGGCGCGCGGCGTCCACCAGGGCCGGCAGGGGCTCGGGGATCGAGGTGGAGTCGCGCGGGTCGTGGCCGCCGATGACCTCGTGCAGCAGGGCGGAGTCCAGCACGGTGCGGGTGACCGGACCGGCCTGGTCCAGGCTCGACGCGAGGGCGATCAGGCCGTAGCGCGAGACCCCGCCGTACGTCGGCTTGACGCCGACCGTGCCGGTCACGGCGCCGGGCTGGCGGATGGAGCCGCCGGTGTCGGTGCCGATCGCGAGCGGCGCCTCGTAGGCCGCGACGGCGGCAGCGGACCCGCCGCCGGAGCCGCCGGGGATCCGGTCGAGGTCCCACGGGTTGTGGGTGTTGCCGAACGCGGAGTGCTCCGTGCTGGACCCCATGGCGAACTCGTCCATGTTGGTCTTGCCGAGGATCGGCAGTCCGGCCTCACGCAGGCGGGTCGTGATGGTGGCGTCGTAGGGCGGCAGCCAGCCCTCGAGGATGCGCGAGCCGGCGGTGGTGGGCAGGCCGCGGGTCACCACGATGTCCTTGACGGCGATGGGCACGCCGGCCAGGGCGTGCAGGTCCTCGCCGGCCGCCCGGCGGGCGTCCACGTCGCGGGCGGTGGCGAGGGCTCCCTCCGCGTCGACGTGCAGGAAGGCGTGGACGGCGCCGTCGACGGCGGCGATCCGGTCCAGGTGGGCCTGGGTGGCCTCGACGCTCGAGACCTCGCCGGCGGCGAGCCGCCCGGCGAGATCGGCGGCGGTCAGTCGGGTCAGGTCGGTCGCGCTCATCAGTCCTCCTCGAGGATCTGCGGGACGACGAACCGGCCGCCCTCGGCGGCGGGCGCGGCGGCGAGGATCTCGTCGACCACGAGCGACGGCTCGGGGACGTCCTCGCGGAAGACGTTGGTCATCGGCAGCGGGTGGCTGGTGGCCGGGACGTCGGGCGTGGCGACCTCGCCGACCCGGGCGACCGCGTCGACGATCACGTCGAGCTCGCCGGCGAGGCGGTCGAGCTCGTCGGACGTCAGGTCGATCCGGGCCAGCCCGGCCACGCGCGCGACCTCGTCGCGGGAGATGGTGGACATGGGGGCGAGTCTAGTGGTGGGCGCCCACAGGCCCGTCGACGGGCGGCCACCGGGCCTGGGGCGCTCGGCGGCCGGGCCGGGGTGCGCTCGGCGGCCCGGCCGGGGTGTGCTCGGGGCGGGACCGGTCGCGCCCCGAGCCCGGCTCACGCGGAGGTGGGGTCCAGGGCCAGGTCGACCAGGGCGAGCACCGCGAGCGCATAGGTGTCCACGGCGGAGTCGGCGCCGAACGCCACCGCCTCGTCCGCTCCGGGCGGCCGGATGAGCACCGTGAAACCCTCCGGCGACCGTGCCTGCAGGCTGAGGAACGTGCCGCCCAGCATCTCGCGGAGCTGGTCCTCACGGGGCAGCCACAGGGCGTCGTCCTGCGCCACCGAGTCCAACGCCCACTCCGTGGTGCCGTTGAAGCCGAGCACCGTCCCGGTGGAGAACTCGTGCGCCTCGATCATCATGTCGCTGATCGTGAAGACGTCGCCGGTCATGTCCGGCTGCAGGATCGTGAACTGGTCGCCCGTGCACGGGCGCCACACGACGCCGGCGTCCCGCAGCTGCTCGGCGAGCTCGATGCTGATCATCCACCCAGTATCAGCCGCCGCGTGCGGGGGCGCGCACCGCGTCACCGCTGGCGGTAGTGGTACCGCTCCGCCGGGGTGAACCCGAGGGACGCGTACATCTGGATCGCCGCATCGTTGGACTCCTCCACCTGGAGGAAGGCCCGGCGGGCGCCCAGCTCGGACGCGGCGTGCAGGGCGGCGCGGGTCAGCGCCCGGCCGATGCCCCGGCGACGGGCCCGCGCGTCGACCGCGAGGCAGGCGAGCGCCGCCCAGTCGTCGACGAGGGCGGCCCGGACCACCCCGACCGGTCCGTAGCTGTCGCGTGCGGTGAGGTACAGCGCGTCCGCGCCGCCCACGAGCCGACCGGCCAGTGCGTGGTCCACCGGAGCGGCGGACTTCACGTCGAGCCACCGGGCCAGCCAGTCCTCGTCGGGCGTCCGGCTCACGGTGCACTGGAGCCCCGGGGACTCGAACGGCGCGGCGACGCCGTCGAGACCGGTGCGCACCATGACCAGCGTCGGGGCGACCTGCCGGTACCCGCGCTCGTCGAGCAGCCGGTCCAGGTCCTCGGGCTCGCTCTGCCCGCACACCCGGAACACGGGGGGCTGGTGGGCGGCCCCGTACAGGCGCTCCACCTCGGCCAGCGCGGCCGGCAGGTCGGTGGGTGCGACCAGGGCCAGCACGCTGTTGGCCCGGCGGGTGAACCCGCCGGACAGCCCGACCCGCCAGCCGTCCACGTCGTGGGTCTCGATCGGCGGCCAGGCGGCGGCCTCGGCCCGGGCACCGGGGCCAGCCGGCACCTCCCAGGTGTACACGCGCAGCGCGATGTCCTCGTGGTGCCAGTCGCGGTCGGGGGCCCGGTCGAAGGACAGGCGGTCGTAGAGCCGGTGCGCCGCCGCCATCTCCTCCAGCGAGGACAGCACGACCCGTTGCGCCCGCAGGGTCACCGCCTCGCGCATCGCCGCCCGCATGAGCGCCTCGGCGACCCCGCGGCGGCGGGCGTGCGGCGCCACGGCCAGCATCCGCAGCTCGACCTCACCCGGCTCGGCGATCTCCGCGTAGGACGTCCCGGCCGGCGCGATCGTGATCGTGCCGGCCAGCGTGGGGACGCCGTCGTCGGCGTCGCCGTCCACGTCGGCGGTGCCGTCGGTGGGCGTCGTCGCGACGAGCAGCGTCGCCTCGCGGGCGCGGCGCACGGCGTCGACCAGCTCCTCGACGTAGTCGTCGCCGTCCTGGACGAGGCCGTCGGCGCCGTACGCCTGCGCGGTCAGCGCACCGGCCGCGGCGACGTCGTCGTCCGTGGCGACGCGGATCAGCAGGTCAGGCATCGGTGCCCCCCGTGGTCGTCGAGTGCTCCATGATCGCGCCGTCCGGCCACCGGTGCGAGCGGCACCCGGACGACGCGGGGCGGGCCGAGGCCGTCACGAGACCGGTTCCGCGTCGAGCGCGGGCGCGCCGGGCTCGGCGTCCGCCGGGTCGTCGTCGGGCGTGACGGCGGCCGGACCCTGCGTGAGCAGCAGGGTGAAGCCGGCCTCGTCCAGGATCGGCACACCGAGCTCACGAGCCCTGGTCTCCTTCGTGCCGGCGTTCTCCCCCACCACGACGAAGTCGGTCTTCTTCGACACGCTGCCCGAGGCCCTGCCGCCGCGCGCCAGGATGGCCTCCTTGGCACCGTCGCGCGAGTACCCGTCGAGCGACCCGGTGACGACCACGGTGACGCCCTCGAGGGTGCGCGGCACGGACTCGTCCCGCTGGTCCGCCATCCGTACCCCGGCGGCCGCCCACTGGCGCACGATCTCGGCGTGCCACTGCTCGTCCTCGCCGGGCTGCTCGAACCAGTCCCGGACGGCCGCAGCGATGGTCGGGCCGACCCCCGCGACCGCGGCGAGCCCGGCGGCGTCGTCGTCGGCCCGGGCCGCGGTCTCGATGGCGGCCATGGACCCGAACTCGGTCGCCAGCGCGCGCGCCGCCGTCGGTCCCACGTGCCGGATCGACAGCGCGACCAGGACCCGCCACAGCGCGCGGTCCTTGGCGGCCTCGAGGTTGACCAGCAGGCTCTCCCCCACGGCGTTGAGGTCGCCCGCCTCCCGCGCGCGGCCCCGGACCTTGGACCGGGTGGACAGCGTGAACTGCGGGACCCGGCGCAGCGCGTGGGCGTCGAGGTCGAACAGGTCGCCCTCGTCGGTGATCACCCCGGCCTCCAGCAGGGCGTTCGCCGCCTCCCAGCCGAGCGCCTCGATGTCGAACGCACCGCGGGAGGCGACGTGGAAGACGCGCTCGCGCAGCTGGGCCGGGCACGACCGCGCGTTCGGGCAGCGGATGTCGACGTCGCCCTCCTTGGCGGGCCCGAGCAGCGTCCCGCACGAGGGGCAGTGCGTCGGCATGACGAACTCACGCTCGGTCCCGTCCCGCAGCGCCACCACCGGCCCGACGATCTCCGGGATGACGTCACCGGCCTTGCGCAGCACCACGGTGTCCCCGATGAGGACGCCCTTGCGCTTGACCTCGCTCGCGTTGTGCAGGGTCGCCATGCTGACGGTGGAGCCGGCCACGAGCGCCGGCTCCATGACGCCGAACGGGGTGACCCGGCCGGTGCGGCCCACGTTCACGTCGATGTCCAGGAGCTTGGTGTTCACTTCCTGGGGCGGGTACTTGTACGCGATCGCCCACCGTGGTGCACGGCTCGTCGCGCCGAGCCGTCGCTGCAGCGCGACCTCGTCGACCTTGACGACGATCCCGTCGATCTCGTGCTCGACGTCGTGCCGGTGCGCGCCGTAGTGGTCGATCATCGCCTGCACGTCGGCGAGCCCGTCGACCACGCGGCTGTGCCCGGAGACCGGCAGGCCCCACGAGGCGAGCAGGTCGTACGCGCCCGACTGCCGGTCGGGGACCGCACCATCCGGCCACCGCAGCGCGCCGATGCCGTGGCAGTACATCCGCAGCGGACGGCTGGCCGTGACCCGCGGGTCCTTCTGCCGCAGCGACCCGGCGGCGGTGTTGCGCGGGTTGGCGAACGGCGGCTTGCCCGCGGCGACCTGGGCCTCGTTGACCGCCCGGAACCCCTCGACGGGCAGGAACACCTCGCCGCGGACCTCGATGAGCTCGGGGTGGTCGTCACCGGCCAGCCGGTGCGGGATGCCCTCGATGGTGCGGACGTTGAGCGTGACGTCCTCGCCGGTGCGCCCGTCGCCGCGGGTGACGCCTCGGGTCAGCACGCCCCGCTCGTACACCAGCGCGATCGCGAGGCCGTCGATCTTCAGCTCGCACAGCAGGTGCAGCCCCGCACCGGCGCCGTCCAGGTCGCGCTGCACGCGGCCGAACCAGTCGGCGAGGTCCTCGGCGGAGAACGCGTTGTCGAGCGAGAGCATCCGCTCGACGTGCTCGACCGCGCCGAACTCGGTCGAGAACGTGCCGCCCACGCGCTGGGTCGGTGAGTCGGGGGTGCGCAGGCCGTACGCCGGGTAGCGGTCCTCCAGCGCCTCCAGGCGCCGCAGCAGCGCGTCGTACTCGCCGTCGCTGACGGACGGCGCGTCGCGCACGTAGTACGCGAACTGGTGATCGCGGATCTCGCCGGCCAGGGCTTCCCAGCGGTGCCGTGCGGCGGCTTCGTCGAGCCCGAGGTCGTCGGGGTGGAGTGCCTGTTCGCTCACCGGGCCATCATGGCGCGAGCCACCCACGCGCCGCAGTCCCGGGGCCGGGACGCGCGGGCGGCGACCGGCCGGCGGTCAGCCGGGTACGCCGTCACCCGGTCAGCCGGCCGCACGCTCGGCGACCACCTCGGCCGCGCGGACGACGTCGGCGAGCGACCGGCGGGCCCCGTCCGGGGTGGGCGCCGTCCCGGCCGGCACCAGCACGACGTCGTCGAGCCTCGACACCGGCAGTCCTACCCGGGCCCAGGGGCGCAGCAGGGTCTCGGCCTGCCCGCGCACGTCCGGGCCGGCGCACTGCGAGGACGCGACCGGCGGCAGCGCGGCCCACACCCGCAGGCCGCCTTCGACGGCCTCCGCGACGCGCTCCCAGGCACGCTCGTCGAGGGTGCCCACCCCGAGGCCGACGCCGTCCGCACCCGACCGCGCGACCGCCGGCAGGGCCGCCCAGGCGTCCCCGAGGTGCACCACGACCTCGGACGCCCCCGCGTCCCGGACGGCGTCGGCCACCGTGCGCAGCCGCTCGGCGACGTCCGGCCCGGGCACCGGGCGGATGGCCGAGTAGCCGGAGAAGGTCGGCACCGCGCCGACCAGCACCGCCGCGAGCATCGGCTCGTGCAGCAGCACCACCGGCTGCACGCCCGGGACCGCGACCCGCAGCCGGGCCAGCTCCTCGGCCAGCCCCGCGGCGAGCGACTCGGTGAGCTCCCGCACCGCACCGGCGTCCGCGAGTGCCCGGTCACCGCGCGCGAGGTAGAGCGAGGCCGCCAGCGTGAGCGGGCCCCGGACCGGGACGGCGAGCGGCCCGGTGTAGCCGAGCGCCGCGACCGCGAGCGCGTCGAGCCCCTCACCGGCCAGCGAGCGGACCCGGGCGAGGTCCTGGCCGGGGTGGTCGGCGAGCTTCCAGCCGTGCACGCCGAGCTCGACCGGCAGGTCGACGAGCAGCCCGGCGGTGCGGGCCGTGGCGTCGACGCCGTCGCGGGGCGCGACCGGCTCGACGCGGAACGGCAGCCCGGTCAGGCCGTCGGGGACGTCCGTCAGGTCCCCGACCACCACGGACTGCGCCTCGACGAGGTCCGCCCCGGGCCACGGGCCGAGCCCGGAGACCCCGGTCACCGGCTGAGCCGGGCGCGCAGGAACCCGATGGTGCGCGAGCGGGCGACGTCGGCGGCCGCCGGGTCGGCGAGCGCGACGTCCCCGTTCGCGAACGAGTGGCCGGTGCCGGGGTAGGTGAAGGTGTCGACCGGCGTGCCGGCGGCCTCGAGCGCCGCGACGTAGGCGGCGATGTACTCGGGGTCCTCGAGCTCGTCGGTCTCGGCCAGGTGCAGCTGCACGGGGCAGGTCGTGGTGGCGGCGTCGTCGGCCGACCGGGCCGCGTAGTAGGCGACGACGGCGTCGACGTCCCCCTCGCGGGCGGCGCGCAGCACGAGGTTGCCACCGAGGGAGAACCCGACGGCGCCGACCGCGGGCGCCCCGCCGGCGCGCAGCCGGCCGATCGCGGCGGCGACGAGCGCGACCGCCTGCTCGCCGTCGAGGGCGTCCGCGAGCTCCTCCGCGCGCGCCGGGTCGGTGGTCCGGGACCCGCCGTACAGGTCGACGGTCTCGACCGTGAACCCGGCCGTGGTGAGCTCGTCGGCGTACTCCGCGACATGCGGGCCGAGCCCGTACCAGTCGTGCACGACGACGACCCCCGGCCCACCGGCCCCTGCGTCGCTCATGCCCGTTCCGTCCCCTCGACCGTCGCCTGACCCAGCACCCGGGTCCCGTCGTACAGCACCACCGACTGACCGGGCGCGACGCCACGCAGGTCGCCGTCGACCTCGATCCGGACGCCCCCGCCGGAGGTCCGGCGGGCGCGAGCCGCCACCGGGTCGCCGTGCGCGCGCACCTGCGCCGCGCACCCGAACCAGTCGCCGTCGCCGTCGTCGTCGCCGACGACGTCCGGCGCCAGCCACACCGCCCCCGTGCCGCGCACGGCCGCGACCGCGAGCGCGCCCGCGGGGCCCACCACGACGCGGTTGGTCACCGGCTGGACCTCCAGCACGTACCGGGGCCTGCCGTCCGGCGCCGGCCGCCCGATCTGCAGGCCCTTGCGCTGACCGACCGTGTACGCGTAGGCGCCGTCGTGCGCGCCGACCACCCGACCCTCGGTGTCCACGACGTCGCCCGGCCGGGCCCCGAGCCGCTCGCGCAGGAACCCCTGGGTGTCGCCGTCGGCCACGAAGCAGATGTCGTAGGAGTCCGGCTTCGCGGAGACGCTCAACCCGCGCGCCGCGGCCTCCTCGCGGACGTGCGCCTTGGACGGGGCGTCCCCGAGCGGGAACATCGACCGGGCCAGCCGCTCGGGTCCCATCACGGCGAGCACGTAGGACTGGTCCTTGGCGGGGTCCGCGGCCCGGTGCAGCTCGCGCACGTCGGCGGTGCCGGCCGAGTGCGCGGGGTCGGCGCCGTCGCGCACCGCGATGCGTGCGTAGTGGCCGGTGCACACGGCGTCGAACCCCAGGGCGACGGCCTTGTCCAGCAGCGCCTCGAACTTGATGTGCTCGTTGCAGCGCACGCACGGGTTGGGCGTGCGACCGGCGGCGTACTCGGCGAGGAAGTCGGCCACGACGGTCTCCTCGAACCGCTCGGACAGGTCCCACACGTAGTACGGGATCCCCAGCACGTCGGCGGCCCGCCGCGCGTCGCCGGCGTCCTCGATCGAGCAGCACCCGCGCGAGCCGGTGCGGAACTGGTCGCGGCTGCGCGACAGCGCCATGTGCACGCCGACGACGTCGTGGCCGGCGTCGACGGCGCGCGCGGCGGCGACCGCGGAGTCGACCCCGCCGGACAGCGCGGCGAGCACTCTCATCGGGCACCACCCGGCGCCGCCGAGGCCAGCCCCGCCGTGCGAGCCCGCGCGACGGCGTCCGGCAGCACCGCCAGCAGAGCGTCCACGTCGGCGGCGGTGGACGTGCGGCCGAGCGAGAACCGCAGCGCTCCGCGGGCCTCGTCCTCGACCACACCCATGGCCAGCAGCACGTGCGACGCCTGCGGGACGCCGGCCTGGCACGCCGAGCCGGTCGAGCACTGCACGCCCGCCAGGTCCAGGCCGACGAGCAGGGAGTCGCCCTCGCATCCCGCGAAGGTCAGGTGGGCGTTGCCGGGCAGCCGGCCGGGCCGTCCCTCCGCCGGGCGTCCAGGCCCGGCGCCCGCGGAGGCGTGGTCGCCGGAGGCGCCGGAGGGGTCCGGCCCGCGCAGCACCGCACCGGGCACCGCGGCCCGGACCCGGCGGACGAGGTCGTCGCGCAGCCCGGCCAGACGGGTCGCGGTCGCCGGCTGCGCGCGCACCGCGGCGTCGGCGGCGACCGCGAAGGACCGCGCCGCCGGCCCGTCGAGCGTCCCGGACCGCACCCCGCGCTCCTGCCCACCGCCGTGCAGCACCGGCACCAGGTCCAGTCCGCGGCGGGCGAGCAGGGCGCCGGCACCGAGCGGCCCGCCGATCTTGTGCGCGCTGACGGTCATGGCGTCCAGCCCGGACGCGGCGAAGTCGACCGGCAGCTGCCCGACCGCCTGCACCGCGTCGGCGTGCACCGGGACGCCGTACCGGCCCGCCAACGCGACCACGTCCGGCAGCGGCTGGACCGTGCCCACCTCGTTGTTGGCCCACATCACCGAGATCAGCGCGACGGTCCCCGCGGACGCCCGCAGCTCGGCCTCGAGCGCGGCGAGGTCGAGCCGCCCCTCGGCGTCGACGGGCAGCAGCACCACCTCGGCGCCGGCCCGAGCGGCGAGCCACCGGGCCGGGTCCAGCACGGCATGGTGCTCGACGGCGGAGACGAGCACCCGGCGCCGCGCGGGGTCGCGCGCCGTCGCCGCCCAGTAGATGCCCTGGACCGCGAGGTTGTCAGCCTCGGTGCCGCCCGCGGTGAGCACGACCTCGCTCGGGTGCGCCCCGAGCGCGGCGGCGAGCTGCTCGCGCGACTCCTCCACGACCCGGCGCGCCGCGCGGCCGGCCGAGTGCAGCGAGGACGCGTTGCCGGTCCGGCCGAGCTCGGCGGTCAGCGCGTCGACGGCCGCGGGCAGCATCGGCGTGGTCGCGGCGTGGTCGAGGTAGGCCGTCACGAGGACCCAGTCTACGAACCCACCGCCCGCACCCGCGCCCGCCGGGGGCCCGGCTGGCAGGATGGCCCGGTGACCGCCTGGGACCGGACCGAGCCGCCCGTCGCCTTCTCCGGGTCCCGGCTCGGCTGGCAGGACCTGCCGCGGCCGGTGCGGGCCCGGATCGCGGAGCGGGCCGGCGCCGAGGTCATCGCCGAGACGGGCGCGACCAGCGGCTTCAGCCCCGGGTTCGCGTCGGTGCTCGAGCTGGGCGACGGCCGGGAGGTCTTCGTCAAGGCGGTCTCCAGCGAGCAGAACCCGCACTCCCCCGAGCTGGCCCGCCGCGAGATCGCCGTCGCCCCGGCCCTGCCCGACGACGTCCCGGCGCCGCGCCTGCTGTGGTCGGACGACGACGGCACCTGGGTCGTGCTGGCGTTCGAGGCGGTGCACGGCCGCTCGCCCGTGCTGCCGTGGCGACCGGACGACCTGGTCCGGGTGCTCGCGGTCCTGGACGCGCTGGCGACGACGGCCCCCGTCGAGCCGCACGCGCTCGAGCCGGTGACCGCGACGCTCGCCGAGGAGTTCACCGGGTGGCGCCGGCTCGCCGACGGACCCGTCGAGCTCGTCCGGCAGGCCGCCGGCCTGGCCGGTGAGCCCGGCGCGTGGGCGCTGGAGCACCTGGACGAGCTGGTCGAGCGTGAGGCCGGGTGGGCGCGGGCCGCCGCGGGGGACGCGCTCGTGCACGGCGACCTGCGCGCGGACAACGTCATCCTCGACGACGCGACGTGCTGGCTGGTCGACTGGCCGCACGCCGGCGTCGGCGCCGCGTGGCTCGACCTGGCACTCATGCTGCCGAGCGTCGCGATGCAGGGCGGCGGCGACCCGGACGTGATCTTCCGCGCCCAGCGGGTCGCCGCCGACGTCGACGACGAGGCGCTGCGGGCGGTCCTGACGGCGCTGGCCGGGTACTTCGCGCACGGGGCGCTGCAGCCGGCCCCGCCCGGGATCCCGAACCTGCGGCGGTTCCAGGCCGCGCAGGCGCTGGCGACGATCGGCTGGCTGCGCGCGCTCGGCTGACAGCGCCGGTGACCGGCGCCGTGGCCGTCAGCCGCGCAGCCGCCGGATCTCCGCCGCCGCCTGCGGCAGCACGTCGAACAGGTCCCCCACGACCCCGAAGTCGGCGATCTCGAAGATCGGGGACTCCGGGTCGGAGTTGACGGCCACGATCGTGCCGGACGCCTGCATCCCGCCGCGGTGGTGCACCGCACCGGAGATGCCCGCCCCGATGTAGAGCTGTGGGGAGATGGTGACCCCGGTCTGGCCGATCTGCGCCTCGTGGCCGATCCAGCCCTCGTCGGTGGCGACCCGGGTCGCACCGACCGCGGCGCCGAGCACGTCCGCGAGCTCCTCGACCGCGGAGAAGTCCCCGTTGGTCCCACGTCCCCCGGCCACCACGGCCTGCGCCTCGGCGAGCTCGGGTCGGCCGGTCGCCGCCCGCTCGGTGCGCCCGGTCAGCGTCGCCCGCCGCGCACCGGCGCTCACGGTCACCGCGTGGCCCTCGGTGCGCGGCTCCGTGGGCGCGTCGACCGGCTCGGCCGGGACCGCGTTGGCCTTGACCAGCACCACGGCCAGCGGCGTGGTGATGGCGCAGCGGGTGGTCCAGGTGCCGGCGAACACGGTCTTGGAGACGACGACCTCCCCGTCCTCGCGGGTCACCCCGGTGGCGTCGCTGACCACACCGGCGCCGGTCAGCACCCCCAGCCGCGCGGCGGCCTCCTTGTTCTCGAACGTCGACGTCGCGAGCACCGCACTGGCGCCCGCGCGGGACGCGACAGCCGCGAGCGCCTCGGCGGCCACCGGGGTCAGGTGCCGGTCCGCGTCACCGACCGTGACGTCGTGCACCACCGTGACCCCGTACCGGCCGACCTCGTCCGCGGCGGCGGCGGCCAGCCCGGGCTCGAGCGCGACCGCGTGCACCGGCGCGCCGGTGTGCCGGGCCAGCCCTCGGGCCAGCGTCAGCAGCTCGAGCACCGGGGGCCGCAGCCGGGGGGCGCCGTCCACCGTGTGGTGGTCCAGCAGGACGACGACGGGTCCGTCGGCGGGGTGCGTCACAGCGGCTCCTGAGAGGTCGTGGAGGGGCGAGGGGATGCGCGTCTGACCGGCGCCGGGCGCCCCCGGTCAGACGAGCTTGCGCTCGGCGAGGTACTGCGCGAGCCGGGTGCCGGCGGTGCCGTCGTCGGTGATCAGCACGCGGTCCTCGCGCGGCGGGCGGGGGCTCGACCCGACGATCCGGGTGCGGGCGCCGGCGGCGCCGACCGCGGCGGGGTCGACCCCGACATCGGCCAGTGCGAGCACCTGGATCGGCTTCTTGCGGGCGGCCATGATGCCCTTGAAGTTGGGGTACCGGGGGGCGTTGGCCTGGTCGGTCACGCTCACCAGGGCGGGCAGCGGTGCCGCGAGGGTCTCGGAGGCTCCGTCGAGCTCGCGGCGGATGCGCACCGCACCGTCCTCGACGGCGACCTCGGCGGCGAGGGTCAGCTGGGGCAGGTCGAGCTCGGCGGCCAGCGCGGCGGGCAGCAGCGAGGTGAGCCCGTCGAGCGCGGCCATCCCGGTGAGCACGAGGTCGACCGGACCGTCCGCGGCGATCCGCCGCACCGCCGCCGCGAGCGCCGTGACCGTGCCGAACACGTCCGAGCCCGCCAGGGCGTCGTCGAGCACCTGGACCCCGCGGTCGGCGCCCATCTGCAGCGCCCGGCGCACCGCGTCCTCGGCGCCGGCCGGGCCGACGGTCAGCGCGACGACCTCGCTGTCACCGGCCGCCTCGGCCAGCGCGAGAGCGGCCTCGACCGCGTTCTCGTCGAGCTCGTTGAGCGTCCCGTCGCCCCCGTCGCGTACCACGCGACCGTCCTGGCCGAGCCGGCGGTCCGCCTGGATGTCGGGGACGAACTTGACGCACACCACGATCTTCATCGCCGCCTGGATCCCTCCACTGTCGGCCGGACGCCGGCCACCGTCGACGCGGTCCACGCTCCGCGGGTCGCACCCGGCGCACCCGTCGGCACGCCCAGGGCGAGGCTACCGGTCACCGGCGCGCCGAGGTTCACCCGCCGACCGCGCCGCCGGGTCGCGCAGAATGCACGGGTGACCTCACCACCACCGACGCCGTCCTACCGCCCCACTCCCCCGCTCGGGGTGCACCTGCGGGCCGGCGGCGTCGACGTCGCGGTCCTGGCGTCCCGGGCCACCGGCGTGGACCTGTGCCTGCTGGACCGCGACGACGCCGGGCCGACCGGCTGGCGGGAGCGGCGGGTCCCGCTGACCGGCCCCGTGCACGGGGTGTGGCACGGGTCCGTCCCCGACGTCCACGCCGGGCAGCACTACGGCTTCCGCACCCACGGACCGTGGGACCCGGCCCGTGGTCTGCGGCACAACCCGGCGAAGCTGCTCGTCGACCCGTACGCGCGCGGCCTGGCCGGTGCGCTGGGCTACGGCCCGGAGACCTACGGCTACGTCGTCGACGCCCGCGGCCACGGCGACCCGGCCGGCGCGCCGGACCCCCGCGACTCCGTGCGCGCCGTCCCGCACTCCGTCGTCGTGGACACCGCCTACGGCGGCGAGCGGGTGCCCCGACCCGCGACCCCGTGGGAGAGCACGGTGGTCTACGAGGCCCACGTGCGCGGCCTGACCATGAGCCTTCCCGGCGTGCCCGAGCACCTGCGCGGCACCTACGCCGGGCTGGCCCACCCCGCGACCGTCGACCACCTGCTCTCCCTCGGCGTGACGGCCCTGGAGCTGCTGCCGATCCATGCCTTCGCCCACGAGCCGCACCTCGTCGACAAGGGCCTGACCAACTACTGGGGCTACAACACCCTGGGCTTCTTCGCCCCGCACGCCCCGTACGCGACCGCCTCGGCGCAGGCCGCGGGCGCCGGCGCCGTCCTGGCCGAGGTCAAGGGCGCCGTCGGGCTGCTGCACGCCGCCGGCATCGAGGTCCTGCTGGACGTCGTCTACAACCACACCTGCGAGGGGGGTGACGGCGGCCAGCACATCTCGTGGCGCGGGCTGGACACCACGGGCTACTACCTGCACGACGGCGGCCTGCCCGCCCGGTTCGCCGACGTGACCGGCTGCGGCAACTCGCTGGACTTCCGCCGCCCACGGGTGGTGCAGATGGCCCTGGACTCGCTGCGGTACTGGGTCGAGGAGGTCGGGGTGGACGGGTTCCGGTTCGACCTGGCGGTCACCCTGGGCCGCGGCGACGACGGCTTCGACCCCGACCACCCGTTCCTCGTCGGCCTGCAGACGGACCCCGCCCTGCGGGGGACCAAGCTGATCGCCGAGCCGTGGGACATCGGGCCCGGGGGCTGGCGGACCGGCAGCTTCCCGCCCCCCATGGGCGAGTGGAACGACCGGTTCCGCAACGCGGCCCGCACCTTCTGGCTGAGCGACCCCGCGCAGGCGGCCCACGGCCGCCCGGGCCAGGGTGTCGCGGACCTCGCGACCCGGCTGGCCGGGTCGGTCGACCTGTTCGGCGACGGCGACCCCCCGCTGGTGCGCGGGACGGTGGCGTCGATGAACTACGTGACCGCCCACGACGGCTTCACCCTGGCCGACCTCGTCGCCTACGAGCACAAGCACAACGAGGACAACGGGGAGCACGGCCGCGACGGCAGCGACGACAACCGGTCGTGGAACCACGGCGTCGAGGGGCCCATCCGCGCCGAGGGCCCCGGCGTCGACATCGTGCCGCTGCGGCGCCGGTCCATCCGCAACCTGCTCAGCACGCTGCTGCTGGCCGCCGGGACGCCGATGCTCACGGCCGGGGACGAGCTGGGCCGCACCCAGCGCGGCAACAACAACGCCTACTGCCAGGACAACGAGCTCTCCTGGGTGAGCTGGGAGCTGTCCGACTGGCGCCAGGAGCTGCTCGCCACGACGCGCTACCTGCTGCTGCTGCGCCGCGAGAACGCCGCCCTGCGGTCCCCGGCGTTCTTCCGGGGGCGCCCGCCGGCCGCCGGTGCCCGCGCCGACCTGGCGTGGTTCACCGCCGACGCCGCGCCGCTGTCCCCGGACGACTGGCACGACCCCGCGCTGCGCACCCTGCAGATGCTGCGCTCGGTCGAGGGGTCGACGGTGCTGATGATCCTCAACGGGTCGCTCGACCCCGTCCCCGTCGTGCTCGCCGACGACCGCCCCACCCGGTGGGAGCTGGCCTGGGACAGCGCGTGGGAGCACCCCGGCGAGCGGTCCTCCGCCGCGATCGGCGGCGGCCTGCACCCCGACGCCGGCGACACCGTCGTCCTGGAGGCGCTGTCCGTGCGGGTGTACACCGAGCGCTGACATGCGGCCCGCCGCACCGGTCGCGGCCGGTCGGGGCGCCGCGGTGACCGGGGCCGACGGGGGTCAGTGCGCGTTCGCGACGAGCCCCAGCTCGGCGACCGACACCAGCGCGGGGTGCCGCGGCACGATCCGCACCGTGTACCCGAACGGTCCGGACGCCGCGAGCCGCACCTCGCCGGCGAACGCGTGCCGGCCGGCCTCGTACGCCTCGGCGTCGACCAGCTCGGCCACCTCGACGGTCGTGATCTCGTCGGACTCCGTCACCCGCCCGTGCAGCACCTGCACCGCGACGTCGTCGGGCGACAGGTCGCCGAGGGACACGTAGGCGCGCACGTGCAGCACGTCCCCGACCTGCGGGGAGTCGCCGACGCCGCCTGACTCGACGTGGTCCACCCGCACGTGCGACCACTGGGCGCGGACCCGCGCCTTCCAGGCGGACAGGCCACGCGCCGGCCCGAAGGTCACGCGCGCCGTCGCGTCCGCCGCCGACGACGTCGTCGCGCCCGCCAGGGCACGACCAGCCGCGGCCGCCGGGGCGTACAGCGTGCGCACGTAGTCGGTCACCATGCGGGTGGCCTGCACCTTGGGCCCCAGGGTGGCCAGGGTGTGCCGGATCATGCCGAGCCAGGTGACCGGCAGCCCGCGCTCGTCGCGGTCGTAGAAGCGCGGCGCCACGGCGCTCTCGATCAGGTCGTAGAGCGCGGCCGCCTCGAGGTCGTCCCGGCGGTCGGGGTCGTCGACGCCGTCCGCGGTCGGGATCGCCCAGCCGTTCTCGCCGTCGAACCACTCGTCCCACCACCCGTCGAGGATGGACAGGTTGAGCCCGCCGTTCAGCGCCGACTTCATCCCCGACGTGCCCGACGCCTCCAGCGGCCGCAGCGGGTTGTTGAGCCACACGTCGCACCCCGGGTACAGCGTCTGCGCCATCCCGATGTCGTAGTTCGGCAGGAAGACGATGCGGTGGCGCACGTCCTCGCCGTCGCTGAACCGGACGAGCTGCTGGATCAGGCGCTTGCCCTGGTCGTCCGCCGGGTGCGACTTGCCCGCGATCACGAGCTGGACCGGGCGCTCGGGATGGGTGAGCAGGGCCCGCAGGCGCTCGGGGTCGCGCAGCATGAGGGTCAGCCGCTTGTAGGTGGGCACCCGCCGAGCGAAGCCGATGGTCAGCACCTCCGGCGACAGCGCGTCGTGCACCCAGCCGAGCTCGGCCGGGCTGGCGCCGCGCAGCCGCCACGACTCACGCAGCCGCGACCGCGCGTCGGCCACGAGCTGGTGGCGCAGCGTGTGGCGCATGTTCCACAGCTCGGTGTCCGACACCGCGTCGGTGCGCAGCCACCCCGCACCGGACGCGAGCTCGTCGGGACCGAGCCGGTCCTCGGCGAGCCGCTGCAGGCGGTCGTCGACCCAGGTGGGCGCGTGCACGCCGTTGGTCACCGACGCGATGGGCACCTCCGACCGGTCGAAGCCGGGCCACAGCTGGGCGAACATCCCGCGGGACACCTCGCCGTGCAGCAGGGACACCCCGTTCGCCCGGCCGCCGAGCCGCAGCCCCATGACAGCCATGTTGAACAGCGTCGGGTCGCCGCCCTCGTAGCTCTCCTCGCCGAGCGCCAGCACGCGCTCGACCGGGACGCCGGGGACGGCGTTCTCCTCGCCGAAGTACTGGGCCACCAGGTCCAGCAGGAAGCGGTCGATGCCGGCCGGCACCGGGGTGTGGGTGGTGAACACGGTGGCGGCGCGCACGGCCTCGAGCGCCTCGTCGAAGGTCAGCCCCTCGGCGGTCACCAGCTCGCGGATGCGCTCGACCCCGAGGAAGCCCGCGTGCCCCTCGTTGGTGTGGTACACCTCGGGCGCCGGCGCACCGGTCAGGCGCGACCAGACCCGCAGCGCGCGCACGCCGCCGACCCCGAGCAGCAGCTCCTGCTGCAGCCGCTGCTCCCCGCCGCCGCCGTACAGCCGGTCGGTCACCGTGCGGGCGGTCTCGTCGTTCTCCGGGACGTTGGAGTCCAGCAGCAGCAGCGGCACGCGCCCGACGGCGGCCATCCACAGGTGCGCGTGCAGCGTCCGGCCGCCCGGCAGCCCCACCGACACCGTCGCGGGCCGCCCGTCGTCCTCCCGCACGAGGGTGAGCGGCAACCCGTCCGGGTCCAGCACCGGGTACGCCTCGACCTGCCAGCCGTCCCGGTTCAGCGCCTGCTTGAAGTACCCCGCCCCGTACAGCAGCCCCACCCCGACGATCGGCACGCCCAGGTCGGAGGCGCTCTTGAGGTGGTCCCCCGCGAGGATCCCGAGCCCGCCGGAGTACTGGGGCAGCACCGAGGTGATCCCGAACTCCGGCGAGAAGTACGCGATCGAGGTCGGCAGGTCGGCGCCGGCGCCCTGGTACCAGAGCGGCTCGGTGAGGTACCGGTCGAGGTCCAGCCGCGCGGCGCGCACCCGGGCCACGAAGTCGTCGTCGGCGGCGAGTGCCGCGAGCTGGTCCGGACGCAACGAGCCCAGCAGCGCCACCGGGTCGCCCGCCACGGCGTCCCACAGCGGGGGGTCGATGCCGGCGAAGAGCTCGCGGGTCGGCGCGTGCCACGACCAGCGCAGGTTGTGCGCCAGGTCGTCCAGCGCCTGCAGCGCGGCGGGCAGGAGCGTGCGGACCGTGAACCGACGGATGGCTCTCACCCGCACGACACTACAAGCGCCGGCCGTCGCCGCCGGCGCCGACCGCGCGGGGCCGCGACGGGGCGCCCACCACGCGCGGACCGGCCCGGCTCGGTAGGTTCGACCCGTGGAGAGCCCCAACGCGCACCCAGACTCAGCCCAGCCCCGCGGCATCGGCCGCATCCCGGTGGTCGACGTCAGCCCCACCTCGCACGAGGGCCGCTGGCCCGCGAAGGCGGTGGTCGGGGAGGCCGTCCCGATCCGCGCGACCGTGTTCCGGGAGGGACACGACGCCGTCGGCGCGACCGCCGTGCTGGTCGGTCCGGACGGCACCGACCGCTCCAGAGCCCGCATGGTGGACATCCGCCCGGGGCTGGACCGGTTCGAGGCGCGTGTCGTGCCGGACGCCGTCGGCCGGTGGTCGTTCCGGGTCGAGGGCTGGTCGGACCCGTTCGGCACCTGGAGCCACGACGCGTCGATCAAGGTGCCGGCCGAGATCGACGTCGAGCTCATGCTCGCCGAGGGCGCCCGGGTGCTGACCCGCGCGGCGTCGCGCTCCGAGCTGCCCCGCACGGCCGCGAAGGTGCTCAAGGACGCGGTCAAGGCGCTCGGGGACGTCAAGCGCCCGGCACCCGCCCGGCTCGCCGCGGCGCACTCGGACGAGGTGCTGGCCGTGCTGGCCGCGCACCCGCTGCGCGACCACGTCACGACGTCGGCGACCTACCCGCTGGTGGTGGACCGCCCGCTGGCCCTGACCGGCGCCTGGTACGAGATGTTCCCCCGCTCGGAGGGCGCCACGTTCGACAACGAGACGAAGCAGTGGCGCTCGGGCACGTTCGCGACCGCCGCGCGGCGACTGCCGGCGATCGCCGGGATGGGCTTCGACGTCGTGTACCTCACGCCGATCCATCCCATCGGCACCACGTTCCGCAAGGGCCGCAACAACTCGCTCACCCCGGTCGAGGGCGACCCCGGCTCGCCGTACGCGATCGGCTCCCCGGACGGCGGCCACGACGCCATCCACCCCGAGCTGGGCACGTTCGCCGACTTCGACGCGTTCGTCGCCGACGCCCGCAGCCACGGGCTCGAGGTCGCACTCGACCTGGCGCTGCAGTGCTCGCCGGACCACCCCTGGGTCGTCGAGCACCCGGAGTGGTTCACCACGCGCGCCGACGGCACCATCGCCTACGCGGAGAACCCGCCGAAGAAGTACCAGGACATCTACCCGCTGAACTTCGACAACGACCCCGAGGGCATCTACGCCGAGGTCCGCCGGGTGATCCAGGTCTGGATCGACCACGGCGTCACGCTGTTCCGCGTCGACAACCCGCACACCAAGCCGTTGGACTTCTGGGAGTGGCTGCTGGCCGACGTCCGCAAGGACCACCCGGACGTGATCTTCCTGTCCGAGGCGTTCACCAAGCCGCCCATGATGATGGCGCTGGGCCAGATCGGGTTCCACCAGTCGTACACCTACTTCACCTGGCGCAACACCAAGGAGGAGCTCGAGGAGTACCTCGAGCAGGTGTCCGGTGAGGACGGCTCCTTCCTGCGGCCCAGCTTCTGGCCGACGACGCACGACATCCTGCCGCCGTACCTGCAGGACGGCGGGGTGGCCGGCTTCGCCATCCGCGCCGTGCTCGCCGCGACCGGTGCCCCGACGTGGGGCATCTACTCCGGGTACGAGCTCGTCGAGAACGTCCCCCGGCCCGGCGTGGAGGAGCAGATCGACAACGAGAAGTACGAGCTCAAGCCGCGGGACTGGGGCCAGGCGGACGCCATCGGCATCTCCACGCTGCTGACCCGGCTGAACGAGATCCGGCGTGCGCACCCGGCGCTGCAGCAGCTGCGCAACCTCACCGTGCACCCGACGTCGGACGACGCGCTGATCTGCTTCTCGCGGCACCTGGACGCCGAGCACTCGCCGACCGGCGAGGCGGACACCATGATCGTCGTGGTGAACATCGACCCCCACCACGCACGTGACGGGATCATCGAGCTCGACGCGGCGGCGCTCGGCGTCGTGCCGCGCGGCGCGTCCGGCGAGGTCGCGTTCGCGGCCCACGACGAGCTGTCCGGCGACACCTTCTCCTGGAACGACAAGCCCTACGTCCGGCTCGACCCGCACGTCCAGTGCGCCCACCTGATCCACGTGAGGACCTCGTGACGACCCCCCGCACCTCGCCCCTGCCCGGCTCGTCGGTCGCGCCCTCCACGGGCCAGATCGCGTTGTCCGCGCTGCCACCCCGGCAGCAGCCGACCGTGCCCGTCCCGCAGTCGTCCGGTCTGCGCGACGACCCCGAGTGGCACCGCACGGCGGTGTTCTACGAGGTGATGATCCGGTCGTTCTCGGACTCCACCGGCGCCGGCACCGGCGACCTGCGCGGCCTCATCGAGCGGCTCGACTACCTGCAGTGGCTCGGCATCGACTGCCTGTGGCTGCCGCCGTTCTTCCCCTCGCCCATGCGCGACGGAGGCTACGACGTCTCGGACTACACGGCCATCGCGCCGCAGTACGGGTCCATGCAGGACTTCACCGAGCTCATCGAGCAGGCCCACGCCCGCGGCATCCGGATCGTCATCGACCTGGTGATGAACCACACCAGCGACGCCCACCCGTGGTTCCAGGCGTCCCGGTCCGACCCCGAGGGCCCGTACGGCGACTTCTACGTGTGGAGCGACGACAACACCCGGTACGAGGACGCCCGCATCATCTTCGTCGACACCGAGACGTCGAACTGGACGTTCGACCCGGTCCGGCGCCAGTACTTCTGGCACCGGTTCTTCAGCCACCAGCCGGACCTGAACTTCGAGAACCCCCGGGTCGTCGAGGCGATGTTCGACGTCGCCCGGTTCTGGCTGCGGGTGGGGGTCGACGGCTTCCGGCTGGACGCCGTGCCGTACCTGTTCGAGGCCGAGGGCACCAACTGCGAGAACCTGCCCGAGACGCACGGCTTCCTGCGGGACCTGCGCCGGATGATCGACACCGAGTTCCCCGGGCGGATCATGCTCGCCGAGGCCAACCAGTGGCCCGAGGACGTCGTGGAGTACTTCGGCACCGAGGCGGAGCCGGAGCACCACATGTGCTTCCACTTCCCCGTCATGCCGCGGATCTACTACGCCATCAAGGACCAGCGGTCGCGGCAGATCCTCGACATCCTCGCCGACACCCCGGCGATCCCGGCGGGCGCGCAGTGGAGCACGTTCCTGCGCAACCACGACGAGCTGACGCTCGAGATGGTCTCGACCGAGGAGCGCGCGTCGATGTACGGGTGGTTCGCGCCCGACCCCCGCATGCGCGCGAACATCGGCATCCGCCGGCGGCTCGCGCCGCTGCTGGACAACTCCCGCAAGGAGATCGAGCTCGCGCACGCCCTGCTGCTGTCCCTGCCGGGCAGCCCGTGCCTGTACTACGGCGACGAGATCGGCATGGGCGACAACATCTGGCTCAACGACCGCGACGCGGTCCGCACGCCGATGCAGTGGACCCCGGACCGCAACGCCGGGTTCTCCACGTCCGACCCCGGCAAGCTGTACCTGCCGGTCATCCAGTCGCTGGTCAGCAACTTCAGCCACGTCAACGTCGAGGCGCAGCTCGCCCAGCCGACGTCCCTGCTGCACTGGGTGCACGGCATGCTCGCCGTCCGCAAGCGGCACCCGGCCCTGGGACTCGGGGACTTCATGCCCGTGGACTGCGACAACGAGTCGGTGCTGGCGTTCCTCCGGTACACGCCCGAGGAGACGATCCTGTGCGTGGCCAACATGGCCTCCACCCCGCGCTCGGCGACGCTGACCATGCCTGACTGGGCCGGCGCCACCGTCGCCGACGTGTTCGGCGGGGCACCGTTCCCGTCCGTGGGCGCGGACGGGACCACCGGGATCACCCTGGGCTCGCGCGAGTTCTACTGGCTGTCCGTCACCCGCTGACGCCCCGCCGCGGCGCACCGCGCGTACGCCGCGGCGGGGCCGTCCGACCAGACCGAGGAGGGCCGATGCCCCCGCACGGAACCGGACCGACCGACCACCCCACCGACGACGCGCTGCTGGACGCACTGCGCGACTGGCTGCCCGAGCGGCGCTGGTTCCCCGCCAAGGGCGGCGGCGCGCAGCTCGCCGCGGCGGGGGGCTTCAGCCTGACCGACCCGCGCGGCGCGGCGCAGGTGCGCGTGCTGCTCGTGCGCGTGCGCAGCGCGACGGTCGACGCCGTCCTGCAGGTCCCGCTCACGCTGTACGCCGAGCCCACCGGCGCACCGGACGGGTCGGACCGGGTGGCGACCGTGGACGAGCTGCACGTGCGCGACGGCGCGGGCGACCCGGCGTTCCTGCGAGCCTGGCTGGCGGCCGCCGACGGCGGCGACGCGTCACCGGCCGACCTCGGCCTGGACGCCGACCACCCGCGGGTGATCAGCGGCGAGCAGTCCAACACGTCGGTGATCCTGCCCGGGCCCGACGGCGGTGCGATCCTCAAGGTGTTCCGGACGCTGACCCCCGGGGAGAACCCCGACGTCGACGTCCCGCGGCGGCTGGCTGCCCAGGGGTGGCCGAACGTGCCCCGGCCGCTGGGCTGGCTGGACGGCACCTGGACCACCGACGACGGCGAGGTCGCAGGCAGCCTGGGCGTGCTGAGCCAGTTCGTCGAGGGCGCGACCGACGGCTTCGAGTCGGCCTGCGCGATGGCCGGCCGCGGCGAGTCGTTCGGCCGGCTCGCCGAGGAGCTCGGCCGGGTGGTCGCCGGGATGCACGCGGCACTGGCCGCCGCACTGCCCGTCGAGCAGGCGGGCGAGGGCGCCGCGCCGCGCCGCGGCTCGGGGGCGGGCGAGCTGGCGGCCGCGCTCGAGGAGCGCTTCAGGTGGGCCGTCGGGTCGGTGCCGGAGCTGGCGACATGGTCCGACGCGGTGGCCGAGCGGCTCGCCGGGATCCGTGACCGCGACGACCTGCCGCCACGGCAGCGGGTGCACGGCGACCTGCACCTGGGTCAGGCGCTGCGCGCGCGCGACCAGTGGTTCGTCATGGACTTCGAGGGGGAGCCGCTGAGCGGCCTCGAGGCGCGCACGCGTCCCGACCTGGCCCTGCGCGACGTCGCCGGCATGCTGCGGTCCTTCGACTACGCCGCCGCACTGAGCGACGCACCGCCGCAGTGGGCGCAGGAGGCACGCGCGGAGTTCCTGCGCGGCTACGCGACCGAGGCCGGCGCGGAGCCCGATGCGGACCTGGTGGACCTGCTGGAGCTGGACAAGGCCCTGTACGAGGCGGTGTACGAGGCTCGCAACCGCCCGCAGTGGCAGCACATCCCGGCCGCGGCCCTGGCCCGGCTGCTGGACCGGTGACCGGCTTGACCTGCGACGAGGCCGCGCGCGCACGCCGACGGAGTGAAAGGGTGGACGTATGGACAGCGACCTGACAACACCGACCGAGCCGCCTGCGCGGTCGCCCGAGCTGGCGGCCGTGGCCGGCGGCACCCACGGCGACCCGCACCGGGTGCTGGGCCCGCACGTCGAGGGCGACCACGTCGTCATCCGGGTCACCCGCCCGATGGCGGACTCCGTCGTCGTGGTGACCCCGGACTCGCGCAGCGAGGCCGAGCACGTCCAGGACGGGATCTGGGAGGCGACGCTCGACGGCGTCGACGTCCCCGACTACCGGGTCGAGGTCACCTACGGGGACCACACCTCGACCGTGGACGACCCGTACCGGTTCCTGCCGACCATCGGCGAGCTGGACCTGCACCTGATCACCGAGGGGCGCCACGAGGAGCTGTGGAAGGTGCTGGGCGCCAACCTGCGCACTTTCCCCAGCGTCATGGGTGAGGTCACCGGCACCTCCTTCGCGGTGTGGGCGCCCAACGCCCGGTCGGTCCGGGTCGTCGGCGACTTCAACCACTGGCAGGGGGCGACCCACGCGCTGCGTACCCTCGGCGGATCGGGGGTGTGGGAGCTGTTCGTGCCGGGCGTCGGCGCGGGCGAGCGGTACAAGTTCCAGATCCTGGGCCGCGACGGCACCTGGCGGGAGAAGGCGGACCCGCTGGCCAAGGGCACCGAGCTGCCCCCGGCGACCGCGTCCGTCGTGATCGACACCCGGCACGAGTGGTCGGACGACGAGTGGATCGCCACCCGGCAGTCCACGGACCCGCACTCGGGGCCGATGAGCGTGTACGAGGTCCACCTCGGCTCCTGGCGTCAGGGGCTGAGCTACCGGGACCTCGCCACGGAGCTGACCGAGTACGTGCTGTCCCTCGGCTTCACCCACGTGGAGCTGCTGCCGGTCGCCGAGCACCCGTTCGGCGGCTCGTGGGGCTACCAGGTCTCCTCCTACTACGCGCCGACGTCACGCTTCGGTCACCCGGACGACTTCCGGTACCTGGTCGACTCCCTGCACCAGGCGGGCATCGGCGTGATCCTGGATTGGGTGCCGGCGCACTTCCCCAAGGACGAGTGGGCGCTCGGTCGGTTCGACGGCACACCGTTGTACGAGCACCCGGACCCGAACCGCGGCGAGCAGCCGGACTGGGGCACCTACGTGTTCGACTTCGGCCGGCGCGAGGTCCGCAACTTCCTCGTCGCGAACGCGACGTACTGGTTCGAGGAGTTCCACATCGACGCCCTGCGCGTCGACGCGGTCGCCTCGATGCTCTACCTGGACTACTCCCGCGGCCATGGCCAGTGGAGCCCGAACCAGTACGGCGGGCGCGAGAACCTCGAGGCGATCTCGTTCCTCCAGGAGGCCAACGCGACGGCGTACCGCCGCACCCCGGGCGTGATGATGATCGCCGAGGAGTCGACGGCGTTCCCGGGCGTGACCGCCCCGACCGACGCGAACGGTCTGGGCTTCGGCCTGAAGTGGAACATGGGGTGGATGAACGACACCCTGCGCTACCTGGCCGAGGAGCCGATCAACCGTCGCTACCACCACCACGAGATCACGTTCTCCCTGGTGTACGCGTTCTCCGAGCAGTTCGTCCTGCCGATCAGCCACGACGAGGTCGTGCACGGCAAGGGCTCGCTGCTGGGCAAGATGCCCGGCGACCAGTGGCAGAAGCTGGCCGGCGTCCGGTCCCTGCTCGCCTACCAGTGGACGCACCCCGGCAAGCAGCTGCTGTTCATGGGCAGCGAGTGGGCGCAGTCCGGGGAGTGGGCCGAGGGCCGGAGCCTGAGCTGGCACGAGCTCGACGACCCGGGTCACGCCGGCGTCCAACGGCTGCTGCACGACCTGAACAGCACCTACCGGGCCTACCCGGCGCTGTGGTCGCAGGACCACTCCCCCGCGGGCTTCGAGTGGATCGTCTCCGACGACGCCGGCCACAACGTGCTCTCCTACCTGCGCCGCGGGGACGACGGCAGCGAGGTGGTCGTCGTGGTGAACTTCGCCGGAACCCCGCACGAGGGCTACCGCCTGCCGCTGCCGGCCGGTGGGCGCTGGCGGGAGATCCTCAACACCGACTCCGAGACCTACGGTGGCTCCGGAGTGGGCAACCTCGGGGCGGTGCACGCCGAGCCGGTCCCATGGGCCGGCCGGCCGTTCTCGGTCCGCCTGCGGGTCCCCCCGCTCGGCGCGCTCCTCCTCGTGCGCGACGACGACGACGTCCCGCCGACGATCACCTGATCACCACACCCCGCCGGCGCCCCCACGGGTGCCCGGACGGAGACCACAGACGCCGATCGCCGGGTGCGCATGCCGCGCCCGGCGATCGGCGTCTGCAAGCGTGTGCCCGACGCCTCTCCTGCCCGCCCGCCCGCACCCCCACACCCACCCCGCCGAGTGCGACGTCGTGGACCGCTCACGTCCCACGAGTGGTCCGGAACGTCGCACCGTGGGACACGGGTCGGGTGTGACGTTGTGGACGGTTCACGTCCCACGAGTGGTCCAGAACGTCGCACTCGGCGCAGAGAGTCGGTCGAGTGTGACGTTGTCGACCGTTCACGCCCCAGAAGTGGTCCAGAACGTCGCACCCGGCGCAGAGAGTCGGTCGAGTGCGACGTTGTGGACGGTTCACGTCCCACGAGTGGTCCGGAACGTCGCACTCGGCGCAGAGAGCCGGTCGAGTGTGACGTTGTGGACCGTTCACGCCCCACGAGTGGTCCGGAACGTCGCACTCGGCGCAGAGAGTCGGTCGGGTGCGTCGTTGTGGCCCGTTCACGGCCGTGGATGGGTCCACAATGTCGCAGTCGGCCACGGGTCGGGTGGGGACCGGCGGGGCGGGTGGGTGCCGACGGCGGCATGGGTGGCGTCGGCGGGTGCGTGCCGTCGGCGAAAGGGCGGCTCGGCGGTGGGGTGTGCGCGCTTCGGTCACGAAGGCCGCACCCGCCCCGGGGTAAAAGAAAAGAGCCACCCCGGGTGGGGTGGCTCTTTTCGTGAATGGTTGTCCGGCGGCGACCTACTCTCCCACACAGTCTCCCGTGCAGTACCATCGGCGCTGAGGGGCTTAGCTTCCGGGTTCGGAATGGGAC
>NZ_CANLTL010000004.1 GCF_947494015.1 uncultured Cellulomonas sp. | reverse complement strand
CGCTAACAGAGCGACCCGGCCCGAGCACCTACCCGAGCGTGACCGGCCAGCCAGTACCCGAGCAACAAACAGCCGCTGAGCAGCACGGGCGGCATAGCGTTCACGCTCATGCCGCGGAGCGCTGCACCGTGCTATCCGAAGGCGGCTACTGCTTCGCGGAGTCGGGTGACCGTCCGGACCTGTTCAGCGGTCAGGACTTGGGCACTGCTCGACAGGACGTCGTCGAGCGTGGCGATGCAAGCGTTATAGGCGCCCGTGGCGAAGCCATCCCGGCGGAGGCCTCCCGCGATCGCTGCCAGCGCGTCGTCGACTTCGATCAGAGCGTCGTACAGCTCGTCGTCAGCGCCTTCGGTGAGCGAGCCCGGTGAAGGGAACACGCGAGACACCTCGACGGCCCTAGCACTCACCGCTTTGGCTGCTCGCCGTCCGTCTACTCGCACGCCGGGAGTATGCCGTGCATGTCTGCCGCCACTGCCGCCGCGCGCACGCGCCGTCGCCGTCCGCACATGCCGCTGTCGAGTGACGCTTGGGCCCGCTACGAGGCGCCGCCTGCCGTGTCGCGAAGCGCGCTGAGGATCGGCTCCAGCGCGGTGCGGGCCTCGCCCAGCTCGCCGGCGTCCTCCCACAACTCACGCCACTCGGAGTCCGCACCAAAGACTCGTGTCACGGCTCGGACTGCCAGTACGCGCAAGCCTTCGCCGAGATCCAGGCCCTCGAGGGCAGCCGCATCGGGACCATAGTTGTCGTCCAGCTGCGGCCCGTTCGCCTGCGCCGCAGAGACGAGCGCCGCTGCGGCGAGAGCCGCCATGGCATCGTCCGCGTCCAGGTAGTCCTCGGCGTCCGCGGCCGCCGCCAGAGCATCGCGAATCATCGCAGGGCGCGCAGCTACATCGGCCTCTTCGAAGTCGCCCGCCCAGTCGGCAGCGGTGTCGTTGTCGAATGGTCCAGTCCCCCATGTACCCATCGTGCAACCGTAGTGTCCGGACCCGAGACGCGAAGACGGAAGTCGACCTGGCCGCGCGTCCGCACATGCCGCGTTGAGGGCGGCTACGCTCGCCCGGATCTGCCGCTGCACGGGCGCACCGTTGTGCTGCCTGCGATGCTGCTGGACATGGAGCAGGTGTACGTCTTCGAAGTCGAAGACGCCGACGCGGGCAGTTGGACAGCAGAGGTGGCGGTGGCCGCGAGCAAGCCGGTAGAGGCGACCCGACGCATCCGCGCCGCAGGGCTCCACAAGAAGCAGATCCGCAACGACGCTCGCCCCGTTCGCGTCGTCGGACCAGCTGAGGTCCGCGGTATCGATAAGTCGCCTACTGGCATTGTCCGCCGTCGCCGTGAGGACGCCGGATGGACCGAGTGGGAGCCGTTGGCTGCCGATACGTCTCTCAACTGGCGGGTCAGCGGCGCCGCGACGGCGCAAACCAGGGGCAGCGGTCATCGGTAGCGGTTGCCTCTAGCAGCGGATGCCGCTTGGTCGAGCGCCGCATCGTCCGCGCGGTAATGCCGCTGTCCCGGCGGCGTTTGCTCACGAGCCCGCGGCGCCGTCCTCCGCGGCGGTCTCACTGTCATCGAACCAACCGGCAGCCTCGTCCCGAGTGAGAGCGTGCGTGTACGCCACCAGCTGGCCAAGGAATTCGACGCGGTTGTACAACGCGCCTACACTCCGCGCGCACCACTCGCCGTTGTCCAACTTGACCATGAGGAACGCGGCCTCCGCGACTCCGCCGGCCGGTAGCGGGGCAACCGTGAGGTCACCGAGCACCTCGTGAGCCGGCACCTCCGGGCGCTTCTCGTCCTGTGACATGCCCGGAGGCTAGACCGTGCGGACGCCAGGCGGCGCTATGCGCTCTCTTGACGTCGACCACAGCAGGGTCGTCGGGCGCGCGGTCATGCCGCACGTCGCGCGCGGCTCGACGGTCAGTGTCGGGCTTGGTCGGTCGTGCCGATGACCGTGCCCTAGCCGAAGGCCCGAGGTTCGCTCGTCCGGGTGTGCCCGCTGCAAAATGCGGCGGGACGAGTCGGGCATGATGGCGCCGTGACCAACAACGTGCGATCACGTCGGCTAGTGCAATGGGGCTTCGTCGCGGCGGTGCCCGCCGGACTTATTGGGGTCGCGCTGAGTGAGTTTGTCTTCGACTCGGCCGCCTGGGTCTGGTTCGTGTGCTTCTGGGTTGGTTTCGGCGTAGGCGCCGGTACCGCATGGCTAACGAGCCGCCCGGCCCGATGAAGTGGGTGGGCAGCTCGAGCGCGACGGCAGGTATGGCGACGGCTTAGATCTGGCCACCTCGCATCGGGTTGAGACTGCACCAGAGGTGAGGAGACGACGGTCATGCCACCACGAGGCTGCGCTGCCGGCGTTCGCTCATGCCGCGGACCGTGCGCGCAGGCTCGAGGCGTCGGCGTCCTCGACCGCGGTAGCTCAAAGTGTCAGGAGCGGTAGCTACGGTGAGCTCATGGGATTTGCGGCGTGGGGAGCCGCCGAGGAGGTGGCGCGTCGGCACGTCGGCGGGATGGAGCCGCGGTGGTCACACGTCCGTACCGTCGGCCGCCGAGCCGAAGCGGCGTGCCAGCTGCTCGCGCTGCCCGAGGACGTTGGGTCGGCGGCGTGGCTGCACGACGTCGGCTACGGCCGCGCGATCATGGACACGGGCTTTCACGCCCTCGACGGAGCCCGCTACCTACGTCGATGCGGCACGAGCGAGCTGGTTGTGTCGCTCGTCGCACATCATTCCGGAGCCGCCATCGAAGCGGACGAGCGGGGGCTTTCTCGGGAGCTCTCTGAGTTCGCTGCCCCACCGGAGGACCTGCTGGACGTTCTGGTGTGGGCCGACATGACATCGGGCCCCGACGGCGAGCTCGTGTCGATCGATGAGCGGTTCGCTGAGATCTTCGCGCGGTACGAGCGGGACGACGCCGTGTTCCGTGCGGTTGAGCGGGCGATGCCGGGGCTTCGTCAAGCTTCGGAGAGAGCGTCAAGGCGGGTCGCGCTAGCCGACGTACGGCGTATGTCTGTCCTCTAGCGCGTGTACGATGCGGAGCCGCATGGAGGGGTGGAGCGGCAGCGTGTCGATGTGGTGGGGGGCGACCCACTCGACGGCCTTGCTTTCGCTACTGGTCTGCGGTGACCCGCCCCGCAGACGAGCGCGAAAAGCGATCGAGAACTGCTGGCGCACCTCGCCGTCGTCGTACGCCATGACGTGACGAGGGTTCGTGTAGAGGCCGGTGACACGGTCGACCACGACGTCGTAGCCGGTCTCCTCCTTGACCTCGCGGACGACGGTGTCGGCGATCGACTCGCCGATCTCGTGTCCGCCACCCGGCAGCGCCCAGAGGTCGTTGTCGGTCTTGTGGATGAGGAGGACCCGCCCCTGGTCGTCGGTGACGATGGCGACGACCGACGGCACGACGCTGTTGGCGGCGGGTGCGTTGGGGTCGTCGACGTAGTCGATCCGAGCCATGACCGCGACGCTACGCGAGCGTGTACGACCCGTCGACAGTGCGGGCCGTCTGCCACACGCGGTCGAACGAGTCCATGAAGTTGGCGAACAGCCGGCCGCCGGCGACGCGATGCAAGTGCACGACCGGTGCCTGGTTCGCTGGGGAGCCGTAGGTGTGGGTGTTCGCGAGGAGATCCTCGTCGCAGCGGAAGATCGACGAGTAGAGCGTCGTGTCGTGAGCGCGCGCCTCGAGCCCGGGAGTAGCGAGGCATCGGCGCGCGTACTTCCACGTGAGCGTGCACTTGTCGGCCAGTGAGCCCCCGATGCCTTCTTCCTCTCCGCGGAGTCGGACGGCAGCCCCGTTCGGATCGCCGAAGAGCAGACGAACACGCACCCCTGCGTGGGCACGGGCGACGAGGAGCTGGTGGAAGTCGGGAATCGTGTCGTGGAGGAAGCTAGCGGCGAAGGCGAGGACGTCGATGGACTCCCTCGCGCCCTCGATCAGCGACTGCCACGTGCCCGGGGGGACCGACGCGCGGTTGGCGTACACAGCGACGACTTCCGCTTGGCTGGCCGACTGAGCGCGGGTCGTCGACACGAGACTCGGCCAGAGGAATTCCTCGTCGCGGTTGAGGGCGGCACACAGCGCTTGGCGGTTGGCCGGATGCGGCGTTCGGTGGGTGGCGACCCACCGCTCGATGGTCTTCGGATCGACGCCAACCCGCGCGCTCAGGGTTGACGCGGTGAGTCCGGATACGGCGATGGCGGATCGCAGCCTCTCATTGGCCATGCCACGACGGTCCGCTCGTTGGGACGGATTGTCAATGGAAGGACGTCCTAAAACGTCCCTCCATGCGGTGTTCTCGTCCTGGCGGCGAGCAGTCCCATGGTCCTGAGCCGCTGGGGCTCTGGCCGCGGAAGGGGAACGCAATGGCACTGGCACGCAGGTTCAAGGTCGCTCACAACGACGTCTTCCCGATGGGTGCGTACCTCGTCTCGGAGGTAACGCCCGTGCACGACTTCGAGAAGTCGACTCGGGAGACGAAGGTGCAGGACGTCGACAAGGACAGCGGTCTGCCGGTCTGGTCGGTCGACGTGCTGGATGCCGATCCGGACGCGCCGAAGAAGTCCAAGACCGTTACGGTCAAGATCGCGGCGAAGCACCAGCCGGTGCCGCCGGCCAACGACGGGGCGTCTCCGTTCACCCTGGTGATCTTCGAGAACCTCACGGCGACGCCATGGGTCGACTCGTCGCGTTGCGCCGCCCCGGAGCCAGGGAGGCCGCACCGCTGTCGGGCCCAGTCGGCGTGGTCATTCCGTGCCGACGGGATGGCATCGGCGAAGAGTGCTTCCAGCACGTCGTTCTCAACCAAGGTGGCGTAGGCGCCGTGTGGGCCATCGGCGTCGTCGCACTGTGCGTGATGGCCGGCTCGGCGTTGGCCGCACTGGTGCGGCTGGTTCCACTGAGCCTCCGCGCTGCCCGGGTGGCGCTGCGCCAAATATTTGGCGCGATGCGCTGGGTGTCGCGTCACCGCCGATTCGGGGCGGGGAGTGTGGTGGTGGCCGTCGTCGTGTGGATGGCGACCAAGCACGGCGTTGGCGCCCTCGCCGTGGGAGCGGCGATCAGCGCCGCGCTTCTCGCGACGTGGCGACTCCGGGCGCCGGAAACCTTCTCCGCCTGGGTGACGGAGCGCATAGCCGGCTCGTGGCGGTCGGCGCGCGTGTACCGCCCCGCCTGGGAAACCGCCATGGTGACGACGGGACTTGACGCCGGCATCAACGGGGAGCGGCGGCTACCGGCGCTGGTCGGCGTGCGCAGTCGGGCTGGTGTGGACCGAGTACGCGTGCGGATGCTCGCAGGCCAGGTCCTCGAGGACTGGACTGGTCGAGCTCCACGCCTGGCGCAGACCTTCGGCGTGCCGGAGTGTCGAGTTCGCACCGTTCCCGGACGGAGCCGAGACCTCGAGCTCTGGCTTCTTGTGGCAGACATGCTCCTGGCGGAGGTCTCACCGTTTCGGTCCCGCACCTCGGACGCCGCGGCGCTGGCCGTTGCTGTCCAAGAGGACGGACGGCGCTATCGGCTTCGCCTTCTCGGAAGTCATGTGCTCGTGGTCGGTGCAACGGGATCGGGCAAGGGGTCGGTTCTCTGGGCCATCGTCGCGGGCCTGGCGCCGGCCATCCGCGACCGCACGGCCCGGGTGTGGGCGCTCGACCCGAAGGGTGGCATGGAGCTGGCCGCGGGGAGGCCGCTGTTCGACCGATTCGTCTACGGCGATCCGGATGACGGCGGCGACTACGAGATCGAGTTCGCGCGGGCGTTGGAGGACGCCGTCTCGATCATGCGGCGACGCCAGGCACGCCTGCGGGGGATCACCCGACTCCACAGCCCGACGGAGGAGGAGCCGCTGATCGTGGTCCTGATCGACGAGCTGGCAAACCTCACCGCGTACATCACCGATCGGGAAGCGAAGCGACGTATCGGTGCGGCGCTGTCGCTGCTGCTGTCGCAGGGCCGCGCGGTGGGTGTGAGCGTGGTCGGCGCCGTTCAAGATCCCCGCAAAGAGGTTGTCACTGTCCGGGACCTGTTCCCGACCAGGATCGCCCTGCGATTGTCGGAGGCTGACCAGGTCGCGCTGGTGCTCGGAGCGGGAGCGCGCGATCGCGGAGCTCGGTGCGACCGGATCGCTGAGTCCATGCCCGGGACCGGGTACGTCGGCATCGAGGGGGTCGCTGAACCTCTGCGCGTGCGGTTCCCGCACTTCACCGACCAACACATCGACGCGCTCGTCGCGGAGTACGGGACGTCGGCGGACATGACGGCAGCAGAGACGCGGAGCGCGGCATGACGACTCTCCTTGCCGAGCGGCGCGCTCCGGCGCTCGCATCGGGACGCGCCAGCAGGCCGGCTATCGGCGACGACGTGGTGCGTGAGTTGGCGATCGAGCAGGCGGTCTGTGTTCGTCCTGTCGTCCGGCGGGTCACCGACCGTGCCACCGGGGTCGTCACCACGGTCGCGATCCGGTGCGGATCGACTCGCGAGTCCCGATGCCCGAGCTGCGCGTCCAACGCGCGCCGCCTACGGATGACGCAGTGCGCGGAGGGCTGGCACGCCGCCGTCGAGCCTGCCGTGGATCCCGCCACGGTGGAGCACGCGGGCGGCCCCGACAGCTGCCCGGCCGAGGAGAACGACGCCGGCGAGCAAGAGGACGTTGGCGACGAGGTTGCGCGTCAGACGCGGTCGACCCGTCGCCGCGCCGACGCTCCGGACCTGCCCACTCGTCCGGTCGAGAACCGGACCGTCGGCCGGACCTTCACGGCTCCCGACGGCAAGATGTACCAGCCGTCGATGTTCGTGACGCTGACACTTCCGTCGTACGGCAAGGTCCGCCCGTTCACCGGCGCGCCGGTCGACCCAGCTCGGTACGACTACCGTCGTGCCGCGTTGGATGCTCTCCACTTCTCGAAGCTGCTGGATCGGTGGGTGCAGAACCTGCGCCGCTGCGCGGGCTACAGGGCGCAGTACTTCGGTGCTGTGGAGGCGCAACGCCGCCTCGCGCCGCACTTCCACGTCGCCATCCGTGGCGCGATCCCGAGAGCCACCCTCAGGGCTGTCACGAAAGCCACGTACTTTCAGCTGTGGTGGCCGCAGATGGAGACCCCGGTGTACGACCACCGCCTCCCGGTGTGGGATGGCGCCGACTACCGCGACCCGGACACCGGTATGGCGCTGCCGACCTGGCAGCAGGCCGTCGACGCCCTCGGCGACGAACTGCCGGGCACGAGACCTGCGCACGTCATGCGGCTCGGCTCGCAGGTCGACATCAAGGGCATCGTCGGCGGGACTCCGGACGCCGATCGCGCGGTGCGGTACCTGACGAAGTACCTCACTAAGGCGGTCGCGGAGACGTACGCCGATGACGACGCGGTGGACGTCGCCTATGAGGCCCATATCGACCGTTTGCACCACGAGGTCCGCTGGCTGCCCTGCTCCAAGGAGTGCGCGAACTGGCTCCGCTTCGGAGTCCAGCCGTACAACGCCGGGCCCGGACTCGTGCCGGGGCGATGCCCAGCGAAGGCGCACGACCGGGAGCACCTCGGGGTCGGTGGGCGGCGGGTGCTTGTCTCGCGGAGCTGGTCGGGGAAGACCTTGACCGAGCACCGGGCGGACCGTGCCGCCGTCGTCCGAGCGGCGCTTCAGGCCGCCGGTATCGAGGCGCCCGCGGCGGAACGGATGGCAGCGGAGGTCCTCCACACGGATGGGCTTCCCCGCTACACCTGGCAGGACGTCCCCGTGTCCGCGCTCGACTACGCCCGCGTCGTGATGGGCAGCGTCGTCGAGGCGCGGCGGTGGCGTGCGGAGTACGAACGGGCGCGTGAGGTCATGGTCGGCGCCGCTGTCTGTCAGCGTGCCGGCCCGCCCGTGGCGGCTGTGGACAGTCTTTCGGCAGAGGAGCGGACCGAACGAGAGCGGGGGCGATGGCAGTGAGTAAGGGTTCAACACTGATGCCGCAGGGGGTGACGCCCGGGCGTGTGCTGTACGACGTGCCCGAGACGATGGCGCTGCTCAACCTGAGCCGGACCCAGCTGTACGAGCTGATCAGGTCGCGTCGGCTGGTGACGGTGACCGTCGGTCGTCGACGGCTGGTGCCCAGAGCGGCGATCGACGACTACGTGGCGGAGCTCATGCGAGCGGCGGGCGGCGACGGTGGGCGCGCGGCGTAGCTACGGCGAGGGCAGCCTCTACTGGAACGAGTCGCGCCAACGCTGGGTCGGGCTCGTCTCACTGGGGTACTGGCCGAACGGGAAGCGACGCGTTAAGTGGATCAGCGGCCGCACCAAGACGGAGGTCCGGGCGAAGCTCCGCGACGCGCAGCGCGTGCAGGACGCCGGACTCGCGGCCGAGCGACACGCGTACACCGTTCGCGAGGCCGTCGAGTCGTGGCTCGACCACGGCCTTGTCGGCCGAGGGGATAGCACGGTGGCGAACCGCCGAAGCCTCGCCATCACACACGTGCTCCCCGAGCTCGGTGCGAGACGTCTGAGCGCGTTGACCGCCGCAGAGGTGGAGACCTGGCTGGCGGGTCGGGCTGAGGTTCTGAGCACCGACACGGTGAAGCGCCTTCTGTCGATCTTGAGGATGTCGATCCGGCGAGCGGAAGCACGTGATCTCGTCGGTCGGAATGTCGCACTGCTGTGCGACGTGCCTCGAGGTCAGGTGGGCCGGCCCTCCAAGTCGCTCACCCTGCAACAGGCGAAGCGGGTCATCACGGCGTCGGAGCGCTCACCGATGCACGCGTACGTCGTGGTGTCGCTGCTGACCGGGGCCAGGACAGAGGAGCTGCGGGCTCTGCGATGGGAGCACGTCGACCTCGAGGGGCGACCTCCCGACGTGCCGCCCACCGTGGAGCTGTGGCGTTCGGTGCGGAGTGACGGAGACACGAAGACACGGCGGTCGCGCCGAACCATCGAGCTACCCGTTCGGGCAGTCGTCGCTCTCCGCACGCACCGCGAGCTGCAGGAGACGTGGCGACGGGAGGCGGGGGAGCGATGGCGCGAGCATGGCCTCGTGTTCGCCAGCCGGACCGGGACGCCCCTGGACGCGGCGAACGTCCGGCGGGGGTTCAGAGCCGTCGTGGCGGCCGCGGGGCTGCCTGCGGAGGACTGGACCCCGCGGGAGCTGCGGCACAGCTTCGTCTCGGTCATGTCCAGCTCGGGGGTGCCGATCGAGGACATCGCCCACCTGGTCGGTCATGCCAGCACGAAGGTGACCGAGACGGTGTACCGCAAGGAGCTCCGGCCGGTGCTCACCCGCGGCGCTCGGGCGATGGACGACATCTTCGGCTCGGACGGGGGGCACACCGATGACTAGCAGTTTGACTAGCGAAGCCGGTTGGGCAGCACAAAGGCCGTCCCGGATCTCTCCGAAACGGCCCCTGACCTGCGGTGGTGCTGGTGGGCGATACTGGGATCGAACCAGTGACCTCTTCCGTGTCAGGGAAGCGCGCTACCGCTGCGCCAATCGCCCGTGCGGTACTGCCTGGGGTACTACGACTGCAGAGGTGGAGACGGGATTCGAACCCGTGTGGACGGCTTTGCAGGCCGCTGCCTCGCCTCTCGGCCACTCCACCGTGCGACCCGACGCTCACAAGCTCCGGGAGCCGACCACAGGGTCGGGGCCACCGAGCGGACGACGGGATTCGAACCCGCGACCCTCACCTTGGCAAGGTGATGCTCTACCACTGAGCCACGTCCGCACGACCCGTGTCCCGTCTCGTTTCCGATCCGGTGCGCCGGGCGCGTCCCAGACTTTAGACCACCTCGTCGGCGAGAGTCCAACTGGCGCCCGGCCGGTCGCCCCGGCAGCGGCGCAGACGGGTCGCGCCGCCGTCCGCCACGGCCGGACGGCGCCGGGGCTGGTCCGGCGCCCTCGGTACCGTGGCGGGGTGCCCGCCGACGCCGCCCGTCCCGCCGCCGGCGAGGCCCGGTTCGCGGGCGTCCGCGCCCGGCGCCCGGTCGAGTGCGTCGACCTCGCCGAGGACGCGGCCACGGTGGCGCGCGGGGGCTTCTGGGCCGTGGTGGGGGAGTTCGACGGACCCGTGCGCGCCTGGCGGTTCGCCGACGTCGTCCGCGGCGACGGGACGGCCGATCCGGGCGACGGTGACGCCTGGCAGGGGCCGTCGGTCACGGGCTGGAGCACGTCGATGGACCGCCCGACGTACGAGCGCGCGGTCGAGGCGGTCCGGGGGGCGGTCCGGGCCGGCGACGTCTACCAGGCCAACGTGTGCCGGGTCCTTGCCGCGCCGCTGCGAGGGGGAGCCGGGGGCGAGCCGTCCGCGCAGGCCCTGGCCGCCGTCCTGGCCCGCGGCAATCCCGCGCCGTTCGGCGGCCTGGTCCACGTCCCGGCGTCCTCCGGGCTGCCGCCGGTGTGGGTGGTGAGCGCGTCCCCGGAGCTCTACCTGCGCCTGTGGGACGGCGTCCTGACGTCCGCGCCGATCAAGGGCACCGCCCCGACGCAGGCGCGGCTCGGCGACAAGGACCGGGCGGAGAACGTCATGATCACCGACCTCGTCCGCAACGACCTCCAGCGCGTGTGCGACCCGGGGAGCGTCGAGGTGACGTCGCTGCTCGCGGTCGAGCACCATCCCGGCCTGGTGCACCTGGTGTCCACCGTGCAGGGGCGCCTGACCCGCTCGGCGGCCTCGGCGCCGGACCGGTGGGCGCGCGTGCTGGCCGCGACCTACCCGCCCGCGTCGGTGTCCGGCGCGCCGAAGCTCGCGGCGCTGGGGCTCATCGCGGCGCTCGAGCCGGTGCCCCGCGGCCCGTACTGCGGCGCGGTCGGGTGGATCGACGCGGACGCCGGCCGCGCAGAGCTCGCCGTCGGGATCCGGACCTTCTGGTGGACAGCCGATGCCGAGGTGCGCGCGGGCGCCCAAGTCGCCCCGGGCGACCGGGCGGCGGCGGTGTCCGGCACGCTGCGGTTCGGCACCGGGGCCGGCATCACGTGGGGGAGCGAGCCGTCCGCCGAGTGGGCCGAGACCGAGCTGAAGGCGCACCGCTTGATCGGCCTGGCTTCTGCGCCACACTGACCGGTATGAGCGTCGTCATCTGGTCCGGGGGCCGGCTCCGTGCGCCGGACGAGCCGATCGTCACCGCCGTCGACCACGGCCTCACCGTGGGGGACGGCGTCTTCGAGACGTGCGCCGTCCACGACGGCCGCGCGTTCGCGCTCAGCCGCCACCTGCGGCGCCTGGAGAGCTCCGCGCGCGGGCTGGGACTGCCCGCACCCGATGCCGACGAGGTCCGCGCGGGGGTGGCCGCCGTCCTGGAGGCCGCGGGGTCGGCGGCCGGGCGGGTCCGGATCACCGTGACCGGGGGTCCGGGACCGATGGGCTCCAACCGGCTGCCCGCCGCCGAGCAGCGTCCGACGCTCGTGGTGGTCGCCGCGCCCGCGAGCCGGGCGCGGTCGTCGCGCGCCGTGCGGGTCCCGTGGGTGCGCAACGAGCGGTCCGCGGTCGCGGGCTTGAAGACGACGTCGTACGCGGACAACGTCGTGGCGCTGGGCTACGCGGCCGAACGGGGTGCGGACGAGGCGCTGTTCGCGAACACCGTCGGGGAGCTGTGCGAGGGCACCGGGTCGAACGTCGTGGTCGAGCTCGGGGGCGAGCTCCTCACGCCGCCGCTGTCCAGCGGGTGCCTGGCCGGCATCACCCGCGAGCTCTTCCTCCAGTGGTGCGGGCAGGCCGGCATGCCGGTGCGCGAGTCGGGCCCCGGCGAGCTGCCCTGGCAGGTGCTCGAGGACGTCCTGGCCGGCCGGGCGCACCTCGCGCTGACGTCCTCCACCCGCGACGTCCAGCCGGTCGTCGCGCTGGACGGCACCCCGCTCGAGGCAGGACCACTCAGCCTCGAGGCCCAGCGGGTGTTCGCGGCCCGGCTGCCGGACGAGCTCGACCCCTGACCTCGCCGGAGGGCCCGACGGACGCAGGACGCACGTCGGCCCCCGACCGCGGGGCGGTCAGGGGCCGAGGTCGGCGTGCGGTTCCGATCAGGCGGTGAGCAGAGCCGCGATCAGGCGGCTGATCTCCGGGTCCATCCGGGTGCTCTCCGACCCGAAAGGCACGAGCTGCTGCGTGGTCGTCACGAAGCGCTCGACGGGCTCGGACGGGGCGGCCAGGAGCGCGTCGCCCTCCACACCGCTGAGCGAGATGAGGACGTAGGCAGGGTCGTCGTCACGCCAGACCCGGACGTCCCCGGTCCCGGCCGGGGCGTCCTGCGTCGCGTGCACGCCCTGCGCGAGGAGCTCACGACCGATCAGCCAGGTCGACATCGAGTGGGGGCCGGTGAAGACGGCGCGTACCGTGTACGGGTCCGCGGCCCGGAAGCCGAGCTCCGCGGTGACGCCGAGCACCGACGCGTCGGACAGGACCAGCTGCATCGTCACCACTTCGACGACGTCAAACGGGCGGACAGCCATCGTCGCCTCCTCTTCGGTTGCCCGAAGGCTACGGGACACCACCAGCGCGAGGCGCGATTTCCTGCACGTTTCACCCAAGTGGCAGCAGGCCCGCGCGCACGTCCCCGGGCCCCGTTTCGGTTCCTCGGCACCGATCCGCTATCCTCGTCGGAGTCGCCGCGGAGCACCTGGCCGCGGGCACGACGGGCGATTGGCTCAGTGGTAGAGCGCCTCGTTCACACCGAGGAGGTCACTGGTTCGAACCCAGTATCGCCCACCCTCACCCACGGGTCAGGTCCCTCTCGGGACCTGGCCCGTTCGTGTTCCCCGCGTCGCTGCGCACCGGCGGCCATCCGCCGCACCGGACGCGGTGCCCGGCTTCGCCGTGACGTCGCACCGCAACCGCCTCGCACCGCGGCGCAGACCCCGGGACAAATTGCCTGGTGCCGCCGGCAGCCGTGCGAGCAGCATGGTGGTACGTCGAGACAGGCCGCGCCTGTGCTGGCCGCCGGCGTTCGATGGAGGCGGATCATGGCCCGGTCCACGGATGTGCGCGCCGTGCAGTCGCGACTGCAGGAGCTGTTCGACTCGATGCCGCCCGAGCAGGCCGACGTGCTCGAGGCCGTCGTCGCCGGGACCCCGCTGGAGGTCCGTGAGGAGCCGCCGCTCGGGGCCGACGGCGCCGACGAGGTGTCGATCATCGTCGTCGGCGGGCGTCGCCGGGGGTGGATCGTCTTCGACGTCGGCGAGATCCTGGCGGAGCTCAACCCGCAGCCCCTGCCGCCCGAGCCGCCGGACCTGCCGGTCCGCTGAGCCCACCGGTCCGGCTGCCCAGGACGCCCCATGTCCCTGTTCGAGTTCCAGATCGCGACGGATCGCTTCCTCGTCGCCCAGCGCAACCTCCTGCGCTCGTCGGCGCTGTGCCCGCCGGTGCTCCCTGCGGCGGCGGGTGTGCAGATCGTCATCGACCGCATCGACGTCGAGGCCAGCCACCTGCGCCGCGGGCCGGAGACCGAGTTCGCCGTCTTCCTGGAGGACCACGGCGAGGTCCGCGCGACCGACCACCCGGCGACGGGCTTCCCCGTCCTGCTCGAGCAGCACCTCGTCCTCCAGCTCACCACGGAGGCGGACGTCCGCGCGCACCCGAACGAGTCACCACGGCTCGTCGCGGTGGAGGTGGTCGTGACCTTCGAGCTCAGCGCCTACGCACTCCCGGACGAGTGCTACCTGCGCGCCGACCTGGGCGCCGTCGACGTCGTCGTCCCCCCGCTCCCGGCGCCGCTGCCGGCGAGCCTGCCGCCCGAGGTGCTGGCGCAGATCCGGGGGTTCGTCACCGACCGGGTGCGCGTGCTCGCACCGTCCGGCACGGTCCCGATGGGACTGGCGGGGCTGCGCCGGGGCATCCGGTTCCTCAACGCCGGCCTGGCCCTGGCGGCCGGTGGGCAGACCCTCGCGGTCCGGATCCAGGTCGGCGGGTCCAGCTGGTACTCCTACGGCCCGTGGACCACCTTCTACAGCGGTCACGCCGTCGACCGGCGGCAGGGCAACGACTGGTCGCTGTTCGTCGAGGCGGGCTATCTCACCGAGTCGGCGAAGGCGGTCCTGGGCAGCAGCCTGCCCCGCGACGACGCCCTCGACGCCTACCCGGACTGCACGTACCGCGTCGAGGGCGGCCGGGCGGTGCTCGACGTCAGCGCGCTGCTGATCTTCCACGCGGTCGAGGTGCAGGAGCTCGACCTCGACCTCACGGTCCAGGCGGAGCCGCACGTCGTGCTGCGCCCGGCGGTCACCGCACCGGGCACCCTGAGCGTCGACATCGACTTCTCGCGCATCACCGAGGTGCGGGGGTTCGTCAGCACCTTCGCGCTCTCGGTGATCCGCCTCTTCGGCGTCCCCGCCGAGGAGCTGATCCTGCGGTTCGCCGGCTCGGCAGCGGTCGAGGCGCTCGACGACGCCGGCCTGGACGTCGAGCAGACCTCCCCGACCACCCTGCGTGTCAGCCAGGCCGTCGCGGTCCCGACCGTCCCCGGCTCTCTGCGGAGCCAGGTGACGACCCTGCTCGCCCTGCCCGACGGGGTGGCGCTCGCGGGCAGCATGTCGACGACCGAGCTGACCTCGGCGGTGCCCCTGATCGAGCACACCGAGTTCGCGATCGCCGCACCGCGGGTGTCGTGCGGTCCTGCCTCGATGGCGCTCGTGGCCGCCTTCTACGACGACCACTCCCGGTTCCGGGT
This sequence comes from uncultured Cellulomonas sp., assembly GCF_947494015.1. Taxonomy (GTDB): domain Bacteria; phylum Actinomycetota; class Actinomycetes; order Actinomycetales; family Cellulomonadaceae; genus Pengzhenrongella. The sequence continues at coordinate 289,669 of NZ_CANLTL010000004.1, read as the reverse complement.
GCTGCACGCCCGGGCCTGGATCGGCAACAGGGGGACCGCCCCGCTGTCGCTGTGCGGTCCCGTGTCGCTCGACCGTCCCGGCGGCGCCGTCACCCCGGCCGATGTGAGCGTCGGCGACGGCCAGCCGCCCCTGGACCTGTCGGTCGACGTCGCCGCACCCGGCCCGGGTTACTACGCCGCCCCCTACCCGATCGACCTGATGGTGCGGACCAGCGGGGGCACGCGGCTGCTGCGGTTCGCCGCGCTGCCGGTGGTCGACGCTGCCCGGTTCCAGGCGCTCGGCGCCGAGCTGCTCGCCGCCGTCGCAGACTGCCAGCAGCTCGTCGACCCGTGGCTCGGCACCCACGTCGGCTACAACCCCCGGTGGTCACCGCGGCCACCGGAGGACGGCTCCCGGGTCGAGCACCTGTGGGACGTCGTCGTCTCGGGCCTGCCGGCGGGGCAGGCCGCCCGGCTGGTCGACCGCGACGGCAGCGCGGTGGTCACCGCGGTCAGCACCGGTGACCCCGTGCACCTCACCACGGTCGTGGCTCCCAGCGGCGAGGACCGCGAGCTGGGCATCCGGCGCCTCGACGCCCCGGGGTGGTCGGTGCAGTCCGGGACGGTCGACGTCACGGCGGACCCCGGCCCGGGCGGCCTGGAGGTCCGGCAGACCAACCTGGTCCACGAGGGCGTCGTCCGGCTGCCCGGCCGGGCTCGCGGCATCGACGTGGTCCCGGTGTCCGGTGCGCCCGGCGTCGTCGCGCTGCTGGACGACCGGGCCGTCGCGTACGCCGTCACGTCGCCCTCACCGGCAGCGGCCGAGCGGACCTGGCCGGGCCGGTTCAGCGGGGCGCTGAGGTCGGCGCACGGGCTGCTGCTCTACGGCGACGACGGCTTGGCCGTCGTCGACCGGTCGGGTCGGCTGACCCGGACCGTGGTCGACGTCCCGGTCCGGGATGCCACGGTCGGGGCGGAGGGGGTGGTCGCCGTCACCCGCGACCGGGTGCTCGTGCTGTCCCCGACCCTCGAGATCCGCGACGAGATCCAGGCGGCCGGAGCCATCACGGCCGCGCACGCCCGGGGCCGGCTCCTGGTGGGGGACCGGCACGGCGTCATGCTGCGCGGCGGAGCGGTGGCCGGCGCAGCGGTGACCGGCACGGTGACCGGCGTGCCGACCGGCGCGGTGACCGGTGGATCGCCCGACGGGCAGCGGCTCGACGTCCAGGACGCCGCCGTCGTCTCGCTCGCGCACACGCCGTTCGTCGATCCGGCGGCCGTGCTGGCCACCCTCGACGACGGCACGGCACGGGTCCTGGTCACCGGACCGGACGGCGTGCGTGAGGTCGCCCGCTACGACGCGGTGCCGTGGTTCGCGCACGCGGTGCGCCTCGGGGACCGGGTGGTGCGCCTCGCCGAGGGCCGGGACCGGCTCGAGCTGTACCGGGTGGGCGCCAGCGTGCTGCTGTGATCCCGCGGGCGCATGCGGACGGGCCCGGTCGCCGCCCGGCCCCTGGTCGGTCCGGCGTCGGTCCGGCGTCGGGCCGGCGTCGGGCCGGCCCGCCCGCCTCGGTAGCATCGTCGCTGCGTCCGGACCGGGCGCAGCCCGAGCACCCCTCGACCAGCAGGAGACCCCGTGTCGGCACCGTCCGCCCAGACCCTCACCCTCACCGTCGACGGCGCCGAGGTCACGGTCGAGGCGGGTGCCACGGCGGCCGACCTGTACGGCCAGCGGCGCGACGTCGTCGTCGTCCGGGTGGACGGCGAGCTGCGCGACCTGCACCTGCCGGTCGCCGACGGCGAGGTCGTCGAGGCCGTCACCATCGACTCCCCGGACGGGCTGGCCGTGCTGCGGCACTCGACCGCCCACGTGCTCGCGCAGGCCGTGCAGGAGATCAACCCGACCGCCAAGCTCGGCATCGGCCCGCCCATCACCGACGGCTTCTACTACGACTTCGACGTGGACACGCCGTTCACCCCCGAGGACCTCAAGGCGCTGGAGAAGGCGATGCAGCGCATCGTCAAGGAGGGCCAGACCTTCCGCCGGTGGGACGTCACCGAGGACGAGGCGCGGACCGAGCTCGCCGGCGAGCCGTACAAGCTCGAGCTCATCGGCCTGAAGGGCACCACGAACGACGAGGACTCGTCCTCCGTCGAGGTGGGCCTGGGCGGCCTGAGCATCTACCAGAACGTCAAGCGTGACGGCACGGTCGCCTGGCAGGACCTGTGCCGCGGCCCGCACCTGCCCAGCACCCGGCTCATCGCCAACGGCTTCCAGCTCACCCGCTCGGCCGCCGCGTACTGGCGCGGGTCGGAGAAGAACCCGCAGCTGCAGCGCGTGTACGGCACCGCCTGGCCCACGAAGGACGAGCTGCGCGCCCACCTCGAGCGCCTGGCCGAGGCGGAGCGGCGCGACCACCGCCGGCTGGGCAACGAGCTCGACCTGTTCTCCTTCCCGGACGAGATCGGCTCCGGCCTGGCCGTGTTCCACCCCAAGGGCGGCATCGTGCGGATGGAGATGGAGGACTACTCCCGACGACGCCACGTCGAGGGCGGGTACTCCTTCGTCAACACCCCGCACATCACCAAGGAGGGGCTGTTCCAGCTCTCCGGGCACCTCGACTGGTACTCCGAGGGCATGTACCCGCCCATGCAGCTGGACGCCGAGCTGGACGAGGACGGGACGGTGCGCCGCCCCGGGCAGAACTACTACCTCAAGCCGATGAACTGCCCGATGCACAACCTGGTCTTCCGGTCGCGTGGCCGGTCCTACCGGGAGCTGCCGCTGCGGCTGTTCGAGTTCGGCACGGTGTACCGGTACGAGAAGTCCGGCGTCGTGCACGGCATGACCCGCGCGCGCGGGTTCACGCAGGACGACGCGCACATCTACTGCACCCGTGAGCAGATGCGCGACGAGCTCGCGAGCCTGCTCCGGTTCGTCCTCGACCTGCTCCGGGACTACGGCCTGGAGGACTTCTACCTCGAGCTGTCCACCCGCAACCCGGACAAGTCCGTGGGGTCGGACGAGGTGTGGGAGGAGGCCACCGAGACGCTGCGCGAGGTCGCGACGGCGTCGGGCCTGGACCTGGTGCCGGACCCGGGCGGCGCGGCGTTCTACGGGCCGAAGATCTCCGTGCAGGCCAAGGACGCCATCGGGCGCACGTGGCAGATGTCGACGATCCAGCTCGACTTCAACCTGCCCGAGCTGTTCGACCTGGAGTACACCGCCTCGGACGGCAGCCGGCAGCGCCCGGTGATGATCCACCGGGCGTTGTTCGGGTCGATCGAGCGGTTCTTCGCCGTCCTCACCGAGCACTACGCCGGTGCGTTCCCGGCGTGGCTCGCCCCGGTCCAGGTCGTCGCGGTGCCGGTCGCCGAGCCGTTCAACGACTACCTGGCCGACGTCGTCGCGCAGCTGCGCGCGCAGGGCATCCGCGCCGAGCTCGACGTCTCCGACGACCGGTTCGGCAAGAAGATCCGCACCGCCAGCACCCAGAAGATCCCGTTCGTGCTGATCGCCGGCGGCGACGACGTCGACGCCGGCGCGGTGTCGTTCCGGTACCGCGACGGTCGCCAGGACAACGCCGTGCCGGTCGCCGAGGCCGTGCAGCGGATCGTGTCCGCGGTCCGCGAGCGGGCCCAGGTCTGATGTCGGTGGGGGACGAGGTCGCCGGGGAGCACCCCGGCGAGCCGGACGGGTTCGAGCGGCTGTGGACGCCGCACCGCATGGTGTACATCGGCGGGCAGGACAAGCCCGCGGACGCCTCGGCCGGGGACGCGTGCCCGTTCTGCCGTGCGCCCACGCTCGACGACGTCGAGGCGCTGGTCGTCGCGCGCGGCGCGGTGGCCTACGTCGTGCTGAACCTCTACCCCTACAACCCCGGCCACCTCATGGTGCTGCCGTACCGCCACGTCGCCGGCTATCCCGAGCTGACCGCGCAGGAGACCACCGAGGTCGCCACGCTCACCCAGACGGCGATGCGCGTGCTGCGGAAGGTGTCGGCGCCGCACGGGTTCAACCTGGGGATGAACCAGGGCACCGTCGCCGGAGCAGGCATCGCCGCCCACCTGCACCAGCACGTGGTGCCGCGGTGGGGCGGGGACGCGAACTTCCTGCCGATCGTCGGCCGCACCAAGGCGCTGCCCGAGCTGCTCGGTGACACGCACGCCCGGCTCGTGGCGGCCTGGCCGTCGCCGACACCGGCGAGAGGATGATCGGGACGTGCTGAACCGACTCCGTGGCGGCATGACCCGGGTCATGACGCCGATCGCCGACCTGCTCCTCGCCCGCGGCGTGACGCCGGACGCGGTCACGATCACGGGGACCGCGGCGGTCGTGCTGGCGGCCCTCGTGCTCTACCCGACGGGGCACCTGCTGGCGGGCACGCTGGTCATCACGGTGTTCGTGCTCACGGACTCGCTCGACGGCGTGATGGCCCGCCGCTCGGGTCGCACGAGCTCCTGGGGCGCGTTCCTGGACTCGACCCTGGACCGGTTCGGTGACGCCGCGATCTTCGGCGGCCTGCTGCTGTGGTTCACCGGCGGCGGGGAGCACCGGCCGACCGCCGTGCTCGCGCTGGCGTGCCTCGTCCTCGGCTCGATCGTGCCGTACGCGCGGGCCCGGGCCGAGGGGCTGGGGATGACGGCCGCGGTCGGGATCGCCGAGCGCGCCGACCGCCTGCTGGCCGTGCTCACCGCGACGGCGCTGGTCGGGCTCGGTCTGCCGCGGGAGGTGCTCACGGTCGTCCTGGCGCTGCTGGCGGTGGCCAGCGCCGTGACCGTCGTCCAGCGCATGGCGACCGTCCGGCGCCAGGCCGAGGTCGTGCGGTGAACGTCGGGGTGCTGCTCGGCCCCGCGTGGCGCCTGGCGCGGTACGTCCCGGGCCCCGTGCTGGGCGCGGCGGCGACGCTCTGCGCCGACGTCGTGTGGTGGCGACGGCCCGCCGGCGTGCGCCAGCTGGAGCGCAACCTGGCGCGGGTCCGGCCGGACGCCTCACCCGCCGACGTCCGGCGGCTCGCGCGCGACGGCATGCGGTCCTACCTGCGCTACTACGCGGAGGCCTTCACGCTGGCGTCCTTCACCGCCGCCCAGACCGACGCCCGGGTCCGCACCGTGGGCGACGCCCCCCTGCGTGCCGAGCTCGCCGCGGGGCGCTCGGTGGTGCTCGCCCTGGGGCACCTGGGCAACTGGGACCTGGCCGGCGCGTACGCCGCCCGGGCGATCGGCCCGGTCACGACGGTCGCCGAACGGCTCGAGCCCGAGGCGGCGTTCCGGGAGTTCCTCGCCTTCCGGGAGGGCATCGGCCTGGAGATCGTGCCGCTGGACAGGTCCGGCGGTGAGGTGTTCCGGCGGCTGGTGCGCGCGGTCCGCGGCGGGGGCCGGCTGGTCCCGCTGCTCGCCGACCGTGACCTGACCGCGCACGGCGTCGAGGTGCAGATGTGGGGGCGGACCGCCCGGGTCGCTGCGGGCCCGGCCGCGCTGGCGCTGTCCACCGGGGTCCAGCTGCGGCCCGTCACCCTCCACTACGAGCGGCTCGACCGGACCCGGCGCCGCGCGGCCGGGTCGCCGTGGGGGATCGTCATCACGTTCCACGACGCCGTGCCGGTGCCCGCCACGGCGGATCGCGGCCACGCGGTCGCGACCATGACGCAGGCCTGGGTCGACGTGCTGTGCGCCGGCATCGGCGACCACCCGCAGGACTGGCACATGCTGCAGAAGGTCTTCGTGGAGGACCTGGACCCCGTGCGCTACGCGGCTACGCTCGCCCGCTCCGGGGCCGGCAGCTCGGCCGGCAGCTCGGCCGGCAGCTCGGCCGGCACGGGAGCGGGCACAGCAGCCGGACCGTCGACGGCGGGCGGGGCAGCCGACGGCGCGTCCGGCGGGGCGTCGGCATGACCCCGACCCCACCGCGGCCCCTCCGGGTGGGGATCGTCTGCCCGTACTCCTTCGACGTCCCCGGGGGCGTCCAGTTCCACGTGCGCGACCTCGCCGAGGCCCTGATCGCCCAGGGCCACCACGTGTCCGTGCTCGCCCCCGCCGACGACGACACGCCGATCCCGCCGTACATGACCTCGGCCGGGCGGGCCGTCCCGGTCCGCTACAACGGCGCGGTCGCCCGGATGACCTTCGGGCCGCTGACCGCCGCCCGCGTCCGGCGCTGGCTCGCCGCCGGCGAGTTCGACGTCCTGCACCTGCACGAGCCGGTGACCCCCAGCCTGGGGATGCTGGCCCTGTGGATCGCCGAGGGCCCCATCGTCGCCACCATGCACACCGCCCTCGTCCGGTCGCGGGCGCTGCAGATGGCCTACCCGCTGGTCCGGCAGAGCCTGGAGAAGATCTCGGCGCGCATCGCGGTCTCCGAGGACGCGCGCCGCACGCTCGTGGAGCACATGGGTGGTGACGCCGTCGTCATCCCCAACGGCGTGTACGTCGACCGGTTCCGCACCGCCCGGCCGGACCCGCGGTGGACCGGCACCCCGGACGCACCCACGATCGCGTTCCTCGGACGGCTGGACGAGCCGCGCAAGGGACTGCCCGTCCTGCTGGACGCGGTGCCCGCCGTCCTGCGCCGGCACCCCGGGGCCCGGTTCCTCGTGGCCGGCCGCGGGGAGACCGGCCCGGAGGAGGTGCGCCGCCTGCTCGGCGACGACGCCCGCGCGGTGGAGTTCCTCGGCGGCATCACCGACGACGAGAAGGCCGGGCTGCTGCGCTCGGTCGACGTCTACTGCGCCCCGCAGACCGGTGGCGAGAGCTTCGGCATCGTGCTGGTCGAGGCCATGAGCGCGGGCGCCGCGGTGGTGGCCAGCGACCTCGGGGCCTTCCGCCGGGTGCTCGACGAGGCCACCGCCGGCACCCTGTTCCGCACCGGCGACGCCGACGACCTCGCCGCGACCCTGCTGCGGGTGCTCGACGACGAGGGGCTGCGGGAGAAGGCCCGGACGCACGCCGCCGAGGTGGTGCAGCGGTACGACTGGTCCCACGTCACCCAGGAGGTGCTGACCGTCTACGAGATGGTGTCGGCCGGCGGCGCCGGCCACGTGGGGGAGGACCCGTCCTCGCGCCGCGCCACGCTCGGGCGGCTGATCCGCAGCGACCGGCGGGACCGCTGATGGCCTGGGCGGAGTGGGGCCTGCTCGTCGCGGCCGTGCTCGTCGTCGCGGTGTGGGCGGTGTGGGTCGAGGCGTCGCGCCTGGACCGGCTGCACCGCAAGGTCGCCCAGTCCCTGGCGACGCTCGAGGCCCAGCTCGTGCGCCGGGCGACCGCGGCCGTCGAGCTCGCCTCGACCGGCGTGCTGGACCCGGTCAGCTCGGTGCTCGTCGGTGAGGCCGCCTTCGCCTCCCTGGACGCCGGGCCCAGCGGCGGCGGTGCGCTCGCCCCGGTCCCGGCCGAGCTGGCCCGGCTGGTCGCCGCCGAGCTCGGCAGCCCGGCCGAGGCCGCCGCACGGCCGTGGGCGCCGCTGCCCGCCGCCGACCGGGGACTGGTGGAGAGCGAGCTGTCCGGCACCCTGCGCGCCACGCTGGAGGACCCGGCCGAGGTGGCCGCGATCCGCGCGGAGCCCGGCGGCGACGCGCTGCTGGACGCGCTCGCCGCGGCCTGGTTCCGGGTCCAGCTGTCCCGGCGGTTCCACAACGAGGCGGTCGCCCAGACCCGTCGCGTGCGCGGCAAGGCCCTGGTGCGCTGGCTGCGCCTGGCCGGGCACGCCCCCATGCCGGAGCCGTTCGACATCGACGACGCCTGGCCCCCGGCCCTGGGCCGTCCCGGAGCGTCCAGCACCTCGCGCGAGGTCTAGAATGGGTGGGCGCGCCGGCCGGACCGCGCGCTCTCCCCGACTCCTTCTGTGAGGCTCTGCAGTGACCACCGAGAACAGCCAGAACGTCGTCGGCACCGCCAAGGTCAAGCGCGGCATGGCTGAGATGCTCAAGGGCGGCGTCATCATGGACGTGGTGACCGCCGAGCAGGCGAAGATCGCCGAGGACGCGGGCGCGGTCGCCGTCATGGCGCTCGAGCGGGTCCCCGCCGACATCCGCGCGCAGGGCGGCGTCGCGCGCATGAGCGACCCCGACCTCATCGACGCGATCATCTCGACCGTGTCCATCCCGGTGATGGCCAAGGCCCGCATCGGGCACTTCGTCGAGGCGCAGGTGCTGCAGTCCCTCGGCGTCGACTACGTCGACGAGTCCGAGGTGCTGACCCCCGCGGACTACTCCCACCACATCGACAAGTGGGCGTTCACGGTGCCGTTCGTCTGCGGCGCCACCAACCTGGGCGAGGCGCTGCGCCGGATCACCGAGGGTGCGGCGATGATCCGCTCCAAGGGCGAGGCCGGCACCGGTGACGTCTCCAACGCCACCACCCACATGCGCACGCTGCGCGACGAGATCCGCCGGCTCACCTCGCTGCCCGAGGACGAGCTGTACCTCGCGGCGAAGGAGCTCCAGGCGCCGTACGACCTGGTCAAGGAGGTCGCGACCGCCGGCAAGCTGCCCGTCGTGCTGTTCACCGCCGGTGGCATCGCGACCCCCGCGGACGCCGCGATGATGATGCAGCTGGGCGCCGAGGGCGTGTTCGTCGGCTCGGGCATCTTCAAGTCGGGCAACCCGGCCGAGCGTGCCGCCGCGATCGTCAAGGCCACCACGTTCTACGACGACCCCGACGTCATCGCCAAGGTCTCCCGCGGCCTGGGCGAGGCCATGGTCGGCATCAACGTCGACGACGTCCCCGTGCCCCACCGGCTGGCCGAGCGCGGCTGGTGACCTCCGCGGCCACGGGCCCCGGCGCCGACGACGGCGGTGCCGCGAGCGCGGCCGTCGACCGGCTCGGTCCGGAGTGGCAGCTCGGGCCGGACGGCGTCCGGTTCCGGCGGGCCGCCCGGGTCGTCCTGCTCGACGCCGACGACCGGGTCCTGCTGCTGCACGGGTGCGACGCCGACCAGCGCGAGCGGAGCTGGTGGTTCACCATCGGTGGCGGCATCGACGAGGGCGAGACCGCTCTGCAGGCAGCGGTCCGCGAGCTGCGGGAGGAGACCGGTCTGATCGTCACGGCCGACGACCTCGCCGGGCCGGTGTTCGCCCGCTCCGCGGAGTTCGACTTCTTCCGCGAGACGTGCCGGCAGGACGAGCTGTTCTACCTCGCCCGGTACACGGGCCCGTCGTCGTTCACGCGTGAGGGGTGGACCCAGATCGAGGTCGACACCATCGACGAGCTGCGCTGGTGGGACCTGGACGACCTCGCGGCGACCGACGAGCAGGTCTTCCCGGTCGGCCTGGCCGACCACGTGCGGGGGCTGCTCGTCGGCTGGGACGGCGTGACCCGGACGCTCACGGCGTGACGACCGCCACGGCCGCAGCGCGCCCCGGGGCACGCGCGGCCACGTCCACGGTCGTAGAGTCTCCAGCCGTGAAGCCCAGGATCGGTGTGCTGGCCCTGCAGGGCGACGTCCGCGAGCACCTGCGCGCGCTGGAGGAGTCCGGGGCGACCGCGGTGCCGGTGCGCCGCGAGAGCGAGCTCGCCGACGTCGACGGCCTCGTCATCCCCGGTGGGGAGTCGACCACCATCGAGAAGCTGCTGCGCGCGTTCGACCTGTTCGAACCGGTGCGCGAGCGCCTGCGGGCCGGGCTGCCGGCCTACGGGTCGTGCGCGGGGATGATCCTGCTCGCCGACCGGGTCGAGGGCGCCGCCCCCGGGCAGGCGACGCTCGGCGGCCTGGACGTCACGGTGCGCCGCAACGCCTTCGGCCGGCAGGTCGACTCGTTCGAGACCGACCTGGCGTTCGCCGGGGTGGACGGCGACCCGGTCCACGCCGTCTTCATCCGGGCGCCATGGGTCGAGGACGTCGGCCCCGGCACCGAGGTGCTGGCCGCGGTCGACGAGGGTCCGGCCGCCGGTAGGATCGTCGCGGTGCGCCAGGGTGGACTGCTGGCGACCTCCTTCCACCCGGAGGTCACCGGCGACATGCGCGTGCACCGCCTGTTCGTGCAGATCGTCCGTGATGCCCTGGACGCGCGGCCCGGCCACCACGGCGAGGGCTGACGCTGGTGCGGCGACGGGCGCAGACGGAGGAGTAGGGATGTCGGGTCACTCCAAGTGGGCCACCACGAAGCACAAGAAGGCCGTGGTCGACGCCAAGCGGAGCAAGCTGTTCGCCAAGCTCATCAAGAACATCGAGGTCGCGGCCCGGACCGGCGGGGCGGACCTGGCCGGGAACCCGACCCTGTTCGACGCGGTCCAGAAGGCGAAGAAGTCGTCGGTCCCCAACGACAACATCGACCGAGCCCTCAAGCGGGGGTCCGGCCAGGAGGCCGGCGGCGCCGAGTACTCCACGATCATGTACGAGGGATACGGCTCGGGCGGGGTCGCGGTGCTCGTCGAGTGCCTGACCGACAACCGCAACCGCGCCGCCTCGGACGTGCGGGTGGCGTTCACCCGCAACGGCGGGCAGATGGCCGACCCCGGCTCGGTGTCCTATCTCTTCTCCCGCAAGGGGATCGTGGTGGTCCCCAAGGCCGACGGCGTCACCGAGGACTCCGTCATGGAGGCCGTCCTGGACGCGGGCGCCGAGGAGGTCAACGACTACGGCGACACGTTCGAGATCTTGTCCGAGGCGACCGACGTCGTCGCGGTCCGCACCGCGCTGCAGGACGCCGGCATCGAGTACGACTCGGCCGACGTCGTCTTCCACCCGGCCACCCAGATCGAGGTGGACGTCGAGGGCGCCCGCAAGATCCTGCGGTTGATCGACGCGCTCGAGGACCTGGACGACGTCCAGGAGGTCTACGCGAACTTCGACGCCTCCGACGAGGTCATGGCCGAGCTCGAGGACGACTGAGCCGCACCCCGGCGCGCCCGCGTCCCTGCACGGCTCCACCGCTCCCGGCTGGGAGAGTGGGGCCGTGCGTGTTCTCGGAGTGGACCCCGGCCTGACGCGGTGCGGGCTCGGGGTCGTCGACGCCCTGCCCGCGCGCCGGGCCGCGCTGGTCGCGGTCGGGGTGGCCCGGTCGTCGTCGACCGAGGACATCGACCAGCGGCTGCTGGCCATCTCCGAGCAGGTCGAGGGCTGGATCGACCGGCACGCCCCGGACGTCGTCGCGGTCGAGCGGTACTTCGCCGCCGACGACGTCAGCACCGTCATCGGGACCGCGCAGGTCGCCGGGATCGCCATGCTCGCGGCCGCTCGGCGCAAGATCCCGGTGGCGCTGCACACGCCGAGCGAGATCAAGGCCGCCGTCACCGGATCCGGCCGGGCGCAGAAGGTCCAGGTCCAGCGGATGGTCGCCCAGATCCTCGGGCTGGCCGAGCTGCCCACGCCGGCCGACGCCGCGGACGCGCTGGCTCTGGCGATCTGCCACCTGTGGCGGCCGGCGGGGGCGCTGTCGGCGCCGCAGCGTCCGCTGCAGGCCATGACCCCGGCGCAGCGCGCCTGGGCGGCCGCGGAGCACGCGGCGCGTCGGCCCACCCGCGGGTGAGCGCAGTTGTTACGGTGACGCGCGTTCGTACAGGTGTTCGCCCGGTGCTGCCCGGGTGCAGGCGTAAGGGTGGGTGTGAGCGGTGATCGCGTCGGTTCGCGGGACGGTGCAGCAGGTCCGGCTGGACGGGGCCGTCGTCGAGGTCGGCGGGGTCGGGCTGCTCGTGCATGCCACCCCGTCCACCCTGGGCAGCCTGACGGTGGGGGAAGCGGCCACCCTGTCGACCAGCCTCGTGGTGCGTGAGGAGTCCCTGACCCTGTTCGGGTTCGCCGACCCGGACGAGCGGGCCGTGTTCGAGACCCTGCAGACCGTCTCCGGCGTCGGCCCCCGCCTCGCGCTGGCCATGCTCGCCGTGCACAGCCCCGACACGCTGCGCCGCGCCGTCTCCACCGAGGACCTCACCACGCTCAAGCGGGTCCCCGGCATCGGGCACAAGGGCGCCCAGCGGATCGTCCTGGAGCTCGCGGGCAAGCTCGGCGCGCCGCTGGGCACCACGGGCAGCACGCCCGCGCCGGTCCCCGTGGCGGCCGACCGACGCACCGAGGTCGTCGAGGCGCTCGTCGGCCTGGGGTGGAACGCCAAGGCGGCCGAGGACGCCGTCGGCGGGGTGGTGGACGACGCCGCCCCGCCCGTGAGCGACGCCGACGTCGCCGGCATCCTGCGGTCCGCGCTGCGCGCGCTGGGGTCCGGCCGTGGCTGAGGACGCCGGGCTCACCACCGAGCGCCTCGTCGAGCCCGGGGCCGACGACGTCGAGCGCGCGGCCGAGGCGGCGCTGCGGCCGCGCCGGCTGGAGGAGTTCGTCGGGCAGCGGGTCGTGCGCGACCAGCTCTCGCTCGTGCTGCAGGCGGCGCTCGGCCGCGGCCGGGCGCCGGACCACGTGCTGCTGTCCGGCCCGCCCGGGCTGGGCAAGACGACGCTGGCCATGATCATCGCCGCCGAGCTCGGCGCCCCGCTGCGGCTCACCTCCGGCCCCGCCATCCAGCACGCCGGCGACCTCGCGGCCGTGCTGTCCTCGCTCGAGGAGGGCGAGGTGCTGTTCCTCGACGAGATCCACCGGCTCGCCCGGCCGGCCGAGGAGCTGCTGTACGTGGCCATGGAGGACTTCCGGGTGGACGTCGTCGTCGGCAAGGGGGCGGGCGCGAGCGCGATCCCGCTCGCGCTCCCACCGTTCACCGTGGTGGGGGCGACCACGCGCGCGGGGCTGCTGCCGGCACCGCTGCGGGACCGGTTCGGCTTCACCGGGCACCTGGACTTCTACTCCGCGGACGAGCTGGAGCGGGTGCTCGTCCGCTCGGCGCACCTGCTCGGCGTCGACCTGCACCCGGACGCGGCGACCGAGGTCGCCTCCCGGTCGCGCGGCACCCCGCGCATCGCCAACCGGCTGCTGCGCCGGGTTCGCGACTGGGCCCAGGTACGCGGCGACGGGACCCTGGACCTGGGCGCCGCGCGCGCCGCGCTGGACGTCTACGAGGTCGACGCGCTCGGCCTCGACCGGCTCGACCGTGCCGTGCTCACGGCGCTGTGCACCCGCTTCGGGGGCGGACCGGTGGGCCTGACCACGCTCGCGGTCGCCGTGGGGGAGGAGCCGGAGACGGTCGAGACGGTCGCCGAACCGTTCCTCGTCCGCGAGGGACTGGTCGGACGCACCCCCCGAGGGCGGGTCGCGATGCCGGGCGCGTGGACGCACCTCGGCCTGACGCCGCCCCTCGGCGGCAGCGACACGCTGTTCGCCTGAGGCCCGTCGACGCACCCGCCGTCCCCGCCGTGACCGGGTCGTTGGGAGGGCGGCGTGGCGGCGCCTAGACTGCTGCGGACATCCGACGACCCGAGAGACGTGTCATCCCCCATGGACCCCTCCTTCCTGATCATCCTTCTCCTCGCCTTCGGCGCCATGTGGCTCATGACGAGCCGGACGCGCAAGCAGCAGCGGGAGGCGGCCGACTTCCGCGCCAACCTGGAGGTCGGCCAGGACGTCATGACCGGGTCGGGGCTGTACGGCACCATCGTCGAGGTCGACGGGGACACGATCACGCTCGAGTCGACCCCCGGCAACGAGACCCGCTGGATCCGCGCCGCCATCGCCAAGCTCGTCCCGCCGGCCGAGGACGTGGTCGCCGACGACGAGGAGGAGTACGACGAGACGGACGACGAGGCGTACGACGACGGGACGTACGAGGACGAGCTCGCCGCGGACGGGACGTACGACGACGGGGACGCCGCGACGCTCGACGACGAGCGCGACGTGCCGGTGACCGGCGACGTGCGCCCGGACCGCGGCGCGGGGTCGCACTCCGCCCGGATCGACGTCCCGGACGACCTGTCGACCCTCGACGACGGCCGCCGCGACGACGGCACCTCCCCCCGCTGACCCGTCGGCGCGCCCCGGGCAGACGGGCGCGCCGGCCCTGACACGCCACTGCACCGCCTGCGCCTGCGGGCGGTGCGCGCACGAGAAGAGACGTCACGTTGGCATCGACATCACGCCGCTCGCGGCCCGTCCGGACCCTGGTCACGCTCGCTGTGATCGTCGCCGCGCTGATCGGCGCGATCGCGGCGGGGACCCGGTGGTCGGACGCGAGCTGGGCACCCGAGCTCGCCCTGGACCTCGAGGGCGGCACCCAGCTCATCCTCACCCCGGTGACCGAGGACGGTGAGGAGGTCACCGACGAGACGATCGACCAGGCGATCGCCATCATCCGCCAGCGCGTCGACTCGTCCGGCGTCGCCGAGGCGGAGATCACCAGCCAGGGCGGGACGAACATCGTCGTCGGGCTGCCCGGCACCCCGTCGGAGGAGACCCTCGACCTGGTCCGCACGTCCGCGCAGATGCGGTTCCGTCCGGTGCTGGCGATCACCGCCCCGACCCCGATCGACCCCGCTGCCGAGGTGCCGGCCGCCGAGGACCCCGCCGTCGAGGCGCCGGCCGAGGACCCCGCCGTCGAGGCGCCGGCCGAGGACCCCGCCGTCGAGGCGCCGGCCGAGGACCCCACGCCGCAGGAGAGCCCGACCGGCGACGCCGTGATCGAGAATTCCGCCGCGTTCGAGCCGACCACCGACGAGCCCGCCACCGAGGCGCCGGCCCCCGGGGACCCGGCCGTCGAGCCGGCCCCCGAGGACCCGGCCGCTGCCGGCCCGGAGTCGGCCAGCGACATCGCGTTCTACCTCACGCCCGAGGTCCAGCAGCAGCTCGAGAGCCTCGACTGCACCGACCCGGCGAACCTGACCGGTGGGACGACCGGTCCCGAGGACGCCGCGCTGGTCACCTGCGACGTCGACGGCACCGCCAAGTACCTGCTGGGTCCGGTCGAGGTGCGCGGGGACCAGCTCGCCAGCGCGACCTCCGGCCTGCAGTCCACGCAGACCGGCGCCACCACGGGCCAGTGGGTCGTGAACCTGGACTTCGACGGCGAGGGCACGCGGCTGTTCCGCGACGTGACGACCCGCCTGCAGGGCCTGCCCGCCCCGCAGAACCAGTTCGCGATGGTCCTCGACGGCCTCGTCATCTCCGCTCCGAGCCTCAGCCCGGGCGTCATCATCTCCGACGGCAACGCCGAGATCTCCGGCTCCTTCACCCGCGAGACCGCCGCGACGCTGGCCAACCAGCTCAACTTCGGTGCGCTGCCGCTCACGTTCGAGGTGCAGAGCGAGGAGCAGATCTCCGCGACGCTGGGCTCGGAGCAGCTCCGCAACGGCCTGATCGCCGGTGCCATCGGCCTGGCCCTGGTCGCGCTGTACTCGCTGGTCCAGTACCGCGCGCTCGGCCTGGTGACGATCGCGTCGCTGCTGGTCGCGGCGCTGCTCACCTACGGGGTGATCACGGTGCTGTCGTGGCTGCAGGGCTACCGGCTGAGCCTGCCGGGCGTCGCCGGCCTCATCGTCGCGATCGGCATCACCGCGGACTCCTTCATCGTCTACTTCGAGCGCATCCGCGACGAGCTGCGCGAGGGCCGGACCCTGGTCGGTGCCGTGGACCGCGGCTGGCAGCGTGCCCGCCGCACCATCCTCGCGTCGGACGCCGTGTCGTTCCTCGCCGCGGTCGTCCTGTACTTCCTCGCCGTCGGCGGGGTGCGCGGGTTCGCGTTCACCCTCGGTCTGACGACCGTGATCGACCTCGTCGTGGTGATGCTGTTCACCCACCCCGTCATGCAGCTGGCCGCCCGGTCGCGCTTCTTCAGCAGCGGCCACCGGCTGTCCGGCCTGGACCCGCGGCGCCTCGCGGCGCGGGGGCCGGTGTACGCCGGTCGGGGCCGCGTCGCCCACGCGACGCCGGCGACCACCTCCGGCGCGGGGGGCGCTCGCGCGGCGGGAGGGGACCCGCTGCTCGGTGACACGTCGTCGGGCCCGGACGCCCACCCGGTCGCCGTCGCCTCCGGCAGCCACCGGCTCTCCGCCGACGGCGCGGGCCTCGGCCCCCGCACCGGCCCGGTCGCCGGTGCGCCGTCGGACGGACGGCAGACCATCGCCGAGCGCCGCGCCGCCGAGCGGGCGGCCCAGCGTGAGCGCGAGCGGGCCGCCGACCCTGCCGCACCCGACACCACCACCGAGGGGAGCGAGTCCTGATGGCCGCCGCCGGATTCGCCCAGTGGGGCAACGACCTCTACACGGGGCGCAGGTCGTACGACATCGTGGGCAAGCGCCGCACCTGGTACACGATCGCGCTGGTGATCGTCGCGCTGTCCGCGCTGCTGCTCGGCGTGCGGGGGCTCAACCCGGGCATCGAGTTCCGCGGCGGGTCGCAGTTCACCGTCTCGGGCGTCCAGACCACGGATCAGCAGCCCGCCGTCGACGCCGTCGCGGAGGTCTCCGCCGAGGAGGTGCCGCGCGTCACCACGGTCGGCGGGTCCGCGATCCGCGTCCAGACCGCCGAGCTGACCGCCGAGGAGGTGGTCCAGGTCCGCGGCGCCCTCGCCGACGCCTACGGGGTGAGCGAGGACGACGTCACCAGCGCCTTCATCGGGCCGTCGTGGGGCCAGGACGTCTCGAGCAAGGCCATCACGGGGCTGGTGGTCTTCCTCGCGCTGGTCGCCGTGGTGATGACCGTGTACTTCCGCGCGTGGCGGATGGCAGCCGCCGCGCTGCTCGCGCTCGGTCACGACCTGGTCATCACGGTCGGCATCTACGCGCTGGTCGGCTGGGAGGTCACCCCCGCCACGGTGATCGGCTTCCTGACGATCCTCGGCTACTCGCTGTACGACACGGTCGTCGTGTTCGACAAGGTCCGGGAGAACACCGCCGGCGTCTTCCAGCAGCACCGGTCGACGTACGCCGAGCAGGCCAACCTCGCGGTCAACCAGACCCTGGTGCGGTCGATCAACACCTCGGTCGTCGCGGTCCTGCCGGTGGCCGCCATCCTGTTCGTCGGGGCGTTCCTGCTCGGCGCGGGGACGCTGCGCGACATCGCGCTCGCCCTGTTCGTGGGCATGGTCGTCGGGACCTTCTCCTCGGTGTTCCTCGCCACCCCGCTCGAGGTCACGCTGCGCTCACGCGAGCCACGCATCGCCCAGCACACCGCCGACGTGCTGGATGCGCGCGCGCCGCAGGGCGCGACCACCGGGGACGGCGCCCCCGCGCTGGCGGGTGCCGCCGCGGCGCCGTCGGCGCACGTCGTGCCGGGTCAGCACCTGGGCACCGCCGCCCAGCCGCGTCGCCGCCGCGGCCCCAAGCGGTGACGGCGCACGACGCCGCCGACCTCGGTGAGCGGGTCGGTGCGCTGGTCCGGGACGTGCCGGACTGGCCCACGGCCGGGGTGACGTTCAAGGACATCACCCCGCTGCTGGCCGACGGCGCCGTGCTGCGCGAGGTGGTCGACCACCTCGCGCGGCACGGGACCGGCCTGGGCGGGGTCGACCTGGTGGCCGGGATGGAGGCCCGCGGGTTCATCCTCGGCGCCCCCGTCGCGGTCGCCCTGGGCGCCGGGTTCGTCCCGGTCCGCAAGGCCGGCAAGCTGCCGGGCCCGTCGCTGGCGGCGTCGTACGCGCTGGAGTATGCGGCGGCCGAGATCGAGCTGCACCCGCACACGATCCCGGCCGGCGCCCGCGTGCTGGTGCTCGACGACGTGCTGGCGACCGGGGGGACCGCCGCGGCGACCGCCGACCTCGTCGAGCGCGCCGGCGGCGTCGTCGTCGGGCTGGCCTTCCTGCTCGAGCTGCGCGCCCTGGGCGGCCGAGGTCGGCTGGCCGGGCGGGACGTCGCTGCTCTGCTGTCGGTCGGCTGACCGCACCCGGTCCGGCGTCGGCGGACCCGGTGCGGCCGCCACGGTGCGGTCGGCCGCCACGGTCCCGCCGATGCGGGGCCCGCGCGGGGTGAGGTCGCGGCCCCCGCGTCGATGGACGACGCGGACGGCAGGGCGGGCCCGCGGACGTAGGATCGTCGGGTTGCACGGTGCTCGGGCACGGTCGCACTCCGGTGGCGAAGGGGGTCTGATGAGCGAGAACACGCGGACGGCGCGCACTGAGGCGCCCGCGGGGCCCGACACGCCCGCTCCGGTGGTCGAGGGACCGGTCGCCGAGGGTGCCGGCGGTAGCCGGGTCCGGTCGCGGCTGGTGCGGTTCGGCACCCGGCACAGCGCCGCGACGCCGGGTCTCGGGCCGCTCATGCAGGCGATCCGCACGAACCACCCCAAGGCGGACCTCGGCGTCATCGAGCGCGCCTACGCGGTCGCCGAGCGGGCGCACCGCGGCCAGCTGCGCAAGAGCGGCGACCCGTACATCACGCACCCGGTCGCCGTGGCCACCATCCTCGCCGAGCTGGGCATGACCACCGCCACCCTCGCCGCGGCGCTCCTGCACGACACGGTGGAGGACACCGAGTACTCCCTGGACCAGCTCCGCAAGGGCTTCGGTCCGGAGGTGGCGATGCTCGTCGACGGCGTGACCAAGCTGGACAAGGTCAAGTACGGCGACGCCGCGCAGGCCGAGACGGTCCGCAAGATGGTCGTGGCGATGGCCCGCGACATCCGGGTGCTGGTGATCAAGCTCGCCGACCGGCTGCACAACGCGCGGACGTGGAAGTTCGTCCCGGCGGCGTCCGCGGAGCGCAAGGCGCGCGAGACCCTGGAGATCTACGCCCCGCTGGCGCACCGGCTCGGCATGAACACCCTCAAGTGGGAGCTCGAGGACCTGTCCTTCGCGACGCTCTACCCCAAGGTGTACGACGAGATCGTGCGGCTGGTCGCGGAGCGCGCGCCCGCGCGCGAGGAGTACCTCGCCGTCGTGCGCGACCAGGTGGGTGTGGATCTGCGCTCGGCGAAGATCAAGGCCACGGTCACCGGGCGGCCCAAGCACTACTACTCGATCTACCAGAAGATGATCGTGCGCGGGCGCGACTTCGCGGACATCTACGACCTCGTCGGTGTGCGGGTCCTGGTGGACTCCGTCCGCGACTGCTATGCGGCGCTCGGTGCCCTGCACGCGCGGTGGAACCCGGTCCCCGGCCGGTTCAAGGACTACATCGCGATGCCGAAGTTCAACCTGTACCAGTCGCTGCACACCACGGTCATCGGGCCCGGCGGCAAGCCGGTGGAGATCCAGATCCGCACCCACGACATGCACCGGCGGGCCGAGTACGGGGTCGCCGCGCACTGGAAGTACAAGGAGGTGGCCAAGAACACCCCCCAGGTCACCGACGCCGCCGGCAACGACATGGCCTGGCTGCGCCAGCTCGTGGACTGGCAGAAGGAGACCGCCGACCCCTCGGAGTTCCTGGAGTCGCTGCGGTTCGAGATCGCCGGGGCGGAGGTGTATGTCTTCACCCCCAAGGGCGACGTGATGGCGCTGCCGGCCGGCTCCACCCCCGTGGACTTCGCCTACGCGGTCCACACCGAGGTCGGGCACCGCACCATGGGCGCGCGCGTCAACGGCCGCCTGGTCCCGCTGGACTCCACGCTCGAGAACGGCGACGTCGTCGACGTCTTCACCTCCAGGTCCGAGACCGCGGGGCCGAGCCGCGACTGGCTCGGGTTCGTCAAGAGCCCGCGGGCCCGCAACAAGATCCGCCAGTGGTTCTCCAAGGAGCGCCGCGAGGAGGCGATCGAGCACGGCAAGGACGCCATCGCCAAGGCGATGCGCAAGCAGAACCTGCCGATCCAGCGGCTGCTCTCGCACGAGGCTCTCGTCGCGCTCGCCCACGAGATGCGGTTCCCCGACGTCTCGGGGCTGTACGCGGCGATCGGTGAGGGCCAGGTCTCGGCCGCGACCGTGGTCCAGCGCCTCGTGCACGCCCTGGGCGGCGAGCCGGGGGCGGAGGAGGACATCGCCGAGACGGCGCGCCCCGGGCGGACCGCGCGCCGGGTCCGCACCGGCGACCCCGGGGTCGAGGTCAAGGGACTGGACGACATCTGGGTCAAGCTCGCCAAGTGCTGCACGCCGGTCCCCGGCGACCAGATCATGGGCTTCGTGACGCGCGGCGCCGGTGTGAGCGTTCACCGGACCGACTGCGTCAACGTCGAGAGCCTGCTCGCGCAGCCCGAGCGGGTCGTGGACGTGTCCTGGACGCAGGGTGGCTCGGCGCTGTTCCTCGTGCAGATCCAGGTGGAGGCGCTGGACCGCAGCCGCCTGCTGTCCGACGTGACCCGGGTGCTGTCCGACCACCACGTCGACATCCTGTCCGCGACGGTGTCCACCACCCGGGACCGGGTCGCGATGTCCCGGTTCGTGTTCGAGATGGCCGAGCCCGGTCACCTCGCGTCGGTGCTGTCCGCGGTGCGCAGGATCGACGGGGTGTTCGACGTGTACCGCATCACCGGGTCCAAGGCGTCCGGGGTGCCGGCGCCCCAGTCCTGACCGCAGCGGCCGAGGAGGGCTGAGGCGGGCTCGGCGGACCGGGGCCCTGCGCCCGGGCGAGCACGCCCCGTACCCGCGGCCCGCCGTCGCGGGCACCGAGCGCGGCGGCGGCGTGCCGGACGGCGGTCAGGTCCAGGCCGGTGTGCGCGGCCAGCCGCCGCAGGAGCACCACGGCCTCGTCCTCGGGCAGGTGGCGTGCCACGTCCACGGCGGTCCGCCCGACGGTCGTCACCGCCACGTCACCGAGCCGGACGACGTCGCCCGCCGGCAGGGGGCACTCGTGCGGCACCCGCGCCGGGTGCGGCGAGGGCCGTCTCACCTTGGGGGCCACCAGCACCGCGAACCGCGCCGGCTGCGGTCCACCGGCGTGCACCCAGACCGCCGCCGCGCGGCCCAGCACGGCGCGCGGCGGCACCAGGCACCGCACGGCCAGCGCCCGGACGTCGGGGCCGGCCGGCCGGCCCGCGGGGACCGCGACGTCACCCCACACCGGCACGAGGACGCCGTCGCGCAGCAGGGTCTGCCAGGTGACCGGGCCGACGTCGTCGACCCGGACGCAGTCGGGCACGGTGCGGCAGGACGTCCGGAGCAGCCTGAGGGCGGTCACCGAGCAAGGATGCAGCGGGGGCGGCCCGCGGTGGCGCGGCCGGCGCCCGGTGTGGACGACGGCCGCGCACCGCCCCGGGCCGTGGACGGCGGCCGGTGACCGGGCCCGGCGGTCACCGGTCGCGGGTCAGGACGTCTCGGCCGCGCGCCGGACCTGCTCGAGCCAGGCGGTGCGCGCGTCGAGCGCGGCCTGGGCCTCGGCGATGCGCCGGGCGTCCCCGGCCGCCTGGGCGGCCTCGAGGTCCGCCCGCAGCCCCGCGATCGCGGCCTCGAGCTGCGCGGCCGCACCCTCCGCGCGGGCCCGGGTCTCGGGGTTGCCGCGGGTCCACGCCGACTGGTCGGCGTCGCGGACCGCGTTCTCCACCGCCCGGAGCCGGCCCTCCACACGCTGGAGGTCGGCGCGCGGGACCTTGCCCGCCGCGTCCCACCGGTCCTGGATCGAGCGCAGCGCCGACTTGGCTGCGGCCAGGTCCTTGATCGGCACCAGCCGCTCGGCCTCGACCAGCAGCGCCTCCTTGACCTCGAGGTTCGCCCGGAACTCGGCGTCGGTCTCGGCGGAGGCGGCGTCGCGCGCGGAGAAGAAGGCGTCCTGCGCGGCGCGGAACCGGGCCCAGAGCGCGTCGTCGTCCTTGCGGCTCGCGCGGCCGCTGGCCTTCCACTGCGCCATCAGGTCGCGGTACGCCCCGGCGGTGACGCCCCAGTCGGTGCTCGCGGACAGGCGCTCGGCCTGTGCGACGAGCGCCTCCTTGGCCGCGCGGGCCGTGGCGTTGCGGCTCTCGAGCTCGGCGAAGAAGTGCCGCCGCTCACGGTCGAAGGTGGTGCGCGCGTGGCTGAACCGCTTCCACAGCGACTCCTCGGTCGGCCGGTCGATGCGCGGACCGTGGCGCTGGGCGTCCTTCCACTGGTCGAGCAGCTGGCGCAGCTGCTCGCCGGCCGGCCGCCACTGGATCCGCTCGGGGTCGGTGCCGGCGATCTTCTCGGCCTGCTCGACGATGGCGGTGCGCGCAGCGACGGCGGCCTCCTTCGCGGCCGCCCGCTCGGCGTCGGCCGCGGCACGACGCTCGGCCGCGACGGACCGCAGCGCCTCCAGGCGCCCGCGCAGCCCCTCGAGGTCGCCGACGGCCGCCGGCTCGGCGAGCTCCTCGGTGAGCTTGGCGAGCGTCTGGTCGACCTCCTTGGCCGGCAGGTCGGCCGAGCCGATCCGCGCCTCGAACAGCACGACCTTCGCGTGCAGGTCCAGGTACCGGCGGACGTACAGCGCCAGCGCCTCCTCGGCGGTCGCACCCGGGAACTGCCCGACGGCACGCTCGCCGTCCCCCTCGCGGACGTACACGGTGCCCTCGTCGTCGACCCGGCCGAAGGTCGCGGCATGTGCGGCCTCGGCGGCGTCCTGCGGCGGGGCGACGGGCGCCGCGGGCGCGGCCGCGGCGGTCGGGGCCTGCGGTGCTCGCGCGGACGGGCGGGGCACCGGCCGCGGCATGGGGCGCGGTGCCGGACGCGGCGACGGCGCAGTGCCTGACGACGGCGCGGTGCCTGACGACGGCGCGGTGCCTGACGACGGCGCGGTGTCCGCGGTGCCGGCCGGCTCCGCGGGGGCCTCGACGGCCTCCGTCGCGGGCTCGGCCAGCTGGTCCGCGTCCACGGACGTCGTCGCCCCGGGCTCCGCCGGCGCCACCCGCGCCTGGTCCGCCGGCGCGGCGTCGGGGTCCGGGGCGGTGAGTCCGGCGGCCTCTGCCGCGGGCACGGCCAGCCCGTCGCCTCGCGCGTCCGACGTCTCGCTGGACGGCACGTCGGGAGTGGGCGCCTCGTCGGACGCCGGGACCACGGGGGCGGCGTCCGGCTCGGCCTCGGCTGCTGCGGCGTCGGCCTCCGGCTCGGCTGGTGCGCCGTCGGCCTCCGGCTCGGTGGTCTGCGCGGCGTCGGTCGGCTCGTCGGTGGCCTCCGTCGCCGCGGACGGCGACGTGTCCGGCGAGTCGGCGACGGGTTCGGGGGTCTCGGGAGCGGCCGGCCCCCCACGCTGCGTGTCGTCGCCGGTGGTGTCGGTGGTGTGCTCGGTCACTGGGTCTCAACTCCCTGGATGGTGACACCGGTGGCGGGGCGTCCGTCGGACCCACCGCCCTCTACGCCGGCGTCCGCGACTGCCTGCACGACGTCCAAGCCGGACGTGATGCGGCCGAGAACGGTGTAGCCACCCGCCTGATCGGCGGGAATCATCGAGTCCTCGTACACGAGGAAGAACTGGCTCCCCATGGACCGCGCGTCGTTGCCGACGCGAGCCATGGCGATCGTGCCCGCCGGGTAGACGTCGTCCGCCGGCGCGTTCTCGACCGGCCCGAACCTGTAGCCCGGCCCGCCGCTGCCGCTGCCGGTGGGGTCGCCGCACTGCAGCACCTTGAGGGTGCCGCCCGTCGTCAGGCGGTGGCACGACGTCTCGTCGAAGTAGCCGTCCCGGGCCAGGGTCACGAACGAGGCGACCGACTGCGGTGCCGCGGTGCCGTCGAGCTCGATGCCGAGGTCCCCGACGTCGGTGCTGATCGTCCCGGTCCAGATCCGGTCCTCGGCGACCGACGGGTCGGGTGCCGTCGTGCGCTGGGCGCCCGGTGCGTCGTCGTCCCCGAGGACGACGACGGCGACGACGACGAGCACGAGGGCGACCAGCACCGCGAGGGCGGCGAGCGCGACCCGCCGCCGGTGCGCGCGGGCCGCCGCCTGCTGGGCCGCGAGCTGCTCGCGGCGCTCCAGGCGCCGGCGTGCGGTCTCGCGCTCGCGCTTGCTCGGGGGCGACACCAGACCTCCTCGTGGCACGTGGTCGCGGCGCGACCGGTCGGCACCGCCCGCGCGCACAGTCTAGGCAAGACACCGGGTCGATCCGCCTCGCCGATCCGGGCCCGCCGTCGTCAGTAGCCTGAGCCCATGCTCATCCTGACCGCCGTCGCGCCCGTGTTCGCGACGAACTGCTACGTGCTGGTCGCCGACGACGGCGTCTCCTGCGTCATCGTCGACCCCGGCGGGGGCGTGGCGGCCGCGGTGGAGGCCGCCGTGACCCGGCACCGGCTCCGCCCGGTCGCCCTGCTGGCGACGCACGGGCACGTCGACCACACCTGGGACGCAGCGCACCTCGGCGACCGCTACGGCGTCGCCCTGCACCTGCACGGCGCGGACGAGTACCGGCTGGACGACCCCTTCGGCACCCTGGGCCCGATCGCCGCGGGCATGCATGACGCCGAGGGTCCGCTCGCCCAGGCCCTCGCCGCGGCGGGCATGCCTCCGTCGCAGTACCGACGCCCCGACCGGGTGCAGACCTGGGACATCGGGCCGCAGGCGGCCGAGCCGGACCTCGCTGGTCTGCGCTTCGGCGGGGCGCCGATGCTCGCCGTCCACGCGCCCGGGCACACCGAGGGCGCGACGGTCCTGCTGCTCGCCGGCGTCCCGGGACCGGGCAGCGAGCTGCCCGACACGCCCGCCCTGGGCGACCTGCTGCACAACGCCGGCGGGACCGCGCTCACCGGCGACGTGCTCTTCGCGGGCAGCATCGGCCGCACCGACCTGCCGGGCGGGGACCCCGCGACCATGACCACGACCCTGCGCGACCGGGTCTCGACGCTCGCCGAGGCGACCCTCGTCCTGCCCGGTCACGGGCCGGTGACCCGGCTGGACCACGAGCTGCGCACCAACTCCTTCCTGGCAGGATGACCGCCCATGGCCCGTCCCACCCCCCTGTCCGGATTCCCCGAGTGGCTGCCTGCTGACCGCATCGTCGAGCAGCACGTCCTGGCGGCGCTGCAGCGCACCTTCGAGCTCCACGGGTTCGCCGGGATCGAGACGCGGGCGGTGGAGCCCCTGGACCAGCTGCTGCGCAAGGGCGAGACGTCGAAGGAGGTCTACGTCCTGCGCCGGCTCCAGGAGGACACCCCGTGGACGACCGCCGCCGAGGCCGTCGACGCTGCCCGGGCCGCGGACGACCGTCAGCTCGGCCTGCACTTCGACCTCACCGTGCCGTTCGCCCGGTACGTGCTGGAGAACGCCGGCCACCTCGCCTTCCCGTTCAAGCGGTACCAGGTGCAGAAGGTGTGGCGCGGTGAGCGCCCCCAGGACGGGCGGTTCCGGGAGTTCGTCCAGGCCGACATCGACGTGGTGGGTGCCGGCGAGCTGCCCGGCCACTACGAGGTCGAGCTGCCGCTGGTGATCGCCGAGGCGCTCGGCTCCCTGGCGTCGATCGGGATGCCTCCGGTGCGGATCATGGTCAACAACCGCCGGGTCGCCGAGGGCTTCTACCGGGGGCTCGGCCTGGACGACGTCGACGCCGTCCTGCGCAGCATCGACAAGCTGGACAAGATCGGGCCCGACGCCGTCGCCGAGCTCCTGGTCGCCGAGGCGGCAGCCACGCCCGAGCAGGCCACCGCGTGCCTGGACCTGGCCGCGATCTCCGGTGCCGACACCGGCGTCGTGGACCGCGTGCGTGACCTCGCCGCCCGGCACGGGGTGGTGTCCGACCTGCTGGAGACCGGCCTCGGCGAGCTCCGTGCGCTGGTGGCGGCCGCGGCGCAGCGCGCACCGGGCGTCGTCGTCGCGGACCTGCGGATCGCGCGGGGGCTCGACTACTACACGGGCTCGGTCTACGAGACCGTGCTGGTCGGGCACGAGGGCCTCGGCTCGATCTGCTCCGGCGGGCGCTACGACACCCTCGCGTCGGACGGCGCGACCACGTACCCGGGGGTCGGCCTGTCGGTCGGGGTGTCGCGGCTGGTGTCCCGGCTGCTCTCCGCGGGCCTGGTCCGGGCGTCGAGGTCCGTCCCCAGCGCCGTCGTCGTCGCCGTCACCAGCGAGGACACCCGCGCCGTGTCCGACGCGGTCGCGACGGCGCTGCGAGCCCGGGGGATCCCGGTGGAGGTCGCGCCGACCGCTGCGAAGTTCGGCAAGCAGATCCGGTACGCCGACCGGCGCGGGGTCCCGTTCGTCTGGTTCCCGGGCCTGCCGGCCGGCACCGCCGACGACGGCTCGACGGTCGGGGCCACCGCGGACCAGGTCAAGGACATCCGGTCGGGGGAACAGGTCGAGGCGGATCCGGCGACCTGGGAGCCGCCCGCCGCAGACCGGTGGCCCCAGGTGGTGCCCGCCGTCTGACCCGGTCGACGCGCGGCCTGCGCCGCGCGCGGCCCGAGGCCCTCGCCGGGACGAGCCTTGCGCGGCAGTCGAACATGTGTTCGACTGCGCGGGTGCGATGGGACGGGCAGCGGGTGGCGGGGACCGACGGCGTGCTGCCGGGGCTGACCCTGGCGGGGCTGGTGCGCAGCGTGCGGACACCGGACTTCGCCGGCGTCACGTTCCACGAGGTGGCGTGCAAGAGCGCGCTGAACAAGGTGCCGCCCGCGTCCAGCATGCCGTTCCGGTGGACCGTCAACCCGACGCGCGGCTGCCTGCACGCGTGCACCTACTGCTACGCGCGCCCCACGCACGAGTACCTGGACCTCGACGCCGGGCGCGACTTCGAGACGCAGGTCGTCGTCAAGACGAACGTCGTCGAGGTGCTGCGCGCGGAGCTCGCGCGCCCGTCGTGGCGGCGCGAGCACGTCGCGCTCGGCACCAACACCGACCCGTACCAGCGCCCGGAGGGCCGTTACGGGCTCATGCCGGGCATCATCGAGGCGCTCGCCGGCAGCGGCACGCCGTTCTCCATCCTCACCAAGGGACCGCTGTTGCGCCGGGACCTGCCGCTGCTGCAGCGCGCCGCCGCCGCGGTCCCCGTCGGCATCGGCGTCTCCCTGGCCGTGCTCGACCCGGCCCTGCAGCAGGCGGTGGAGCCGGGGACCCCGCTGCCGCGCGCGCGGCTCGACCTCGTCCGCGCCGTCCGGGACGCCGGCCTGCCCTGCGGGGTGATGGTCGCCCCGGTGCTGCCATGGCTCACCGACACCGTGGAGCACCTGGACGCGCTGCTGGGCGAGCTCGCCGACGCGGGCGCGACCGGGGTCACGGTGCTGCCGCTGCACCTGCGCGGCTCGGTCAAGCCGTGGTACCTCGACTGGCTGGCTCGTGAGCACCCGAGCCTCGTGGGTCGGTACCGGCGGCTGTACGCGACCGGCGCCTACGTGCCCACCCGGTACAGGGACTGGCTGCGCGAGCGCACCGCGCCGCTGCTGCGTGCCCACGGCTTCGACCGCCGGTCCGAGCGGCAGGCCGGGGGCATCCCGCGGCCCGAGGAGGGCTCGTTCCCGACCGGGAGCCTGGTCGGCTGGGGCGCGGACGGGCCGACGGCGCACGTGGGGGCGCTCGAGCCCGGCGGTCTTCAGCCCACGCTGTTCTGAGGCACGGGCCGCCGACCGACCGGCAGCCCGGGATCGTCAGGCGTCGGCGAGGCGGGCGGGGAAGCCGCCGGTCGCGACCGGCCCCCAGGAGTCGATGGTCAGGCGGATGAGCGACTTGTCCTGGCGGCGCATGGCCTCGCGGTACTCGTCCCAGTCCGGGTGCTCACCGGCGATGTTGCGGTAGTACTCGACCAGCGGCTCCACGGCGTCGGGCATGTCGATGACCTCGGCGGTGCCGTCGACCTGCACCCACGCGCCACCGAAGTCGTCGGACAGCACGCACGCGGACGCCCGCGGGTCGCGGCGCAGGTTCACCGCCTTGGCGCGCTCGGGGTACGTCGACACGACGAGCCGGCCGTCGTCGTCCAGGCCGCAGGTCACCGGCGACAGCTGCGGCAGGCCCGAGGCGCGCGTGGTCATCAGGACGGCGTGGTGGCGCGGCCGGACGAACTCGAGCAGCTCGGCGCGCGAGATGCGGTCGGCGGTGGCGATGGTGCGGGCCATGACGGGCTCCTGACGGGACGACGGCGGACGGACCGCGGCCAGTGTGCCGCCTCCGCAGGACCTCCCGCGCGTCGCCACTAGACTCGACCGGGCGCCGACAGCGGCGCGCCGACCCTCCCGGAAGGAACCCACTCCGTGCTCCGCACCCACACCGCCGGCTCGCTGCGAGCCGAGCACACCGGCCAGACCGTCACCCTCACGGGTTGGGTCGACCGGCGCCGCGATCACGGCGGGGTGGCGTTCATCGACCTGCGGGACGCGTCCGGCATCGCGCAGGTGGTCATCCGCGACGAGGCCGTCGCGCACGGCCTGCGCAACGAGTACGTGCTCCAGGTGACCGGTGAGGTGGGACGTCGGCCCGAGGGCAACGAGAACCCGAACCTGCCGACGGGCGAGGTGGAGCTGGTGGCGGCCGACGTCGTCGTGCTCAACGAGTCCGCGCCGCTGCCGTTCCAGGTGTCGTCCGCGCTGGACGAGACGGTCGGCGAGGAGGCGCGGCTGCGCCACCGCTACCTCGACCTGCGCCGGCCCGCACCGGCCGCCGCGCTGCGCCTGCGGGCGAAGGCGAACGCGGCCGCACGGCGGGTGCTGGACGCGCAGGACTTCGTCGAGGTCGAGACCCCGACGCTGACCCGCTCGACGCCCGAGGGGGCGCGGGACTTCGTCGTCCCCGCGCGCCTGGCGCCGGGGTCGTGGTACGCGCTGCCGCAGTCCCCGCAGCTGTTCAAGCAGCTGCTCATGGTCGCCGGGATGGAGCGCTACTACCAGATCGCGCGCTGCTACCGCGACGAGGACTTCCGCGCCGACCGGCAGCCGGAGTTCACCCAGCTCGACGTCGAGATGAGCTTCGTCGAGCAGGACGACGTCATCGCGGTCGCGGAGCAGATCCTCGGATCCCTGTGGGACCTGATCGGCTACACCATCCCGACGCCCATCCCGCGGATGACCTTCGCCGACGCGATGGCGCGCTACGGGTCCGACAAGCCCGACCTGCGCTTCGGCCAGGAGCTGGTCGAGCTCACCGACTACTTCCGCGCGACGCCGTTCCGCGTCTTCCAGGCCCCGTACGTGGGAGCCGTCGTCATGCCCGGTGGCGGTTCGCAGCCGCGCCGCACGTTCGACGCCTGGCAGGACTGGGCCAAGCAGCGTGGCGCCAAGGGGCTGGCCTACGTCACAGTCGGCGAGGACGGCGAGCTGGGCGGGCCCGTGGCCAAGAACCTGTCCGACGCCGAGCGCGCCGGCCTGGTCGAGGCCGTCGGGGCCCAGCCGGGCGACTGCGTCTTCTTCGGTGCGGGAACCGCGTCCGACGCCCGGGCGCTGCTGGGCGCAGCCCGCCTGGAGATCGGTCGCCGCTGCGGGCTGATCGACCCCGAGCAGTGGGCGTTCGTCTGGGTCGTGGACGCGCCCCTGTTCAAGCCCACCGGCGAGGACGACGACGTCGCCGTCGGCGGCGGGTCGTGGACCGCGGTGCACCACGCGTTCACCTCGCCCACCCCCGACTGGATCGACCGGTTCGAGGAGAGCCCGGGGGAGGCCCTGGCGTACGCCTACGACATCGTCTGCAACGGCAACGAGATCGGCGGCGGGTCGATCCGTATCCACCGCCGCGACGTCCAGCAGCGGGTGTTCGAGGTCATGGGCATCGGTGCGGCCGAGGCCCAGGAGAAGTTCGGCTTCCTGCTCGACGCCTTCGCGTTCGGTGCGCCGCCGCACGGCGGCATCGCGTTCGGCTGGGACCGGATCCTGACGCTGCTCACCGGGTCGGACTCCATCCGCGACGTCATCGCGTTCCCGAAGTCGGGCGGCGGGTACGACCCGCTGACCGGCGCGCCGGCGCCGATCACGCCCGAGCAGCGGCGGGAGGCGGGGGTGGACGCCAAGCCCGCCGCCCCCGGCTCCGCGGGGTCGGCGAGGTCGGACGGGTCAGCCGGGCCGGCCGGGTCGGTCGCCACGCAGGGCACCGCCGCGGCCGCGGCCGGCGGCGGATCGGCGGCTGTCGTCCCGCAGCAGTGAGGGTCGTCGACCTCCCTGCCCCGTGGTCCGGGTCGCCGTACCTGCTCGGTGAGCACGCCCCGGCCGATCTGACCGCGGTTCGGTCGGCCGACGACGCACTGCTCGCGGTCGCGGACGGTCCCGGCCGCGGGTGCGGGCTGTTCGGCATCGGGCACCCGGGGACGCTCGCCGGGCTGCTGGCCCGCGCGGTCGACGAGGACGCCGACGCGCTGGCCGGGGCCGGGTACGCCACGCTCGCGCGCGGTGCGCTGGACCAGGTCGACGACGGGGTGCGCGCGGCGCTCGGCTTCGCGGCAGAGGGCTCGGAGTGGGACTGGATGTGGACGCCGCAGCCCCTGACCGGCGACGGCGCGGCGGCCGAGCGACTGCCGCTCGGGCCGGCCACGGTCGACGAGGTCGCCGAGTGCCTGTCCCGCGCACACCCCACCGCCAGCACGGCGCCGGACGACCAGCGCCTGATCGGCTGGTGGGGCACCCGGCAGGACGGCCGCCTCATGGCGGTCGTGGGGGCGGTCCGGCTGGCGCCGGGCCTCCCGCCCCACCTGGTCTCGCTCGGCGTCGACCCCGTCACCCGGGGACAGGGCCTGGCCGGCGCGGTGATGACCGCCGCCGTGCGGGACTGCCTGGCGGTGGTGCCCGACGTCGGACCGCCGATGGTGACCCTGGGCCTGTACGCGAGCAACGACGTCGCCCGGCGGCTCTACACCCGGCTGGGCCTGCGCCTGGAGCACAGCTTCTCGTCCCGCCGCCGCCCGGCCTGACCCGCCCCTCCCCGGCCCACCCCCCACCCCGCACCCGCACTCGCACTCGCCGAGTGCGACGTTGCGGACCGTTCGGCGGGCTCCAGGGGTCTGGAACGTCGCACTCGCCGGGGGGAGGGTGGGAGGGGGGAGGGTCAGCTGCCGAGAAGGTCGGCGAAGGAGGGGGCGTCGGCGAAGGGGTCCGGGGGGCCGTCGTTCCGGCGCGCCGCGACCATCTCGGCCAGCTCGCGCCCCGCGCGGGCGATCCGGGCCGGCAGCGGGCCGGTGTCGTCACCGGCTCCCGCCCAGTCGTCGGTGGCCGCGAACACCGTGGTGGTGGCGACGTCGGCCCGCAGGTAGGTGAACAGCGGACGCATCCCGTACTCCAGCGCGAGCGAGTGCCGCGCCGTGCCGCCGGTGGCCCCGAGCAGCACCGGCATCCCGGTGAGCGAGTCCTTGTCGAGCACGTCGACGAACGACTTGAACAGCCCGGAGTAGGTCGTGGTGAACAGCGGCGAGACCGCGATCACGCCGTCCGCGGCGGTGAGCTGCTCGATGACGCCCGCCAGCGCCCCGCTCGGGAAGCCGGTCAGCATCGCGTTGACGACGTCGTGCGCGAGGTCGCGCAGCTCGACGGTGGTGACCTCGGCCGTGACCCCGCGGTCGGCGAGCTCGAGGACCGTCGCCTGCGCGAGCCGGTCCGCCAGCAGGCGCGTCGAGGACGGTCGGCCCAGGCCGGCGGTGACGACGACCAGGGAACGGGTGGTGGTGCTCATGGCGCGGTCTCGTCCTTCGCAGAGGGTGTGGGTCGGTGCTGGGTGCGGCTGGGCCTACCGG
This sequence comes from uncultured Cellulomonas sp., assembly GCF_947494015.1. Taxonomy (GTDB): domain Bacteria; phylum Actinomycetota; class Actinomycetes; order Actinomycetales; family Cellulomonadaceae; genus Pengzhenrongella. The sequence goes on along the minus strand of NZ_CANLTL010000004.1, from coordinate 258,445 downwards.
CCGGACGCCGCGCCCGCGGTGGCGGTCGTGCGGGCGCCAGTGGTGGCGTCGTCCTCGGCGGTGCGGCCGGTCCACCGGTCCTGCGCGCCGCCGACGTGCGTGGCACCGGGCGTCCCGGCGGCGGAGCCGGCCGCGGCGACCCGGTCGGCGTGGCTGGGCGGGTCGGCCGGCACGTGCGCCGGTCGCTTGGCCTCCATCTCGCGCCGCAGCACGGGGACGACCTCGCCGCCCAGGATGTCCAGCTGCTCCAGGACGGTCTTGAGCGGGAGCCCGGCGTGGTCCATGAGGAACAGCTGGCGCTGGTAGTCGCCCACGTGCTCGCGCATGGCGGCGTAGCGGTCGATGACCTGCTGCGGGCTGCCGACCGTCAACGGGGTCTGGGCGGTGAACTCCTCCAGCGTCGGGCCGTGCCCGTAGACCGGCGCGACGTCGAAGAACGGCCGGAACTCGCGGACGGCGTCCTGGCTGTTGGGGCGCATGAACACCTGGCCGCCCAGGCCGACGATCGCGGTGTCGGCCGGGCCGTGCCCGTGGTGCTCGTAGCGGCGGCGGTAGTAGCCGACCATCTTCGCGGTGTGCTCGGACGGCCAGAAGATGTTGTTGTGGAAGAAGCCGTCCCCGTAGTAGGCCGCCTGCTCGGCGATCTCGGGGCTGCGGATCGACCCGTGCCACACGAACGGCGGGACGCCGTCGAGCGGGCGCGGGGTGGAGGTGAACCCCTGCAGCGGCGTGCGGAACCGGCCCTGCCAGTCCACGACCTCCTCGTCCCACAGGCGGCGCAGCAGCGCGTAGTTCTCGATCGCGAGGTTCAGGCCCTGGCGGATGTCCTGGCCGAACCACGGGTACACCGGACCGGTGTTGCCGCGGCCCATCATCAGGTCCATCCGGCCGTCGGAGATGACCTGCAGCATCGCGTAGTCCTCGGCGATCTTCACCGGGTCGTTCGTGGTGATCAGCGTGGTCGACGTCGACAGGACGATGCGCGCGGTGCGGGCGGCCAGGTAGCCGAGCATCGTCGTGGGCGACGAGGGCACGAACGGCGGGTTGTGGTGCTCGCCGGTCGCGAACACGTCCAGCCCGACGTCCTCGGTGTGCTGGGCGATGGTCAGCATGGAGCGGACCCGCTCGGTGTCGTCGGGGGTGTGGCCGGTGGTGGGGTCCGTGGTGACGTCCCCGACGGTGAAGATGCCGAACTGCATGGTCGCGCCCCTCGGAGTCGATGCATCTGCATGTACACCGCACCCAACCGCGACCCCCCGGCGGCTATTCCTGGGAGTGGGCCATCGGCGGGCAGGGTGGGCGGAGGGTGGAGGGGGGCCAGGCGCGGCTCAGTGCGTGATGGCGAGCCGGGCGTACAGCCGCTGCATGGACGCCGGGGCCCACCAGTTGCGCCGGCCCAGCAGGGTCATGGTCGCCGGCACCAGCAGCAGCCGGACCAGCGTCGCATCGATGATCACCGCGACGGCCAGCGAGAACCCGACCTCCTTGATCACCAGCAGCTCGCCGAACACGAATCCCGCGAAGACCACCACGATGATCGCCGCGGCCGACGTGATGATCCGCCCGGACCGCTGCAGCCCGAGCCGCACCGACTCGTCGCTGGAGTACCCGGCGTCGTGCAGCTCCTTGATCCGCGAGAGCAGGAAGACCTCGTAGTCCATCGCCAGACCGAACGCGAAGGCGATCACCAGCGCCACGACGTACGTCTCGATCCCGCCGGTGGAGGCGAAGTCCAGCAGGCCGGACAGGTTGCCGTCCTGGAACACCCACACCAGCACGCCCAGCGACGCGGCCAGCGACACGATGTTCGTCAGCAGAGCCTTGACCGGGATGACGACCGACCCGGTCATGAGGAACAGCAGCACGAACGTGGCGAGCACGACGAGCCCGGCCGCCCACGGTGCGCGGTCGGCCAGCGCGGCGACGAAGTCGATCTGGCCGGCTGCCTGCCCGGTCACCCAGGTGGGGAAGCCGGGGTCCAGGTCGCGGATGTCCTGCACGACGCCCTGCGCCTCCTCGCCACCGGCGTCCTCGGCGGTCGTCCGTACGCCGAGCAGGACGCGCGAGCCGATCGGCGTCGGCGGGTCCACCGCGGCGACGCCGTCGACGTCGGCCAGCGCGGTGGCCCACGTGGTGGCCTCCTCGAGCGAGGTCTCGGCGACCACCACCACCGCGGGTGAGGTCGACGCCGGGTAGTCCGCGGCGAGCGCCTGCACGTAGTCGCGCTGCACGGACCCCTCGGGCAGCAGCTCGATGGTCGAGTTGCGCAGCTGCAGGTGCGCCAGCGGCAGCGCGAGCACCACGAGCGCGACCAGCACCCCCACCAGCACGGCCCACGGTCGGCGCTGCACCCGCTCGGCCAGACGCGAGAACGCGCCCTCCTCCGACTGCACGTCGGCGGTGCGCCGCAGCACCGCCCGCAGCCCGGGGACCCGGCTGACCAGTCCGGGCCGCAGCAGCCGGCGGCCGAAGATCGCGAGCATCGCGGGCACCAGGGTGAGCGCGGTGGCGACGGCGATCACGATGACCGCGACCCCGGCGGCGCCGAACGCGCGCAGGATGTCCGGCCGGAACAGCAGCAGCCCCGCGATCGAGATCGCCACGGTGACCGCCGAGAACGCCACGGTACGGCCCGCGGTGGCCATGGTCCTGGCCACCGCGGTGGTCACCGCCGGGTCCCCGTGGCGGCGCCGGCGGGTCGCCCCGGAGCCGACGTCGACGGCGGCGTGCAGCTCCTCGCGGAAGCGCGACACGATGAGCAGCCCGTAGTCGATCGACAGGCCCAGGCCGAGCAGGGTCACCACGTTGACGGTCGACGCGTCGAGGTCCAGCACGTAGGAGAACGCCAGCAGCATGCCCAGGCCGCCGGCGATCGACGCGATCGCCCCGACCATCGGCATGCTCGCGGCCAGCAGCCCGCCGAACACCAGCACCATCACCAGCAGCGCGATCGGCAGCGCGATCGCCTCCCCGGTGGTCAGGTCCTCCTCGACCTGATCGGTGATCGCCTCGACGATCAGGCTCACCCCGCCGACGACGCCGGTCGCGTCCGGCGCGACGTCGGCCAGCTCACCGGCCACCGCGTCCAGGCGGTCGCCCACCTCGCTGAGCGCGCGCTCCTCGGCCGCCTCGGCGAGGCCCGGCTCGAGCTCGACGACGACGAGGAACCCGTCCCCGTCCGCGGCGATCAGCGGCGCCGCCGCCGGGTTCGCCGCGCCCTGGGGGAGCACGAGGGGGTCGATCACCGTGGCGACGCCGTCGATGGCGGCCAGGTCCTCGTGGGCCGGCGCCATCGCCTCGACGAGCCCCGGCGTGGTCGGGTCCACGTGCTCGACCAGCAGCGTGAGCGAGGCGCCCTGGATGGACGCCTCCTCGATGAGGTCGTTGGCGCGCTGGCTCTCCGAGCCCGGGACGGCGGGCTCGCCGCTGGAGAGCCGCTCGAACAGGTTCTCGCCGTGGACACCGACGACGGCCAGTCCGAACCCCAGCAGCGTGAGCACGGCCCAGACGACGACGGAGATCAGGGGGCGCCGGGCGATACCGCGGCCGAGGGTCTCGAACACGCGCGTCAGCATCGCAGGTCGGGCAGGGGCCCGCGCACCCGCCCGGGCATGTCCGCGAGCCTGCGTAGGCTCGCGCCATGGACCTGTTCGACGCCGCCGGCACGACCTCCCAGGGTCTGCCGACGGCCGCCGCCCACGCGCCGCTCGCCGTGCGGATGCGACCGCAGTCGCTCGACGAGGTCGCCGGCCAGGGGCACCTGCTGGTCCCCGGCTCGCCGCTGCGCCGGCTGGTCGAGCCCGCCGACGAGGCCTCGCGCCGGGCGTCGCCGACGTCGGTCGTGCTGTGGGGCCCGCCGGGCACGGGCAAGACGACGCTCGCGTACCTCGTCGCGTCGACGTCCGGCCGGCGGTTCGTCGAGCTGTCGGCGGTCACGGCCGGGGTCAAGGACGTGCGCACCGTGATCGACGAGGCCCGCCGCAGACTCGCGACCGGCGGCGGCGAGACCGTGCTGTTCATCGACGAGGTGCACCGCTTCACCAAGGCGCAGCAGGACGCGCTGCTGCCCAGCGTGGAGAACCGGTGGGTGACCCTGGTGGCCGCGACCACGGAGAACCCCAGCTTCTCGGTCAACTCCCCGCTGCTGTCCCGGTCGCTGCTGCTCACCCTGCGCCCGCTGGCGACGGACGACGTGCGCGAGCTCGTACGTCGCGCGGTGGCCGACGAGCGGGGGCTGGCCGGCTCGGTGGTCGTCGAGCCCGACGCCGAGGACCACCTGCTCCGGCTCGCCGGCGGCGACGCGCGCAAGGCGCTGACCGTCCTGGAGGCGGCGGCCGGTGCGGCGCTGTCCGAGGGTGCGGCACCGTCCGAGGGTGCGGCACCGGCCACGCCGGTGACGCCCGTCGTCGTCGACCTGGCCACCGTCGAGCGCGCGATCGACGTCGCCGCCGTGCGCTACGACCGGGACGGCGACCAGCACTACGACGTGATCAGCGCGTTCATCAAGTCCATGCGCGGCTCCGACGTGGACGCCGCGCTGCACTACCTCGCCCGGATGATCGCCGCGGGGGAGGACCCGCGGTTCATCGCGCGCCGGATCGTCATCGCGGCCGCCGAGGACGTCGGCATGGCCGACCCGAGCGCCCTGCAGACGGCCGTGGCCGCGGCGCAGGCGGTCGCGCTCATCGGCATGCCCGAGGCGCGCATCCTGCTCGCCGAGGCCGTCGTCCACCTCGCGACCGCACCGAAGTCGAACAAGGCGTACCTCGGCATCGACGCGGCGCTCGCGGACGTGCGGGCCGGACGGATCGGCACGGTCCCGGCCCACCTGCGCGACGCCCACTACGCGGGGGCGTCCGGGCACGGGCACGGCCAGGGCTACCGGTACGCGCACGACGAGCCGCACGCCGTCGCACCGCAGCAGTACCTGCCGGACGAGCTCGTCGGCACGCGGTACTACACCCCCACGGACCGCGGCTACGAGCGGTCCGTGGCGGAGCGGCTCGAGCGCGTCCGGGCCATCCTCGACGACCGGTGAGCGTGCGGTAGGGTAGCGGGGTTGTCCACGCGCAGGTCGCCCCCCGGGGTGCCACGTCGAGGACGGCCACCTGGGGCCTCAGCCGCTGCGCGACCTGCGCACCTGGTCGGCCCCACGCCCGCCGGACCCGGTGTCCGACCGCGGGTGTGACGTCACCACCGAACGACAGGAAGAGCACCACTGTGTCCTCTGTGACCCGTGCGCGCCGCCAGGTGCGCCTCTCCCGTGCGCTGGGCCTCGCGCTCACGCCGAAGGCCGTCAAGCACTTCGAGAAGCGGCCCTACCCGCCCGGCGAGCACGGCCGTGCCCGCCGCCGCACCGAGTCCGACTACGCCGTCCGGCTGCGCGAGAAGCAGCGGCTGCGTGCCCAGTACGGGCTGCGCGAGAAGCAGATGGCCCGCGCCTTCGAGGACGCCCGCAAGCACCCGGGTCTGACCGGTGAGGTTCTCGTCGAGACCCTCGAGACCCGGCTGGACGCCCTCGTGCTGCGGTCCGGCTTCGCCCGGACCATCCTGCAGGCCCGCCAGGCCGTCGTGCACCGTCACGTGCTCGTCGACGGCAAGATCGTCGACCGCCCCTCCTTCCGTGTGAAGCCGGGCCAGACGCTGCAGGTCAAGCCCAAGAGCCAGGCCACCGTGCCGTTCCAGGTCGCCGCCGCCGGTGCGCACCGCGACGTCCTGCCGGCCGTCCCGGGCTACCTCGACGTGCAGCTCGAGAAGCTCAGCGCCGTGCTGACCCGCGCCCCCAAGCGCGCCGAGGTCCCGGTGACCTGCGAGGTCCAGCTGGTCGTGGAGTACTACGCCCGCTGATCCCCTGCGCCGCGCGGGGGCACCCGCGCGACCGTCCGGACGGTAGGGTTTCTGGCGGCCCGCCGGGGACGCCCCGACGGATCTGGCCAGACGTGTGGAGAGGTGCGGACCATGTCGCTCGGAGACATCGCAGGACTGATCGCGGCGATCGCGTTCGTGCTGCTCGTGGGCGTGCTCGCGGTGCCCCTGGTCAAGCTCGGGCGGGTGCTGGACGAGGCGCGCTCCTCGGTCAAGGAGATCACCGACCACACCGTGCCGGTCCTCGACGAGACCGCCGCGACCATCGCCTCGACGAACACCCAGCTCGGCAAGGTCGACTCCATCACCACGTCCGCGGCCCAGGTCGGCGAGAACGTGTCCGCCCTCACGTCGCTGTTCGCGGCGACCGTCGGTGAGCCGATGCTCAAGCTCGCCGCGCTGTCCTACGGCGTGCGTCGTGCGGTCGGCGCGGTGCTGCCGGCCCGGGACCCACGATGAGGCGGCTGCTCTGGGTGGGCGTCGGCGCGGCAGCGACCGTCGCGACCCTGCGCAAGGCCCGCGAGGTCACCGAGCGGCACGTGCCGGCCGGTGCCCGTAGCGCGCTCGGCGCGGTGGCCGGGCTCGGGGCGGTGGTCCAGACCGCGCGTGCGGAGTTCGCCACCGCGACCGCGCAGCGCGAGGCCGAGCTTCGGGCCGCCCTGCTCGCCGGCGCCGACCCCGCCCGTGCGCGCAGCACCGTGGACGCCTGGCGGGCCGAGCGGTCCGGTGCGGGGCACGGCACGGCGGGCCGCCGGGCCGCGGACGCCACGCCGGACGCCGTCCGGCCCGGTGCGCCGGCCGGGACGTCGTCGGCCGAGACCTCGACGGCCGGGGCTCCGGCGCCGGGCGGGGCCCCCCGGCCCGGCTCCGCCGCGGCGGCCCGCGCCACCGGCGCGCACCGGGCGCAGGACCCCGAGGACGGGCCCGCCGGCTACTCCTTCTTCTGACGCGTCACCCGAGCGGTTCGTCCGCCCGCACCCGAACCACCCGTCACAGCCCGGCCCGACCGGCCCCGGAGCACCCGGCCACCGGCCGACCCGGCCACCGACCTGCGAGGACACCCATGCGTACCGCCGAGATCCGCCAGCGCTGGCTCGACTACTTCTCCAGCCGGGGCCACGCCGTGGTGCCGTCGGCGTCGCTGGTCTCCGAGGACCCGTCGCTGCTGTTCACCGTCGCCGGCATGGTGCCGTTCATCCCGTACATGGTCGGCGAGCGCACGCCGCCGTGGCCGCGCGCCACCAGCGTGCAGAAGTGCGTGCGGACCCTCGACATCGAGGAGGTCGGCAAGACCACCCGGCACGGCACGTTCTTCCAGATGAACGGCAACTTCTCCTTCGGCGACTACTTCAAGGCCGACGCCATCGCGATGGCGTGGGAGCTCATCACCACCCCGCAGGACGCCGGTGGCTACGGGTTCGACCCCGAGACGGTCTGGGTGACCGTCTACGAGGACGACGACGAGGCGTACGGGCTGTGGCAGACGATCGCCGGCATGCCCACCGAGCGCATCCAGCGGCGCGGCAAGAAGGACAACTACTGGTCGACCGGTCAGCCCGGACCGGCCGGGCCGTGCTCGGAGATCTACATCGACCGCGGCCCGGAGTACGGCGCCGAGGGCGGCCCCGTCGCCGACGAGGACCGGTACCTGGAGATCTGGAACCTCGTCTTCATGCAGTACGAGATCGACGAGGTGAAGAGCAAGGAGGAGTTCCACGTCCGCGGGGAGCTCCAGCAGAAGAACATCGACACCGGCATGGGCCTCGAGCGCGTCGCGTACCTGCTGCAGGGCGTGGACAACATGTACGAGATCGACGAGGTCTTCCCCGTGATCGAGGCGGCGCAGACCCTGTGCGGGCGGCGGTACGGCGCCGACGAGGAGTCCGACGTCCGGATGCGGGTCGTCGCGGACCACGTGCGGTCGGCGCTCATGCTCATCGGCGACGGCGTCACCCCCTCCAACGAGGGGCGCGGGTACGTGCTGCGCCGCCTGCTGCGGCGGGTCGTGCGCGCGATGCGGCTGCTCGGCGTCGAGGAGCCCACCTTCCCGACCTTGTTCGCCGCGTCCCGGGACGCGATGAAGGACTCCTACCCCGAGGTCGAGGCGGACTACCCGCGCATCTCCCGGGTCGCGATCGCGGAGGAGGAGGCGTTCCGGCGCACGCTGGCGTCCGGCACCGCGATCCTGGACACCGCGGTGGCTGCTGCGCGCACGTCGGGCGCCTCGACGCTCAGCGGCGAGCAGGCGTTCACGCTGCACGACACCTACGGCTTCCCGATCGACCTGACCCTGGAGATGGCCGCCGAGCAGGGGGTCAGCGTCGACGAGCCCGCCTTCCGCCGGCTCATGCAGGAGCAGCGCCAGCGCGCCCGCGCGGACGCGCTGGCCAAGAAGGCCGGCCCCGCCGGCGCCGAGGCGTACCGCGCCCTGCAGTCGAACCTCGGCGAGCCCGTGCAGTTCCTGGGCTACACCGAGACCGTGGCCCGGGTCCGGGTCGACGGCCTGCTGGTGGACGGCGTCCCGGAGCCGGTCGCGACCGCGACGCCGTCCGGCCCGCTGGACGTCGAGGTGGTGCTGGACCGGACGCCGTTCTACGCCGAGGCCGGTGGCCAGCTCGCCGACCACGGGACCATCCAGCTCGACTCGGGCGCGACCATCGAGGTCGACGACGTCCAGGCACCGATCAAGGGTCTGTCCGTGCACCGCGGCCGGCTGATCGAGGGCACCGTGGCGCTGGGCGACCCGGGGACCGCGACCATCGACACCGACCGGCGCCGCGCGATCAGCCGCGCGCACACCGCGACGCACATGGTCCACAAGGCGGTCCGCGAGGCGCTCGGCGACACCGCGACCCAGGCGGGGTCGGAGAACGCCCCGCACCGCATCCGGTTCGACTTCCGGCACGGCAGCGGGCTGCCCGCGGGTGCGCTGGGCGAGATCGAGGAGCGGGTCAACACCCGGCTCGCCGACGACCTCGAGGTCACCGAGGCCGTCATGGACATCGAGGCGGCACGTGCCTCGGGCGCGATGGCGCTGTTCGGCGAGAAGTACGGCGACCGCGTGCGCGTGGTGTCCATCGGCGGGGACTGGTCCCGCGAGCTGTGCGCCGGCACCCACGTGGGGCGGTCGGGACAGCTGGGCCTGGTGACCCTGCTCGGGGAGTCGTCGATCGGCTCCGGCGTGCGGCGTGTCGACGCCCTCGTCGGTGACGGCGCGTACGGGTTCCACGCCAAGGAGCACGCGCTGGTCGGTCAGCTCACCGGGCTGCTCAACGTGCGCACCGACGAGCTGCCGGACCGGGTCTCGGCGCTGGTCGGACGCCTGAAGGAGACCGAGAAGGAGCTGGCGTCGCTGCGCCAGGGACGCCTGCTCGCGGTAGCCGGCGCACTGGCCGCCGACCCGGTGACCACGACCGACGGGACCCGGGTCGTGACCCACGACGCGGGCGAGGTGTCGTCGGCCGACGACCTGCGCGCCCTGGCGCTGGACGTGCGCGGTCGCCTCGGGGAGTCGGCGCCGTCGGTCGTCGCGGTCGGCGGCGTCAGCAAGGACCGCCCGCTGGTCGTCGTGGTGACCAACGCCGAGGCGCGCGCGAAGGGGGTCCGCGCCGGTGCGCTGGCCAAGGCGGCGTCCGCCACGCTCGGCGGCGGCGGAGGCGGCAAGGACGACATGGCGCAGGGCGGCGGGACCGACGTCGCCGCGCTGCCCGCGGCGCTGGCCGGCGTCGCCGCCCAGCTCGGCTCGGCGCTCTGACGTGCAGCCCGACGACGGCGACGCGGCGGCGCTGCCCCGCGGGGCGCGGCTCGGCGTGGACGTCGGCTCGGTCCGGGTCGGGCTGGCCGCCAGCGACCCGGACGGGATCGTCGCCACCCCGATCGAGACCGTCCCCCGGGACGCCGCCGGCTGGACCCGGTACCTGAAGGGCCGGGCCGTCGCACCGCTGCCCGGCGACGTGCGGAGGATCGCCGCGGAGGCGACCGAACGGCTCGCCGCAGTGGTCTACGTCGGGCTGCCGCGTCACCTGTCCGGGCAGGAAGGTTCGGCATCTGCCGGTGCACGCGTCTACGCTGGAGCGTTGGCGTCCGCGGTCGCACCCATCCCGGTCCGGCTCGTGGACGAGCGGATGAGCACGGTGTCCGCGCACCAGGCATTGCACGCGTCCGGGCGGTCCGGACGTCGCCACCGCGAGGTCGTCGACCAGGCGGCCGCGGTGGTGATCCTGCAGTCCGCACTCGAGGCGGAGCGCGCCGGGGGGTCGCGAGCGGGGGAGCGGGTCCGGTCGGACCCCGACTCACCGGCACGTGGCGCGGCAGGCGACGGCGAGACGACGGAACGGTAGACAGTGCACAACGAAGAACGCGGCGATCAGCCGGCCGACTGGCAGTGGCCGTCCGTCGACAGCGGTGGCGGCACCGCCGTGGGCGAGATGTTCGGCAGCGAGGCGACCCAGCCGGTCGCCCCTGCCCAGCGCGCTCGCCGGCGCGACGGCGACCGTGAGCGGCTGCGTCGCAAGCGACGTCGTCGGGGCGCGATCGCGATCGTCGTGGCCGCGCTGCTGCTCGTCGGCGGCGGGTTCGCCGTCGTCGCGGTGCTCGGTCCGCTGTTCGACCGGGGCACCCAGGAGGCGCCGTCCGTCGCCGACCACCCCGGCCCCGGGCACGGCGCCGCCCAGGTCGTGGTGAACCCGGGTGACAGCGGTGCGGTGATCGGCCAGACCCTCGAGGCGGCCGGCGTGGTCGCCAGCGTCGGGGCGTTCACCACCGCGTACACCGCGAACCCGGACGCGTCGACGATCGCGCCGGGCACCTACGAGCTCGCGCTGGAGATGAAGGCGTCCGACGCCGTCTCGGCGCTGCTCGACCCGGCACGTCGGGTGTCCTACCGGGTCACCGTCCCCGAGGGGCTGACCGCCGCCCAGACCTACGAGCGGATCTCGGCGGTGACCGCCATCCCGGTCGCCGACCTGCAGGCCGCCGCCGCCGACCCGGCCGCCATCGGGCTGCCGCCGCAGGCCGGCGGCAACGTCGAGGGGTGGCTGTTCCCGGCCACCTACGCCTTCGAGCCCGCCTCGACCGCCACGACGATCCTGGCCGAGATGGTCGCGAAGACCGTGTCGGTCCTGGACGGGCTGGCCGTCCCCGCCGAGGAACGCCAGCGGGTCCTGACCATCGCCTCCGTGGCCGAGAAGGAGGTCGCGTTCGCCGAGGAGTACCCCAAGGTCGCCCGCGTCATCGAGAACCGGCTCGAGCGCGAGATCCCGCTCGGCATGGACACCATCAACGCGTACGGCCTCGGCAAGCCCGCGATCGAGCTCGTCGGGTCCGACTTCGACATCGACAACCCGTACAACTCCCGCATGCACCTGGGCCTGCCGCCGACGCCGATCTCCAACCCGGGTGAGGCGTCGATCGCGGGGGCGATGAACCCCGCCGACGGCGACTGGGTCTACTTCATCACCGTGGACCTGGACACCGGCGAGACCATCTTCACCGACTCCTACGACGAGTTCCTCGCCGGCAAGGCGCGGTACCAGGAGTGGTTGGCCGCGAACGGCACGGACAGCTGAGCCGGGCGGCCGTGCTGGGCCACCCGGTCCAGCACTCCCTGTCACCGGTCCTGCACCGCGCGGCGTACACCGCCCTGGGCCTGACCGACTGGCGGTACGACTGGCTCGACGTGACGTCCGAGATGCTGCCCGAGGTGCTGGCCACGCTCGACGGCACCTGGGCCGGTCTGAGCCTGACCATGCCGCTCAAGCACACCGTCGTGCCGCTGCTGGACCACGTCGAGCCGCTCGCCGAGGTCGTCGGCGCGGTCAACACCGTGCTCGTCCAGCACGCCCCCGGCCGTCCGGTGCTCGTGGGCGCGAACACCGACGTGCACGGGCTCGTGGCGGCGCTCGAGGAGGGACTGCAGCAGCGACCCGCGGGTTCCGGGCCGCTGACCGCCGTCGTCGTCGGTGCCGGGGCGACCGCTGCCTCCACGCTCGCGGCCCTGGGCCAGCTGGGCTGCTCGACGCCGTCGGTGCACCTGCGCTCGCTGGGCCGCGCCGGGTCGCTGATCCGGGCGGCGCACCGCATGGGCGTCGAGCCCCGGTACGCCGGGCTGGACACCGCCGCGGCGGCCGCGGCCGGCGCGGACGTCGTGGTCTCCACGGTGCCCGCGCACGCCGCTGACGGGCTGGCCGCCGAGCTGGGTGGACGACAGGTGCACGGCGTCCTGCTCGACGTCGTCTACGACCCCCGCCCGACGGCGCTGTCGACGGCGTGGGCGGCGGCCGGGGGCGTCGTCGTCGGCGGTGAGCGCATGCTGCTGCACCAGGCGGCCGAGCAGGTCCGCCTGATGACCGGGCGGGTCGCGCCGCTGGCGGCGATGGACGACGCGCTGCGGGAGCGGCTGGCCGGCTGACGGCCCCGGACGCCGGGGCGGGACGCCTCAGCGCGGGGACCCCGCGGTCGATAGGCGCAGCGACACCCTCCACGTCGTGCCCGACGTCCGGAGGCCGCGCCCCGCACCCGGAGGACCACCTGTGAAGCAGCTCGGCGAGATCCTGCTCGACGGCGGCGTCATCACGCAGGCCCAGCTGCTGACCGCCCTGGACGAGCAGTCCACCCGCGGGACGTCGCTCGGGCGCACGCTCGTCGACACGGGTGTGGTCTCCGAGGCGCAGCTGACGGCCGCCCTCGCCACGCAGGTCGGCATGGAGTTCATCGACCTGGAGGACTACGCCGTCGACCGCGCCGCGGTCGCCCGCGTGCCGGCGGCCCTGTGCCGGCGTCACGACGTGCTCCCGATCGCCGTCAAGGACGGCGTTCTCGTGGTGGCGACGTCCAACCCCGGCAACGTGGTGGCCGTCGACGACGTCCGGGCCATGGCCGGGATGACCGTGCGTCCGGTGGTCGCGACCCACGACGACCTGCTGCGCGCCATCGACCGCTACTGCCGCGCCGACGGCGAGATGGAGGATCTGTCCTCGGCGTTCGAGGTGCTCCAGGTCGTCGAGGAGGACCTCGCCCGCGCCGGTGCCGTCGCGGACTCCGAGGCCCCGATCGTCCGGTTCGTCAACCTGCTGGTCACGCAGGCCATCACCGACCGGGCCTCGGACATCCACATCGAACCGACCGAGCACCACCTGCGGGTGCGCTACCGCATCGACGGTGTGCTGCACGAGACCCAGCGGGCCCCCAAGCAGATCCAGAGCGGAGTCGTCTCCCGGATCAAGATCCTGGCGGACATCGACATCGCCGAGCGCCGCAAGCCCCAGGACGGCCGCATGTCGGTGACCCACAACGGTCGCAAGGTGGACCTGCGGGTCGCCACCCTGCCGACCGTGTGGGGCGAGAAGATCGTGCTGCGGATCCTCGACAACTCCACCGCGAGCCTGGACCTGCGCGAGCTGTCCTTCACGGACGGCAACCTGGCCGCGTACCGCCGATCGTACGCCAAGCCCTACGGGATGATCCTGGTGACCGGGCCGACCGGTTCGGGCAAGTCGACGACGCTCTACGCGACCGTGAACGCGGTCTCGCGTCCGGAGATCAACGTGATCACCGTGGAGGACCCGGTCGAGTACCGGCTGCCGGGCATCAACCAGGTGCAGGTCAACCCCAAGGCCGGGCTGACCTTCGCCGGCGCGCTGCGCTCCATCCTGCGGTCGGACCCCGACGTCGTGCTGCTCGGCGAGATCCGCGACCACGAGACCGCGCAGATCTCCGTGGAGGCCGCCCTGACCGGTCACCTCGTGCTGTCCACGCTGCACACCAACGACGCACCGTCGGCGGTGACCCGCCTGGTCGAGATGGGCATCGAGCCCTTCCTCGTCGGCTCCGCCCTGGATGCGGTGGTCGCCCAGCGCCTCGCGCGCCGGCTGTGCGCGAAGTGCAAGCAGCCGTACGCACCGACCCCCGCCGAGCTCGCGGCGGCGGGGTTCCCCTGGGCGCCGGGGGAGGACCTGCCCGTCCTGCACCGCGCGGTGGGGTGCGTCTCGTGCTCGAAGACCGGCTACCGCGGACGGCTCGCGGTGCACGAGGTCATGCAGGTCACGGAGGCCATCGAGCGGCACGTGGTCGCCCGGTCGTCCAGCGCGGAGATCGCCCGGACGGCGCGCGCGGAGGGCATGGTGCCGCTGCGCCAGGACGGCTGGGACAAGGTCACCGCCGGGCTGACCTCCGTCGAGGAGGTGCTGCGGGTCGTCGCCTGACGCCGTGGCGCGCCCCGCACGGTCCACCGGGGCGGGTGGCCCTGGTCGTCGGCGCGAACCCCGGCCCGGCGACCGCGTGCGGACCGCCCGACGTCGCCACCCCGTCTCCCTCATGGACGGCACCGACCGGGTCGATAGGACAGCCGCAGAGGCACCGGACCACGGTGCACCGCTCCCGCCACCCGTGGGCGGACGAGACGTGGAGGCGCATGCCCGTGACCGAGCCGTACCCGACGCCGTCCTGGTCCGACCGGGCGCCGACCACGATGTCGACCGGGCCCGTCGACACGGCCGGACCACCTGGGACCACCAGGTCCCTGATGCCCGTGACGTACGTCCCCTCGCCCGACGTGCCGGCAGCGGCCGCCACCGGCGCCACGGTGCCCACCGCGCCCCCGCCGCCGGCGCAGGACCTGTTCGCCAGCCCGCTGCCGACCGGTCCGACCGGTCCGGCCGGCTTCCCCGCACCCGGCGCGGCCGGCTACCCCGCATCCGGTGCGGCCGGTGGGCCGCTCCCGGCGGTGGCCGCGGGGCCCGGCGCGCGGCTGGGCATGCGGGCCGAGTCGTCGGAGGGCGGCGTCGACCTGGACGCGGCGCTGCGGGCCACCGTCGAGGTCGGCGCCTCCGACCTGCACCTGACGAGCGGGACCACGCCGATGGTTCGGGTGAACGGTGCGCTGCGGCCGCTGGACGGATTCGCCGCCCTGACCAGCGAGGCGCTCCAGCGGTCGATCTTCGCGAGCCTGACCCAGCGGCAGCGAGATCAGTTCGACGCCGAGCTCGAGCTCGACCTCGCCCTCGCGGTGCCGGGGCTGGCGCGGTTCCGGGTGAACCTGTATCGCCAGCGCGAGTCGATCGGCGGCGCGTTCCGGCTGATCCCGCACGAGATCAAGCCCCTCGAGGAGCTCGGCATGCCCTCGGTCGTCGGTGGCCTCGCCGGCCTGCCCCGGGGGTTGGTCCTGGTCACCGGACCGACCGGCTCGGGCAAGTCCACGACGCTCGCGTCGATCATCGACCTGGCGAACCGGACCCGCAACGACCACATCATGACGGTCGAGGACCCGATCGAGTTCCTGCACCGGCACAAGGGCTGCCTGGTCAACCAGCGCGAGGTCGGCGCCGACACGCTGTCCTTC
Source organism: uncultured Cellulomonas sp. (assembly GCF_947494015.1). Taxonomy (GTDB): domain Bacteria; phylum Actinomycetota; class Actinomycetes; order Actinomycetales; family Cellulomonadaceae; genus Pengzhenrongella. The sequence continues at coordinate 243,243 of NZ_CANLTL010000004.1, read as the reverse complement.
GCGAGCGCGCTCAAGCACGCCCTGCGGCAGGACCCGGACATCATCCTGGTCGGCGAGCTGCGTGACCTCGAGACCATGTCGGTCGCCCTGACAGCGGCCGAGACGGGGCACCTGGTCTTCGCGACCCTGCACACCCAGGACGCCGCCCAGACGATCGACCGCATCATCGACGTCTTCCCGGCCGGGCAGCACGCGCAGGTCCGCACCCAGCTGGCGGGTGCCACCCAGGCCGTGGTGTCGCAGTCGCTGTGCCGGACGGCCAACGGTCTGGGCCGCGTCGTCGCGACCGAGGTCATGCTCGCGACCCCCGCCATCCGCAACCTCATCCGCGAGGGCAAGACGCACCAGATCTCCTCGGCCATGCAGTCGGGCGCCGACCACGGCATGCACACCCTCGACCAGAGCCTGGCGCGCCTCGTGCGCGAGGGGCGCATCACCTACGAGACCGGGCTCGAGAAGGCCCGGCACGTCGACGACTACAACAACCTCGCGGGTCGGTCGGCCCGGATGAACCAGGGGGCCTCGGCGATGAGTGCACTGACCACGAGCGGGCTGGCCGCACCCGGTCACCGGATGCCCGGGACGGGGGTGCACTGATGGTCGCCACGCGCGCGTTCGAGTACTCCGTCGCCGACAGGAACGGCAAGGTCGTCAAGGGCCGCATCGACGCCAGCAACGAGGCCGCGGTCGTCACCCGGCTGCGGACGATGGGCATGGCACCGCTCACCGTGGGAGAGGTCCGCACGAGCGGCCTGCAACGGGAGATCACGCTGCCCGCACTGGCCGAACGGGTCGTCCTGAAGGACCTGGCCGTCATGTCACGGCAGATGGCCACGATGATCTCCGCCGGGCTGTCGCTGCTCAAGGCGCTGTCGATCCTCGCCGAGCAGACTCCGAGCAAGGGCCTGGCCAAGGTGCTCGGCCAGATCTGCGTCGACGTCGAGGCCGGGTCGGCGCTGTCGGACTCCCTGGGCCGTCACCCCGGCGTCTTCCCCCCGCTGATGGTCAACATGATCCGGGCCGGCGAGATCGGCGGGTTCCTCGAGGACTCGCTGCGGTCGGTGGCCGACAACTACGAGGCCGAGGTCAAGCTGCGCGCCCGGATCAAGTCCGCGCTGACGTACCCGGTGATGGTGTTCGTCATGGCGATCCTCGCCGTGGTCGGCATGCTGCTGTTCATCGTCCCGGTGTTCGAGGACATGTTCGCCGACCTCGGCGGCACGCTGCCGCTGCCGACCCGGGTGCTCGTGGTGCTGTCCGGGCTCATGAGGTGGATCGCGCCGGCGCTCGCGGTGGTCCTGGTCGCCCTGTCGCTGTGGTGGCGCGCGCACCGCCGGGACGAGGCGGTCCGCGCCCGGGTGGATCCGGCGCTGCTCCGGCTCCCGGTCTTCGGACCGCTGCTCGCGAAGGTCTCGGTCGCACGGTTCACCCGCAACCTCGGCACCATGCTGGGCGCGGGCGTGCCCATCCTGCAGGCGCTGGACATCGTGGGGCAGACGAGCGGCAGCTGGGTCGTCGAGCGCGCCGTGCGGGAGGTGCGCGAGAGCGTGCGGTCCGGGCAGTCGCTCGCGGGGCCGCTGGCCAGGCACCCGGTGTTCCCGCCGATGGTGGTGCAGATGATCGCGACCGGCGAGGACGCCGGCGCCATGGAGACGATGCTCGGCAAGATCTCCGACTTCTACGACGACGAGGTCGCCGCCACCACCGACCAGCTGACCTCCCTCATCGAGCCGCTCATGATCGCGGTCCTCGGCGTGGTGGTCGGCGGGATGATCGTCGCCCTGTACCTGCCGATCTTCTCCATCTTCGAGCTCGTCGGCTGACGCGTCGACGCCCGCGCGTGCATTCCTGGTCGCGTTCTTCCCGCCCGGTCACGCCCTTTCCGGCTCGCTGGTCCGCCCTCCGGGTGAATCCCCCGCGGACCCCCGGAGGAATTGCTACGCCGGGTCCACCACCGGCCGATGGGCCGGGTGCCTGACACACACAGCCCGACCAGCGGGCCCCACCCCACATCATCACGACTCGAAAGAGGCACGACCATGCAGGCTCGCATCCGCAAGACCATGGAGGAGCGCGCGAAGGGCGACAAGGGCTTCACCCTCATCGAGCTCCTCGTCGTCATCGTCATCATCGGCATCCTCGCCGCCATCGCCATCCCGACGTTCCTCAGCCAGCGGGAGAAGGGCTGGGCCACCCAGACGAAGGCCGACCTGCGCAACGCGGCCATCGCCGCGGAGTCCTTCGGCGTCGACAACGGCGGCACCTTCACCGGCCTCAACTCCACCGCGCTGACCACCAACGGGTTCCGCTCGACCGCGGACGTCACCACGACGCCGGCGGTCGACACCACGAACACCACGCTGTTCACGATCAAGGCGACGCACTCGAAGCTGCCCGCCGACAAGGACACCTACACCTACACCAGCTCGACCGGCGTGGTCACCGGCCCCACGGCCAACTGACGCAGGCGCAGTCGTGTGGGGCGTCGCGTGCCGCGGCGCCCCACACGCTCGCTGCGACCCGCGTGCTCCCCCCCGCCCCACCCGAGACCGTCCCGAGAGGAGTCGTCGCCCGTGCGCACCATCCCCGGCCCGCTCCACCGCGTGCGACAGGGTGAGGACGGTCTCACGCTGGTCGAGGTGGTCGTGGCGATGATGATCCTCGCGGTCATCTCGACCAGCGTGATCTACGGGATGCTCCAGGTGCTGTCGATGACCCGGGACTCGCGGGCCCGTGAGGTCGCCGCCAACCTCGCCGCGGAGGAGATCGACCTGGCCCGCGACAGCGCCGACCTGTTCGCGCTGCTCGACGGAGACCGGACGGTCACCCTCAACGGCGACCGCTTCACGGTGCGGCGGACCACCCAGTGGGTGGCGGACCCGGCCACCGAGGTGCGGTGCGGAGCCGGCGGCACGGGGCTGCGCTACAAGCGGGTCCGGGTCACCGTCACCTGGGACGGCATGCGCGCGGCGACCACGCCGGTGCAGTCCGTGACCGTGCTGAACCCGCGCGACAAGGTGAACGACCCCACCAAGGGGACCATCCTCGTCTCGGTCCTCGGCGCCGGCGGCACCGGCCGCTCGGGCGTCACGGTCACCGCGACGCCGACCGCCTCGGTCAGCGGCAACACCGCCCGGCCGCTGACCCGGGCGCCGGCGCTCACCGACGCGCAGGGGTGCAGCTACGTCCTCATGGTCACGCCCGGCGTGTACGACGTCACGGTCGCGCGCACCGGGTACGTCGACACCCGCCAGGCGGAGTCGTCGACCCAGTCGGTCGGTGTCGTGCAGGGGACGTCGGTCGCGGTGGTGGTCGAGCTCGACCAGCACGCGCAGGTGGACGCCGCGCTCGGCGCGGGGTACGTCGCGGCGCCCGGCGAGAGCGTCTGGGCCCCGGGCGACCTGCCGACGTCATTCGTGAGCACCTACGCGTCGGGGGGTGTGTTCGCGCTGCGGCCGGCCACGACGACGACGGATCCCTCGATGCGCTTCCGCGTCTACCCGTTCCCGTCGGGCTACGAGGTGTTCGCCGGAACCTGCGCGGCGGCCGACCCCGCCGCCTGGGAGCCGGTCGTCGACAACGCTCAGACGCTGACCGGGCGGCGGGGCGCCGGGATCGCCGTGGCGCCCGGGTCCGCGGTCGCGGCGTCGGTGCGGACCGGTGTGGTCCGGGTCGATCTCGGAGTCGCCCCGGCCGGCACGGTCCGCTTCGTGCGCGCGGTCGCGGCGGCCGGCTCCGTGCCGGGGCAGCCCGGGTGCGACCCCACGACGTTGACCTTCGCCGGGACGGCGGCCCGTCCGGTCCCGGAGGACGGCCGCCTGACCCTCCTGCTGCCGTACGGCTCGTGGAGCCTGGACCATGGGGTGGTCGGCTCCGCCGACCCCCCCGTCGCGCTCACCGCGGACCGCATCGTCCCCGTCGGCGTCCCGGTGCGCACGACCGTCACGCCGTCGGGCGTGGTCACCTTCGACCCGCGATCCGCGTCATGAGGCGTCGGGTGCGCGGGCGTGACGCCGAGGCGGGCACGACCCTCGCCGAGCTGCTCGTCACGATGACGGTGCTCTCGCTGCTGGGGGTGCTGCTCGTCGGACTCACCGTGACCGTGTCCGGCGCCTTCACCCGCGACCGGTCCCTCACCGACAGCACGCGCGAGGCGTCCGTCGTCATGCGGGAGGTCACCCGGGTCATCCGGTCGGCCGCCACCGTCAAGGTGGCGGGCCAGGCCACGGACGACCCCGCGTTCCTGGTCGCCGGCCCGCATGCCCTCGTCGTGCGCACCTACGTCGACACCGACTCGGACGCTCCGAGCCCGGTCGTGGTGCGGTTCGACGTCACCGACGCCGGCCAGTTGACCGAGAGCCGGTGGCCGGCCGTCGCCGGCAGCGCGCCGTACTGGACCTTCGCGGGCCTGCCCGCCGCCCCGTTCCAGCTCGCGCCCGACACCTGGACCGGGGCCGCGTGGACCCGCACCCTGGGTCGGGGCCTCACCCCGCCGGCCACGGGCTCGGTGAGCACCTTCCGCTACCACGACGCCGACGGCGACGAGCTCGTCCCGGGCTCCGCCGGCCTCGCCGCCAACCAGCTCGCCGGCGTCGCGAGCGTCACCGTCACCGTCTCCGTCCAGGCCGATGCCACCGGGCGGGCCCGGCCCGTCGTCCTGCGCAACAGCGTCGGGCTGCCCAACCTGGGCCTGTCCCGAAGGGCCACCTCATGAACCGGCGACGACGTCCCGGTGGGGCGGACCGTGACCGCGGCGTCGCGCTGATCACGGTCATCGGCGCCGGCGTCGTGCTGTCGATCCTCATGGTCGCCGCCATCTCGTACTCGATCGCCTCGACGCGCTCGGCGCGCGCGACGCAGGACTGGAACGCGGCGCTGGCCGCGGCCTACGCGGGCATCGAGGAGTTCGAGAGCCGCCTCGCGGACGACACGACGTACTTCCGGTACGGCAACCCTGCGCACGCCTTCAGCGCGGGCAGCGCCGTCACGCTGCCCCCGGCCGCGGCCACGAACCCCGCCTTCGGCGTCGGGGTGGGCGGGACGTGGGCCACCGTGGCCGGCAGCGGTGGCGCGTCGTCGTTCCGGTACGAGGTGGACAGCCGGCGCTTCTACGCCGACGGCACCGTCCGGGTCCGGTCCACGGGCCGGGCGAACGGCCAGACCCGGACCGTCGTCGCCGACCTGCGTCAGCAGGGCTTCGCCGACTTCCTCTACTTCACCGACTTCGAGATCCAGGACCCCGACATCCTCGTCGCGCAGTGGGTGGCTGCGGGGTACGGGACCAGGGAGCAGCTCCGGGCCCTCTGGGACACCGAGTGCGGCAGGTACGCATGGGCCGGACGCCGCTCGGACGGCCTGTGCTCCGAGATCACGTTCGGGTCCGGCGACGTCATCCGCGGGCCGCTGCACTCCAACGACACCCTCCGCACCGCCTGCAGCGCGACGTTCAAGGCCCGGGTGAGCACGGCGTTCAACCCGGCGACCGGGCCCCGGTACGTGCGGCAGGACTCCCCGGGGGTGGCGTGCGGCGCCGGGACCTTCGAGATCCCCGGCAGCCCCGCCTACCACCCGGTCATCGCGATGCCCGCCACGAACACGCTCCTGCGCAAGGAGATGCGCTCTGACCTGGTCGGTCAGGGCGTGTCGACCCCGGGTTGCCTCTACACCGGGCCCACGGCGATCACGTTGGTCGGGGACGGCACGATGGTCGTGCGGTCGCCGTGGACACGGGCCACCAACGTGGTCGGGGACACGCCGACGTCCGGCAGCGCGCCGGCGCACTGCGGCCGTCCCGGGAGCGACCCCGGGAGCCTGGGCGGGCCGACCGGTGCGGTGGTGCCCGTCCCGGACGACAACGTCGTCTACGTGCAGAACGTCCCCACCCGGGACACCGACCCGAACTACGCCGCGACGCCCCCGGCCGGGCTGACCCCGTCCACGGCGACCGACGCCGGCAACGGGCTCGGCTACCCGCTGCCGACCGAGGCCGCGCCCCTGGGGTCCACCCAGGCGCAACCCGCCTACGGACCCCGCAACGGCGACGTGTTCGTCTCCGGGGTGCTGCAGGGCCAGGTCACCATCGCCGCGGAGAACTACATCTACGCCGTCGGGGACGTCAAGCTGGCCGACGCGCGCCGGGACATGCTCGGGCTCATCGGGAACAACGCCGTCTTCGTGTGGAACCCGGTGACCTCGTCCAGGCAGAGCCTGCTCGGCGGCTCGAACCGCCGGATCGACGCGGCGATCATGTCCGTCGCGCACACCTTCGGGGTGCAGAACTACGACCGTGGCGGCAACCGCGGCACGCTGACCGTGAACGGCGCCATCGCCCAGCGGTTCCGGGGCATCGTGCGGGGCGGCAGCGGCACCAACGGCTACGCCAAGAACTACGTGTACGACGAGAGGTTCACGTCGGTGGGACCTCCGAAGTTCCTCTCGCCGGTGAACGTGACCTACGGCGTGAACGTGTGGGTCGAGGTGGGCCGGGCGATGCGTGCGGACGGGTCGTACCGATGACCGGTGCGACGGCGGCCGGGCCGCTCCACGTGCCGGTCGACCCGGCGCTCGCCGGCCTGCTCACCCTCCTCGTGGCGCTGCTCGGGCTCGCCGTCGGCTCGTTCGTCAACGTCGTGGTGTGGCGCCTGCCGCGCGGGGAGTCGCTGTCCCGGCCGCCGAGCGCGTGCCCGGGCTGCGGCCGGCGGGTCGCGCCGCGGGACAACGTGCCGGTGGTGTCGTGGCTGGCGCTGCGCGGGCGGTGCCGCGCCTGCGGCATGCGGATCTCGACGCGCTACCCGCTCGTCGAGGCGGGGACCGCCGTGCTCTTCGTCGCGGTCGCCGCGCGGTTCGGGCTGGATCCGGGCGGGGCGTGGGCCCTGCCGGCGTTCTGGTACCTCGCGGCGGTGGCCGTCGCGCTCGCCCTGATCGACATCGACACCCACCGGCTGCCGGACCGGATCGTGCTGCCCTCCTACCTCGTCGGGCTGGTCCTGCTCGCCGTCGCGAGCGCGGCGACCGGCGACTGGGCGGCGCTGGTGCGCGGCGTCGTCGGGGCGGCCGTGCTGTGGACCGCGTACTTCGCGATGGTGCTGGCCTACCCGACGGGCATGGGCTTCGGCGACGTCAAGCTCGCGGGCGTGCTCGGTCTGCACCTGGGGTGGGTCGGCTGGGGCGCCCTGGCCGTCGGCGCCTTCGCCGCCTTCGTGCTCGGCGGGGTGTTCGCGGTCGGGCTGCTCGTCACGGGACGCGCGAGCCGCACGTCGGGCATCCCGTTCGGCCCGTGGATGCTCGTTGGCGCCGCCGCCGGCGTCGTGGTGGGGGAGCCGCTGTGGGCTGCCTACCTCGGCCTGCTGGTCTGACCCGGCACGGCTTGCCCGGGGGCGATCCCTCACGCGGACCGGTGGGGCGCCGATGGGTGGCGCGAGAGATCTCCGGGGAAGGGACGGTCACGTGGCCAGAGGACGAGTCATCGGGCTCGACATCGGCACGACGCACGTGCGCGCGGCCGAGCTCGAGTTCGGCAAGGGTGGTCCGTCGCGCGCCGGCAGCGCCACGGTGGTGCGGGTCGGTCAGGTCGACCTGCCGCGCGGAGCCGTGCGTGACGGGGAGGTGGCCGAGACCGCCACGGTCGCCGCGGCGCTCCGACAGCTGTGGGCCCGGACCGGGTTCAGCCACAAGGACGTCGTCGTGGGCATCGGCAACCAGCGGGTCGTCGTCCGTGACCTCGACCTGCCGTGGATGCCCGCCGACAAGGTGCGGACCGCGCTGCCGTTCCAGGTGGAGGACCTGCTGCCCGTCGCGGTCGAGGACGCGCTGCTGGACTACGTCACCACCGGGTCCGTGACCGGCGAGCACGGCGCGATGCTCCAGGGCCTCCTCGTCGCCGCCACGAAGGAGACCGTGCTCGCCAACACCTCGGCCGTGGAGGCCGCGGGGTTGCGGCCCGTCATGGTCGACCTCGGCGCGTTCGCCCTGTCGCGGGTGATGACCCGCGGCGACGTCGGCGAGCGCACCGTCGCGCTGCTCGACATCGGAGCCCGCGTGACCACCCTCGCGATCACCGCCGCGGGCACCCCCAAGTTCGTCCGGATGCTGCCGATGGGCGGCCAGGACGTGACCGACGCCGTCGCGATCGCGCTCGGGATCAGCCGTGCCGACGCCGAGCAGGTCAAGCGGCACATCGGCATCGGCTCGACGGTCGACCCCGAGCGGGCGGCGGCAGCCGAGCGCATCGCGGCGGTGACCACCTCGCTCGTCGAGGCGGTGCGCAACACGCTCGTCTACTACGCGAGCAACAACCCGGGCGCCGCCGTGGAGCTCGTCGTCCTCACCGGCGGCGGGTCGCAGCTGCCGGGGCTCGGTCAGCACCTGGCCAGCGTCAGCCGGACGGCGGTCACGCACGGCCAGCCGCTGTCCACCCTCCAGCTGAGCACGGGCAAGGGCGCCGCGCCCGACCCCGACCTCGTCCGGGACCAGCACGCGCTCGCCATCCCGCTCGGACTCGCGTTCGGAGCTGCAGCATGACCGTCACCCTCGACCGTCCCTCGACGACGCACACGTCGTCCGCACCGCCCCTCGCCCAGGTCAACCTGCTGCCGCCCGAGATCCGGGCCCGCCGGGCCGTGCAGCGGCTGTCCCGGTGGCTCGTCGGGGGCCTGTCCGCGCTCACCTTGGCGCTGGTCGCCGGCTACGTCGCCGCGGACCGCCAGGTCGACGCGGCCGACGCCGTGCTCGAGGCCGCGCAGGCCAGGACGGCCACCCTCACGCAGCAGCAGCTCGCCTACGCCGACGTCCCGACCGTGCTCAACCGGGTCGCCCTCCTGCAGGAGGCGCGCGCCCAGGGCTTCTCCACCGAGGTGTCGTGGGCACCCGTGCTGCGATCCGTCCTCGCCGTCCTGCCCGACGGAGCCGAGCTGCACTCGGCCACCCTCACCGCGGCGACACCGATGGTGGCCGCGGCGCCCGCCGTCGACCCGCTGCAGGCCGCGAGCCTGGCTCGGCTGACCCTCACCGCCAGCACCACCACCCTGCCCGCCACCGCGGACTGGGTCTCCGCCCTGAACGCCACGCCGGGGCTCTCCGACGCGTGGGTGTCCGCCGTGACCCTCACCGCCGACGAGGACGGGGCGCTGCACTACGACGTCAGCGCCAGCGTGCAGGTGACCGACCAGGCCCTTACGCACCGCTTCGACGTCCAGGAGGACAGCTGACATGGCCACCGTGCGCCGCACCCCCGCGACCACGTCGAACTGGCTCGCCGCGACCGCGATGATCGCTGCGGCGATGATGGCCGGTGGCTGGTTCCTCGCCATCGGTCCCCGGCTCGCCGAGGCGGCCGACACCCGGACCGACGCCGCGTCGGTCGAGGAGCGCAACCTCGTGCTCGACGCGCAGCTGACCGCGCTCGAGCAGCAGGACGCCGAGCTTCCCGCGCTCGAGTCCGAGCTCGTCACCCTGCAGGCGCAGCTGCCGCCGGACGCGCGGCTGCCGGCGCTCCTCGACGAGCTCTCCGCGCTCGCCGACACCCACGCCGTGACCCTGCTCGCGGTCACGCCCGGCACGCCGACGGCCGTGGCGCCGAGCGAGGCCGCACCCGCGGCTGCGGTCGCGGACGGCGCAGCGTCCACGGAGCCGGCGGCGGACGCCACGACGGACCCGGTCGCCGAGCAGACGGCGCCCGCGACCACCTCGACCACCGCCGCCGTCAGCCCGATCCCCGGCTTCGTCGCGGTCCCGGTGCAGCTGACGGCCCTCGGAGCCACGGACGACGTGCTCGCGTTCCTCGAGGCGCTCCAGACGACGACCACGCGGCTGCTCCTGGTCACCGCCCTGACCGGGACGGGGCAGCCCGACGCCGAGCCGGCCGGCGGCCGTCCGGCGACCCGGACCGGCGACGTCGAGATGCGCGTCGACGGCCTCGCGTACGTGCTGGTCGACCACCTCGCGGTCGCCCCGACCCCGCAGCCGGAGGCGAGCGGTGCGCCGGTGACCGAGGGGGGCACGGCCGGCCTGACCAGCGCGTCGTCGGGCACCGTCGGAGTCGGCTGACCCGGTGGTCGCCGGCCAGCGTCCGGAGCCCGGACGCTGGCCGGGGCGGTCCCGTCCGGATGGGATGATCGCGCCATGCTGCGTTGGTTGACCGCCGGAGAGTCGCACGGAGAAGCCCTGGTCGGGATCCTCGAGGGGCTGCCCGCGGGCGTCGAGATCACCACCCGCGACATCCAGGACGCCCTGGCCCGCCGCCGCCTGGGCTACGGCCGCGGTGCGCGGATGAAGTTCGAGCAGGACGAGGTCCGCATCCTCGGCGGCGTGCGGCTCGGCGAGAGCCAGGGCGGGCCGGTCGCGATCGAGGTCGGCAACACCGAGTGGCCCAAGTGGGTCGACGTCATGTCGGCCGACCCCGTCGACGACCCGGAGAAGCTCAACCGGGCCCGCAACGCACCCCTGACGCGTCCGCGGCCGGGCCACGCGGACCTCGTGGGCATGCGCAAGTACGCCTTCGACGACGCCCGACCCGTCCTGGAGCGCGCCTCGGCGCGCGAGACCGCCACCCGCGTCGCGCTCGGCACGGTCGCCGCGCGGTTCCTCGAGCAGGCGGCCGGCATCCGGCTGGTGTCGCACGTGGTCGCGATCGGCCCCGTCGGCGTGCCCGACGACGCCCCGCTGCCCACTCCCGACGACGTCGCCGCCCTGGACGCGGACCCGGTGCGCTGCGCGCACGGCCCGACGTCGGCCGCGATGGTCGCCGAGATCGACGACTGCCACAGCGCCGGTGACACCCTGGGCGGGATCGTGGAGGTGCTCGCGTACGGCGTGCCGTCCGGCATCGGCACGTACGTGCACGGGGACCGCCGGCTGGACGCACGGCTGGCCGGGGCGCTGATGAGCATCCAGGCCATCAAGGGGGTCGAGGTCGGCGACGGCTTCCGGACCGCGACCCGGCGCGGCTCGCGGGCGCACGACGAGATCGACCGCGACCCGGCGTCCGGGCGCATCCGCCGGCTGAGCAACCGCGCCGGCGGCATCGAGGGTGGCATGGCGAACGGCGAGGTGGTGCGGGTGCGCGCCGCGATGAAGCCCATCTCGACCGTCCCGCGCGCGCTGTCCACGGTCGACACCGCCAACGGCGAGCCGGCCAAGGCCCAGCACCAGCGCTCGGACGTGTGCGCCGTCCCCCCGGCCGCCGTCGTCGCCGAGGCCATGACGGCCCTCGTGCTCGCCGAGGCCCTGCTGGAGAAGTTCGGCGGGGACTCGGTCGGCGAGGTGGCGCGCAACGTCGCGGCGTACCTGGACGCGGTCCCGGAGCTGCAGCGGTGACGCCCGCCGCAGGTCCGGTCGTGGTGCTGGTGGGGCCGCCGGGTGCGGGCAAGTCCACGGTGGCGCGCTCCCTCGCCGCGATGCTCGGGGTCGCCGCCCGCGACACCGACCACGACGTCGAGGTGGCGGCCGGCAAGCCGATCCGCGAGGTGTTCGTCGACGACGGCGAGCCGGCCTTCCGTGCCCTCGAGCGCGCCGCCGTCGTGCGCGCGCTGGCCGAGCACGACGGCGTCCTCGCGCTCGGCGGCGGTGCGGTCATGGACCCCCTGACCGAGGCCGACCTGGCCGCGCACGCCGCCGCGGGCGGGACCGTGGCCTTCCTCGACGTGTCGCTGTCCCACGCCGCACCGCGCGTCGGGTTCAACCAGTCCCGGCCGTTGCTCGTCGGCAACCCCCGCGCGCAGTGGCAGGCGCTGATGGAGCGCCGTCGGCCGGTGTACGAGCGGGTCGCCACCCTGGTGGTCAGCACCGACGCCCGGCCCGCCGCCGACGTCGCCCGCGCCATCGCGGGCAGCATCGCCGGCGACGTCACCGGCAGTGTCGCGACCGCCCCCGCCCCGTCCTCCGAAGGAGACCCCCGGTGACCGACACCGACCGCACCGGTACCCGCGTCGTGCACGTCCCGGGGGAGCAGCCCTACGACGTGGTGATCGGGCGGCGGCTGCTCGGCGAGCTGCCCGCCCTGCTCGGGGACGGCGTCCAGCGGGTGCTCGTGCTGTGCACCGAGGCGATGACGACGTCGGCCGAGGCGGTCCGCGAGGACCTGGCCGCGCAGGGCTACACGGCGATCCTGGCCGAGGTCCCGGACGCGGAGAACGCCAAGTCCGCCCAGGTGGCGGCGTTCTGCTGGCAGATCCTGGGGCAGTCCGACTTCACCCGGTCCGACGCGATCGTGTCGGTCGGCGGTGGCGCGACGACCGACCTCGCCGGCTTCGTCGCGTCGACCTGGCTGCGCGGGATCACGGTGGTGCACGTGCCGACGACGCTGCTGGCGATGGTCGACGCCGCGGTCGGTGGCAAGACGGCGATCAACACCGTGGAGGGCAAGAACCTCGTCGGCACCTTCCACCCCCCGGCCGGGGTGCTGTGCGACCTGGCGGCGCTCGAGTCGCTGCCGAAGTGGGACTTCGTGGCCGGCCTCGCCGAGGTCATCAAGTGCGGGTTCATCGCCGACCCGCGCATCCTCGAGCTCGTCGAGGCGGACCCGGCCGGGCTGGTCGAGCGGGCCGGGACGTCCGGCGCGGACACCGCGGGCGAGGACGTGCTGATCGAGCTGATCGAGCGGGCCGTGCGGGTCAAGGCGCGGGTCGTGGGGGAGGACCTCACCGAGTCGGGCCTGCGCGAGATCCTCAACTACGGGCACACGCTCGCGCACGCGATCGAGCAGGTCGAGCGGTACGCCTGGCGGCACGGCGCCGCGGTCTCGGTCGGGATGGTGTTCGTCGCCGAGCTCGCGCGCCTCGCCGGACGCCTGGACGACGCAGTCGTCGACCGGCACCGGGCGATCCTGGAGTCGGTGGGGCTGCCGGTGACCTACCGCGGCGACCGGTGGGAGCAGCTGCTGGCGGTCATGCGCCGCGACAAGAAGTCCCGCGGCGACCTGCTGCGCTTCGTGGTGCTGGACGACGTCGCCAAGCCGTCGCGGCTGGAGGGTCCCGACCCGACGCTGCTGGCCGCGGCGTACGCGGAGATCAGCGTCGACGCGCCGACCGGACGGGCCCCGATCGCGCTGTAGGTGACGGCGTGGGGTGCGCCGGGTCGCCGTCCGCGTGGTGCTCGGCGCTGGTGCCCAGGCGCTCGACGTCGGCCGGGCGGAGCGCACGGTCAACGGCCCCCCGTGGGGCCGCGCTCATCGCGCGCGACGAGCACCGGGCGATGTCCCGGGTGCACTGCGCCTCCCCCCGCGGTCCGTCCTGCGGCGGTCCGCCCCCTAGGCTCGCGCGCATGACCCACGTGCTCGTGCTCAACGGACCCAACCTCGGCCGCCTCGGGGTGCGAGAGCCGGAGGTGTACGGCTCTGCGTCCCACGCCGACCTCGTGGACGCCGCGGGGAGGTGGGGCGCCGACGTCGGTCTGGACGTCGAGGTCCGGCAGACCGACGACGAGTCCGAGATCGTCGGCTGGCTGCACGAGGCCGTCGACACCCGCAGCCACGTGGTGCTCAACCCGGCGGCCTTCACGCACTACTCCTACGCCCTGCGCGACGCCGCCGCGCAGGTCACCACGGCAGGTCTGCAGCTGGTCGAGGTGCACCTGTCCAACCCGGCGGCGCGCGAGTCGTTCCGCCAGCACTCCGTCGTGGGCGCGGTCGCGACGGGCACGGTGGCCGGCTTCGGGTTCCGCTCCTACCGCTACGCCCTGGCCGCCATCGCCGACGCCCTGGCCGACCGTCCCACGTAAATCCCACGGAGGTCCCGCGGAGGTCCCGCGGAGGTCCCGTGGACGGCGACCGAGCCCGAGCAGATCGACCCTGGTACGGCTACGAACAAGTTCTCCGCCTTGTTGTCGATCGCACTAGGCCGTAGCCTTGTCCGATGCTCGTCCTCACGATCGACCAGCAGGGCAGCCGTCGGGTGGGGGACCGCGTCGACGTGCTCCTGATCCACCTGGACCGCCACCTGGCGCGCACGCCGGCCACCGGCGGGCTCGTCCGACCCTTCGAGCGCACGGTCGGCGACGAGGTCCAGGCGGTCGTGGACGACGGCGACCTCGCCGTCGACCTGGTGCTCAGCGTCCTGCGCCTCGGAGGGTGGAGTGTCGGTGTGGGCTGCGGCGCGGTGGACCATCCCCTGCCCGCCAGCAGCCGCGCCGGGTCCGGGCCGGCGTTCGTCCTGGCGCGCGAGGCCGTGGAGCGCGCCAAGTCGCGGCCGGGCGCGGTGCCGGCGGCGGTCGCGGGGGAGGACCCGGTCGCCGCAGCCGACGCCGAGGCCGTCCTCACCCTGGTGGCCGCGGTGGCCGGGCGGCGCACGCCGGCCGGCTGGGCGGTCATCGACACCCTGCGGGACCTCGATGTGGGTGCCCGGCAGGAGGATGTCGCCGGGCGCCTCGGGATCACGCAGCAGGCGGTGAGCCAACGACTGCGCACGGCCCTGTGGGCGGAGGAGCTCGCGGCCCGGCCGCTGCTCGGCCGGCTGCTGGTCGCCGCCGGGACCCCCGCGCGCACGGCGGCACGGACGGAGGGGGACCGATGAACGCGGGGCTGACGGCGCTCGTCGTCGTGGGTGCGCTGGCCGTGTCGGCGCTCGGCGGCTGGGGGGCCGTCGCCGGCCTGCTGCGCGTCGCCTCGCGCTCACCCGACTCCGGGCCCGTCGACGCCGACGACCCCCCGCCGTCGCAGCCCGTCACGCCGGGCGGCTGGGTGCCGCCGGGGCCGGTCCTGCCGCCCGAGCCCGCCCGCGCCACCGAGCCCGACGAGCCGGGCCCGCTGCGGGGAGGCACGTGGATCGGCGTCCTGGAGCGGGTCGCGGTGACCGGCGTGCTGCTGGCCGGTTACCCGGCCGGTGTCGCGTTCGTCATCGCGATCAAGGGGCTGGGGCGCTACCCCGAGCTCCGCGAGCACCCGGGCAGCTCCGAGCGGTTCGTGATCGGGACGCTGGGGTCCCTGGTCTGGGCGGCCGGGTGCGGAATCCTCGGCGCGGTCCTCCTGGGGACCTCCGTGCTGGCGGTCTGACCGATCCGCCGGCAGCGACGGAAGGGGTCGGAGCAGCGGACCGGGGCTGAGCGGCAGAACGGGTCGGAGCAGCGGGACGGGCCGCAGGCTAAGATCGACGGCGGTCTGCCGCGCCCTGCCCGAGAACGACCGCACGGTGCGCCGGCACGTACAGCCCCTTCGACGAGAGAGCACCCACTGTGGCCACCACGAACGACCTGAAGAACGGCACCGTCCTCAAGATCGACGGCCAGCTGTGGACCGTGGTCGAGTTCCAGCACGTCAAGCCGGGCAAGGGCGGCGCCTTCGTGCGCACCAAGCTCAAGAACGTGCTGTCCGGCAAGGTCGTCGACAAGACCTTCAACGCGGGTCTGAAGATCGAGACGGCGAACGTCGACAAGCGCGACATGCAGTACCTGTACAAGGACGGCGCCGACTACGTGTTCATGGACACGGACACCTACGACCAGCTGATGGTCTCCGAGGCCACGGTCGGCGACGCCGCCAACTTCCTGCTCGAGAGCCAGAGCGCGATGGTCGCCACCAACGAGGGTGTCCCGCTCTACGTCGAGCTGCCGCCGTCGGTGGTGCTCGAGATCACCTACACCGAGCCGGGCCTGCAGGGGGACCGCTCGACTGGCGGCACCAAGCCCGCCACCCTCGAGACCGGCCACCAGATCCAGGTCCCGCTGTTCCTGGAGACCGGCACCAAGGTCAAGGTGGACACCCGGGACTCGGGCTACCTGGGTCGCGTGAACGACTAAGTGGGAGCCCGGACCAAGGCCCGCAAGCGTGCCCTCGACGTGCTGTTCGAGGCCGAGCAGCGTCAGCGCGACCCGCTGACGCTGCTGGCCGAGCGCATCGCCGAGCCCGGCACCGAGGCGGCGCTGCCCCAGTACTCCGTCGACATCGTCGAGGGCGTCCTGGCCGAGCGCGGGCGCATCGACGAGCTGCTCTCCACGCACGCGCACGGCTGGACCCTCGAGCGCATGCCCGCCGTGGACCGCGCGGTGCTGCGCATCGGCGCGTGGGAGGTCCTGTTCAACGACGACGTGCCCGACGCCGTCGCGGTGGACGAGGCGGTGGAGATGGCGCGGGCGCTGTCCACGGACGACTCGCCCACGTTCGTCAACGGGCTGCTCGGGCGGATCGTCGACCTGAAGCCGACCCTGCTCGCCTGAGGTCCCGCGGGTGACACCCGCGCAGGACGCCGACGACTCAGGACTGTGCGGCCGGGGCCGGCCGGGGCACCGCGACCGGCCGTGGCCGGCCCGGCGCCGGACGACCGAGCAGGTACCCCTGGAGCTTGGGGACCCCGAGCTCCACGAGCGCGTCGAGCTGCTGCACGGTCTCGACGCCCTCGGCGACCACGTCCAGGTCGTAGGCGTCCGCGAGCGACACGATCGCGGCGACCACGGCCCGGCCCTGATCGGTCGTCACCGCGTCGACGAAGGCGCGGTCGATCTTCAGCACGTCGACCGGCAGGGTGGCGAGCCGGGCGAACGAGCTGTAGCCGGTCCCGAAGTCGTCGATCGCGATGCGGGCGCCGAGTCCCCGCAGCACCTGGAGCGCTGCGAGCACGTGGGGGATGTCCTGCAGCAGGGCGCTCTCGGTGATCTCCAGGGTCAGGGTGCGCCAGTCCGCGGAGCCCCAGTCGGCGATAAGCTGGTCGACGAAGCCCGGCTCGGCGAGCTGCCGGGCCGCGACGTTCACCATGACCGGCAGCCCCATGCCCTGCGCGCCGGTACGCGCGACGGCGAGCACGCGCCGCCCGATCGGCACGATGAGCCCGGTCTCCTCGGCGAACGACAGCCACTCGCCGGGCATCCGGATCCGGCCCCCGTGGTCCCAGCGGGCGAGCACCTCGACCCCCACGACCCGCATCGACGCGGCCTCCACGACGGGCTGGAAGTACGCCGTGAACTCGTCCTCCACGAGCGCGATCCCCAGCTCTCGGCGCAGCTCCTCGTCGGCCTGCATCCGGGCCCGCAGCGCGTCGTCGAACACCACGACGCCGGACCGGCGGCGCTTGCTCTCGAGCATCGCGGTGCCGGCCTGCCGCAGCAGGTGGTCCGGCTCGCCGCCGGCCAGCGGGCACCAGCCCGCGACCCCGACGGACAGCAGCGGCAGGGCACGGTCGCCGTCGTCGGTGAGCCCGTGGCGGATCCGGTTGGCGAGCGCGACCAGCTCGTCGTCGCTGCCCGGCTGCTGGACCACGACGACGAACTCGTCACCGCCGAAGCGCGCGACCACGTCGTCCGC
The DNA here is from genome assembly GCF_947494015.1 of uncultured Cellulomonas sp. GTDB lineage: Bacteria > Actinomycetota > Actinomycetes > Actinomycetales > Cellulomonadaceae > Pengzhenrongella. The sequence goes on along the minus strand of NZ_CANLTL010000004.1, from coordinate 226,019 downwards.
GGCGACGCACCGGCGCAGGTGCGCCGCCGTGCGGACCAGCAGCTCGTCCCCCCAGGTGTGCCCGTGCAGGTCGTTCTCGACCTTGAACCCGTCGATGTCGCAGTGCAGGACGGCCTGGCGTGAGCGGTCCTGCCGGGCGCGCACGAGCACGTCGGCCAGGTGCCGGTCCAGGGCTCGGCGGTTGGGCAGTCCGGTGAGCGAGTCGGTGAACGCCGCCCGCTCGAGGTCACGACCCAGGGTGATGCGCTCGGCCGCCGTCGAGACCACGCGTGCCAGCTCGTCGAGGAACCGACGGGTGTCGTCGTGCTCCGACGGCCCCCCGGCGCCCACGAGCCGCGCCGCGAACCGCCCGCGCGGCAGCGGCTCGAGGCTGGCGTGGATCGACGGGTCACGCAGCACGCGCTGCGCGGCGCTCTCCGCCTCGACGAGCAGCCCGTCCGCGTCGGTCGCGTACCAGGCGGACGTGCCCAGGTCGGCCACCGCGTCGCGCATCGCGTGCTGGCGGCGGGCGTCGCGCTCCACGACGGCGAGCCGGCGCAGACCCAGCGCGGTGAGGCCCCCGGCCAGCGGGACGGTCCACACGACGGTCAGCGGATGGGTCCAGGGTCCGACCGGGGCGAGGTACGGCAGCGTGAGCAGGACGACCGAGACGACGCTCGTTCCCGCGATCACCACGAGCGTGCGACGGTCCCGCACCCGGCGCAGCGCGAGCACCACGTAGGCGGCCACCGCGGCGAGCGGCAGGCAGAACGTGGGCACGGACAGCGGCCCCCGGGCCATCGCGGCCCCGCTTCCGTCCACCAGCACCAGGTCGGTGGTGAGCCAGATCCCGGCCCGCAGCGCGAACGCCGCGGTCGCCGCGATCACCCACGGCCGGACGGGTGGCCCACCGGTGAACGCCCGGACCGTGGGCACGGCGAGCACGACGCACACCGCGAGCACCTGCGCCCGCACGAACACGACCGAGCTGTAGGAGCCGTCGGTGACGGCCAGCGTCGACAGGCCGATGTTGACCGACAGCAGCACCGCGATCGCGACCGTCCACGTGAGCAGCCAGCCCGACCCGCTGCGGCCGCGGTCGCTGCGCCACCAGATCACCTGGAGGAGGCACAGGCCCGCGACCAGGCCGGCGATCACGCTCTGCGTGACCACCGCGATCGACGACGCTGCCTCGGACATGCCCCCGAGTATCGGTCATGCGGTCCATGACTGAAGTCCACGTCCCGTGTGCGCGGCGCGGAATCCTCCGGTCGGCCGACAGTTTCACCCGATCACCGGGCCGGCCCGAGCCCGTGCCGAGCTCGTGCCGACCGCCCCGCCGACCGTCCGGCCGACCGCCCCGCGGCGCCCCGACCGCCCCCGGACGACCGCCGAGCAGGCCGGTCGGTGCCGACAGGTAGGGTGGTCGCCTGACAGACATTCCTTTAAGGCCCGTCCGGTGAGGCGGGGAAGGAGGTCGCCAGATGACGTCTGGCCCCACTGCGCCCGACCGTCCCGACCGGCGGGACCGGCCCGATCGCGGCACCGCTGTCGTCCTGGGCGCTCCCGAGATCGGTCGAGCGCTCACCCGCATCGCGCACGAGGTGCTCGAGCGCAACAAGGGTGCCGACGACCTCGTGCTCCTCGGCATCCCGACCCGCGGGCTCCCGCTCGCCGAGCGGCTGGCCCGCCGGGTCGCGGCCGTGGAGGCCGGCGTCGACCCGGCCGCCCTGGTGGGCGTGCTCGACGTGACCATGTACCGCGACGACCTGTCCCGGCACCCCACCCGTCCGATCGGCACCACCCGGCTGCCGGCGTCGGGCATCGACGGCAAGGTCGTCGTCCTGGTCGACGACGTGCTGTTCTCCGGCCGCACGATCCGCGCCGCCCTCGACGCGATCAACGACCTCGGCCGGCCCCGTGCCGTCCAGCTCGCGACCCTGGTCGACCGCGGCCACCGGGAGCTGCCGATCCGCGCCGACTACGTCGGCAAGAACCTGCCCACCGCCCAAGCCGAGCGGGTCCGGGTGCTGGTCGAGGAGATCGACGGCGAGGACGCCGTCCACATCGAGGCCGGCGAGGAGGGACCCGCCCGATGAGGCACCTGCTCTCCACCGGTGACCTGGACCGGGAGACCGCCGTCCACGTCCTGGACACCGCGGCGGGGATGGCCGCGACCCAGTCCCGGGAGATCAAGAAGCTGCCGACGCTGCGCGGGCGCACGGTCGTCAACCTGTTCTTCGAGGACTCCACCCGCACCCGGATCTCGTTCGAGACCGCCGCCAAGCGGCTGTCGGCCGACGTCATCAACTTCTCCGCCAAGGGCTCGAGCGTGTCCAAGGGCGAGTCGCTCAAGGACACCGCGCTGACCCTGCAGGCCATGGGCGCCGACGCCGTCGTGATCCGGCACAGCGCGTCCGGCGCCCCGCACACGCTGGCACGCTCGGGCTGGGTCGACGGCGCCGTCGTCAACGCCGGTGACGGCACGCACCAGCACCCGACGCAGGCCCTGCTCGACGCCTACACGATCCGCCGGCACCTCGTCGGCGCCGGCGGGACCGCCGACCCCGCCGGCCGCGACCTGGCCGGACTGCGGGTCGCGGTCGTGGGGGACGTGCTGCACTCGCGGGTCGCCCGGTCCAACGTCGACCTGCTGACCACGCTGGGCGCCGAGGTGACGCTGGTCGCGCCGCCGACCCTCGTCCCGGTCGGGGTCGAGGCGTGGCCGTGCCGGGTGTCGTACCACCTGGACCCGGTGCTGGCCGACCAGCGACCGGACGCCGTGATGATGCTGCGCGTGCAACGCGAGAGGATGGGCGCCGGTGCCGCCGGCGGCGGGTACTTCCCGACGCCGCTGGAGTACACCCGCGGGTACGGGCTCGACGCCCGACGCCTCGCCCTGCTGCCCGACCACGCGATCGTCATGCACCCCGGACCGATGAACCGGGGACTGGAGATCTCCGCCGACGCGGCGGACTCGCCGCGCGCGGTGATCGTGGAGCAGGTCGCGAACGGCGTCGCGGTGCGGATGGCGGTGCTGTACCTGCTGCTCGCAGGCGAGGTCAGCCCCGCGGGCGGGCACGAACGGCTGGACGACAGGACGGGGATCGCGTGATGAGCTCGGGGACGGCGCAGAGGTACCTGCTCACGGGCGTCGCACCGCTGGGCGGCGAGCCCACCGACCTGCTGCTGGCCGGCGGCGTCGTCGCCGCGGTCGGGGCCGACGACGTCCGCGCCGCGCTGGGCACGGGCACCGGGGCCGACGGCGGCCACGGGCTCGACGACGTCGTGACCGTGGACGGCGCCGGCCTGGTCGCGCTGCCGGGCCTGGTGGACCTGCACACCCACCTGCGCGAGCCCGGCCGGGAGGACGCCGAGACGGTCGGGTCCGGCACGCGCGCCGCCGCGCTCGGCGGGTTCACCGCCGTCCACGCCATGGCGAACACGTCCCCGGTCGCCGACACCGCCGGCGTCGTGGAGCAGGTGTGGCGCCTGGGGCGCGACGCCGGCTGGGTCGACGTCCACCCGGTCGGCGCCGTGAGCGTCGGCCTGGAGGGCGCGTCCCTCGCCGAGCTCGGCGCGATGGCGGCGTCGGCGGCGCGCGTGCGGGTCTTCAGCGACGACGGCAAGTGCGTCCACGACCCGGTCCTCATGCGCCGCGCGCTGGAGTACGTCAAGGCGTTCGACGGCGTCGTCGCGCAGCACGCCCAGGAGCCGCGCCTGACGGTCGGCGCGCAGATGCACGAGGGCGTGGTGTCCGCCGAGCTGGGTCTGGCGGGCTGGCCGGCGGTCGCCGAGGAGGCGATCATCGCCCGCGACGTGCTGCTCGCCGAGCACGTGGGCTCCCGGCTGCACGTGTGCCACCTGTCCACCGCCGGCTCGGTCGAGCTGATCCGCTGGGCGAAGTCGCGGGGGATCGCCGTCACCGCCGAGGTCACGCCGCACCACCTCGTGCTGACCGACGAGCTGGCCCGGGACTACGACCCGATCTACAAGGTCAACCCGCCGCTGCGGACCCAGGCCGACGTGGACGCCGTCCGCGACGGGCTGGCCGACGGCACCATCGACATCGTCGCGACCGACCACGCCCCGCACACCCGTGAGGACAAGGACTGCGAGTGGGGCGCCGCCGCGATGGGCATGACCGGGCTCGAGACGGCGCTGTCGGTGGTGCAGCAGACCATGGTCGACACGGGCCGGATGACCTGGGCCGACGTCGCCCGGGTGATGTCCACCGCGCCCGCGGCGATCGGCCGCGTCGAGGACCACGGACGGCCGATCGCCGTCGGCGAGCCCGCCAACCTCACGCTCGTCGACCCGGCGGCCCGGACCGTCGTGGTGCCCGAGCGGCAGGGCACGGCGAGCGTGAACTCCCCGTTCCGCGGCCGCGAGCTGCCCGGCCGCGTGGTGGCGACCTTCCTGCGCGGGCGCGCGACCGTGCTCGACGGCCAGGCGGTCGACCGCGCCGGCCAGCACGCCGGCCAGCACGCCGGCGGGGGCGTCGCCGACGTCCCGGGGGTGAGGTCCTGATGCCGCCCGCCGTGACCGTGACGATCCTGGCCCTGCTGGGTGCGAGCGCGCTGTGGGGGATGCGGGCCGGGTGGCGGCACCGCGCCGAGCGCACCGGCGCCGTCGTGCCGTCGCTGCCGGCCGTCCCGGCCGACGACGACCCGGCGCTCGGCCGTGCGCTGACCGCACCGATCGAGGCGACCTACGTGTCCAGCACCGTGGCCGGTGACTGGCTCGAGCGCGTGGTCGCCCACGACCTCGGCGTCCGGTCCGGCGCCGTGGTCCAGGTGTTCACCGGCGGCGTCCGGGTCCGGCGCCACGGCGCCGCCGACCTGTGGGTCCCGGCCGGTGCGCTGCTCGCCGCCGGCACCGCGCCCGGCATGGCCGGCAAGTACGTGGGCGGCGACGGCCTCGTCGTCCTGACCTGGCAGCCGCCGAGCTCGGGGGCCACCGCCGACGCACCCAGCGACGCCACCGCCGACCGCGCCCCGGCCGCCCGGCTCGACACCGGCCTGCGGCCCCGCCGCGCGGAGGACCGCGCCGCGCTGCTGCGCGCCGCGCGTGACCTCGCCGCCGCGGCCACCACGACCATCCCCACCGAGGAGACAGCGTGAGCGACCACACCCCGCCCGTCCGGCCTGTGCGTGCCCAGGGGCCCGCGGTCCTGGTCCTGGAGGACGGCCGCACGTTCACCGGCCGCGCCTACGGCGCCGCCGGACGCACGGTCGGCGAGATCGTCTTCAACACCGGCATGACCGGCTACCAGGAGACCCTCACCGACCCGTCGTACCACCGGCAGATCGTCGTGATGACGGCGCCGCACGTGGGCAACACGGGCGTCAACGAGGAGGACGACGAGTCGACCCGCATCTGGGTGGCGGGGTTCGTCGTGCGTGACCCCGCCCGCCGGGCGTCGAGCTGGCGCGCCACGCGCGACCTGGACGACGAGCTCGCCGAGCAGGGTGTGGTCGGGATCAGCGCGATCGACACCCGGGCGCTGACCCGGCACCTGCGCGAGCGGGGCGTCATGCGCGCCGGCGTGTTCTCCGGCGAGGCGCTGGTCGACGCCGACGGCGCCCCGCGCCCGGTGGAGAGCCTGCTCGCGGAGGTCGCCGACGCGCCCGCGATGGCCGGCGCCGACCTGGCCGGCGAGGTGTCGACCGACGCGGCCTACGTCGTGCCGGCGCTCGGCCCGGACGGCGAGCGGCTGGACACCCCGGTCGCGACGGTCGCGGCGGTCGACCTCGGCATCAAGTCGAACACGCCCCGGTCGCTGGCCCAGCGCGGGGTCGAGGTCCACGTCCTGCCCGCCACCGCGACCATCGAGGAGGTGCTCGCCACCGGTCCGGACGGGGTGTTCTTCTCCAACGGCCCGGGCGACCCGTCGGCCGCGGTGCACGAGATCGAGCTGCTGCGGGACGTGCTGGACCGCCGGATCCCCTTCTTCGGCATCTGCTACGGCAACCAGCTGCTCGGCCGCGCGCTCGGCTACGGCACCTACAAGCTGGCCTACGGCCACCGCGGGGTGAACCAGCCGGTGATGGACCGCACCACGGGCAAGGTCGAGATCACCGCCCACAACCACGGGTTCGCCGTCGATGCCCCGCTGGACGGGGAGAGCGTCGCCCCGCACGACGGCGGCCGCTACGGCCGCGTCGTCGTCTCCCACGTCGACCTCAACGACGACGTGGTCGAGGGCCTGTCCGCGCTGGACCTGCCGGCGTTCTCGGTGCAGTACCACCCCGAGGCCGCCGCCGGCCCGCACGACGCCGCGTACCTGTTCGACCGCTTCCTCGCCCTCATGACCGACACCGCCGAGCAGAAGGACGCCTGACCACCATGCCCCGTCGCCCTGACATCGCCAGCGTCCTGGTGATCGGCTCCGGCCCGATCGTCATCGGGCAGGCCGCCGAGTTCGACTACTCCGGGACGCAGGCCTGCCGCGTGCTGCGGGACGAGGGGCTGCGGGTCATCCTCGTCAACTCCAACCCGGCCACGATCATGACCGACCCCGAGTTCGCCGACGCCACCTACGTCGAGCCCATCACCCCCGAGGTGATCGCCTCGATCATCGCCAAGGAGCGCCCCGACGCCCTGCTGCCGACCCTCGGCGGGCAGACCGCGCTGAACGCGGCCATCGCGCTGCACGAGAACGGCGTCCTGGAGCAGTACGGCGTGGAGCTGATCGGCGCGAACATCGCCGCCATCCACCTCGCCGAGGACCGCCAGCTGTTCAAGGGCGTCGTCGAGCGCTGCGGCGCGGAGAGCGCCCGCAGCGTCATCACCCACACGATGGACGAGGTCCTCGCCGCAGCGGACGGCCTGGGGTACCCACTCGTCGTGCGGCCGTCCTTCACGATGGGCGGCCTGGGGTCGGGGATCGCCTACGACGAGGCCGAGCTGCGCCAGATCGCCGGCCAGGGCCTGCACTACTCGCCGACCACCGAGGTGCTCCTGGAGGAGTCGATCCTCGGCTGGAAGGAGTACGAGCTCGAGCTCATGCGCGACAAGGCCGACAACGTCGTCGTCGTGTGCTCGATCGAGAACGTCGACCCGGTCGGGGTGCACACCGGCGACTCGGTCACCGTGGCCCCGGCGCTGACCCTGACGGACCGCGAGTACCAGCGCATGCGGGACATCGGCATCGCGGTCATCCGCGAGGTCGGCGTCGACACCGGCGGGTGCAACATCCAGTTCGCGGTCCACCCGACGACCGGCCGGGTCGTGGTCATCGAGATGAACCCGCGGGTGAGCCGCTCCTCCGCCCTGGCGTCCAAGGCGACCGGGTTCCCGATCGCCAAGATCGCCGCGCGCCTGGCCGTCGGCTACACCCTCGACGAGATCCCCAACGACATCACCGCGTCGACGCCGGCGTCCTTCGAGCCCACGCTCGACTACGTCGTGGTCAAGGTGCCGCGGTTCGCGTTCGAGAAGTTCCCCGCCGCGGACCCCACGCTCACGACCACGATGAAGTCTGTCGGGGAGGCCATGGCCCTGGGCCGCAACTTCACCGAGGCGCTCGGCAAGGCGCTGCGGTCCATCGACACCCGCGGTGCGGACCTCCACTGGGCCGGCGAGCCGCTCGCCGGGGCGGAGCTGGACGCCGTCCTGGCGACCGTCGACCGGCCCACCCAGCGCCGCCTCGTGGACGTCCAGCAGGTCCTGCGCGCCGGCGTCCCGCTGGAGGACGTCTACCGCCGCACCGGCATCGACCCGTGGTTCCTCGACCAGCTCCAGCTCGTCAACGAGGTCGCCGCCGCGACGGCGGCCGCCCCCGAGCTGACCCGCGAGGTCCTGCTCGAGGCCAAGCGGCACGGCATCTCCGACCGCCAGATCGGGCAGCTGCGCGGCATCCAGGAGGACCACGTCCGCCTGACCCGCCACGTGCTGAAGGTCCGGCCGGTCTACAAGACGGTCGACACCTGCGCCGCCGAGTTCGCGGCGACCACGCCCTACCACTACTCCTCCTACGACGAGGAGACCGAGGTCGAGCCGCGGGACCGTCCCGCGATCCTCATCCTCGGGTCCGGGCCGAACCGGATCGGCCAGGGCATCGAGTTCGACTACTCCTGCGTGCACGCCGCCCTGGCGCTCAAGGGCGAGTTCGAGACCGTCATGGTGAACTGCAACCCCGAGACGGTCTCGACCGACTACGACACCTCCGACCGGCTGTACTTCGAGCCGCTGACGTTCGAGGACGTCATGGAGGTCTACGACGCCGAGCTCGCCGCCGGGCCGGTCGCCGGCGTCATAGTCCAGCTCGGTGGCCAGACGCCGCTCGGGCTCGCGCAGCGGCTGGCCGACGCCGGCGTCCCGATCCTGGGCACCTCGCCCGAGGCCATCGACCTGGCCGAGGACCGCGGCGCGTTCGGCCGGGTCCTGGCGCAGGCGGGGCTGCCCGCCCCCGCGTTCGGCACGGCGACGTCGGCGGCCGAGGCGCGGGAGGTCGCGGCGTCGATCGGCTTCCCCGTCCTGGTGCGGCCCTCGTACGTGCTCGGCGGCCGCGGCATGGAGATCGTCTACGACGACGCCCAGCTGGCCCGGTACGTCGACACGGCCCTCCAGGAGGCGCCGGACGGGTTCGCGTCCGCGCCGCTGCTGATCGACCGCTTCCTCGACGACGCGATCGAGATCGACGTCGACGCGCTGTTCGACGGCGAGGAGATGTTCCTCGGTGGCGTCATGGAGCACATCGAGGAGGCCGGCATCCACTCCGGGGACTCCGCGTGCGTGCTGCCCCCGGTGACGCTGTCGACCAGCGAGCTGGACCGGATCCGCCGGTCGACGCAGGCGCTGGGCCGGGGCATCGGCGTGCGCGGCCTGCTCAACGTCCAGTACGCGCTGGTCAGCGACGTGCTGTACGTCCTGGAGGCGAACCCGCGGGCGTCCCGGACGGTGCCGTTCGTGTCCAAGGCGACCGGCGTGTCGCTCGCCAAGGCCGCGGCCCTGGTGATGGCCGGGCACACCATCGCGGACCTGCGCGCCTCGGGCGTCCTGCCCGCGGCCGACGGCGGGGTGGTCGACCTGGACGCCCCGATCGCCGTCAAGGAGGCCGTGCTGCCGTTCAAGCGGTTCCGCACGACCGACGGCACCGTGGTCGACACCGTGCTCGGGCCGGAGATGCGCTCGACCGGCGAGGTGATGGGCTTCGACGTCGACTTCCCGACGGCGTTCGCCAAGTCGCAGGCGGCCGCGTTCGGCGGGCTGCCGACGTCGGGCAGCGTGTTCATCTCGGTCGCCGACCGGGACAAGCGCGCGATCGTCTTCCCGGTCAAGCGCCTCGTCGAGCTCGGCTTCCAGATCCTGGCGACCGAGGGCACCGCGGGCGTGCTGCGCCGCAGCGGCATCCCCTCGACGGTCGTCCGCAAGCACTCCACCGGCCGCGGACCGGCGGGGGAGCCGACCATCGTCGACCTCATCCGGGCCGGCGAGGTGGAGATGGTGGTCAACACCCCCTCGGGCCAGGGCGCCCGCGCCGACGGCTACGAGATCCGTACCGCGACCACGGCTGCGGACAAGGCGATCGTCACCACCGTCCAGCAGCTCGGCGCCGCGGTCCAGGGCATCGAGGCGGCGCTGGCCGGCCCGTTCGACGTCACCAGCCTGCAGGCGCACGACGCCGCACGGGCGGCGCGGCTGTCCGCGCCGGCCGGGGTCGGGGCGTGAGCGTGCCGGCGTCGACGGGCGCGCCGGGGACCGGGCAGGGAACCGGACCCGGGACCCGGCAGCCGTTCGGTGCGCGGCTCGCCGCGGCGATGGCCGAGCACGGACCGCTGTGCGTGGGCATCGACCCGCACCCCGGGCTGCTGGCCGCGTGGGGCCTGCCCGACGACGCCGCCGGCCTGCGGTCCTTCGCGCTGCGCGTGCTGGACGCGGTGGCCGGCCGGGTGGCCGCGGTCAAGCCGCAGTCCGCACTGTTCGAGCGGCACGGCTCGGCCGGGGTCGCGGTGCTCGAGGAGGTCGTCGCCGCCGGACGGGCGACCGGCACTCTGGTCGTGGTGGACGCCAAGCGCGGCGACATCGGGTCGACGATGGCCGGCTACGCCGACGCCTACCTGCGCGACGGGTCGCCGCTGGCCGGGGACGCGCTGACCGTGTCCCCGTACCTCGGGTTCGGCTCGCTGGCGCCCGCGGTCGAGGTCGCGTCCGCGACCGGGCGCGGCCTGTTCGTGCTCGCGCTCACCTCCAACCCCGAGGGCGCCGCCGTGCAGCACGCCGTCGCCGCGGACGGCCGCAGCGTCGCCCGGACGGTCGCCGAGGAGGCCGCGGCCCTCAACGCCGCCGAGCTCGCGGGGCTCGCCGCCGTCGGCTCCGGCTCGGTGGCTCTCGGCTCGATGGGGCTCGTCGTCGGCGCGACCGTCGGGGACGCCGCCGAGCGGCTGGGCATCGACCTCGCCGCCGTCCGCGGACCGCTGCTCGCCCCGGGCGTCGGCGCGCAGGGCGCGGGTCCGGCCGAGCTCGCCCGCGTCTTCGGCGCCGCCCGCTCCGGCGTGCTGGCGTCGTCGTCCCGCGGCGTGCTGGCGGCCGGTCCGCAGGCGGGGGCGCTGCGGGAGGCCGCACGCCGTGCCGCGGACGACGCCGCGTCGGCGCTGGCCTGACCGGCAGGCGGTCCCGGGCCGCCCTCGCACCCGCTCGGGCGGCCGTCCGCCGGGCGTCCCGGACGCCTGACCTGCACCGCTGCCCGGTCCTGCCGGGACCGCCGCGTTGCCCCGGGCAGGGTCGGTCGCTAGGTTCGGGGTCACGTTCCCGCTATCGATGAGGTGACCACGCGTGGCCCTACCGCCGCTCACACCCGAACAACGCGCCGCCGCGCTGGAGAAGGCCGCCGCGGCGCGCCAGGCCCGGGCCGAGGTGAAGAACCGACTCAAGTACTCCCAGGGCTCCCTGTCCGAGGTGATCGAGCAGGGGCGCACCGACGACACGATCGGCAAGCTCAAGGTCGTCGCGCTGCTCGAGTCGCTGCCCGGCGTCGGCAAGGTCAAGGCGCGCGCCATCATGGCCGAGGTCGGGATCTCCGAGACCCGCCGTGTGCGCGGGCTCGGCCCGCACCAGGCCAAGGCGCTCGTCGACCGCTTCGGCTGACCCGCCCGTCCCCGCCGTCCAGCCCACTCGGCCAGCCACCCGTCCGAGCACTCGTCCTACCAGGAGCGCCGCACCACCCATGACGACGACGCCAGCCCGGCTCACCGTTCTCGCCGGACCCACCGCCGTCGGCAAGGGCACCGTCTCCGCCGATGTGCGCCTGCGGTACCCGGAGGTGTGGCTGTCGGTGTCCGCGACGACGCGGTCACCGCGCCCGGGCGAGATCGACGGGGTGCACTACCACTTCCTGTCCGCCGGGGAGTTCGAGGCCATGGCGGCCCGCGGCGACCTGCTGGAGTGGGCGGTCGTGCACGGGCGCAACCGCTACGGCACGCCCCGCAAGCCGGTCGAGGAGCGGCTGGCCGCCGGGGAGCCGGCGCTGCTGGAGATCGACCTGCAGGGTGCCCGGCAGGTGCGCGAGACCATGCCGGACGCGCTGTTCGTCTTCCTCGCCCCGCCGTCGTGGGAGGAGCTCGAGCGGCGCCTGGTCGGCCGCGGGACCGAGGGACCCGAGGAGCGCGCGCGGCGGCTGGCGACCGCGACGGTCGAGCTCGCCGCGGAGCCGGAGTTCGACGTGACGATCGTCAACGACGAGGTGCACCGCGCGACCGACGAGCTGGTCCGGTTGATGGGTCTGACCACCCGGTAGACTGGGCGGTCGGCCCGCGAGGGTCGCCCCCGATCATCTTCGATCACCACCCCGATCCCGCAGGAGCACCCGTGTCCGGAACCGTGGCAGAGCCCGTCGGCATCACCGACCCGCCCATCGACAAGCTGCTCGAGAAGGCCAGCTCCAAGTACGCGCTCGTGGTCTACTCGGCCAAGCGTGCCCGGCAGATCAACGCCTACTACTCCCAGCTCAACGAGGGCCTGCTCGAGTACGTCGGGCCGCTGGTCGAGACCCGGCCGCAGGAGAAGGCGCTGTCCATCGCCATGCGTGAGATCAACGACGGCCTGCTGACCGTCGAGTCGACCGAGCAGCCCGGGGCCTGACGGCCGCGTGCGCATCCTCCTCGGCGTCGCCGGCGGGATCGCCGCCTACAAGGCCGCGCTCCTGCTCCGGCTGCTCAAGGAAGCCGGTCACGACGTGCGCGTCGTGCCCACCCGGTCCGCGCTGGAGTTCGTCGGGCGCCCCACCTGGGAGGCGCTGTCCGGGCACCCCGCGACGCCCGAGGTGTTCGAGGACGTCGAGCACGTCCCGCACGTGGCGCTCGGGCAGGGCGCGGACCTCGTCGTGGTGGCCCCGGCCACGGCCGACCTGCTGTCCCGCGCCGCCACCGGCCGGGCGGACGACCTGCTCACCAGCACCCTGCTGACGGTGCGGTGCCCCGTGCTGCTGGCCCCGGCGATGCACACCGAGATGTGGGACCACGCCGCCACCCGCGCCAACGTCGCGACGCTGCGGGACCGCGGCGTGCACGTCATGGAGCCGGCGTCCGGGCGCCTCACCGGCTCGGACACCGGCCCCGGACGGCTCCCCGAGCCGGCCGACATCGCGGCGGCGGCCCTGGCGCTGGTGACACCCGGTGCGGCCGGCGCACCGGTCGCGGACGCCGCGGCCCACGGCGCGGCCGCCGACGACCTGGCCGACGCCACCGACCCCGCCCCGCAGGACCTGGCGGGCCGGCACGTGGTCATCTCGGCCGGTGGCACCCGGGAGCCGATCGACCCGGTCCGGTACCTCGGCAACCGGTCGAGCGGCCGCCAGGGGTACGCGCTGGCCCGGGTCGCTCGCGCCCGGGGGGCGCGCGTGACCCTCGTCGCGGCCAACGTCACGCTGCCCGACCCGAGCGGCGTCGAGGTCGTGGCCGTGGAGTCCACCGCGCAGCTGCGCGGCGCGGTGCACCACGCCGCACCGGACGCCGACGTCGTGGTGATGGCGGCCGCCGTCGCCGATTTCCGTCCCGCCCGGACCGCCGGGCACAAGCTCAAGAAGCGCGCCGACGGCGTCGTCGAGCCCCTGGTCCTCGAGCCGAACCCGGACGTGCTCGCCGAGCTGACCGCCGCCCGGCGCCCCGGTCAGGTCGTCGTCGGGTTCGCCGCCGAGACGGGCGACACCGACGGCGACGTCCTGCATCACGGCCGGGCCAAGGCACGCCGCAAGGGCGCCGACCTGCTGGCGGTCAACGCGGTCGGCGCCGGGCTGGGGTTCGGCACCGACGACAACGCGGTGACCGTGCTGGACGCGTCCGGTGAGGTGGTCGCGTCCGCGGCCGGGTCCAAGGACGCCGTCGCCGGCGCGCTGTGGGACGCCGTCGTCCGCCTGCTGTGAGCTGCGCCTCCGCCGGCCGGCCTGCGCGCAGCGGTCGGCCGCGGCCCGGGCGCCGGGCGTCGGTCCGTCCGCTGGGCGTCGCCGGGCCGGGTGGTCGCGGGCGCCTATCCTGAGCGGCATGACCGTTCCCGACCTGCGCCTGTTCACCTCCGAGTCGGTGACGGAGGGGCACCCCGACAAGATCTGCGACCAGATCTCCGACGCGATCCTCGACGCGATGCTCGAGCAGGACCCGGCCGCGCGGGTCGCCGTGGAGACCATGGTCACCACCGGCCTGGTGCACGTCGCCGGTGAGGTGACCACGAGCGCGTACGTCGAGATCCCCCAGCTCGTGCGCGAGGTCGTGCGCGGGATCGGCTACACCTCGTCGTCGATCGGCTTCGACGGCGACTCGTGCGGCATCTCGGTGTCCATCGGTGCGCAGTCGCCGGACATCGCCGCCGGCGTCGACAAGGCCTGGGAGATGCGTCAGGACGACGCCGACCTCGACCCGCTGGACGCGCAGGGCGCCGGGGACCAGGGCCTGATGTTCGGGTATGCGAGCGACGAGACGCCGTCGCTGATGCCGCTGCCGGTGTGGGTCGCGCACCGCCTGTCGGAGCGGCTCGCCCACGTGCGCAAGGCGGGGATCGTCGAGGGGCTGCGCCCGGACGGCAAGACGCAGGTCACCATCGGGTACGACGGGGACCGTCCGGCCCGGGTGGACACCGTGGTGCTCTCGACCCAGCACGACCCCGGCGTCGAGCTCTCCCGTCAGCTCGAGCCGGCGATCGCCGAGCACGTGGTCGCGCCCGTGCTGGCGGCGCTCGAGCTGGACGTGAGCGACCACCGGCTGCTGGTCAACCCGACCGGCCAGTTCGTCATCGGTGGTCCGCAGGGTGACGCCGGGCTCACCGGCCGCAAGATCATCGTCGACACCTACGGCGGGATGTCGCGGCACGGCGGCGGGGCGTTCTCCGGCAAGGACCCGTCCAAGGTGGACCGGTCGGCGGCGTACGCGATGCGCTGGGTCGCCAAGAACGTCGTCGCGGCCGGCTACGCGCGGCGCTGCGAGGTGCAGGTGGCCTATGCGATCGGCAAGGCGCAGCCGGTCGGCCTGTACGTGGAGACGTTCGGCACGCACACGGTCGACCCGGCCGCCCTGACCGCGGCCATCCACGAGGTGTTCGACCTGCGCCCGGCCGCCCTCATCCGGGACCTCGACCTGCTGCGGCCGATCTACCGCAAGACCGCCGCCTACGGTCACTTCGGCCGCGAGCTGCCCGAGTTCACCTGGGAGCGCACCGATCGCGTCGACGCCCTGCGCTCCGTCCTGGGCTGAGGTTCCGAGGGCGCCGGTCGGCGTCGGCGCTGGCGGATGGTTCGGCTGCCGGGCCCGGGGTCGGCGCGGGCTGGTGCCGGGCGTGGCGTCGGCAGGCGCCGACCCGTGCGGCCCGCCGAGGACGCCGGACGGTCGTGTGGGTGGCCGGTGCTGGGATGAGGGCATGACGGGGACGGTCGTGAGGGAGGCGGAGGGCGCGGTGCCGCACGGCGAGCAGGGCGCCCTCGCGGGCCTGCCCGCCCCGCGGCCCCGGCGACCGCGCGCCGCCGGACCGGTCGAGCCCGCGCCGCGGCTGCCGGTCGCGCGCGTGCTGGTCGACGTCCCGGCGGTCCACCTGGACCGGACCTTCGAGTACCTCGTCCCGGCGTCGGTCGACGACGACGTCCGGCCCGGCTGCCGGGTCAAGGTCCGCTTCGGGCCACGCGACGTCGACGGCTTCGTGCTGGACCGGGTCGAGGAGGCCGAGCACGACGGCGAGCTGGCGCCGCTGCGCCGCGTCGTGTCGCCGGTGGCCGTGCTGTCCCCGGAGGTGCTGCGCCTGGCGCGCGCCGTCGCCGACCGCTACGCGGGCACGCTGGGCGACGTGCTGCGCCTGGCCGTCCCGCCGCGGCATGCCCGGGTCGAGGCGGAGGTCGGTGCGGGCGGTCCGGGCGCGGCGCCCGCGTCGGAGCCCGCCGGCGGCGTAGTCGTGGCCGACTCCGCAGCCCCGGACGATCCCGCCGCCCCGGCCGACGCCGCGCCGGCAGCCAGGGCGTGGGACGCGTACCGCGGCGGGCCCGCCTTCCTCGAGCACCTCGCCGCCAGCCGCTCCCCGCGCGCGGTGTGGACGGCACTGCCCGGCGCACCCGGCCAGGGCTGGCCGGACGCGGTCGCGCAGGCCGTGGCCGCGACCGTCCGCGGCGGCCGCGGCGCCGTGGTGGTGCTGCCCGACGCGCGCGACGTCGAGCGGGTCGTGACCGCGCTGCCCGGCGCCGGCGTGCCGGCCTGGTCCGCGGGCCGCACCGGCGGCTTCGTCCGGCTCGAGGCCGACCACGGTCCGGCGCCCCGGTACCGCGCGTTCCTGGCAGCGCTCACGGGCGCGGCGCCCGTCGTCGTCGGCACCCGGGCCGCGGCGTGGGCGCCCGTGGCCGACCTGGGCCTGGTGGTGTGCTGGGACGACGCGGACGACCTGCACGCCGAGCCGCGGTCCCCGTACCCGCACGTGCGCGAGGTGCTGACCCTGCGCGCCGAGCAGTCCGGCAGCGCCGCGCTGATCGGCGGCCTCACCCGCACCACGCAGGCGCAGGGGCTGGTCGCGTCCGGGTGGGCGCGACCGCTGGTCGCCGATCGTGCCGTGGTGCGCGAGCGGACCCCCCGCGTCCAGGCGCTCACCTCCGTGGAGCTGGCCCGCGAGGGACCGGCGGCCGCGGCGCGCCTGCCCGCCCCGGCCTGGCGGGCCGCCCGGGATGCGCTGGCGACGGGTCCGGTGCTGGTCCAGGTGCCACGCGCGGGGTACCTGCCCGTGGTGGCGTGCGCGCGCTGCCGCGCGGTCGCCCGCTGCCGCCGGTGCGCCGGCCCGCTCGCACTCGGTGCGGCCGGGCAGGTCCCGCAGTGCCGGTGGTGCGGGACGCTCGCCGGCGGCTGGCGGTGCGCCGAGTGCGGCTCCGCGGCGCTGCGCTCGGTGCGTGTCGGGTCCGACCGGACCGCCGAGGAGCTCGGGCGGGCGTTCCCCGGCGTCCCGGTCCGCGTCTCGGGTGCGACCGCCGCGACCGGGGTGCTCGCCACGGTGGACGCCCGGCCGGCGCTGGTCGTCGCGACCCCGGGCGCGGAGCCCGTCGCGGACGGGGGCTACCCGGCCGCGCTCCTGCTGGACGCCGCGGTCTCCACCGCGCGCGCCGCCCTGCGAGTGGGGGAGGAGGCGCTGCACCGGTGGATGACCGCCGCGGCGCTCGTGCGGCCGGCGTCCGCCGGCGGGCGCGTCCTGCTGGTGGGGGATGCGGCGCCGGCCCCGACGCAGGCCCTGGTCCGGTGGGACCCGGTGGGCTTCGCCGAGCGTGAGCTCGCCGAGCGGGTCGAGCTCGACCTGCCGCCCGCGGTGCGGGTGGCGGCCGTGACCGGCACGCGCGACGCCGTCGAGACCTTCCTCGCCCGCGTCCGGGTCCCAGAGGGGGGCGCCGTCCTGGGCCCCGTCCCGGTCGACCCGTCCGGCGGGCGGGACGGCGCCGCGGCGCTCGAGCACCCGGTGCGCGCGCTGGTCCGGGTCCCGGTGTCCGCGGGGCCCGACCTCGCCGCGGGCCTGGCGGCGTCCGCCGCCGTGCGCAGCGCGCGCCGCGAGGGCGGGACTGTCCGGGTGCAGATCGACCCCAAGGAGATGCTGTAGCGACGCGCGGCCGCGCCGGCCCCCGCCGAGCCGTCCTCCCGGGCGCACCTAGGATCGAGCCCATGCGTCTGCTGTTCGCCGGCACCCCGGCCGTGGCTGTGCCCGCCCTCGAGGCGCTGCTGGCCTCCCGTCACGAGGTGGTCGCCGTGCTGACCCGCCCCGATGCGCGCGCCGGTCGCGGTCGCACGCTCGCAGCCAGCCCGGTCAAGGAGCGCGCCGTCGCGGCCGGGCTCGAGGTGCTGACCCCGCGCAGCCCCCGCGAGGACGACTTCCAGGCGCGGCTCGCCGAGCTCGCCGTCGACTGCGCACCCGTCGTGGCGTACGGCGCGCTGCTGCCGCCGACCGTCCTCGACGTCCCGGTCCACGGCTGGGTCAACCTGCACTTCTCCGTGCTCCCGGCATGGCGCGGCGCCGCGCCGGTCCAGCACGCGATCATCGCCGGCGACGAGGTCACCGGGGCCAGCACGTTCCGGATCGAGGCCGGCCTGGACACCGGGCCGGTGTTCGGCATGCTCACCGAGACGATCGGCCCGCGCGACACCGCCGGTCAGCTGCTGGACCGGCTCGCCGGGGCCGGGTCCGGGCTGCTGGTGGCCACCCTGGACGCGATCGAGGACGGTGTCGCGCAGCCCGTCCCGCAGCCGGCCGACGGCGTGAGCCACGCCCCGCGGCTGGAGGTCGCGGACGCGCGGGTCCGCTGGGAGCACCCCGCGCCCGCGGTGGACCGCCGGGTCCGCGGGTGCACGCCCGCACCCGGCGCGTGGACGACGGCGCCGGACGGGGCGCGGCTCAAGCTCGGCCCCGTCGCCCCGGAGCCGTCGGTGACCGACCTCGCGCCCGGCGCGCTGCGCGTCACCCGGGACGCGGTGCTGGTCGGCACCGCGACCCACGCGGTCCGGCTCGGCGACGTGTCACCCGCCGGGCGGCGCGCCATGCCGGCGACCGACTGGGCCCGCGGTGCGCGCCTGGACGAGGGGACCGTCCTGGGGGCTGCCGCGTGACCCCCCGCGACGACGACGCCCCCCGCGGTGCACGCCGGCCCGGGTCCGGGGACGGCGCCGGACCGGCCCGCCGTGGGCGCTCCGGTGCACGGGCCGGGCGCGACCCCGCCGGTGCACGGGATGGGCGCGATCCCGCCGGTGCGGGGGACGGGCGCGACCGTGCCGGCGCGCCGGGTCGGCGCGATGCCGCCGGCCGCGAGCGCGGGGCGGCCCGCAGCGCCGGCCGGGTCTCCCGCACGGCGTCGGCACCGTCCGCGCGGCGACGCGACGCCGACCCGGCCCGCGGCGCCGCGTTCGACGTGCTGCGGGAGGTCGACGGCTCCGACGCGTACGCCAACCTCGTGCTGCCACCGATGCTGCGCGAGCGCGGCATCAGCGGTCGAGACGCCGGCTTCGCGACCGAGCTCGCTTACGGCACGCTGCGGCTGCGCGGACGCTACGACGCGATCATCGAGCAGTGCGCGGGTGGCCGGACCCTGGACCGCATCGACCCGCCCGTCCTGGACCTGCTGCGTCTGGGCGCGCACCAGCTGCTGGGTATGCGTGTCCCGCCGCACGCCGCGGTGTCGGAGACCGTCGGGCTCGCCCGCGCCCGCACCGGCGCCGGCAGCGCGCAGTTCGTCAACGCGGTGCTGCGCGCCGTCAGTGCGCAGGACCTCGACACCTGGCTCGAGCGGGTCGCGGACGCCGCCGACCCGGCCGGCACCGACGGCGTCGCCCGCCTGGCCGTGACGCACAGCCACCCGGTGTGGGTCACGCGGGCGCTGCGCGAGGCGCTGGTGGGGCACGGCCGCGAGGTGGACGAGATCGAGGCGCTGCTCACCGCGGACAACGACGCACCCGGGGTCACCCTGGTGGCCCGGCCGGGGCTGGCCGACGTCGCCGAGGTGCGCGAGCAGACCCGGGACCGGTCCGCCGCCGGACGCTGGTCGCCGTACGCCGTCGTCCTGTCCGGCGGGGATCCCGGCGCGCTGCCTGCCGTGCGTGACGGGCGCGCGGGCGTGCAGGACGAGGGCAGCCAGGTGGTGGCCCTCGCGCTGGCCGGGGCCGCGCTCGAGGGGCCCGACCGCCGGTGGCTGGACCTGTGCGCGGGGCCCGGCGGCAAGTCCGCGCTCCTCGCGGCGCTCGCGCACGGACGCGGCGCACGCCTGGTGGCGAACGAGGTGCAGCCGCACCGCGCCCGGCTGGTGGAGCGTGCGCTGGCGGCGGTCCCGACCGACGCGGTCGAGGCCGTCCGGGTCGGCGACGGCCGGACCGTCGGCGAGGACGAGCCGGCCGGCTACGACCGGGTGCTGGTCGACGCGCCCTGCACGGGCCTGGGGGCGCTGCGACGCCGCCCCGAGTCGCGCTGGCGCCGCACCCCGGCCGACCTGGCGCAGCTCGGGCAGCTGCAGCGGGCCCTGCTCACCTCCGCGCTGGCGGCCGTCCGCCCCGGGGGCGTCGTCGCCTACGTGACCTGCTCGCCGCACCTGGCCGAGACCCAGCTCGTGGTCAAGGACGTGCTGCGCAGGCGCGACGACGTCGAGGTCCTCGACGCCCGGGACGCGGTGCGCGACGTCGCCGGGCCGGACGTCCCGCTGACCGACCGGCGGGACGTGCAGCTGTGGCCGCACGTGCACGGCACCGACGCCATGTTCCTGACCCTGCTGCGCCGCCGCGCCTGAGCGGCCGCCCCGCCCGCGCGGGGGCCGTTAGGGTCGGCGGCATGGGCGCCCTCCTCAACCCCAGCATCCTGTCCGCCGACTTCGCCAACCTCGAGCGCGACCTCGCCGCCATCGCCGGCGCCGACTACGCGCACGTGGACGTCATGGACAACCACTTCGTGCCGAACCTGACCCTCGGCCTGCCGGTGGTCGAGCGGCTGGTGCAGGTCTGCCCCGTCCCGGTCGACACCCACCTCATGATCGAGGACCCGGACCGCTGGGCACCCGGCTTCGCCGAGGCCGGCGCCGCATCCGTGACCTTCCACGCCGAGGCGGCGCAGGCGCCCGTCCGGCTGGCCCGCGAGCTGCGGCGACTGGGCGCCCGCGCGGGCCTGGCGATCCGTCCGGCGACGCCGGTCGAGCCGTTCCTGGACCTGCTGGCCGAGATCGACATGCTGCTGGTCATGACGGTCGAGCCCGGCTTCGGCGGGCAGTCCTTCATCGAGGGGACGCTGGCGAAGATCCGCCGCGCCCGGGCCGCGGTCGACGAGTCCGGGCTCGACGTCTGGATCCAGGTCGACGGTGGGGTGTCACGCACCACCATCGAGCGCATCGCCGACGCCGGGGCCAACGTGTTCGTCGCCGGGTCGGCCGTCTACGGCGCCGACGACGTCGCCGCGGAGATCGACGTGCTCCGCGGGCTGGCGGACGGCGCTCACCGGCACTGAGCCCGGCACCGGGCCCACCCGCCGAGCCCGGCACCGAGCCCGGCGCCGAGCCCGGCTCGGGGTCCTGCACCGACCCCGGCAGGGCGGGACACCACCGTGGTCGGCGTCACGCCCGACGGGTGGGACGCGCCCCGCCCGGTGCGGGTCCGCTGTGGCAGGATCGAGGGTGAACACACACGTGCTCCGGGGTCGGTGAGAATCCGAGCCGGCGGTCAAAGTCCGCGACCCGCGCGTCGCCCTCCATCCGGGGGGTGACGACGGTTGACCTGGTGGAACTCCAGGACCGACGGTCAAAGTCCGGATGGGAGGAAGTACGTGGCGGTGGGTCCGGCCTGCTCCGGCGCCCGTCGCGGTGGTGCCCGGCGCGTGCCGGCGGCACCGCCCTGTCACCCCGGAGGCCCAGGCGGACCGGAGGTGACCGATCGTGACCAGCGACGACGTCCTGGTGCCCGGACGCCCGGCGACACGGGCCGCCGCCGCAGCCACCACGGCGGCGACGAGCGCGGCCGTGGGGACCACGGCGACGCGGACCACACCGGCCGAGGTCGACGCGATGGACCGGGCCCTGACGCTCGCGGCGCGCGGACCGGTGCACGGCCCCAACCCCCGGGTCGGCTGCGTCTTGCTGGCTCCCGCCGCCGCCACCGACTCCCACCCCACCCGGGGCGGCCGCACCGAGCCCGACGTCGTCCACCGTGACGCCGTCCAGCCCGACGCCGTCGTCTGCGCATCGGCCCGGGCCGCGGTGCTGGCCGAGGGCTGGCACGCCGGGGTGGGGACCCCGCACGCTGAGGTGGCGGCCCTGCTCGCGGCCCGCGACGCCGGCGTCGACGTCCGCGGCTGCACGGCCGTCGTGACCCTGGAGCCGTGCAACCACACCGGCCGCACCGGCCCGTGCGCGCAGGCGCTGCTCGACGCCGGTGTCGCCCGCGTGGTCATCGCGGTCGCCGACTCCAACCCCGTCGCCGCCGGGGGAGCGGACCACCTGCGCGCGGCCGGGGTCGACGTCGTCACCGGTGTCCGCGAGGCCGAGGGGCGTCAGCTGCTGCGGACCTGGCTGCCCGCGGTCGAGCGCAGCCGACCCTTCGTCACGCTCAAGATCGCCACCACGCTCGACGGCCGGGTCGCCGCGGCCGACGGGTCGAGCCGGTGGATCACCTCCGAGGTCGCCCGCCAGCACGCCCACTCGCTGCGCGCCGACTGCGACGCGGTCGTGGTGGGCACCGGCACCGTCGCGACCGACGACCCGTCGCTGACCGCGCGCACGGCCGACGGCGAGCTCGCCGCGCACCAGCCGCTGCGCGTCGTCGTCGGCCACCGCCCCGTGCCCGACGGCGCCCGGCTGCGGGGGCCCGGTGGCGACCTGCTGCACCTGGCGACCCACGACCCGGCCGAGGTGCTCGCCGACCTGCACGGCCGCGAGGTGCGGCACGTGCTCGTCGAGGGCGGGCCGACCCTCGCCGCGGCGTTCCTGCGCGCCGGGCTCGTCGACGAGGTGTACGCCTACATCGCGCCGGTGCTGCTCGGCAGCGGGCCGTCCGCCGTCGGCGACCTCGGCCTGGCCTCGATCACCGACGCGCTCCGGCTCGTCCCGCGCGAACCCGTCCCGCTGGGGCCGGACGTCCTGGTGGTGGCCGCTGCACCACCGCGTCCCGAGGCCCCGGCCGTCGGCGCTGCGCCGGCCGCACCCTCGGCACCACCCACCGCACCGCAGGAGGAGCACTGATGTTCACCGGGATCGTCGAGGAGGTCGGCACGGTCGTGTCCGTGGCCCCGGGGGCCCCGACCGGGACAGCCGGCACCGAGGGCACAGGCGGCACGGGTGGCACCGCCGCGGCCGGCGGGCAGGGCGACGTCCGGCTCACCGTGCGCGGCCCGCTGGTCACGTCGGACGCCGCCCTCGGGGACTCCATCAGCGTGTCCGGGGTGTGCCTGACCGTCGCGGAGCTGCCCGGCGACGGGACCTTCACCGCCGACGTCATGCCCGAGTCGCTGCGCCGCACCGCACTGGGCACGCTGACCGCGGGCGACCCGGTCAACCTGGAGCGCGCCGTGCGCGCCGACGCACGTCTGGGTGGCCACGTGGTCCAGGGGCACGTCGACGGCGTCGGCACCATCCTGCGCCGCACCCCCGGACCCCGGTGGGACGACGTCGTCGTCGGTCTGCCCGCCGACCTGGCCCGGTACGTGGCCCCGAAGGGCTCGATCGCGATCAGCGGCGTCTCGCTGACCGTCACCCACGTCGGCCCGGACAGCTTCGGGGTGAGCCTCATCCCCACCACGCTCGCGGCCACCACGCTCGGCGGGCTGGCTGCGGGGTCCCCGGTCAATCTGGAGGTCGACGTCATCGCCAAGTACGTCGAGCGGCTGCTCACCGCCGACCGGGTCGCCGCCGACGGGACCGCACCGTGAGCGCCGCGAGCCCGACCGTTCCGGCCCACGACGACGGCCCCCGGCTGGGTACGGTCGAGGAGGCGCTCGCCGAGCTCCGCGCGGGCCGTCCCGTGCTGGTGGCCGACTCCCCGGACCGGGAGAACGAGGCCGACATCGTGCTCGCCGCCCAGTCCGCGACCACCGAGTGGCTGGGCTGGACGATCCGGCACTCCTCGGGCTACCTCTGCGCCCCCATGACCGGGCCGCGGGCCGACGCCCTCGACCTGCCGCTCATGGTGCCCGCCAGCCAGGACCCTCGCCGGACCGCCTACACCGTGACCGTCGACGCGGCGCACGGGGTGACGACCGGCATCTCGGCCGCGGACCGGGCGCAGACCCTGCGGGTCCTCGCCGACCCGGCGTCCGGCGCCGGCGACCTGATCCGGCCGGGGCACGTGCTGCCGCTGCGGGCCGTGCCCGGCGGGGTGCTGCACCGCGCCGGACACACCGAGGCCGCCGTGGACCTGTGCCGCCTGGCCGGCCTGGAGCCGGTGGGGGCGATCGCCGAGCTGGTGAACGACGACGGCTCGATGACCCGGCTGCCGCAGGCGGCCGCCCTCGCCGTGGACACCGGCCTGGTCCTGCTGACCATCGCCGACCTGATCGCCTGGCGCCGCGAGCACGACGCCGACGTGGCCGACGACGCCGCGGACGCCGGCCCGGACGCCGGCGCAGGCGCGGTCCCCGGATCGGTGTCCGCCGACGAGGCCGCCCGCCGCCGAGAGCCGGCGAGCCCGCGCGTGCACCGCAGCGGGGTCGCCGCGCTGCCCACCAAGCACGGCTCCTTCCGGGTGCACGGGTACCGCGACCTGCGCACGGGCGCCGACCACGTGGCGCTGGTGTCGGTGCACGCCCCCGGCGACGACCCCGTGGTCCGGGTGCACTCCGAGTGCCTGACCGGCGACGCCTTCGGTTCCCTGCGCTGCGACTGCGGTCCCCAGCTGGACGCGGCGCTCGAGCGGGCCGCGGACGAGGGCGGCGTCGTGGTGTACCTGCGCGGGCACGAGGGGCGCGGCATCGGCCTGCTCGCTAAGATCGGCGCCTACGCGCTGCAGGACGCCGGCCGGGACACGATCCAGGCGAACATCGACCTGGGCTGGCCGGCCGACCGCCGCGAGTACGGGGCGGCCGCCGCGATCCTGGCCGACCTCGGCATCCACCGCCTGCGGCTGCTGACCAACAACCCCGCCAAGGTGGCCGGCTTGCGGGCGCACGGCCTCGACGTCACCGAGATGGTGCCGCTCGAGGTGGGGCGCACCCCGCAGAACGCGGCCTACCTGCGCACCAAGGCCGTCGAGATGGGCCACCTGCTCGCCGTGCCCGACGACGACGCGCCCGACGACGACGACGCGCCCGGCGGCGCCCCAGCCACCACCCCGCCGCCCGGCGCCGCCGCCACCCCGACCACCGCGAGCACAGTCACCACCGCCACCACCCCCGGAGGAGCACCCGCATGAGCGGCGCCGGAGCACCGACCATCACCGTCGACGGGACCGGCCTGCGGGTCGTCGTCGTGGCCGCGAGCTGGCACACCGTCGTCATGGACGGCCTGCTGGCCGGTGCCCGGCGGGCGCTGGCCGCGGCGAACGTCACCGACGTGCGCGAGGTCCGGGTCCCCGGCTCCTTCGAGCTGCCGGTCGCCGCCGCGCGGGCCGCCGCTGCCGGGGTCGACGCCGTCGTCGCGCTCGGCGTGGTCATCCGCGGCGGCACCCCGCACTTCGAGTACGTCTGCTCCGCCGCGACCCAGGGCCTGTCGGGGGTCGCGGTGACCACCGGGATCCCGGTCGGCTTCGGCCTGCTCACCTGCGACGACGAGCAGCAGGCGCTGGACCGCGCCGGACTGCCCGGGTCCTCGGAGGACAAGGGCGCCGAGGCTGCCGAGGCGGCGGTGGCGACCGTCGTCGCGCTGCGTGCCCTGTGACCAGCTCCGTGGACGCCGACGGGCGTACCGCGTCCCTCCTGCCGGGTGTGGTGCGGCGCGTGGTGCCGGGCCCGGTGCGGGGGAGTGCGGACGCGACGTCTAGGCTCGGGAACGTGAAGACGTTCGACTCGCTGTTCGCCGAGCTCGCCGACAAGGCCGCCACCCGTCCCGCCGGCTCGGGGACGGTGGCCGAGCTGGACGCCGGGGTGCACGCCATCGGCAAGAAGATCGTCGAGGAGGCCGCCGAGGTCTGGATGGCCGCCGAGCACGAGGGCACCGACCGGACCGCGGAGGAGATCTCCCAGCTGCTCTACCACCTGCAGGTGCTCATGCTCGCCCGCGGCCTGACGCTCCAGGACGTCTACCGTCACCTGTGAGGCGTCCGGCGTCCGGACGACGACCGACCCGGTGCCCGGCCGCACGGGCACGTGGCCGGCCACCGGACCGGCCACGTCGCGACGCACGACCCGCGAGACCACGCCCGGCCACGCATGACCAACCACGACCACGCATGACCACCCACGACCACGAGGACCCCGTGCTGAGGATCGCTGTCCCGAACAAGGGCTCCCTGTCCGAGCCCGCCGCCGAGATGCTCCGGGAGGCGGGCTACCGCCAGCGCCGCGACGCGCGCGAGCTCGTGCTGCCCGACCCGGACAACGGCGTCGAGTTCTTCTTCCTGCGCCCGCGGGACATCGCGGTGTACGTGGGGGAGGGCACGGTCGACGTCGGCGTCACGGGGCGGGACCTGCTGCTCGACTCGGCGTCCACCGCGACCGAGCACCTCCAGCTCGGCTTCGCCCGGTCGACGTTCCGGTTCGCGGCGCCCGCCGGGCAGCTGACCGACGTGCACCAGGTCGCCGGCCGCCGGGTCGCGACGTCGTACCCGGTGCTGGTCGCGGACCACCTGCGCTCGCGCGGGGTGGAGCCGGCCGGGGTGGTGCGGCTGGACGGCGCCGTGGAGACCGCCATCCGGCTCGGCGTCGCCGACGTGATCGCCGACGTCGTCGAGACCGGCACGACCCTGCGAGCGGCCGGCTTGGAGATCTTCGGGGACCCGATCCTGCGCTCGGAGGCGGTGCTCGTCCGTCGCGGCGGCGCCGAGGAGCCCGCGGGGCTCGACGTGCTGACCCGCCGGCTGCAGGGCGTGCTGACCGCGCGCCAGTACGTGCTGATGGACTACGACGTCCCCACGCACCTGGTCGACCAGGCGGTCGCGATCACGCCCGGGCTGGAGTCCCCGACCGTGTCCCCGCTGCACAACCGGGACTGGTCCGCGGTCCGTGCGATGGTGCGCCGCGACGAGACCAACCGTGTGATGGACGACCTGTACGACGTCGGCGCGCGCGCGATCCTGGTCACCTCGATCCACGCCTGCCGGATCTGACCCACCGCCGCCCCGAGCGAGATGTCGATGACCACCCCCGACGGCACCCCGGAGCGCCCCCGCCCCGACCGGGCGCGGCTGTACGCGCCGTTCCGGCCGCGGATGGCGCGTGTGGTCAGCGCGACGCTGGCCGCGCTGGTCG
This sequence comes from uncultured Cellulomonas sp., assembly GCF_947494015.1. Classification (GTDB taxonomy): domain Bacteria; phylum Actinomycetota; class Actinomycetes; order Actinomycetales; family Cellulomonadaceae; genus Pengzhenrongella. The sequence continues at coordinate 199,742 of NZ_CANLTL010000004.1, read as the reverse complement.
TGGTGGGCACCGTCGCGCTCGTGCTCACCCTGCCGGACTGGTTCGGCCTGGCCAGCTCGATCGGGCTGCTGGCGCTCGGGCTGGCGATCGCCTGGTTCTGCTGGCGTCAGGCGAGCGTGCGCGCCGACGTCGACGAGCGCGGCGTCGTCGTGCGCAACCTGGTGATCACGCGCCGGCTGGAGTGGGCGCAGGTCGTCTCGGTCCGGTTCGGCGGCGGGCGCCCGTGGGTGCAGCTCGACCTGTCCGACGGCGACGTCCTCGCCGTGATGGCGGTCCAGCAGGCCGACGGCGCCTTCGCCGAGGCCGAGGCGGGCCGGCTGGCCGCCCTGGTGGCCATCCACACCCGGACGGCGCAGGACGACTGACCCGCGGGTCAGGCCAGCAGGTCGACCGCGTGCACCCCGGCGACCGCGGCCGCCAGGAACGCGGCCGGGTCCTCGGCCAGGCCGCGGCCCATCGTCGACAGCCGCACCGGGGACGCGGCGAGCGCGGCGAGCAGGTCGGCGCCGGCGGCGACCTCGATCAGGCGGTGCCGGCCGGTCGGCGTCACCAGCGCGAGCGCCTGCCCGTGCACGCGGGTGCCGATCGCCGTCAGTGAGCCGTCCTCCAGCGGCGGGCGGCCGTCCTCGTCGGGCACGCCGGCGGTCGGGCCGGGCTGGAACACCGGGACCACCACGTCCGCGGGCACCAGCGCCACCCGCCCGAACGCCGTCATGGAGTGGTGCGAGACCCCCAGGTGCCGAGGACGCGGGTCCGCCCCCGAGACGCGCAGGGAGGCGACCGGGCGGCCGCCCAGCGTGCCGGCCGCGTTGACCGCCTCGCCGGCAGCGACACCGGAGAACCCCCACCGGGTGCCGGTCCCGAGGTTGCCCGGTCCCTGCGCGAGGACGACGAGGTCGGCTCCGACCACGAGCCGGGCCGCGAGCAGCGCGGTGTGCACGGTGACCGCCTCCAGGTCACCGCCGAACGCCTGGCCCGCGGTCACGCAGGCCTCGATCCAGCCGGCGTCACGCAGGCTGGCGACCGTGCGGGAGAACCAGGCCGGCAGGGCGCCGCCGTCGGTCATGACGTAGGCGACCCGGGGCGCGGGACGGCCCGCGAGCGCGGCGGCGTGCCGTGCCCCGGCCACGATCGCGGGGACGGCCGAGTGCAGGTCGGCGACGACGACCGGCAGCCCGTCGAGGTCGTCGGCGTCGCGCAGCCTCTCGTGGTGCTCCGACTCCTGCTCGTCGACACCCAGGACGAGGGCCTGCAGCGGTGTGTACCGCGCCTTGACCAGGTGTCCCGGCCCCGCGGGCGGGTCCGCGGGCAGCGCCCCGGCGGGCCCGACGACGAGCGCGTACCCGCCGGTGCCCAGGCCACGCGCCAGCGCCGACACGTTGAGCAGCAGCCGGTCGCCGACCGCCGGCTCGCCGACGAGAGCCGGGTAGGCCAGCGCCCGGACCTCGGGCCGCTGGTCGTCGTCCTCCAGCCGGACCCGCAGCTCGGTCGCGCCCGCCCACCGGGCGCCCAGCGACACCACGACCCCTGCCCGCCACGTGATCACCCGGTCCACGCTACCGGCGGTCGGCAGGACGGCTAGCGTGGGGCCGATGCCCGAACAGATCCACCCCGCCGAGCGGCTGCTCAACCTCGTCATCGCCCTGGTCAACACCGCCGGCCGGATGACCAAGGAGCAGATCCGGTCCAGCGTCGCGGGGTACGCCGACGCCACCTCCGACGACGCCTTCGAGCGGATGTTCGAGCGCGACAAGGACTCGCTGCGCGAGCTGGGCATCCCGGTGCTGACCGTGGCCGGCGGCGGGCACAGCGACGACATCGGCTACCGGATCGACCAGGAGGCCTACGCGCTGCGGCCGGTCGACCTCACCGCCGGGGAGCTCGGCGTGCTGTCCCTGGCCGTGCAGTTCTGGCAGGACAAGGCGCTGCGCACCGATGCCGCACGCGCGCTCACCAAGCTCCGCGCGGTCGGCTCGGAGCCGGCCGGCACCGACCTGGTCGCGGGGCTCGCGCCGCGGGTGCGTCCCGCGGGCGACGCGTTCGGGCCGCTGCTCGACGCCGTGCAGGCCCGGCAGGCCGTCACGTTCACCTACCGGGCCGCGAACACCGGCGAGGTCCGCGAGCGCACCCTGGAGCCGTGGCGGCTGCTCGCCCGTGGCGGCGGCTGGTACGTGGTCGGGCGGGACACCGACCGCGACGCGCCGCGGTCCTTCCGGCTCAGCCGCGTCCAGGGTCGCGTGCGCACCGTGGGCGAGCCGGGCGCGTACCTCATCCCGGCCGACGTCGACGCCGCGGCGGTGCTGAGCGACCGCGGCACCGAGAGCACCCGGGTCGCGGTGCTCGCGCTGCGGCCCGAGCGGGCCAGCGCGCTGCGTGCCCGCGCGGTCGCCGGCACGGAGCCGTCGGGCACGGACCCGTGGGGCACGGACCCGTGGGGCACCGAGGAGCCGGACGCCAGCGACCCCCGGCTCGCCGCGGTCGCGGCCGACCGCGACGTGGTGCGGGTCCCGTTCACGCACCGCTCGGAGCTCGCCGACGAGATCGCCGGGTACGCCGACGCCGTCGTCGTGCTCGCACCGGCCGACCTGCGGGACGCCGTCCTGCGCCGGCTGCGGGCCGCCGCCACGCTGGACGGTCCCCGGCCCGCCGTCGCGACGCCGGCGGGCGGTACCGAGGCGCTCGCGGCCGGGACCTCGACGGGAGCCGGTCGTGGCTGAGCGCGCGACCGACCGGCTGCTGCGGCTGCTCGGCATGGTGACGTACCTGGACCGGCACGCCGGGGTGCCGGTCGAGCAGGTGGCCGAGCACTTCGGCGTCAGCACCCGCCAGGTGGTCCAGGACATCGACACCCTGTGGGTCACCGGCACCCCCGGGTACTGGCCGCACGACCTCATCGACTTCGACGCGGCGTCCCTCGACCAGGGCGTGGTGCGGCTGGTCGAGTCGCGCGGCATGACCAGGCCGCTGCGGCTGGGCACCCGCGAGGCCGTCGCCCTGATCGCGGCGCTGCGGGCGATGCGCGCCGCCGTGGCGCCCGGCCTGGACCGCGCGCGCGCGGCGGTGCTGAGCTCGGCGCTGGACAAGCTCACGGCGGCGACCGGCGAGGCGGCCGCCGCGGTCGACGTCCGGCTCGCCGTCGACGGGGCGCCGGACGTCGTCGCCGCCCTCGGCGAGGCGCTGGCCGGCGCACGCCGGCTGCGGATCCGCTACGTCACCGCGGCGGACGTGACCAGCGAGCGCGAGGTCGACCCGATCCGGCTGCTCACCGAGGAGGACCACTCCTACCTGCTCGCCTGGTGCCACCGTGCCGCCGACGAGCGGCTGTTCCGCGTCGACCGCATCCTGGCCGCCGAGGTCCTCGACGTGCCCGCGACCGCGCACCCGGTGGCCGGGCACACCGAGACGTTCACCCCGTCCCCGGACGACGAGCTGGTGACCCTTGACCTGGCCAGCCCGGTGCGCTGGATCGCCGAGCAGGTCCCCGTCGAGAGCGTCGAGGACCTGCCCGACGGCGGCTTCCGGGTGTCCCTGCGCGTGGCCGAGCCGGCCTGGCTGCGCCACCTGCTGCTCCAGGTCGGTGCGCACGTGCGCGACGTGCACCCGCCGCGCGTGGCGGCCGACGTCGCCGCCGCGGCCCGGGCGGCGATCGCCGCCTACGGCGACCTGGCGGGGGAGGACGGCCCGGCCGGGGAGGGCGGCGCCGTCGCACCCGGCTAGCCTGTGCCGGTGCTCTGGTTCACGGTCTGGTCGGTCCTCGTCGTCGCGACGCTCGCGAGCGCCGTCTGGCTGGGCCGTGACCTGTGGCGCAAGGGCCGCGCCCTGATGGCCGAGCTCGAGCGGGCGGCCGACGTCGTCGGGCAGATGGCCGACCGCGCGGACGAGCTCACGGCCGCCGCGGCCGCCGCAGCGGGGAGGTCCGGGCACGACGTGCTCACCGACCCGCAGCGCCACCGAGAGCACCTCGTGCGGCTCCGCGCGGCGCGGGACGCACGGCGCGCCGAGCGCCGGCGGCGGCACACCCGGACGTTCACCCGCTGGCAGCGGCTCAGTCGCTGATCCGTGAGTCCGCCGGGCCGCGGCGCAGCTAGCATGGTGGCCATCTGCTCGTCCAGCGAAGGAGCATCATGCCGATGAACCTCAAGCCGATGGAGATCCTTCTCATCGTGCTCGTCATCCTGCTGCTGTTCGGGGCGAAGCGGCTGCCGGACCTCGCCCGCAGCGTCGGGCGTTCGCTGAAGATCTTCAAGACCGAGGTCAAGGACCTGCGCGACGACGACCGTCCCGCGACGTCGGGGGGCGCCACGGCCACGCCGGCAGCGCTGCCGGACAGCCAGCACGCGGGCACCACGCCACCGCACGGCGACCCCGCCGTCAGCGTGCTCCCGACCGACGCGTCCGACCGCAAGCAGGTCTGAGTCCCGGTGAGCTCACGCAGCACCCGTCGCCGGACCACCGGCGACGGTCGGATGCCACTGCGCGAGCACCTCGTCGAGCTGCGCAAGCGGGTCGGCCGCGCGGCGCTCGGGCTGGTGATCGGCGCCGTGCTCGGCTGGGTGCTCTACCCGGTGGTGTTCGAGATCCTGCAGGCACCCGTCGTGCAGCTGCAGGGCGCTGAGCAGGGCACCCAGCTCAACTTCGGCGGGGTGATGGCGCCGCTGGACATGAAGATCAAGGTGTCGCTGTTCGTCGGCGTCCTGATCTCGAGCCCCTGGTGGGTCTACCAGCTGTGGGCGTTCGTGACCCCGGGGCTGACCCACCGTGAACGGCTGGTCACGGTCGGCTTCATCTCGGCGGCGGTCCCCCTGTTCCTGACCGGGGCGTTCCTGGCGTGGTGGCTGCTGCCCAAGGCGGTCGGCGTCCTCACCGGGTTCACCCCGGCCGACGCGCTCAACCTGATCAACGCCCAGGAGTACCTCAGCTTCGTCATGCGGATGGTGCTCGCGTTCGGCGCGGGCTTCCTGCTGCCGGTGGTCATGGTGGCGCTCACCATGGTCGGCGCGGTCGAGGGACGCACCTGGCTGCAGGGCTGGCGGGTCGCGGTCATGCTGTCGTTCGTCTTCGGCGCCGTCGCCACCCCCACGGGCGACGTGCTGTCCATGCTGGTCCTGGCCGTGCCGATCATGCTGCTGTACTTCGTCGCGGTCGGCATCGGCCTCGTGCTGGACCGCCGGCGCGCCCGCCGGCTCGCGGCCGAGGAGGCCGCGTTCCTCGCCGAGCAGGGGGGATGACCCGGCTCGGCGTCCTGGTCAACCCCACCGCCGCCGGCGGCCGTGGCGCCCGCGCGGGCGCCGCGACGGTCGACCGCCTGCGCCGTCGCGGGCACGACGTGCGGGTCCTGACCCGCGCGGACACCGTGACGCCGGGCGACCGCACGCACGGGCTGGACGCGGTGGTCGCCGTCGGCGGGGACGGGACCGTCCACGCCGCCCTCGCGCTCACCGCCGGCACCGGGGTCCCGCTGGGGATCGTGCCGGCGGGCTCGGGCAACGACGTGGCCCGGTCCCTGGAGCTGCCGCGCGGGGACGTCGACGGCGCCGTCGGCCGCCTCGAGGACGCCCTGGCCCGCGGCCCCCGACGCGTCGACGCGGTCCGGGCCGGACCACCCGGCGCAGCGACGGCCAGGTGGTACGTCGGGGTCCTGTCGTGCGGGTTCGACGCGGCCGTGAGCGCACGAGCGCTGACCCTGCGTCACCCGCAGGGCGGCGCCCGGTACGTCCGGGCGGTCGCCGCCGAGCTGGCCCGGTTCGCCCCCTACGGGTACCGCGTGACCATCGACGACGGCGAGGTCTGGCAGTCCGCCGGCACCCTCGTCGCGGTGGCCAACGCGCCGCGGTTCGGCGGGGGCATCCGCATCGCGCCCGACGCCGCGCTGGACGACGGCCTGCTGGACGTCGTGGTCGCGGGCCCGGTCACCCGACGCGGCATCGCGGCGCTGCTGCCCGGTGCCTACGCCGGCCGCCACGTCCGGCACCCCGCGGTGCGGGTGCTGCGCGGCCGCCGCATCCTGGTCGAGGCCGACGCCGGGTCGGGTCCCGCGCCACCGCCCGCGTTCGCCGATGGCGAGCCGCTGGGTCCGCTGGCCCTCGAGGTCGAGGTCCGGGCGGGAGCGCTCGCCGTCCTGGCCTGACCAGGACCGGCCCCGGCGAGGCGCCCGTCCCCGCCGCGACCGTGACCCGGCCGCGACCTAGGGTGGAGGGATGGCAGACGTCGACCTGAGCCCGGCCGAGCGGTACGCGGCCTCCCGCCGTCGGGCAGCGGCGGCGAAGACGGAGCTCGCGAGCTTCCGCGACCTGCTGGGCTTCCAGCTCGACGACTTCCAGGTGGCCGGCTGCGAGGCGCTCGAGGGCGGCCGTGGCGTCCTGGTCGCCGCCCCCACCGGGGCGGGCAAGACCGTCGTCGGGGAGTTCGCCATCCACCTCGCGCTCGCCGGCGGCCGCAAGGCGTTCTACACCACCCCCATCAAGGCGCTGTCCAACCAGAAGTACGGCGACCTGGTGCGCCGGTACGGGCCGGACCGGGTCGGCCTGCTGACGGGGGACACGTCCGTCAACGGGGACGCCCCCGTCGTCGTGATGACCACCGAGGTGCTGCGCAACATGCTGTACGCGGGCTCCGACGCCCTCCAGGGACTGGGCTTCGTGGTGATGGACGAGGTGCACTACCTCGCCGACCGGTTCCGCGGGCCGGTGTGGGAGGAGGTGATCATCCACCTGCCGCCCGACGTGCAGCTCGTGTCGCTGTCCGCGACGGTGTCCAACGCCGAGGAGTTCGGGGACTGGCTGGAGATGGTCCGCGGCGACACCGCCGTGGTGGTCAGCGAGCACCGGCCGGTCCCGCTGGGTCAGCACGTGCTGACCCGTGACGCGCTGCTCGACCTGTACGCCGGGCACGTCGACCCGACCGCGCCGGGGCCCAACCCGCCGATCAACCCCGACCTGATGATCGCTCTGCGGCGCCGCGACCGGGAGGGCGGCACCGGCGGGCCCGGGGGCCCCGGACGCGGACCGGGAGGCCGGGGGCGCGGCGACCGGGGCTACCGCGGCGGCGGGGGACGGGGCGGGTTCAGCGGGGGCAGCGCAGGGTTCCGGCCGACGCCCCGGTTCGCCGTCGTGGACGTCCTCGCCGACGCCGGGCTGCTGCCGGCGATCTACTTCATCTTCTCCCGCGCCGGCTGCCAGGGCGCCGTCTCGCAGTGCCTGGCCGCCGGGGTGCGCCTGACGACGCCGCAGCAGGAAGAGCAGATCCGCCAGATCGTCGAGGAGCGTTGCGCGACCATCCCGCCCGAGGACCTGCAGGTCCTGGGCTACTGGGAGTGGAGCGAGGCGCTCGCGCGCGGTGTCGCCGCCCACCACGCCGGGATGCTGCCGCTGTTCAAGGAGACCGTCGAGGACCTGTTCTCCCGCGGGCTGGTCAAGGTCGTGTTCGCGACCGAGACGCTCGCGCTGGGGATCAACATGCCGGCCCGCTCGGTCGTGCTGGAGAAGCTCGTCAAGTGGGACGGGTCCAACCACGTCGACGTCACGCCGGGGGAGTACACCCAGCTGACCGGTCGCGCCGGCCGCCGCGGGATCGACGTCGAGGGGCACGCCGTCGTGGTGGACCACCCGGGGCTGGACCCGGTGGCGCTGGCCGGCCTCGCGTCCAAGCGGCTGTACCCGCTGCGGTCCAGCTTCCGCCCGACGTACAACATGGCGGTCAACCTGGTCGCCCAGGTGGGCCGGGAGCGTGCCCGGGAGGTGCTGGAGACCTCGTTCGCGCAGTTCCAGGCCGACCGGGGCGTGGTCGGGCTGGCCCGGCAGGCGCAGGCGCACACCGAGGCGCTCGACGGGTACGCCGAGGCGATGCGGTGCCACCTCGGGGACTTCGCCGAGTACGCCGCCATCCGCCGGTCCATCGCCGACCGCGAGCATCACCTGAGCCGCGAGGCGACCCGTGAGCGGCGGGCCGACGCGGTGCGGTCCCTGGAGTCGGTGCGGGTGGGGGACGTGGTGGAGATCGCGGCCGGGCGGCGATCGGGGTACGCCGTCGTGCTCGAGCCGGCCACCCACGCCGGGTTCGACGGACCCCAGCCGCTGGTGCTGACCACCGACCGTCAGGTGCGGCGGCTCTCGGTCGCGGACTCACCCGGTGGCGTGCGCACGGTGACCCGGATCAAGGTGCCCAAGGGGTTCAACGGGCGCAACGCACCCGCGCGCCGGGACCTGGCGGCGACGCTGCGCGAGTCCCTGCCCGACGCGGCGGTCCCGCGCGGCGGGCGCCGCGGTCCGGCGCGCGCGCGGGACGGCGCGTCCGGTGACGACGCCGAGCTGGCCGCGCTGCGGCGCCGGCTGCGCGCGCACCCGTGCCACGGCTGCCCGGACCGCGAGGAGCACGCCCGCTGGGCCGAGCGGTGGGACCGGCTGCGCCGCGAGCACGACGCGCTGGTCCAGCGCATCCAGGGCCGCACGAGCTCGATCGCGCGCGTGTTCGACCGTATCTGCGACGTGCTGCAGCGCCTGGGCTACCTGACGCCCGGGGACGTGGACGGCGTCCCGGGCGACGTCGAGGTCACCCCGGACGGGCGGTGGCTGCGGCGCCTGTACGCCGAGAACGACCTGCTGGTCGCCGAGTGCCTGCGCCGCGGGGCGTGGGACGAGCTCGACGCCCCGGCGCTGGCGGCGGCGGTCTCCACCGTCGTGTACTCCGCCCGCCGTGACGACCGTGACGCCGAGCCGCACGTGCCCGGCGGGCCGCAGGGCCGGCTGGCGCGTGCGCTCGACGAGACCGTGCGCATCTGGTCCGAGCTGGACGACCTGGAGTCCGAGCACGCGATCGAGTCGACCGGTCCGCTCGACCTCGGGCTGGTCGAGCCGGTGCACCGGTGGGCCTCCGGTCGGAGCCTGGACGCGGTGCTCAAGGGCACCGACCTGGCCGCCGGCGACTTCGTGCGCTGGTGCAAGCAGGTCATCGACCTGCTGGACCAGCTCTCCCAGGCGGCACCCAGCCCCCGGGTCGCCGAGGCGGCCCGACGCGGGGTGACGGCGCTGCGGCGCGGGGTGGTGGCGTACTCCTCGGTGTAGGTCGCGGGCGGGAACGGACGACCGGCGGATGCCGGACGGGTGAGCCGCAGCGGTGGGACTGCTCGCCTAGGGTGAGCGGTCGTGACCTCCACCCTGTACCGCAACGGCGTCGTCCACTCACCCGCCGACCCGTTCGCCGAGGCGCTGCTCGTCGTCGACGGGACCGTCGCGTGGCTCGGGGCGGAGGACACCGCGGCCGGCCTGGCCGCCGGGGCCGACGTGGTCGTGGACCTGGACGGGGCGCTGGTCGCGCCGGCGTTCGTCGACGCGCACGTGCACGTGCTGGAGACGGCGCTCGCGATGGAGAGCCTGGACCTGTCCGCCGCGGCCGGGGTGCGCTCGCTCGCGGAGGCGCTCGCCGCGATCCGCGCGGCGGTCGACGCCGCGCCGGCGTCGGCCGGCGACAGCCCCCTGCTGGGGCACAGCTGGGACGAGCTCGACTGGCCCGAGGGCCGGCCGCCGACCCGCCAGGAGCTCGACGACGCGGCCCGCGGGGCGCGGGTGTACCTGGCCCGGGTCGACGTGCACTCCGCGGTCGTCTCCACGTCGTTCGCCCGGGCCGCCGGCGCGGTCGGCCTGCCCGGGTGGACCGACGACGGCCGCGTCGAGCGCGACGCCCACCACGCCGCCCGGGCCGCGGCCCGCACCGTCGAGCCCGCCCGGCGCGACGCGCTGTACCGGCGTGGCCTGGCCGCGGCCGCGGCTGCCGGGATCGCGTCCGTGCACGAGCACAGCGCCCCGGGCATCGACACCCGGGACGGCCTGGCGCGGCTGCTGGCCATGACGGCGGACCCGGCCGGTGGGCTGGTCCAGGTCGTGGGCTACCGCGGCGAGCTCTGCCGGACGGCGGACGACGCTCGCGAGCTGGCCGCCGCCGTCCCCGGACTCACCGGCATCGGCGGCGACCTCAGCGTCGACGGCGCCCTGGGGTCCCGCACGGCCGCGCTGCGCGAGCCGTACGCCGACGACTCCGCCGCCGACCGGGGTCCGCTGTACCTCGCCGCGGACGCGATCGCGGCGCACCTGGGCGCCGTCGCGGCGGCCGGGCTGCACGCCGCCTTCCACGTCATCGGCGACCGGGCGATGGACGAGGTGCTCGCCGGTCTGCGGGCCGCGGCCGACGCCGGCGGGACCAGCTCGGTCCGGGCGGCCGGTCATCGCCTGGAGCACGCCGAGATGCTCGACGCAGCCGGTATCGCGGCGCTGTCCGGGCTCGGGGTCCGGCTGAGCATGCAGCCCGCCTTCGACGCGGCGTGGGGCGGCCCGGATGGCATGTACGCCGCCCGGCTCGGTGCGGCGCGCGCCGCGCGCCTCAACCCGTTCGCCGACCTGGCGTCCGCCGGCATCCCGATCGCGTTCGGATCCGACGCGCCGGTGACCCCGTTCGGTCCCTGGGCCGGCGTGCGGGCCGCCATGGCCCACCACGAGCCGGTCCAGCGGATCTCCCCGCGGGCCGCGTTCCGGGCGCACACCCGCGGCGGCTGGCGGGCCGCCGGCCTGGACCACACCGGCGCGGGGGAGCTGCGGATCGGGTCTCCGGCGCACCTGGCCGTCTGGCGCGCCGAGCACCTGGCGGTGCAGGCGGCGGACGGCCGGGTGTCGTCGGCGTGGAGCACCGACGCGCGGTCCGGCACGCCGCTGCTGCCGGACCTCGGCCCCGGCGCGCCCGAGCCGGTCTGCGTCCGGACCGTCCGCGACGGCGTCGTCGTGCACGACACCCTGGGGTAGGGCCGGGCGGGCTGCCGGTCACCCGGTGCTCACCCGATGCTCATCCGCTCGTCGGCCACCGTCCGCTGCTCCGGGCGACACGCCCACCCGGCTCGTCACGACACGCCAGGACACGCCGCCGACACGCCGGACGGCCGCCCCGTCCGGGTGGTTCGTGACCTGCTCGTGACCAGCGGTGACGTCGCTGGCCTGCGGCGACGGTCGCTTGACACCCCCCGGTCGCCGGGTAGGTTCGTGCGACGTTCCACCCGTTCGACACGGTGTCGTCCCCGCTCTGCGGGGCCGAGGGCGCGGCACCCGGGCGGGGTTCCGGCTGGGCCCGCGTGTTCACCAGAAAACAAGCGGCGCGACCTCGCGCCGCTTGGACCGAAGGACACGCGGGCCGGTCGGACCGCTCGGTGCGCTGACACGGCCTGTCGGTGCGCTGACACGGCCTTGCGGCGTGCCGCACCGCCCTGAGCCGTCGCGCCGCTGGGTCGGGGTGCCGGGCGTGGCCGGTGGACTGGTCACCGAGTCGGCGTTCCCGGGGCGCGCGGGTGGTGAGGCGCCGCGTCCGTCGGCATGGCGCTGCCGTTCGCCGTGCTGCGCCGCGACAGCGCGCGGTGGAACGCCCTGGCCGGGTCCGGCCGGGGGCTGGTCCTCTTCCTGCCACCTCGCCCGGGCCCACGACGCCGTCGGGAGCGTCCCGTGGGTGGCGCTGAGCGTGCCCGGGCTCACGCCGGGGCATCCGCGTCGTGCCACGGCGCGGGACGCACCGAGCAGCCGGCGCGGTGCGCCGGCTGCTCGGTGGACCTGCGGGGCGGCTGGACCGACTGCGCGCCCGTCATGCGGTGCTGCGGTGCTGCGCGTGGGGTCAGGCGCTGCGGCGCAGCTTGCCCGCACGCAGCAGCTCGAGGCGCTCCTCGAGCAGCACCTCGAGCTCCTTGATGGTGCGGCGCTCGAGCAGCATGTCCCAGTGCGTGCGCGGCGGCTTGCCCGCCTTCGCCTCGGGACGCTCGGCGCCGCGCAGCAGCGCCTCGCCACCGCCCGGGATCTCCCAGACCAGCGGGATCTCCGCCTCGATCGAGAAGGGGACGGTCACACTGACGCCGTTCGGGGCGTCGTAGTGGGCCAGGACACGGGGGGCGAACTCGACGCCCTCCTCCGTCTCCATGCTGTTGGATCCGATGCGCATTCCGCGCAGCGACCGGTTCGCCATCGTCAAACCTCCGTGGTGCCGTGTCGTCTCGTGCTCTACCGATGGGTCAACGAGGTGGGGGGCCGGGGTGTTCCGCCCGGACGTGAAGGTCCGGTGAACGCCGCCCGCCCCCGCGCGTCTAGGGTGCTGTGGTGACCACGACTTCCTCCCCCTCGTACCGTCGTCTGGGCACCTCGGGCCTGGTGGTCTCCACCGTGGGCCTGGGCTGCAACGCCTTCGGGGTGACCATCGACCCCGACGACGTGCCGGGTGTCGTCTCGGCCGCCGTCGACGCCGGGATCACCCTCCTCGATACTGCCGACATCTACGGCTCCTCGCCCGGCGAGAGCGAGAGCCTGCTCGGCGCGGCCCTGGCCGGCCGGCGCGACGACGTCGTGCTGGCGACCAAGTTCGGCGCGGACATGCGCGGCGCCTACGGGGACGACCACGGCGCGCGCGGCTCACGCCGCTACATCCGCCGGGCCGTCGAGGGGTCGCTGCGCCGCCTGGGCACCGACCACATCGACCTGTACCAGATGCACATGCCCGACTCCGCGACGCCCATCGCCGAGACGCTCGGCGCGCTGCACGAGCTCGTCACCGAGGGCAAGGTGCTGTACGTCGGCTCGTCGAACTTCGGCGCGTGGCAGGTGGTGGACGCCGACTGGACGGCCCGTACCCAGGGCCTGACCCCGTTCGTGTCCGTGCAGGACCACTACTCGCTGCTGGAGCGGGGCATCGAGAAGGAGGTCGTGCCGGCGGCCGAGCGGGTCGGCGCCGGGATCCTGCCCTACTTCCCGCTCGCATCGGGTCTGCTCACCGGCAAGTACCGTCGTGGTGAGCCGGCTGCCGAGGGCACCCGCCTCGCGCGGCGGCCCGAGCGACTGGCGGCCGCGGACTTCGACCGCATCGAGGCGCTCGAGGCGCTGGCGGGGCAGTGGGGGATCGACCTGCTGACGGTCGCCATGGGTGGCCTCGCGGCGCAGCCGGGGGTCGCCTCGGTGATCGCCGGCGCGAGCCGGGCCGAGCAGGTGCGCGCGAACGTGGCCGCCGGTTCGTGGCAGCCGACGCTCGAGCAGCTCGCGGCGATCGACGAGGCGTCGCCCGGCCCGGTCTGAGCAGCGGGGCTGCTACTCGGTGGACGGCTGCGCCAGGACCACCCCGTCGGTGAACATGACGCCGTCGGCGAAGCGGGCCTGCACCCGCCCGCCGCCGAACTGCTCGGCGTACAGGCGCGCGTAGAGGCCGTCGGGCGACCCGATGAGCTCGTCGTGCGTGCCGCGCTCGACCACCCGCCCGTCGTCGACCACGAAGATGACGTCCGCGTGCCGGATGGTCGACAGCCGGTGCGCGATCGCCAGGGTGGTCCGCCGGGCCATCGCGGTGGCGAGCGCGTCCTGGACGAGCCGCTCCGAGGCCGAGTCCAGCGCCGACGTCGCCTCGTCCAGGATGAGCACCCGCGGGTCCTTGAGCAGCACGCGGGCGATCGCCAGCCGCTGCTTCTCCCCGCCGGACAGCCGGTAGCCCCGCTCGCCGACCGTGGTCGCGTACCCATCGGGGAACGACATGATGCGCTCGTGGATGTTCGCCGAGCGGCACGCCTCGGCGAGCTGCTCGTCGCTCGCGTCCGGCCGCGCGTAACGCAGGTTGTCCGCGATGGTCGCGTGGAACAGGTACGGGTCCTGGGTGACCATCCCCACCACGTCGGCCAGGGACCCGAGCGTGACGTCGCGCACGTCCCGGTCGTCGATGCGGATGGCGCCGCGGTCCACCTCGTACAGCCGTGGCACCAGGTAGCTGAGCGTCGTCTTGCCCGCGCCGGACGGGCCGACGAAGGCGGCGAGCTGACCCGGCTCGACCCGCAGCGACACGTCCCGGACGGCCCACGGGCGTCGCCGCGCACCGTGGCCCGCACCACCCCGCGCCCCCGGGACGTCACCGGACCCGGGCCGCGCGTCGGCCGCGCCGTCGGGTGTGCCGCCGGTCGGCGGCGTGAGGGCGTCGGCCGGGCCGACCGCGGGGACGGCCAGCCCGGGCGCCGACGTGGCCACCGGCGGTCTGCCCGGACCGCTCGGCGGCAGCCCGAGGGCCGCCAGCCCCAGACTCGTGCCACCACCACCGCCACCACCACCCCGACCGCCACCACCACGGCCGCCACGCGGGGCGGGCGGTGGGGCGACCAGCCGAGGCGGCGGCGGGTAGGCGAACCAGACGCCGTCCAGCTCGACCGAGCCCCGCACGGTGGACCGGTCGAGCGTCTCGGCGCCGGGCCGGTCGCTGATCGCCGGGGTCAGGTCGAGGTACTCGAAGATCCGCCGGAAGAGGGCGAGCGACGTCTGCACGTCCAGCGCGACCCGCATGAGGGACACCATGGGCATCATGAGCCGCGCCTGCAGCGTGGAGAACGCCACCAGCGTCCCGGCCGAGATCGCGACGCCGGAACCGGCCGCACCGGCCGCGCCGCCCGGCTCACCGCCGGCCAGCATGGACCCGGCGACGAGGTAGACCAGCGCCGGGGTGATCGCCATGAACGCGCTCACCACGCCGAAGAAGCCCTGGCCGGCCATGGCCTGGCGGACCTGGAGGCCCACCTGTCGCTCGTTCTCGACCCGGTACCGCGCGACCTCGGCGTCGGCCCGGTTGAAGATCTTGGCCAGCAGCACACCCGAGACGCTCAGCGCCTCCTCGGTGATCGCCGTCATGTCCGACAGGGACTCCTGCGTCGCGCGCGCCAGGCGCTGGCGCCGGGCTCCCACCCGTCGCTGCAGCACGACGAACACCGGCATGAGCGCGACGGCGACGAGCGTCAGCTGCCAGCTCAGCAGCACCATCGCGACCAGCGAGGCCACGACCGTCACCAGGTTGGACAGGATCGAGGACGCCGTCGTGGTCAGGACGGACCGGACCCCACCCACGTCGTTCGCCAGCCGCGACTGGATGGAGCCGGTCTTGGTCGCCGTGAAGAAGGCGAGCTCCATCCGCTCCAGGTGCTCGAACAGCCGCCCGCGCAGCTCGGCCATCGCCAGGTTGCCGACCTTGGTCGTGAGGAACGTCTGGCCGATGCCGATCGCGGAGCTGACCAGCGGGATCACGATCATCGCGGCGGTCAGCACGAGCAGCAGCCGCAGGTCGACCCCGGACCCGTCGACGGGAAACAGCGCGTCGTCGAACACCCGCTGGGTGAGGAACGGCGTCACGACGCCGAGCAGGGAGCTCACCAGGATGGCGACGGCCACGAGTACGAGCGAGCCCCGGTACGGCGTGAGCAGCGCGCCGATCCGTCGCAGCAGGGCGGGGGAGGCCGGCACGGCCGACGCGGACGGGCCCGACGGGTCCGGCACGGTCGACGCCGCCGGATCCGACGCGTCGGGGACGGCCGACGACGAAGCGTCCGGCGCGCGTGGCGACGCGCCGTTGCGTGGCGTACCCGGTGGCGTACCCGGTGGCGTGCCGGCTCGCGTGCTCACGCGAGCGTCCTCGCCGTCGCCCGGGCGAGCAGCTCGCCGTCGGTCAGGCCCTCGTCGCGCCATCGGCGCTGGGCGTCCGCACCGGTCCCCCGGTCGAGCAGCACGTCCAGGCGTGCGGTCACCCGGTCCAGGTCTCCGGTGCGCTCGAGTGCGGGGGAGACGTGCGCCAGCAGGGTCCGCACCACGGACGCCGCGGGCGCGGGACGGCCGGTGAGGGGGTTGAGCAGGTCGCCGCGCAGCCCGGAGCGAGCCGCTCGCCAGGCCGCGACGCGCAGCACCTCGGTGCGCGGCTGCGGGCCCGCGCCCCCGGACGCCACCGCGGTCTCGGCCAGCCCGCGCACCAGCGCGGCCTGCAGGACGGCGTCGTCGGGGTCGAGGCACACGTCCGCGACGCGCACCTCGACGGTGGGGTAGCGCGCCGACAGACGCGCGTCGAAGTAGACCATCCCCTCGTCGAGGATCGTGCCGCTGCTCGCCAGGTCCGCCACCACGCGCCGGTAGGTCGACGCGTCGCCGAACGGCGCGGTGGGGCCCGCCGTCGGCCAGTGGCCCCAGATCTGGGTGCGGTAGCTCGAGTAGCCGGTGTCCTGGTCGCCCCAGAACGGGGAGTTCGTGCTCAGCGCGAGCAGCACGGCGGTCCAGGAGCGCAGGTGGTCGATCACCACGACCCCCTCGTCGTCGTCGGCGACCTCGACGTGCACGTGGCAGCCGCAGGTGAGCTGCTCGTCCACCAGCGGTCCGAACGCCTCGGCGATGCGACCGATGCGCTCGTCGGCGAACACGGACGTGCTCAGCGCGCTCGGTGCGGTGGCCACCGCGGCGAGCCGGGCCCCGGCCGCCTGGGCGGACGCGTCGGCCGCAGCGCGTCCCGAACGGATCTCCCGGGCCAGGTCCTCGAGGTCCTCGCACGGGTGCGTGGACGTCTCGATCTGCTCCTGCTTGAGCTCCTTCTCCAGGTGGCCGCCGGGGACGTCGCTCGACTGGTCCTCGGTCCGCCGGGCGTACCGCAGGACGGCCGCCGCCACCGGGCGCAGGCCACCGTCGGGGGAGACCAGCATGAACTCTTCCTCGACCCCGACTGTGCGCACCCGCACAGTCTGCGGGGTGCCACCGACAGGTGTCCCCCGAGCGGCGCTGTGACCCGCCCCACGGCGCCGGGCCAGGGGCGTCAGCCGAGGAACTCGCGGACCACCTCGACCACCAGCGCGTGGTCGTCGGCCTGCGGCAGGCCGGAGACGGTCACCGTGCCGACCATCCCGACGTCGCGCACGCGGACCGGGAAGCAGCCGCCGTGGGCCGCGTACTCCTGCAACGGCAGGTCGTGCTGGGCGGCGAAGGTGATGCCCTGGTGCCGGGCGCGCAGCCCGACCAGGTACGACGACGCCCCGAACCGCTCCACGACCCGCACCTTGCGGTCGATCCAGCTGTCGTTGTCCGGAGTGGTACCCGGCAACGCGGCGTGGAACAGCTGCTGCGGGCCGCGACGGATGTCCACGGTCACCCCCAGTGCACGTTGCCGAGCCGTCTCCACGAGCCGGCAGCCCAGGCGCCAGGCGTCGTCGTTGTCGAACCGGGTGAAGACGAGCTCGCGCTCCTCGGCCTCCACGCGGGCGATCAACGAGGCGACGTCGGGGTCAGCGGTGGCGCCGTCGGCGTGGTCGGGCGTGGTGGTCATGTGCCGATCCTGGCCCGCGACGGCGGCGCCGTCGAACCGGCGCCCTCGCCGCGGGCGCCCGCGCGGCGGGTGCTCGGGGTCGCCGCACCGTTGGCGCTCGTCGTGGCCTGCTCGACGGGCACGCCCGGCGGCGGGAGCAGCGCTGACAACGCGTGCGCAGGTGCGCTGACGACCATCGACAGGGCCACCGTCGCGCCGGGGGAGGTGCTGACGGTCGGGGCCCCGCGCCTCGTCGACGGGTGCGACGACCAGGCCCTCGGGATCACGCCGACGCCCCGGACGGGCCTCATGGTCGACGGGACCCAGTCGGGGTCGACGGCGGCGCCCGCGACCGTGGACGCCGACGACGACGGCACGGCGCGCGTGATCGTCGCGGGTTCCGGTGGGCGCCCACGAGGGCGAGGCCACCGTGCGGATCGGTGGTGCCGCGCCTGCTGCCGTGACGGTCGGGGAGCGGCGGCGGCACGAGGGTACGAGCTTCTTCGGTAGCGTCCCGACCGTGAGCTCGGACGGCATCGACGCGCCCCGGGTCGACGCCGGCCGGGTCGAGGCCGACCGGATCGACTCGAACCGGATCGACTCGAGCCTGGTCCGGGCGCTGCTGCGCGAGCAGTTCCCGGCGTGGTCCCAGCTCCCGGTGCGACCGGTGGACCCCGGCGGCAACGACCACCGCATGTTCCGGCTCGGCGACGAGCCGAGCGTGCGGCTCCCGAGCGCCGCGGGGTACGTCCCTCAGGTCGCCAAGGAGCAGACCTGGCTGCCGCGGCTGGGTCCGTCGCTGCCGCTGCCGGTGCCCGTGGTCTTCGGTGTGGGGCGGCGTCCGTGCACTTCCCGGCACCGTGGTCGGTGTACGGCTGGCTCGACGGCGAGCCGGCGTCATCGGTCGATCTCCGGCACCCCGTACGCCTCGCTGAGGACCTGGCGGCGTTCCTCGTCGCGCTGCGCTCCGTCGACCCGACCGGCGACCCCGTGACGCCGGCACCCCACAAGGTGCCCGACAGGACCGCCAGCGAGGAAGAGTCTGCGCAGTGAGCGGATGTGGGGCCGGTCGTAGGCGGCGCTGGGTGACCGGTCCGCTGGCGCGTCGTCGCCCAGCTCGCGGTCGGGCGTGCATGGTTGCCCCATGCCGATGGTCTATGTGCACGGCGCCGGTCGCGGGGGATCGCAGGCGTGGCCTTGTCAGCTCGACTTGGCGAGTAGTTCCTCTTCCGAAGCGATCTGGCTTGACTGGCAAGACGCTGCCGAACCCACTGCCTCTGTCGTCAAGGACCTGGTGGCCTCGCAGGTCAACGCGTTGCTCACATGCGCCGATAAGCCACTGGACGTGCTGGCGCATTCGCAGGGAGCTGTGGCTGCACTGCTCGCTGCGCAGGACTTCGCTCAGCCAGTGCGCAGCATGGTGCTGTTCGAGCCAGCGTGCTTCAGCCTCGCCCGCGGGCTGACCGCCGTCGAGGAGCACATCACCGTCATGGGACCCGTACTCGCCGATGTCAGGAGCGATCCCGAGGTCGATGACATCGAGTACGCCAGGCGCTTCTTCACGGCGTTGGGCGCACCGGTACCACCAGCGGAGACCACCGAGCAGGTTCGTGCGCTGCGCCGGCTACGCACCGTACCTGCGCCTTGGGCCGTACCTATTGATGCTGCTGTGCTCGCTCGCGTGCCGACCCTGGTCATCACCGGTGGCTGGCTGCCGCTGTACGAACAGACCGCCGAGGCGCTCAAGGAGTCGGGGGCCCGGCACGAGGTGCTCGAGGGGCACGGCCATCGCCCGCAGGATCATCCCGAGGCGAATGCGGTCATCCGGAACTTCTACGCCAGCCCCTGAGGGGACTGGCCCCGGTCTGCCCCAAGGTCGGGGACCGGCGTCCTGATCGACCGCGCCGTGGCATGAGCGTGAACGCTTTGCCGCCCGTGCTCCTCAGCGTGATTCGCACTACGGAGCTGCTAGTCCAGGGCGATGCTGTAGGGGCCACCGGCGAGCGTAAGGAACGGCTCCGCGGTGAGCGTGGTGTCACCGTCACCTTGCGGGTCCGGCGCCTCGACCGGGGCGGTCAGAATGTGGTGAATCGCGTAGGCCTCGTACTGACCGGCCGGCAACCGTAGGGCTGCCGGGTCACACGTGGCGACCCGCCCAGCGGCGTTGGTGATGATCTCCTCGGCGGGCTGCCACGTGACCGGCCGCGGTGGTACCCCGCCCATCGCTGCGATGGCGCTGCTCACGGAGCCCACCACTACGCCGTCTTGCGCGATCCAGACGACCGGCCCCTCGAGGCCGTGTAAACCTGCCTTCAGTGTGTCCCGGGTTCCATTGATGATCGCAACGTTCACGCTCCAGTAATCATCTTGCGTCAGCGTGAGCCCAGAGAGTGGTACGTGGTCTTCGGCTGGCGGTGCTTCGTACTGAGTGGAGGGAGTCACCGTGGTCACTCGCACGTCCAGGTGCAGCGTGCCGCCCTCTGGGGAGCCGTCGATCTTGGGTACCTGCTCACCACAGAGCGAATACTCGGCTTCGGTGGTCGTCACTGCCGACCAGGAGCTGGCGTCATCCGACGATCCCGCCACGAGTACCTGGCTTCCGCTTCCGTTGGTGGGTCCGCCAGTGAGGAGCACGACTATCACCGCGGCACTGGCGACGGCTCCGCCGCCAGTGGCAGCGGCGACGACCTTGGCGCGGCGTCGACGTACTGCCCGCCACACCCGTTCGGGCTCGACGGTGACACCGGGTGTGTTCTGCGCGATCCTGCGTAGGTCGTCGTGCTCTTGGTCGCTCATGTCTCGACCTCTTGTGTGTGGAGCGACTCGCGTAGTTGGGCCAGGCCGCGGGCGGCGGTGGATTTCACGGTGCCGATGCTGACGCCCATCAGTTCGGCTACTTGTCGTTCGGGTAGGTCGAACAGGTAGCGAAGGACGACTGCGCGGCGGCGACGTACTGGGAGTTGGCGCAGCGCAGTCACCAGTCGATCGCGTTCTTGAACCGTGTCGTGGGGCCCGGGCGCCGCTGTGTGAGGCATGTCGGCTGGGTCGGTGACGTCCTCACGGCGAGTTCGCCTCCAGGTGTCTATTCGATGGTTTGACATCACGCGACGTGCGTAGGCGTGCGGATCGCCAGCGCGGATCCTGGGCCATGCCGCGTAGGTGCGCACATGGGTGTGCTGGAGCAGGTCCTCGGCTCGGTGGCGGTCACCGCTGAGGAACAGTGCGAGCCGGCCGAGTGCGGGTCGCGAATCTGCCATGAAGGCCGTGAACTCCTCCCGGCGCCCGCTGGCCAAGGACTCGACGGCGAGCGTCTCGTCACCGGAGCGGCGGTCCGTCGCTGGCCCTGCTCTTGCGGCACGACCTGCACTCGTCATCAAGGGTCCTCCATCGGGGAAGTGAGCTATACGCCGTAGACGCCGACGACCATGGCAAGGTTGCTCCGGCTCACGAACGAGTATTGAACAGCGCCCACCGTGGTGGAGCAGCGCGTGTTCGAGAGCGCACGCTTGATCGCCTGCTTCGTGATCAACATCGGCACCAGTCCCCGTGGGTCTGCTGCACGGATAGGTGACAGTGCCACCTATCCGTGCAGCAGACCCGTCAGCTCCCCAGCCAGGCTCGCAGACGGGAGCGCCGTGCTGTCCGCTTCTCTGTACGGCCACGACCGTGAATGTCACTGAGCAAGTTCACAGGAGCGATGGCTGCCAGGCGGGCCCGAAGTACGACAGCCTCGTCGTCCGTCAACTCGGCAACGACGGAGTACCCGCAATCGTGGAAGGTCGCGAGGTCCTCACCGTCTGCTCCGGTCAGGTCTACGTTGATCGACCAGCCGGCGTAGCTCTCAACCGCGCTCCACTCCAGATCACCGGTGCTCACCACGAGCCCCAGGCGACCGTCGGACCCGCGCTTCTTGCGGCGCTCCGCCTCCGCCACCAGTTGCGCCTCGGCGCGACGCACGTCCTCCTGCATGTGCTCGGGGTGGTCTGTGAACACGTCGATCTGGGCCGAACGGATGACCGGGCGCAGCACCTCCATGACCGCTGCGCAGACGGCCTCAGCCTCCGCTCGGTCCGTGACCGCCTTGTCGATCGCGTACTTGCGCCGCTGCACCATGCCCGCCGACACTACCGAGGTCGCCCGGGACGACCTTCTCAGCGGCATGTCCGGGCGAGCGCAGTCGCCCTCGACGCGGCATGGGCGGATGGGCGAGATCCACGTGCGAGGGTGTCCGCGTGTGGCGAGCAATCGGTAAGGCGTCGAGCCGTTGGCGGCGGCAGCGCGCTAGGCGAGTTTCGTACGGCGACTGCCCTCTTTGTGGCCACGACTGGCGTGAGCACCACCCCGAGCAAAGATGCGGCGAGTGCTCATACGAGATCGAGCATCGCGAGCCCGACGCTCCTAAATCGGCCTGTCGCCGGGCAGCGCCCGGCGGGACCTGGTGAAGAAGCCCGACCACCGGTGCCGCGCGCGACCCGTTGCATGTGCGGATGGCGCCCGCGCACTCGGCGCGGCATGAGCGTTCGCCGCATGCTCGCTGCACCAATTGCCTTAGTGCAGGCGCACGGCGAGCCCATTCGTCCCAGCCGGCACGGTTTTCGCGCACGGTTCGTCTCCGGCCCCAGTCATGAGCTGAGTTCCCCGCTGGGGCCTTGTGGACAACAGCACGCCGCTCACCACGAGGGCGCCTGCTACCAACTCTGCGGCCGTTGTCGGCTCACGCAGCAGCACCGCCGATGCGCCCATACCTACGACGGGGACGAGCATGGAGAACGGGGCGACGGTGCTCGAGGGGTGCCGGCTCATCAGGGCGGTCCAGAGGCCCGACCCGATCAGTGTCGCCGCGAGGACGGTGAATCCCAGCCCGGCGAGGGCCAGGCCCCCGCGGACCGTGTCGAGCGTCGTGAGGGACGCACCGATCCGGGCCGGTCCCTCGAGGGCCAAGGAGAGCGCCAGCATCGGTAGCGGGGGGACGACGGTCATCCACAACATCAGCGCGAACGGCCGATCGGTGCGTGCCTGCCGGTTGGCAACGTTGCCAACGGCCCACCCCAACCCTCCGCACAATGTCAACAGGACGGGTGACAACGTGGCTCCGCCGTCCAAGCCCGCCCGGTAGACGCCGATCGCTGCCAGGCCAAGCATTGCAAGGCACACGCCTGCCGCCTGGCGTGCCGTCAGCCGCTCGCGCAGGACAAGCCCCGCGAGCAGCACGGTGAACGGGGCAGACGACTGCAGTACCAGCGAGGCCAGGCCGGTGGGCATGCCGTTGTCCATCGCGAGATAAAGGAAGACGAACTGGAGCACACCGAACCCGAATCCATATCCAAGCAGCCACGGCCATGGCACGGCGGGGCGCCGGACGAGCAAAATCGTGGGGATCGCAATGACGGCGAAACGCAGCGCCACGAGGAAGAACGGTGGGAACTGTTGAAGTGAGAGGTGAATGGCGAGGAAGTTCAGGCCCCAGACGAAGGCCACGACCAGGGCGAGCACGCGGTCTTTTGTCGGCACGGCCATCAGCGTGACGCCGACTGCACGTGAGCACAATCGAACGTTCGTGACACGACACTGTAGTGTTGCTGCATGGACTTCCGCGCACTCGAGGCGTTGCGCGCCGTGCGGACACACGGAGGAGTGACGGCTGCCGCTGCAGTGCTGCACGTGACGCCGTCGGCGGTCTCCCAGCAGCTGTCGGCGCTTCAGCGAGACGTCGGGGTCCGGCTGACGGAGCGGGTGGGGCGTGGGCTACGGCTGACTGCCCCGGGAGATGCGCTGGCCGATGCTGCCGTCGACGTCGCAGTCGCCCTGGAAAAGGCTCGTGCCGCTTGCGAGGCCTTCCTCGAGCACCCCGGTGGCCGCGTGAGCGTCTCGGCATTCCAGAGCGGGGCTGAGCTCCTTCTGCCGGAGCTGCTCACTCGCGTCCATGCCCTCGGCAGCATCGACCTCGAAGTCCTGGACGAGGACGTCGCCCAGGACGACTTCGTCCCCCTCGCCGACCGCGTGGACGTCGTCATCGCACATCGCCCGGATGGCGGGACCGCCTCTGCCGGCTGGAGGCAGAGCGAGCCGGGTCGCGGCCTGGTCGTCGTGCCACTGTTCCGCGAGCCCCTCGACGTCGCGGTGCCGTTCAATCATCCACTTGCTGGGCGCGACGAGGTGCGGCCTGAGGACGTCGTTGGAGAGGAGTGGATCGCGGTGCGGGAGGGCTTCCCGGTGGCTGGCGTGCTTGCCGGTCTCTCGTCCGGGCCGGGCCGTACACCTCGTGTGTCTCAGCGCATCAACGACTTCCACGTCGTCGTCGCGCTCGTGGCCGCCGGTCATGGAGTCGCGCTGCTCCCTCGTCACACCTTTGGTGAACATCCCGCGATTCGACTGCTCCCGCTCCGTGGGGTTCGCGCCGCTCGGCGAGTCGAAATCCTGATGCGTAGAGACCGTGCCGAGCGAATCGTCGTGCGTCGGGTCGTCGACGAACTCGTCGCGATGACAGCGGACCTCAACCGAAGTTGATCTGTGCCGCAGCCCCGGCTGCCGACGGGTTCACGACCCCATCAGGTCATCGGCACGAGCGTTCGACTGTCACGTTCCAGAGGCCATGTAGGCGGCGAGGATGTAGTTGGGGTGTCGGTCGAGGGTGGTGCGGGCTCGGTCGTAGCGCATGGTGGTGCGGGGGTCGGCGTGGCGGGCGGCGATCTGGACGTCGCGGAGGTCGACGCCGGCGTCGAGCATCGTGGTGACGTAGGTGTGGCGCAGCATGTGCGGGTGCATGAACGGGAGCCGGACGCCGGCGTCGTCGGCGAGGTGGCGCAGTCGCCGGGTGGCTGAGTGCCGGTCGAGCCGGCGGCCGGCGGTGTTGAGCAGCAGCGGCCCGTCGGTGCGGTTATTGATCGCGCGGTCCACGGAGCGGGCGACGGCTGGAGGCAGCGGGATCAGGACGACCTTGTGGCCCTTGCCCACCACGCGCAGGACCCGGTGGCCGTGTTCTTCGCCAAGGTCACCGATGTCGAGTGCGCAGGCTTCGAAGATGCGCGGGCCGAGCAGTCCGAGCAGGCACACGAGGGCGAAGTCGCTGGTGTTGGCGGACAGGCGTGCGGCGGCCAGGTGTGCTTCGAGCTGCAGGTGGCTCAGGCCCAGGGTGGGCGATTCGGGTGGCACGTTAGGGCGGCGGACGTAGTCGGCGGGTGAGTGCTGGAGGAGGTCGTCGATGACGCAGGTGCGGTACAAGCCGGCGACGATGGACATGCGCCGCGAGACTGTCGACGGTGCGTAGTTGCGGGTTTCCTGCATCCACCGCACGTACAGCTCGATGTGCGGTCGGCGAGCGGCGAGCGGATTCAGGCGGCGCTCGGCGCACCACGTCAGGTACGCGCGTAGGTCTGACTCGGCGTGGCGGCGGGTCTCGCCGCGGTAGCGGGCGAGGTATCCGGCGACGGCCAGGCGCAGCGGGTCGGCCCGCCAGTGGTCGTCGAACAGCGGCAGTGGCAGGTACTCCGGTGTCGATGTCATAGCCGAGCATGCGCCCGCCACAAGCGCCCGAAGCCGGGCGGGAGGACGCGAAGCGCACGCAGCCGGGTTACTCGCGGCACGGCTTGAGCGAGTTGGTCGCCGGCCGAGGCTCCATCGGCTCTACGTGAGCGCGCCGTCCCAGGAGCCCGTGTGGCCCGCTTGTCGGGTGGTCGTCGCTGGTCTGCCGCCGAGTGCTAGTGCCCAGCCACACCTGATGTCCGCTCCGTCGCGCGCTCTCCGTGCTTCACTTAGCGCGATGTCCAAGCTGGAGGGAGCTCGGAGAATGGGAAACGTCGCAAAGGTGGCGGCAGTTGTAGTCGTCCGCAACGCCGAGCGCATCGTCCAGGTCGCGAAAGATTCACAGGTACAGAAGGCGGCCACGGATCTCGTCAAGGCCGTCCGTAGAGCTTGGTGATCTGTCGTTCGTAGGTCCGCGAAGGACAACCGAGGGCTGTGACGCGAGCGCTGCACGGGCGGTGGCAGCCGCGGGCGCTGGCCCCGGCGGCTTGGCCGGTCCGGGCGAGGGCAGCCGCTCTCAACGCGGCATGTGCGGACGTGCGAGGCCCCCGACGCCTATGCTCCCGGGCGTGCCCGCTAACCGCTCGTGGACGTCCTTGGGAGCGTTCGTGTTCGCCTCAGCGGGGCGGGTCGCGCAGTGAGGATCGACCAGTTCGGCGACTACCGGACGGCCACCTACGAACGCACCCTTACCCGTGACGACCTTGCCGAGATGGCCGACCGGGGTGTCGTTGCCGTCGACTTGCTAGGCCACGACCCGCAGATGGACGTGCAGGCATCCGTCGACGTGCTGGCCGAGGCCGGCCCTCCGCTCAAGGCCTTCAATGCGCTGTGGACGAAAGTCGTCCCAGTGGTCCCGGAGGCGCTGCTGCGCAATCTCGAGCAATTGAGCCTGTCCGGCCGTGCGGGGCGCCGACGACTGCAGACTGGTGCGCTGCCGGCCCTTAAGTCGTTGCATGCGTCGGCCAGTTTGATCGAGGGCAGTCTGAGCGCGTGTCCAAGCCTGGAGCACGTTTGGCTGGACAGCTACAGGGCGTCAGACCTTGCCGTGCTGGACGGGTGCAAGAGCCTGAGACGGGTACGGATCAACGGCAGGCGCACCCGGCTGCGGATGGGGTGGACGGAGCCGCCGGCGATATTGGAGGAGTTGGAGACGGACAGCGTCTTCCCGGCGGGCATCGACGGACTCGGCCAACTTCCGGCCTTGCGCAGGCTGGACCTATGGGCTACCCAGCCGCCGGCGCAGCCAGACGATCTGGACTTCGCCGTGCTGCAAAGCTGCCCGGAGTTGGATTACCTCCATTGTCGAAATGTTGGTCGAGTGCGCAACGCCGAAGCGATCGCGGACCGGGCGTGGCGCTCTTTCGTGCACGACTGATCTCAGAACATCCTGACCGGTGAGCTGCGGCCCGTAGAGCCACCGTGCCGTGCGACACGCCAACCCGGGCACCAGCCGCCGAGCACTCAGCGGCACGAGCGCGACGGGATGCGCGGCCGCCGGGCGGTGCACCGTGACAGCGGCATGAGCGAGCGCCTGGCTCGTGGCCGCTTGCGCCCGCACGACGCTAGCTGCAGCACATATCCGAACTAGAACTCGAAGAACGGAAGGGCGCATAGCAGTAGCGCCGTAATGATCAACCATGGCGACCGGCGAACAATTTGCCTTCCCCGCGCGCTGAGTTGCGACCTGTCAAGCGACCTGTCGGCTTCGAAGATGAGCAAGCCGGGGCGACCCAGCGTTACGATGATGGTTCCGGCGTAGGCAACGGCCATCATCAGCGCCGTCGATTCTGGCGCCGGATAGCCCCTAATCACGCCCTTCACATGCGCAGCGACACCCAACGCGGCGACGGTAGACGTGAAACTGACAACACGTGCGGTGCCGACGTGCTTCTCCTCGCGCGCTATCAACGCGAATAGCGCGATGCTGGCGACCAGCGCCGCCACATAGGTCACGTGCGAGCACCAGCCCTTCCTTACCGTCCGACGCGCGAGTCGAGTCCCTAGCGCCGCCTCGACCGACCACACAACCACCTGAGCGATCCGCGCGTAGCCGAGTCGACCTGCGTCACGGGCGTCGGAGCATGCTCCGCCGACCTCGCACTCATCGGCACGAGCGCGGAGCCGTCCGGTGGACGGCCCCCCTGCGCCGAGAGCCCGCGACCGCGTAGCGGCGTGTGCGGACGCTGCCGGCGCTCAGAACAACCGTGGAAGCCGCCGCCTGAGGGCGCTCAACGAGCGCGGTTGCTCGCGGGTGCTCGGCGTGTTCGGCGCCACCCTCAACGTGTCCCGACGAAGTGACGGCGAACCGCTCAGCAGCGCATCGGCCTCTTCGGTGACCTCGCGCTCGAACTCCTCGAACGTCACTCCGGTGTAGTCGGCCTCGTCGTACATGTCGCTCAACTCGATGAAGACACCAGCATCCGGTGTCCCCTCGATGCCGATGTGATTCTCGACCCAGTTCGCGAACTCCCGCGCTGTCACTCGTTGCGCCCGAAACCGCCGCGCCATGGCCCTAAGGGCTGCGTCCTGCCGGTCCGCGACCAGGAGCTCAGCTATCCCCAGCTCCTCCATGGTTGCCTCGACCAGGCCCTCCAACACCGACCACGACTCCTTCGGAGAGGCTCCCGCGAGCTCGCGCAGCGTCGGAGAGTCAACTCCGTCGACGAGGCACTGAGTCGCTGCGTCGATCACGTCACCGACTGTCTCAGGCACAAGCCGCCAGATGCTGACAGCATCCGCCAGTAGCGACGTACTTGAGTCACTCGCGCCATCGCTCATGGAGGCGATCCTCTCAGCCGTTTGATCTGGCATCGCGCGCGGAGTGTGGCATGTCCGGACGCCCCGCTGAGTCACGTACCTCGAGCCATTCGGCGGCGCTCGGTAGGCGTCGCGACACCAGCGGCTGCCCGAATAGCGGACGGAGTCGTGTCGACGGCCAGCCATGGCGCGTCGGTGCTACGAGGGTGCCCTGTGCGACACCATGCAACGGCGACATGCAGGCGGGCGGTATCTTCACCGCTCAGTGCGGGTAGGCGCCATACGAGACCCCTGCCGCCTGAGGCGTCTTCCGATGGCACGTCCAGGCCTTGCCAAGAGGCCGGCACCCCCGCCTCCCGCGCCAAACCCACGAGGGTTTATTCGTCGGGACCGCCGATCGCCAACGACCAGTCCGCTGTGGCGAATTCGCTAGTGACGAGCCCCTCGTCACCGCCGATAGATCCTGAGGCGACGTCGTCCGGGAGGAGCGCGAAGACGGTGATATCGGTCGTCTTCCTCGCGGCATAAAGGCGCCACTCGATACCCCACATCTGTGTTTCTGGCAGATCAAGGGTTGCGCCGGCGAACGGAGCGACGCGGCTGGTTAGTGCGTCGACGACGAGCCCTCCGACGTCCGCCCAGACCAGGACCTGCGCGCCGGTCGCCATGGTGGACTGACGTGACGGGTCCTGCCGGGTGGCTCCGGCTACGTCGATGCCGGCTCTCAACGGGCCGAGTGGTGTAGCGATGCTGACAGTGGCGCCCATGAGCCCATCGTGTCTGGCCAGCTGGCCGGGAGCGCGCCCGAACGGCGGCTGTTTGTTGCTCGGGTGCTGGCTGGCCGGTCAGTCTCGGGTAGGTGCCCGGGCCGGGTCGCTCTGATCGCGGCTGCCCACCGGTGCGTTCGGTGTGGCTCTTTCATGGAGTGCGTCCGGGCCGGGCACCGCGGCGGGGGTGTGGCTCACGAAGGGTCTGCTCTGCTCGAAACAGCGTTGCCCGTCCCCGCCTGCGCGTCGGTCAGCCCTGGCCGGCGCCGGTTCTCAAGGTGGAGGACGGCATGCACGAAGCACAGCACGAGGAAGGGCTCGGCTCCGGCGACGTGGTCGTCATCGGCGTTGACCCGCACAAGGCGTCGGTGACCATCGAGGCCCGCGACACCCGAGAGATCCTGCGGGCCACCGGCACGTTCCCGACCACGGCCGCCGGGCACGCCGCGATGGTCAAGGTCGCCCGGCAGTGGCCCCGGCGCGTGTGGGCGGTCGAGGGCGCCCGCGGGGTCGGACGCGCCCTGGTCGCCCGGCTCGTCGCGAGCGGGGAGCGGGTCGTCGACGTCCCGGCGAAGCTGTCGGCCCGGTCGCGGGTGTTCGACACCGGGCAGGGCCGCAAGACCGACTCCCACGACGCGCACGCCATCGTCATGGTGGCCCTGCGCGACAAGCGACTACGGGAGGTCGTCATCGACGAGGACCTCGAGGTCCTGCGGCTGCTGGTCGACCGCCGCGACGAGCTCGCCGCCGCCCGCACCCAGTCCCTCAACCGCGCGCACCGGCTATTTGCCGAGGTCACACCAGGTGGGGCGCCGACGAAGAAGTCCATCGCCCAGTACCAGGCGCTATTGGCCGGCATCCGCCCGCGCGACGCCGCAGGCCGGGTGCGGCGGCGGATGCTGGCCGAGGAACTCACCGAAGCCCACCGTCTGGACGTGCGGGTCAAGGAGCTCACCGCCGAGATCAAGACCGCCGTCCTGGCCCGCGGGTCGCACCTGATGGACCTGCCCGGCATCGGCCCCGCCGGCGCGGGACGGATCTTGGCCGACGTCGGGGACGTGGCCAGGTTCCCGTCCCGGCACCACTTCGCGTCCTGGACTGGCACCGCACCGATCGACGCCTCGTCCGGTGCCCACCAACGCCACCGGCTGTCGCGGGCCGGGAACCGGCGGCTGAACCACGTGCTGCACATCGCCGCGACGGTCCAGATGCGCCACCAGGGCACCCTGGGTAAGGCGTACTACGACCGCAAGAGGGCCGCCGGAAAGCGACCGCTGGAAGCGATGCGGTGCCTCAAGCGGCGGCTGTCCGATGTCATCTACCGGCAGCTCGTCAGGGACGCCGTCGACACCGAGACGACAGTGGTCGAGGCGGGTCCGGGAGGGCACAGCGGGGCGACTCTTCAATCCAGCGCGGCCGGCCTGCCCCCGCACACCGGCACTTCGGACCAGCCACTTCCCGGACCCGCTGCCACCACGCTAGCGACGCCGGCGGCCGCCCGACAGGTCCGCATCACGACCGGTTGACAGCCGCCGCAACAGAAGGGAGCCATGACCGTGCATCGTCCGTCGTCCGGGCGTCGCGATGGGGTACGCCCTGTGCGACGCATCTGAGCTGCGAAGTGGCGACCGTGGATGATGCTCACGAGTTCCGATGGGGCAGCACGAGGCCATGGGTGTTCGTGTCCGGTGGCGGAGTGTCCGTGGCCACGATCGGGTCGCGATGGTGCAAACCTACGAGCAGTCGGGACCGGCCTCCACCAGTCGCATGCGCATGTCAGTGGTGACCTCGCCGATCGCGCCGCCTTCGGTGCGGTATCGCACGCTAGCCGGTGGGCGTCGAGCGGCACCTGACAGCCCGCTCCCCTGGCCGAGTCGAGACCGCCGATAATGGACATTATGACATTGCGACCGCTGGGCGCGTGATCCCCCACTGCTGCGCGCGCCGGAGCAGTGGCCAGGTCGTCGAGCTTCGAGCGAACGAAATCGAGACCAGCGGCGGGTTGAGGGACAAAGCGGTGAACAGTTCCCCAAGATCCCGACGACCTGACCGTCGACCTGGGCTGCGACGAGGGCGATCGGCCTCGATTGCTCGTGTAGGCGCCGGGATCCACGTGCGGCATCCGCCAGGCGCCCGCGTGCGAGCCGAAGTCGTTCCCCAAGAACGTGCCCAGGATCATGCGTCGTTCCGTCATCAGTGGTTCTCCGGTCTCACGGTGTGCGCCGGGTCGTCGTGGCCGGGGCGACCGGTGTCGACCCCGTGCGCTCGATGCGCGGCGCTACTGGGCGGACCCGTCCAGCAGCCATCGCGTGATGGTCAGGCGCATGAGCACGAGCGGGCCGGCCACGGAGTGGTCGGTGAGGTCGTACCCGCTGTACTTCCGGGCGTAGCCGGCGACGATGCTGGGGTGCTCCTCGGGGTCGTCGATGAGTTCGACGCTGGTCTGCGCGACCAGGGTGCGCGGGGCGGAGCCGTCGATCGCGATCGCGACCCGGTCGTTGCGGCTGACGTTGGCGACCTTGCGACTGGAGGGGGCGCTGGCGACCCAGATGCTCTCGTCGTCGTGGATGAACCAGACCGGCACGGTGTGCGGTGAGCCGTCGGGTCGCACGGAGGAGAACCAGGCGATCTGTGCGTGCGTGAGCCGTTCGTCGAGATCGTGGTGCATGGGGTCGGGAACCTCTGTTCTCGCGTTCAGGTGTGGGAGCGCTGCGGACGACGTGGGCGGGCGGCTCGCACTGCTGCGGCCGCCCGCCCATGCCGCGACGGTCAGATGGTCGCGGCGTCGATGACGAACCGGTAGCGGACGTCGGACTTCAGCACGCGCTCGAACGCGGTGTCGATGTCGGCCGCGGTGATGAGCTCGACCTCGGGTGCGATGTCGTGCTCGGCGCAGAAGTTGAGCATCTCCTGGGTCTCGGTGATGCCGCCGATGGAGGAGGCCGAGAGGGAGCGGCGGTTCGCCATGAGGGTGAAGACCGAGACGGGCAGCAGCTCGGCAGGGGCGCCGAGGTTGACCATCGTGCCGTCGAGGGCGAGCAGCGACAGGTACGCGTGGAGGTCGACCGGTGCGCTGATCGTGTTGACGATCAGGTCGACGTTGTTGGCCAGCGTCGTGAACGTCTCGGCGTCGCTGGTGGCGTAGTAGTGGTCGGCGCCGAGGCGCAGGCCGTCGTCCTGCTTGCTGAGGGTCTGCGACAGCACGGTGACCTCGGCGCCCATGGCGTGGGCGAACTTCACGGCGAGGTGGCCGAGGCCGCCCAGACCGACGACGGCGACCTTCGTGCCGGGGCCGACGTGCGCGTGGGCGAGGGGCGAGTAGGTGGTCACGCCGGCGCACAGCAGCGGGGCGGCGGCCTCGTAGGGGATGTTCTCGGGGACGCTGACGACGAAGTCCTCCACGACGACGACCTCGGTGGCGTAGCCGCCCTGGGTGATGGTGCCGTCACGGTCGACGCTGCCGTAGGTGAAGGTGGCACCGTTGAGGCAGTAGTTCTCCAGGCCGGCGCGGCAGTTGTCGCACTCCCGGCAGGAGTTCACCATGCACCCGACGCCGACCCGGTCGCCGACCTGGTGCCGGGTGACCGCGGAGCCGACCTCCGCGACGGTGCCGACGATCTCGTGTCCGGGCACGAGCGGGTAGGTGGCCGGTCCCCAGGCACCGCGCACGGTGCTGATGTCGGAATGACAGATGCCCGAGTAGGCGATGTCGATACGCACGTCGTGCGGTCCGACCGTGCGGCGCTCGATCGTGGTCGGGGTGAAGGGATCGGTAGGCGAGGTGGCGGCGTAGGCGCGTGCAGTCGTGGTCATGACATCCATCAGAACGCCGCGCACCGGAACGTGGCAGGGCTGCTTGATGGAGTCACTCGCAGTGACTCCCGCATCCTCCGAGTCGCACCTAGAGTCGAAATCGTGGACAACAGGACCGAGATGCGGGAGTTCCTCGCGACCCGACGCGCGCGGATCCGCCCCGAGGACACCGGGCTCCCCGCCGGCGGCGGCGCCCGCCGGGTCCCCGGCCTGCGCCGCGAGGAGCTGGCGGTCCTGGCCGGGGTGAGCGTGAGCTGGTACACCCGGCTCGAGCGCGGTGACGCGGTCGGCGCGTCGGACGAAGTACTGAACGCGATCGCCGACACGCTCCAGCTCGACGACCTGGAACGTCGCCACCTCTTCCACCTCGCCCGCGGCAGCCGCACCAATCCGCACCGGACGAGGGCTCGGCAGCCATCTGCGCCGGCCGTCCGCTCGACGCTGCAGCTGATCCTCGACCAGATGGCCGACCTGCCCGCGATCGTCCAGAACGACCGGGCCGACGTCGTGGCCACCAACGCGCTCGCGCGAGCCCTGTACTCCGGCCTGCTCTCCAGCCCGGTCAGCGCCCACAACCACGCCCGCTACATCCACCTCGACCCAGGTGCGCGATCCTTCTACCGCGACTGGGACCAGGTCGCCAGCGACAGCGCGGCGATGCTCCACATGGCCGCAGCGACGAACCCCCTCGACGCCGACCTATCCAACCTGATCGGCGAGCTCGCCACCCGGTCCGAGGACTTCCGCGTCCGATGGGCCGCGCGCAACGTGCACGAGCACCGCGCGGGGACCAAGCGGGTCCACCACGAGATCGTCGGAGACCTCGACCTGGCCTACGAGACCGTCGCTCTCGCGGGCACGCCCGGCCTGACGATGTACGTCAACGCGGCCGAGCCAGGCAGCCCCTCCGCCGACGCACTGCACCTACTCGCCGCGTGGTCGATGCCGACCGGACAACAGGCCCGGGTGCAGGCGAAGGAGCACCGCGCCTGACCGCAACGCCGCCTGGAATGTCGTACTCGGTCTGGAGGCGAGCTGGACGCTCCCGGGCTGGACGCGGGTCTTCGGTCGGAGGACGCTCGTGGCACACCTCGTCGTGGGGGCGGCGGTGCCGTCCGATCAGAGGGGGCGCACGTGCGTCGCACGAACCGAGCGATCATCACCGCCGCGGCGGTGACAGGCCTGGCAGCCGTGGCCGGTGCGGCACCGGCTCAGGCGCAGTACCCGGGCGAGAACGGCCGGGTGTCCTTCATCCAGCAGGTCATGCTCGAGGTCCCGTGCTTCACCGGGTTCGAGGGCGAAGGGCCGGCCCCGTTCACCGACGCGGGGGCCGGCAGCATCGCCTACTCCCCCGACGGCCGCGAGGTCGCGGTCACCACCGAGGACGGCCTGTGGGTCGTCGTCACGGCCGACTGCACCGCTCGCGAGCTGGCCAGCGGGTCGTTCACGGGTCTGGCGTGGTCCCCGGACGGTGATGAGATCGCCGTCGGCGGCTCGAGTCTGCAGGTCCTCGACGCGGCCACGGGAACCCTTCTGCGGACGATCGCCACCGGCACGAATCCGACGTGGAGCCCGAACGGCTCGAAGATCGCCTACGAGCGTCCCGAGGGGGTGTGGGTCGCACCCTCGCAGGGGCAGATCCGCCCCGATGGCACGACGGTCGGCGCCAAGCTCCTCGTCCCGGGCGCCGGGCAGCCGGACTACTCCCCCGACGGCAAGCGCATCGCGTACGTGCGCGACGAGAGGATCGCCCACGCCAAGGTGCCCACCGGCGCGCGGGAAGTGGTCCTGGACGAGTACCTGGCCACGGACGTCGTCTGGTCACCGGACGGTCGGTTCTTCCTGTACGCCGGCGGCTCACCGTCCCGGCCCGACGACAACGCGGACTGCCAGATCATGACCGTCTCCGGCGTCCACCTGTCGACGGTCGAGGCCGAGGACCCCTGCTGGGCGCCGGCGTGGCAACCACTGGCCGCCGGAGCCGCCGGGCCGCCGGTCGAGGAGGTTCTCGGGACGCTCGCGTCCATCAACGTCAGGGCCAACACGATCCGCCTGACGGACGGACGCGTGCTGCGGTACGACTCGAACGACCTCCTCATCCCGCAGCAGGGCTACGACGCCATCGTCGACGAGGAGACGAGCGAGATCACCTGTGAGCTCTGGGACGCCGGCGCCGAGGACGTCATCGATCGCTTCGCGCGGAACGAGGCGACCTACTCCGTGTCCGGCACGGTGTACGCCGACCGGCGGGAGATGTCGGTCATCATGGTCTTCGCCGACACGTGCGACGGCGTGATCGGCCCCGCCGACACGTTCTGACAGCGTGCGCGCACACCCCGGTGGCCGACGACGGAGGCGGAACGCTGGGCGGAGCACGATCAGGACGCGGCGAGCCTGGTCCGACTCGCGCTGAGCGTCCTCGGTGGTGTGGTGACGGCACACCGCCCACGTCGATGTGCTCGAACCGGACGCCGGGCAGGGGTCAGGACCGGTGCGCGGAGCGGCCTCCGGCCGGGTCGTCGTCGGTCGCGGGGCCGTCGGCGGCCCGGGCCAGCAACGAGGCGAGCTCGGCGGACGGCTGGACGAGGCGGATCTCCGGTGGCATCTCGACACCGGCGGCGTCGAGTGCCCGGGCGACCGCCTCGATGACCCGGTCGCGCGTCTCGATCGCCTCGAGCTGGCGGGCCCCGGACCAGAACCGGACGTCGAAGTTCACGGTCGACGGTGCGAGCTCCGTCAGCAGGCACTGCGGCGCTGGGTCCGGGGTCACACCCGGCACGGCCTGGACCGCGTCGAGGATCAGCGACCGGGCCCGCGCCAGGTCGGTGGCGTAGTCGACTCCCACGACGACGGTCGTGCGGATGTGGGTGTAGCCGGTCTGCACCGTGAGCACCTCGCCGTGCACGGTGCTGTTCGGCACGAGGACCCGGCGGCCGTCGAAGGTGCGGACCACCGTCTCGCGGAGGTTGACCTCCTCCACGGTCCCCCGCACGTCGGCGACCGCGATCTGGTCCCCGGCCCGGAAGGGCTCGCGCAGCAGGATCAGGACGCCGGCGAACAGGTTGGACAGCACGTTCTGGAAGGCGATCCCGATGGCGACCGAGGCGATGCCGAGGCCACCGAGCACGTCGACCGGCTGCACGCTGGGGAACGCGATGGTCAGCCCCACACCGGTGGCCAGCACGCCGAACCCGTAGGCCACCAGGGTCGAGAACACGCGCGCGTAGGAGTCGGTCCGCCGGCGACGCCACCACCAGTGGGTGAGCACGCGCAGCAGCCTCGCCACCAGGAGCCCGACGACGATGACGGCGGCACCGAGCGCCAGCTGGATCGGTTCCACGGGCGGCAGGTCCAGCGCTGCCTGCAGGTCCGGCACGTCCGGGGCGTCCGCCCGCGCGAGCCCGGCGCGCGCGAGCAGCTCGAGGTCCATGCGCATGTCCGCGAGTCTCCCCGATCACCCCGGACGGCGCGCGTGCTCGGTCGCGCGGCCGCGTGCAGGTCGGCGCCCGGCGGAGGTCACTCCTTGGGGATGAGGATCCACAGGGCGATGTAGACGAGCTCGCCGACGCCGACGAGACCGAAGATGACGAAGCCCACCCGGACGAGGAGCTTCGGCAGCCCGAAGCGCTGGGCGAGACCGGCGCAGACGCCGGCGATGACCTTGCTGCGACGGGGTCGGACCAGTCGTGGGTT
The DNA here is from genome assembly GCF_947494015.1 of uncultured Cellulomonas sp. Classification (GTDB taxonomy): domain Bacteria; phylum Actinomycetota; class Actinomycetes; order Actinomycetales; family Cellulomonadaceae; genus Pengzhenrongella. The sequence continues at coordinate 164,103 of NZ_CANLTL010000004.1, read as the reverse complement.
CATGCCGGCACGCTACGCGCAGATCGCCGCCCGGAGGCGGTCGCACGCGCCCGGCTGCACGACGGAGTGGCCGGGGGCCGCCGGGCACGCCATGGTGTGCGGTGTGAGCACCGCAGCAGAACACCTCGACGACGCCGCCACCGGCGACGCACACGGCCGCGACGACGACACCGGCACCGGCGACCGGCACGGCGGGCAGCGACGGGACCCGCAGCCGGCGCACCGGGGGCTGCGCTCGGACCGCCGGGATGCCCGGCTCGGGACGGCGTCGTCGATCGTCGCGACCTGGAGCCTGCGCTTCCTGCTCACGGCGGCCGCGCTCGCGGTCCTGTGGTGGGTGCTCGGGCGGCTGTGGGTGATCGTGCTGCCGCTGGCGCTGGCCGTGCTGCTGGCCACGGTGCTGTGGCCGCCCACCCGGCTGCTGCGCCGGGTCATGCCGGACGCACTCGCCTCCCTGCTGGTCGTCGTCGCGGCGATCGCCGTGCTCACCGGGCTGGTGGTGTGGCTGTCACCGCAGATCGCCACCTACGTCGAGGAGCTGGCCGACGCGACCACGGGCGGCCTCGAGGACCTGCAGAACCTGGTCACCGGTCCGCCGTTCAACCTGGCCGAGAACGAGGTGGGCCAGGCGGTCAACCAGGCGGTCGACCAGATCGGCGGCTGGCTGCAGGGCAACGCCCAGACCATCGCCGGTGGCGTGCTGTCCGGCGTCACCACGGTCGGCTCGATCCTGGTCGGGGCGCTGCTGGCCGTCGTGCTGTGCTTCTTCATGCTCAAGGACGGCCCCCGGTTCCTGCCGTGGATGTCCGCGCTCGCCGGCCCGCACGCCGCGCCGCACGCCGCCGAGGTCGCACGCCGGTCGTGGACCACGCTGAGCGGGTTCATCCGCGCACAGGCCCTCGTGGGTCTGGTCGACGCGGTCGCGATCGGCATCGGACTGCTGGTGATCGGTGTGCCGTTGGCGCTGCCGCTGTCGGTGCTGATCTTCTTCGGCGCCTTCGTCCCGATCATCGGCGCCACGGTCACCGGCATCCTGGCCGCGCTGGTCGCCCTGGTCAGCAACGGGCCGACGGCGGCGCTCATCGTGATCGCCCTGGTCCTCGTGGTGCAGCAGCTCGAGGGCAACGTGCTGCAGCCGATCCTGGTGGGTCACACGCTCGACCTGCACCCGGCCCTGGTGATCCTGGCGGTCACGGCGGGCGGCTCCCTGTTCGGCATCGTCGGCGCGTTCCTCGCCGTGCCGGTCGTGGCGGTCGGGACGGCGATCGTGCGGTACGGGCGCGAACGACTCGACGGGCCCCACCCGCCGCTGCACGTCGACCCGCCTCCGCCGCCCGCACCCGCCGAGCCCCCGGTCGACGCGCCCGGGTCCTGACCCCGCGGGGCCCGGCAGCCGGGGGTCGCGCGTGGCGAGCCACGCGGCGGCACCACCCGGGGCGCCGCCGCCCGGATGAGATCCTGGGGTCCATGACCGACCACGACCCCGATCGTCCCCGGCGCCCCTCCCCCGCACGCGGGCCCCACCCGGCGGCGCCGGGCCCGGCACCGGCCGCTCCCGGCACCGCGCTGCGGGACCGCTGGTGGTGGTCCCCGACCCTGGCCCTCGTCATCGGCGCCGTGGTCGTCGGTTACCAGCTGGACGCCCTCCGTGGGCCGGACCCGGTGTGGCTCAACTGGCTGGTCGCCGGCCTGGGGCTGGCGGCGGCCGGGTACGGCATCGTGACGCTGCTGCGCGCCTACCGGTCGCGCTGATCGTCGCGTCCGGCCGCCCGGTGGTCCGGCTCGGACCGGGCGACGTCGGCCATCTCCTCCTCCGGCCGCGGCGGCACCGTCTCGTCGGGCTCGAGCTGCGGGACGTCGTCGTGCGACGGGGACTGGGACATCGGGTGGTCCTCCGGGTGCGTGCGTGACGGGCAGGACCGGCGGGTGGCCGACCGAAGGCCCGCGCCGGGATGACGCCACGGTACGTCGGTCGACCGACACCGGCGCGGGCTGCGCCGCACAGGTGAACCGCGCGACCGGACCGCGTGTCCTCGGCCGTGCTGGTTGCACGACGACGCCTGCAAACTCCTAGGCTGGCCCCCTTGCGTTGTCCGCCGGCGTCCGAGGAGTGAAGAGCGCGTGCTCGAAGGTAGTCCCTGCACCGTGCTCGTCGACGACGAGGAGGTCGCCCACGGCACCGTCCGCGTCGACAGCGGTCTGTCCCTGGAGGTCCGGCTCCACGACGGCGTCGACGGCGTCCCCGAGCCCGGCGCAAGCATCGTCCTGCGCACGTTCGAGGAGTCGCGCGGGCGCCGCGACTACGCCGTCGTCGTGCGCACGCGCCAGGACGAGCTGCTCGTCCTGGACGAGCTCGCCCTGCTCTCGGCCTACCAGCAGCGCGCCATCGTCCGGGTCGGCACGGACCTGAGCGTCACGCTGGAGTACCAGGTCGTCGACGACCGGCCCGTCGACCTCGACCCGCCGATCGAGGCCGCCATCATCGACCTGAGCGCGACGGGGGTGCGCCTGCACTGCCACGTCCCGCTCACCGAGGGTCAGCGGGTCGGGTTCCAGCTGCGCACCGACTTCGACGACCTGTCGCTGGTCGCCGAGGTGCTGCGCCGCGAGGAGGCGCCGCGGGGATACCGCTACGGCTGCCGCCTGGTCGGCACCACCCAGCGCGAGGCCGACGCGTTGCACCGGTACGTGCTCAGCGAGCAGATCGCCCGGCGGTTCCGCGCCGGCGACGACGACTGACCCGGCGCGTCGCCCCGGGTCGGTCGACGTCGCCGTGGGTCAGCCGAGGGTGATCGTCTCGCCGCTCGGCACGCGGGTGTACTCGGTGCCGCCGGTCCCGGGGCCCCGCTCCCCCAGCAGCCCGTCGACCAGGGCCCGGCCGGCGTCGGCCAGGATCGCGTCGTGGATGGGCACGGCCCGGCGCGCGTCGACGGCCCGGACGTAGTCGATCGCCTCGGCGGTCTTGAGCCACGGAGCCGCGACCGGGACCAGCAGCAGCTCCACCTCGCCGTCCGGCACCGTGAACGCATCGCCCGGGTGCAGCACGGTTCCGTCCACCAGGTAGCCGACGTTGGCGACCTGCGGCACCTCCGGGTGGATGACGGCGTGCTTGTCCCCCACGACGTCCACGCCGAACCCGGCAGCGTCCACGTGGTCGCCCGGGCTGACGGTGTGCACGCGCCCGGCCACGGCGTCGTCGTCGCCCACCACCGCGCGGACCACGGCCTCGGGCGCCCACACCTGCAGCTCGGGACGGCCGGTGAGGGCGGCCCGGAGCTCGTCGGGGACGACGTGATCGACGTGCTCGTGGGTCACGAGCACGGCGTCGGCGCCCTCCAGGGCGTCGGTGGCGCTGAACGCGCCGGGGTCGATGACGAGTCGCGACCCGTCCTTGTCGAAGCGGACGCAGGCGTGCCCGAGCAGGGTGAGGTCCATGCCGCTCACCCTGCCACGGGCACGCCGGGCGTACCCGTCGAGAGCGGTCAGCCGACCACGAGGACGAGGTCGCCGCCCTCGAGCTGCTGCACCGCCCCGATCGCGAGCCGGGTGACCTTGCCGGCGACCGGCGTGGTGATCGCGGCCTCCATCTTCATCGCCTCGACCGTCGCCACCGTCTGGCCGGCCTGGACGCTCTGCCCCTCCTGGACCACGGGCGTGACCGCACCGGCGAACGGCGCCGCGATGTGCCCCGGCACGCCCGGATCGGCCTTCTCCGAGGTGGCCACGTCGACGTCGACCGTGCGGTCACGCACCTGCAGCGGACGAAGCTGCCCGTTGAGGGTGAACATGACGCTGCGCATGCCCCGCTCGTCCGGCTCGCCGACCGCCTCCAGGCCGACGAGCAGCCGCACGCCCCGCTCCAGGGCGATCTCGAGCTCGTCACCCGCCTGCATGCCGTACAGGTAGCTGCTGGTGGTCAGCACCGACACGTCGCCGTAGGCGGCGCGGGCCGACTCGTACTCCTTGGTGGGGCCGGGGAACAGCAGGTGGTTCAGCCGGTCACGCCGGGTGGCGGAGTCCCCCGCGAGCTCGGTGCGGTCCTCGTCCGTCAGCGGGGTGACGCCGTGACGCACGGTCCGCCCCGCGAGGGCCTTGGTCCGGAACGGCTCCGGCCAGCCGCCGGGCGGGTCGCCCAGCTCACCGGACAGGAAGCTCACCACCGAGTCGGGGATGTCGAAGGACGCCGGGTCCTCGGCGAACTGGGCCGGGTCCGCGCCGCGCGCCACGAGGTGCAGCGCCAGGTCGCCGACCACCTTCGACGACGGCGTCACCTTGACCAGGCGCCCGAGGATGCGGTCCGCGGCCGCGTAGGTCGACTCGATGTCCTCGAACCGGTCCCCCAGGCCCAGCGCGATCGCCTGCTGCCGCAGGTTCGACAGCTGGCCGCCGGGGATCTCGTGGTCGTAGACCCGGCCCGTCGGGCCGGGCAGCCCGGACTCGAACGGCCGGTACAGCCGCCGGACGGCCTCCCAGTACGGCTCGAGGTCGGAGACCGCGCGCAGCCCGAGGCCGGTGTCGCGGTCGGTGTGCTCCAGGGCCGCGACCAGCGCCGACATCGACGGCTGGCTCGTGGTGCCCGCCATCGCGGCGCTGGCGGCGTCGACGGCGTCGGCCCCGGCGGCCGTGGCCGCGAGCAGGGTCGCGAGCTGGCCGCCGGCGGTGTCGTGGGTGTGCACGTGCACCGGCAGGTCGAACCGCTCGCGCAGCGCCGTGACCAGCCGCGTCGCGGCGGCCGGGCGCAGCAGGCCGGCCATGTCCTTGATCGCCAGCACGTGCGCGCCGGCCTCGACGATCCGGTCGGCCAGGTGCAGGTAGTAGTCGAGGGTGTACAGGTCCTCGGCGGGGTCCAGCAGGTTGCCGGTGTAGCACAGCGCGACCTCGGCGACCGGGGTCCCGGCCTCCCGGACGGCCTGGATGGCCGGACGCATCTGCTCGACGTCGTTCAGCGCGTCGAAGATGCGGAAGATGTCGATCCCGGTCGCGGTCGCCTCGCGGACGAACGCGTCCGTCACCTCGGTGGGGTACGGGGTGTAGCCGACGGTGTTGCGTCCGCGCAGCAGCATCTGGATCGCGACGTTCGGCAGCGCCTCGCGCAGCGCGGCCAGCCGGTCCCAGGGGTCCTCACCGAGGAAGCGCAGCGCGACGTCGTACGTGGCGCCACCCCACGCCTCGACCGACAGCAGACCCGGGGTGAGCCGGGCGACGTACGGCGCGACGGCGACCAGGTCCAGGGTGCGGACCCGGGTCGCCAGCAGCGACTGGTGGGCGTCCCGGAACGTCGTGTCGGTCACGCCGACGGTCGACTGCGCGCGCAGCGAGGCCGCGAAGCCCTCCGGCCCGAGCTCCAGCAGGCGCTGCCGGCTGCCGTCCGGCGCGGGCGCCGAGAGGTCGATCGCGGGCAGCTTGACCGTCGGGTCGACGAGCGACGGCGCCGGACCGTTCGGCTTGTTGACCGTGACGTCGCCGAGGAAGGACAGCAGCTTGGTGCCGCGGTCCGCGCTGCGGCGCGCGGCGAGCAGCTCCGGGCGCTCGTCGATGAACGACGTCGCGAGGTCGCCGGCGACGAACGAGTCGTCGGCCAGGACGGCCTGCAGGAAGGGGATGTTGGTCCGGACCCCGCGGATGCGGAACTCGGCCAGCGCCCGCCGGGCGCGCCGGACCGCCGTCGGGAAGTCCCGGCCGCGGCAGGTGAGCTTGACGAGCATGGAGTCGAAGTGACCGGTGATCTCGGCGCCGGCGGTCGCGGTGGCGCCGTCCAGCCGGACGCCCGCGCCGCCCGGCGAGCGGTAGGCGACGATCCGGCCGGTGTCCGGGCGGAAGCCGTTGCCCGGGTCCTCGGTGGTGATGCGGGACTGGAGGGCGAACCCGTTGACGTGGACGGTGTCCTGGCTGATGCCGAGGTCGGCGAGGGTCTCCCCCGCGGCGATCCGCATCTGCGAGGACACCAGGTCGATGTCGGTGACCTCCTCGGTCACGGTGTGCTCGACCTGGATGCGCGGGTTCATCTCGATGAACACGTGCTGGCCGGCACGCTCACCGACCGTGTCGACGAGGAACTCCACGGTGCCGGCGTTCTGGTAGCCGATGCTGCGCGCGAAGGTCACGGCGTCGCGGCACAGCGCGTCGCGGATCGCCGGGTCGAGGTTGGGCGCGGGCGCGATCTCGATGACCTTCTGGTGCCGTCGCTGGACCGAGCAGTCGCGCTCGAAGAGGTGCACGACCTCGCCGGTCCCGTCGGCGAGGATCTGCACCTCGATGTGACGGGGCCGCAGCACGGCCTGCTCGAGGAACATCGTCGGGTCGCCGAAGGCGCTGTCCGCCTCACGCATGGCCGCCGACAGCGCTTCGCGCAGGTCCTCGCGGCGGTCGACGCGGCGCATGCCCCGCCCGCCGCCGCCGGCCACCGCCTTGGCGAAGACGGGGAACCCGATCCGGTCCGCCGCGGCGACGAGCTCGTCGACGTCCGACGACGGCTCGGAGGACTCGAGCACCGGGATGCCGGCCTCGCGGGCCGCCTTCAGCGCCCGGACCTTGTTGCCCGCGAGCTCGAGCACGTCGGCCGGCGGCCCGACGAAGGTGATCCCGGCGTCCTGGCACGCCCGGGCCAGCGCGGGGTTCTCCGACAGGAAGCCGTACCCGGGGTAGACGGCGTCCGCGCCGGCGTCCTGGGCGACGCGGATGATCTCCTCGATGTCCAGGTAGGCCCGGACCGGGTGACCCGGCGCCCCGATCGGGTACGCCTCGTCCGCCTTGAGCCGGTGCTCGGAGTTGCGGTCCTCGTGCGGGAAGACGGCGACCGTGCGGGCGCCGAGCTCGTAGGCGGCACGGAACGCCCGTACGGCGATCTCTGCGCGGTTCGCGACGAGGACCTTCGAGAACACGTCTGACTCCATCCGATCGGTCGGGTGGCGCACCGGGCGGACCCACGGATCGGCGGCGGACCTGCCGGTGGGAAGCCACGGCGTGCCGTCGGCTGTGCTGACGGCGGCGATCCTCCCACGGCGGGGTGACATGCCGCGTCACCGGTCCAGATGGCGTGCCGGGCCGCTGCCCGGTCCCGGGCGGAGCCCGACCGGACCCGACGGGAGCCGGCTGGAGCCGGCTCAGCCGGCCGTGCGGGCCTGACGTCGCCGGGCGAGCTCGTCCTCGGCGGCGGTCGGCACCTGCGCCTCGTCCTCCGCGCGTTCGGTCGGCAGCTCGGCGAGCGTGCCCTCGACCTCGCGCCACACCCGGCCGACCGCGATGCCGAACACGCCCTGCCCGCCCTGGACGAGGTCGATGACCTCGTCGGCGGACGTGCACTCGTAGACCGACGCGCCGTCCGACATCAGGGTGATCTGCGCCAGGTCCTCCACGCCGCGCTCGCGCAGGTGCGCGACCGCGGTGCGGATCTGCTGCAGGGACACGCCGGTGTCGAGCAGGCGCTTGACGACCTTGAGCACGAGGATGTCGCGGAAGCTGTACAGCCGCTGGGTCCCGGAGCCGGTCGCCGGGCGGATCCCCGGCTCGACCAGGCCGGTGCGGGCCCAGTAGTCGAGCTGGCGGTAGGTGATCCCGGCGGCGCGGCAGGCGGTCGGGCCGCGGTACCCCGTCGTCTCGTCGAGGTCGGGGAGCTCGTCACCGAACAACAGGCCCTGGGCGCGCTGCGGGACACCGCCGGCGGCCTCCAGGGACTCTCCGCTGCCGCTCACGCGTCCTCCAAGTCCAGACCTCTGCGCACCCGCCGGGTTCGGCGCTCCCGACCGGGTGACGACACGGGTCGTCGGGGTCGAGTGCTACGGATGTCATTCTGCACGCTAGGCCGACGCGGGGAGCCGGTCAACGACGCAGCCCTCGACACGCGGGCCGCGTGTCGCTCGCGGCGTGTCTGACCGTCGACCTGAGGTCGAAGGTCTGCTCAGGACGCGGTCAGGGCAGGCCGCCGCCCGGACCGGGGCCGCGTCCGGGCCCGCCGGCGGGGGGCGGGTCGTCGTCGCCCTCGTCGAAGTCCTCCGGGCTGACGTGGTCGAGGAACTCCCGGAACCGCTCGAGCTCCTGCTCGGCGGGCTTCGCCGACACCTCGACCCCGGCCAGCGCGACCACCTGCGCGGCGCACAGGACGGGGCTGCCGGTGCGTACCGCGAGGGCGATGGCGTCGGACGCCCGGGAGTCGACCCGCACGCCGGTGCCCAGGACGAGCGCGGCATGGAAAACGCCGTCGGTCAGCGACGTGATCTCGACCCGCGTCAGCCGGACGTCAAGGGCGGCCAGGACGTCACGCAGCAGGTCGTGCGTCATGGGCCGGGGGGCGATGACCCCGGCCTGCGCGGTGGCGATCGCGGTCGCCTCGGTGGGGCCGATGAGGATCGGCACGAACAGCTCCGCGGCCGGGTCGAGCAGCAGCACCACGATCTCGTCGTCGACCAGGTGCTGGCGCACGCCGACGACCTCGACCGGCACCATGCCCTCGTCGTCGCCCATCACAGCCCCACGCTACGACGCCCGCAGCGTCACGGCGCAAGGTCCGCGACCCCGGCGCGCACCATCACCGTGTGCAGCTGACCGCACAGCTCGCCGAGCTCGGCCGCGAGGGTCGCGGCGCGCGCCCGCGAGGAGCTGGTGTGCTGGCCGCGCCACGGCGCGACGACCTGCTCCACGAGGTCGACCTGACGGTCGGCGGCGGCCCGGAAGCCCCGCAGGTGGCGCGCGTCGATGCCGTGCTCGCGCAGTGCGGCGGCCAGCACGACGACGTCGCGCGCCCACAGGTCGAAGTGGCCGTGGGTGCCGGGTCGGAGCACGCCCGCCTCGACCAGCTCGGTGACCACGCTCTCCTCGACGCCCGCCTCCGCCGCCAGGGCGGCGGGGGTGAAGCGTCCGGCGACGGTGGGCGCCTGCCGGACGCCGTCGGCGGTCGCCAGGCGCGCGGGCGCGGGCGACTCGTCCTCCTCGCCGGCGTCGAGGGCGGCGAGCTGCTCGCCGATCACCTTCAGCGGCAGGTACCGGTCGCGCTGCTGGCGCAGCACGAACCGCAGCCGCTCGACGTCCGCGGGGCTGTACTGGCGGTAGCCGGCCTGGGTGCGCACGGGCTCGACCAGGCCCTGCTCCTCGAGGAACCGGAGCTTGGAGTTGGTCACCGTGGGGAACTCGAGCTGCAGCGCGCCCAGCACGTCGGAGATCCGCATGGAGGCCCGCCGGGAGATCCCGCGCGGCCACGGCTCGACGACGTGCGGGCGCCGTGGCGCCGACGACGCGTCGCGGCCGGGGACGTCGGACCGGGCGCGGTCCTGGGCCGGGCTCACCACCGGTCCCCAGACCGGCTCGTGCGCCGGCTCGTCCGCCGGTCCCGCAGGCTCCGCACGCGGCTCACGGCTGCGCGGGTGCGCCGGCGCCGCCCGCGTCCCGGCGGGGACTGGGGTGGAACGTCAGCCGGTACTTGCCGATCTGCACCTCGTCACCGCCGCGCAGCACCGCCGCGTCGATCCGGTCACGGTTGACGTACGTGCCGTTCAGCGAGCCGACGTCGCGCACCACGAAGTCGTCGCCCTGCCGCACGAACTCGGCGTGCCGGCGCGAGACGGTCACGTCGTCGAGGAAGATGTCCGCGTCCACGCTCCGGCCGGCGACCGTGCGCTCGGCGTCGAGCAGGAAGCGGGCGCCGGCGCTGGGGCCCCGCTGCATGATGAGCAGCGCCGAGGTCGGCGGCAGCGCTCGCACCGCGGCGGTGTCGTCCGGCGTCAGACCGGCGGGCGCCAGGGCCTCGGGCTCCTGGTCGACGGTGCCCAGGTTGCCGAGGTTGCCCAGGTTGACCGTGGTCTCGGCGCTGCTGCGCGACCCGCTGACGGAATGGGACCCGCCGTGCCCCGGTGTGCTGCCGTCGCGCACGGGATCGGGCACCTGAGGGCCGTCCGTCATCTCGCCTCCCGAGCGTGGTGGTGGTTCCGGCGGCGCGTGCCGGCACGGATGTGAGCACACACTATGGGGTCAGCCCCGAGCGGTGCAGCCCTCATCCCTCGTCCGCGGGCAGCGGGGTGGCGAACCGTGGCTCGGGGACGGCGCGGGTGGCCGTCACCTCCACCTGCAGGCGGGACTGCGGGGTGCCGGACCCGCCGTAGTTGCGGATCTGCGCCAGCGCGCCACCCGGGATCTCCAGCGCCGGCCCCATCGTGTCGGGGTCGCCGATGACGGTCCACCGGTACGGCGCCTCGACCGGCACGCCGTCGACGACGACCGCGCCCGGGGCGCCGGTGAAGTAGCTGCTCGCCACGATCCGCACGTCGTCGAGCTGGATCGCCTCGGCGCCGGCGTTGCGCAGCTCCTCGAGCACGTTGAACAGCGCGATCGGGGTGATGTCGCCGCGCGGGTCGGAGATCACCAGCTCGATCCCCGGACCCTGCGCGGGCAGCCGGCCGGACAGGATCCCCTGCGTCTCGGCCGCCGCGGTGGCGGCCTCCAGGGCAGCCGCCTGCTGGCCCGACCCGCTGAGCAGCTCCTGCCGGGTCGCCTCCAGGGCGGCGGCCTCCCGCTCGAGGTCGTCGGTGCGCTGGTTGGCCTGGTCGAGGATGCGCACGAGCTCGGACTGCGGCAGCCGGGACAGCCCCTCGACCTGGTTCTGACGCACCTGCACGACGACGGCGAACCCCAGCAGCGCGCACAGCAGCCCGGCGAGCAGCTGCGAGCGCGAGCCGCGGGGGCGCAGCGCCTGCCCGATGGTCCGCCACGGGGACCGTCGGTCCGGCGGCTCGGGTGCGTCGGGGCTGCCGGGCGGGTCGGTCACGCTCACGGCTCGCTCACGCCTTGAACAGGTGGCGGCGGATCGCGGCCGCGTTGGAGAAGATGCGGATCCCGAGCACGACCACGACGGCCGTCGAGAGCTGCGTGCCGACGCCGAGCTGGTCGCCGAGGAAGACGATCAGGGCCGCGACGACGGCGTTGGACAGGAACGAGACGACGAAGACACGGTCGTCGAAGATGCCGTCCAGCAGGGCGCGCAGACCACCGAACAGCGCGTCGAGCGCGGCGACCACCGCGATCGGCAGGTAGGGCTGGACCGACAGGGGCACGGTCGGCTGCAGGACGATCCCGCCGATCACGCCCACGACAAGGCCCAGCACCGCGATCACGAACCGCTCCCCTCGTCCCGAGTCCCCGACGATGCCACATCGGGCAGTGCGGTCCGGCTCGTGCCACCGCGACCGGCCGCGGTCCCCGCGCGCGGGTCGAGCTCCGGGTCGGGCGCCGGGCCGAGCTCGGGGTCGGCCGGCTCGGGGACCACCGGCTCGGCGAAGCGCAGGCGGGTGCGGGAGGAGCCGGGCAGCGCCAGCGCGTCCTCGGCGCTGACGCGGCTGGTGATCCCGTAGGTGTTCTGCAGCGAGGACAGGTGCTGCCCCGCGGCCGTCCGGGCGAACGCGGTCTGCATCGCGGTCGGGTCGCCGATCGCCTCCACCACGTACGGCGAGCTGAGCGGCGCGAGGTCGACCAGGATCGCGCTGCCGGCCGTGCGGATGGCGGTCAGCACGGTCAGCCGCTGCCCGTCGATCGCGACCGCCTCCGCGCCGGCCGCCCACAGCCCGTTCACGACGACCTGCACGTCGACGTCCTGGACGCGGAAGTCCAGGTCCGCGCCGTCCGGGTCGCCCTCGACCACCGGCGCGTCCGCCAACGTCAGGCGCAGACCAGGGCCGGTGACGGCCGCCGTGCCGGAGGTGAGCTCGTCGCGCGCGAGCGTCTCGAGGAGCGCCGGGTCCTGCGCGGACAGCGCCTCGGTCCGCAGCTCGGCGATCTCCCGGCTCATCGCGTCGGTCCTCGTCTGCAGGGCGTCCGCGGCGGCGCTGCTCTCGGCGATCTGCGCGGTCAGCAGGGTGCGTGCCTGCACCGCCTCGGGCCGGGGGGCGCGCAGGGTGCTCGCGGCCGTGGTCATCGCCACGCCGAGCGCCACCGCGACGGCGGCGAGCAGGGCGCGTCGCCACGCGGGCAGCGCCGGCGCCTCACCGCGCCGGCGTCGTTCGGTGGCCTCGGCGTAGCCGGGGTCCAGCGGTCGGTGCATGACCTCGTTGAGGAGCGTCATCGACGCGTCGACGGGCCCGCGCGCCGCCGTGGGGCGCCGATCGGTCGGGCCGGTCACACCGTCACCCGGTCGGCACCGAGCAGGGCACGTGCCTGCACGAGGTACAGGACCGCCGCCAGCCAGTACAGGCCCAGGCCCCACCACGCGAACGCCCAGCCCAGCACGGCCGCCGTCGTGCCCACCGGGCCGGTCCACTCGGCCAGGAGCAGCAGCGGGAAGGCGTACAGCAGCGCGAACGTCGCGGCCTTGCCGGCGAAGTGCACCGGGAGGGGGCCGTACCGCTGGCGGGCCAGGAACGGCATGAGGCAGGCGAGCAGGACGTCGCGGCTGACCAGCGCGAGGACCAGCCACAGCGGGATGGCGTCGCGCCAGACCAGCGCGATCAGCGTGACCAGGATGAAGAGCCGGTCGGCGGCCGGGTCGAGGACCTTGCCCAGGCGCGAGACCTGATCGAAGCGCCGGGCGATGAATCCGTCGAGCCAGTCGCTGGCGCCGGACAGCGCGAGCACGCCCAGCGCCCACACGTCCTGGCCACGGAAGATCAGCACGGCGAACACCGGCACGAGCGCGAGGCGCACCCCGCTGATGGCGTTGGGGACGGTGAGGATGCGGCCGCTGACCACCTGCTCGCGTCCCACGTCTCCCCCGCCCTTGCACTCCCGACCCGCCGATCCTAGGGCCCCGGGCCGCCACGACGGGCGCCGGCCCCCGCGCGGACGTAGCGTCGCAGGACCACTACCGGAGGAGACCGTCATGGGACTGGACGACAAGCTGCGCAACGCCACCGAGGACCTGACCGGCAAGTCGAAGGAGGCGGCCGGCAAGGGCACGGGCGACGAGCAGCTCGAGGCGGAGGGCAAGGGCGACCAGGCGTCGTCCGACCTCAAGCAGGCCGGCGAGAAGGTCAAGGACGCCTTCAAGCACTAGGCGCGAGGGCGGGGTGGTGCCCGGCGGTCCGACGCCGAGGCGCCACCCCGGAGCCCTGCCGACGGGTCGCCGCGGCCGGGCGTCGGGCCCTCGCCGCGAGGGCCCGCCGTCAGGACGCGAGCGTGAACCGCACCGTGCGGGTGTCCAGGTCGGCGGTGACGAGCCGGACCCGCACGTGCTCCCCGGTCGGGAGCGGGTCGCCCTCGCACCGGGCGACGACGGCGGGGTCGCGCAGCTGCACGGTGTCCGGCGAGACGGCGGTGCCCGCCATGACGGCGCCCACGTGCGGGGCCAGGACCGCTGCCTCGACCAGGTCGGTGCAGGCGCGGTCGACCGCGCCCCCGCGCTGGGCCCCGGCGGCCATCTGCGCCCCCAGCGTGTCGAGGGCATCGAGCACCCAGGCCGGGACGTCGCGGCCGGCGCACGCCGCCAGGCAGATCTCGAGCCCGTACCGGTCGACCAGCCGGCGCAGCGGTGCGGTCACGTGCGCGTACGGGGCGCCGATCGCGGCGTGCTCGACCACCTCGGGCGGCGTGCCGCGGAACGCCGTCCACGCCGCGCCCCGGAACAGCCCGACGGCGGCCACGTGGAACGCCGCCGTCTGCGGGCTCGACGGGTCCAGCCGGGCGAGCACCTCGCCGTAGGTCTCACCGTCCGGCCACGGGACGTCCAGCGCCCCGGCCTGCCGTCGCAGCCGCGCGACCGCCTCCGGGTCGGCCGGCGGCATGGTCCGCAGCACCCCGACGCCGGCGTCCAGCATCATCCGGGCGGCGACCGTCCCGGTGAGCAGCGAGATCTGGGCGTTGTGCCCCTCGACCGGCAGGGACGCCCGGTACTCCAGCGCGTAGCCCCCGCCGGTGGGCACGACGCTCTGCTCCGGGCGGGACAGGGACACCCCGCCGCGGGCCCGCTCGAGCCCGGCCCGTGCGGTTCCCACCTCGGCCAGCAGCACGGGCAGCGAGTCGGCGTCGCCCGGCCCGGCGGCGTCCAGGGCCCGCTGGACCTTCGCGTAGTCGAGCTGGGCGGTGCTGCGCACGGTGGCGCGGCCGACGTCGGCCGCCACGACCTCGCCGTCCGCGTCCAGGTCGATCGTCCACACGATCGCGGGCCGGTCCTGGCCGGGCAGCAGCGACGCCGCGCCCTCGGACAGGACCGGCGGGTGCAGCGGGACCCGACGGTCCGGGCAGTAGACCGTCTCGGCGCGGGCGTGCGCCTCGGCGTCGACCGCCCCGCCGGGCCGGACGAACGCGGCGACGTCGGCGATGGCGTAGCGGACGCGATAGCCGGCCGCGGCGCGGCGCTCGAGGTGGACCGCCTGGTCCAGGTCCCTCGAGCCGGGCGGGTCGACGGTCACGAAGGGGAGCTCGCGCAGGTCCGCGCGCTCCCCGACGTCCAGGCGCGCGTCGTCCGGCCCGGCGGCGGCCTGCTCCGCCTCGGCGAGCACCCGGTCCTCGAAGGTCTCGGGGACGCCGAGCTCGGCGCGCAGCGCGACGAGCCGGGCGGCCACGGAGTCGTCCGGTGCGGCGAGGACCCAGCGCGTCCGGGTCACCGGCTCACGCCTGCGGACGCAGCAGCGACTTCACGGCGCGCCGCTCGTCCATCGCCGCGTAGGCCTCGCCGACCTGCCCGAGCGGGACCTCCAGGTCGAACACACGGCCGGGGTTGATCGTGCCGTCCAGGACCTCCGCGAGCAGCTCGGGCAGGTAGGTCCGCACCGGGGCCACGCCGCCGGCAACGTTGAGGTTGCCCGAGAACATGGTGCCGATCGGCAGCTCCGGCCCGCCGGCCGGGACGCCGACGTAGCCGACGTAGCCGCCCGGCCGGGTCACGTCGAGCGCCTGCTCCATGGACTCGCGGGTGCCGACGCACTCCAGGACGGCGTCCGCGCCGACGCCGTCGAGCAGGTCCCGTACGACGGCGGCCCCCTCGGCGCCGCGCTCGGCGACGATGTCGGTCGCCCCGAACTCCCGGGCGATGGCCTGGCGGTCGGCGTGCCGGGACATCGCGATGACGCGGGCCGCGCCGAGCCGCCGGGACGCGAGCACGGCGCACAGCCCCACCGCGCCGTCACCGACGACGACGACGGTCGAGCCGGGGCCCACCCGCGCGGACACCGCGGCGTGGTGGCCGGTGCCCATGACGTCGGAGAGCGTGAGCAGGCTCGGCACGAGGGCGTCGTCCGGCAGGCCCGGGGTGGCGACGAGGTTGGCGTCGGCGAACGGGGTCCGCACGTACTCACCCTGGGCGCCGTCGACCAGCAAGCCGTCCTTGTCCGGGGCGCCCCACGCGGCGCCGCGCACGCACGACGTCCAGATGCCGTTGCGGCAGTGCGCGCAGGTGCCGTCGCCGAGCGCGAACGGGGCGATGACGAAGTCGCCCGGTCGCAGGGAGGTGACCTGCGAGCCGACCTCCTCGACGACGCCCACCAGCTCGTGCCCCACCCGCCGCGGCTCCTTGACCGGTCGCACGCCGCGGTACCCCCACAGGTCGGACCCGCACACGCACGCGGCGGTGACCCGGACGATCGCGTCGGTGGGCAGCTGCAGGACCGGGTCCGGGACGTCCTCGAGGCGGACGTCGTGGGCACCGTGGAGGAGGGTGGCACGCATGGGCCACACCCTACGAAGGTGAGCGCGGGTGCGCGCCCCGACGCCTGTGCTTGGGTGAGGGCATGCGCGACCACCAGGACCCCGAGGTCATCCGCCGCCTGCTCCGCACGCCGGGCCGGTGGGCCGTGGTGGGGCTGTCGACGAACCGGGCACGCGCCGCGCACGGGGTCGCCGCCGTCCTCCAGCGCGACCTGGGCATGTCGATCGTGCCCGTGCACCCGTCCGCGCCGACCGTGCACGGCGCCGCCGGCTTCGCGCGGCTGGCCGACGTCCCCGGGCCGGTCGACGTCGTCGACGTATTCGTGAACTCGACCCGGGCGGGAGCCGTCGTCGACGACGCCATCGCGATCGGGGCGCGGGCCGTGTGGCTGCAGCTCGGGGTGGTCGACCACGCCGCCGCCGAGCGCGCGATCTCGGCCGGGCTCGATGTCGTGATGGACACCTGTCCGGTGATCGAGGCGCGCCGGCTCCACTGACGGCCGGTGCCCGCGGCGTATTCCCCGCCGGGTCCGGCCGGGGCTGTGCCCATCGTCACCCGCAGCGGTCCACCGCCGACGAGGGGCTCGACGGTAGGCTGAGGACCTCTTCGGAGTCCTGTCGTGAATCCCTCGTGTGTCTGTGCCGGTGATCGAGTCACCGTCGTTGTCTTCGGGATGCGACCTGCGGTACGCCCCCTGGCACCCGTACACCGGCTCCACGCGACGGACGGATCCTCCTCCATGACTGCTGCCCCTGAGCTCGACATGCCCTCGACCGAGTCGGTGGAGGCGCCGACGACCGACGCGCCGACCCACCGCGCCGCGGACGGCGCGACCGACCCGGCCGCGACGCCGGTCCCCGAGGCTCCCGGCATCACCTTCGCCGACCTGGCCCTGCCGCCCGCCCTGGAGCGCGCGGTGGCCGACCTGGGGTTCACCGTGCCGTCCGCCATCCAGGCCGAGGCGATCCCCGCGCTGCTCGCCGGCCGCGACATCACCGGCGTCGCGCAGACGGGCACCGGCAAGACCGCCGCGTTCGGCCTGCCGCTGCTCGCCGCGCTCGACCCCGACGTGCACCAGGTGCAGGCGCTCATCCTGACCCCGACCCGCGAGCTCGCCATGCAGGTCGCCGAGGCCATCGAGACCTTCGCCAAGCACCTGCCCGGCGTCGAGGTCGTCGCCGTGTACGGCGGGTCGCCGTTCCTGCCGCAGCAGCGCGCCCTCGCGCGCGGCGCCCAGGTCGTCGTGGGCACGCCGGGGCGGGTCATCGACCACCTCGAGCGCCGCACGCTGAAGCTCGACGACATCAACTTCCTCGTGCTGGACGAGGCCGACGAGATGCTGCGGATGGGCTTCGCGGAGGACGTCGAGAAGATCTTCGGCGCGGCCCCCACCGAGCGGCAGGTCGCCCTGTTCTCGGCGACGATGCCGCCGGCCATCCGCCGGGTCGCGAGCCAGCACCTGCGCAACCCCGTCGAGGTCGCCACCTCCCGGCAGTCCTCGACGGTGGTCGGCGTCCGGCAGACCTACGCCACCGTCCCGTACCGCCACAAGGCCGGGGCGCTGGCCCGCGTGCTGGCCGTGTCGGACGCCGACGCCGCCATCGTCTTCGTCCGGACCCGCGGTGCGGCCGAGGAGGTCGGCAGCGCGCTGGTCGAGCGCGGCATCTCCGCCGCGTACATCAGCGGCGACGTGGCCCAGGGTGAGCGCGAGAAGATCGTCGAGCGGCTGCGCAGCGGTGCGCTGGATGTGCTCGTCGCCACCGACGTCGCCGCCCGCGGGCTCGACGTCGAGCGGATCGGCCTGGTGGTCAACTTCGACGCGCCGAGCGAGCCGGAGACGTACGTGCACCGGATCGGGCGCACCGGGCGGGCCGGGCGCACCGGTGAGGCGCTGACCTTCGTCACGCCCGCCGAGCAGCACCGGCTGCGGCAGATCGAGCGGACCACCCGCACCCCGCTCGAGGAGATCCGGATCCCCTCCCCCGCGGACGTATCCGCGCACCGCGTGCAGCGGCTGCTCGGCAAGGTCCCGGCGCGGGTCGAGGCGGGTCGTCTCGAGCTGTACCGCGAGGCCGTGGCGGTGACGCTCGCCCAGCAGCCCGACCTCGACCTGGAGGGCCTGGTCGCGGCCGTCGCCGCGCTCGCCGTCGGCGACGAGGGTCCGAACGCCCGCCCGTCCGAGGGTGACGACCTGGACGACGCCCTGAACCGGGCCCGCGTCGGCGCCAAGCGGGCCGGCGACCGGCCGGACCGCGACCCGCGCGAGAACCGCAACGGTCCCCGGGGCGGCGCACGCCGCACCGAGGGCGGCACGATGTACCGCCTCGCCGTCGGCCACCGGGACGGGGCCCAGCCGGGCGCCATCGTCGGCGCGCTGACCAACGAGGGAGGCCTGACCGGCAAGGACCTGGGCAAGATCGACATCTTCCCCAGCTTCAGCCTGGTCGAGATCGCCGCCGAGCTGACCCCGGACGCCGTCGACCGCATCGCGCGGGCACGGGTCGCGGGCCGCCCGCTGCGGATCCGGCTGGACGAGGGCCCCGGCCCCCGGGGCGGGCACGGGTCGTCGCGTCCGGGCCACGGCACCGGGCACGGCGCAGGCCACCGCGAGCACGGCGGCGCCGAGCGCAAGCCGCGCACGCACCGCCCCGCCGCGTACTGACGGCGGGTCGGAGCACCGTGTCGATCGACCTGGTGACGGTGGCCGGCGGCAGCCCGGACGGGGAGCTCTCCGACGAGCCCACCGAGGCCGACCTCGCGTCCGGCGCGATCCGTGTCGCGCCGCAGGACATGGCGACCTTCCTGCGGGTGGTCGACGAGCTCGGCGCGCTGCCGGCCGACCACCCGGACAACGCCGTCGCGCGACGGGCGACGGCGGCGCTGTTCAAGGCGGTCAAGAAGGACCGCCGCACGGTGCGCCGGGCGGCGGTGAGCGCCGCGGACGCCGCGGTGGTGGCCGCCACGGCGACCGGCAGCCCCGGCCGGATCGACGACGAGACGCAGGGCCTGCCGCTCGTCTCGTCGGCGGCCGGTGCGCTGGCCGGGACCCTGGTGCGCGCCCGCCCCTGCTACATCTGCAAGACGCTGTACCGCGACGTGGACGCGTTCTACCACCAGCTCTGCCCCGGGTGCGCGGCGCTGAACCGGGCCAAGCGGGACGCGCGCACCGACCTGACCGGCCGGCGCGCGCTGCTCACCGGTGGCCGGGCGAAGATCGGCATGTACATCGCGCTGCGGCTGCTGCGCGACGGCGCGCACACCACCATCACCACGCGGTTCCCGCGGGACGCGGCCCGCCGGTTCGCCGCGATGCCCGACGCCGCCGAGTGGATCGACCGGCTGTCGATCGTCGGGATCGACCTGCGCGACCCGGCCCAGGTCGTCGCGCTCGCCGACCGCGTCGCGGCCGCCGGGCCGCTGGACGTGCTGATCAACAACGCCGCGCAGACCGTGCGACGGCTGCCGGGCGCCTACGGGCCGCTGGCCGCCGCCGAGTCGGTCCCGTTGCCGGACGGCCCGATGCCGGAGATCACCGTCCTGGGCCACACCTCGGACGCCCACCCCCGGGCGCTGGCCGGGTCGGTGTCGCGGCTCGCGGAGACGGTCCACGCCGTCGGCGCGGCGGACGTCGCCACCCTCGCGCTGTCCGCCGAGGCGGCGTCGCTCGGGCGGCTGGTCGCCGGCACGTCGATCGACGCCGGCGGCCTCGTGCCGGACGACGTCGACCACAACAGCTGGGTCGCGACCGTGGACGACGTCGACCCGCTCGAGCTGCTCGAGGTGCAGCTGTGCAACCAGACGGCACCGTTCATCCTGGTCAGCCGGCTGCGGGCCGCGATGAAGGCCTCACCCGCGCGGCGGACCCACATCGTCAACGTCTCGGCGATGGAGGGCGTGTTCTCCCGCGGCTACAAGGGCCCGGGGCACCCCCACACCAACATGTCCAAGGCCGCGCTGAACATGCTGACCCGCACCAGCGCCGGCGAGATGCTCAAGCGCGACGGCATCCTCATGACCGCCGTCGACACGGGCTGGATCACCGACGAGCGCCCGCACACGACGAAGGTGCGCCTCGCCGAGGAGGGCTTCCACGCCCCGCTCGACCTGGTCGACGGCGCGGCGCGGGTGTACGACCCGATCGTCCGCGGCGAGGCGGGCGAGGACGTGCACGGCGTCTTCCTCAAGGACTACCGGGCGTCGGGCTGGTGACCGCCCTGCGGTGAGCCGCAGCCGGCGGGCCGGCCGCTGACCGACGCCGGCGGGCGCCACGGTGACCGACGCCGCGGGCCGCCACGGGCGAGCCGCAGCGCCACCCGCGAGCCGGCGAGCCACCGCACGGCCGAACGGGTCACACCGGCGCGGTGGGCTCCAGTGGACCGGGCGGCGTGCCGATAGCGCTCGCATGAGTCTCCTCCGCCGCCTGCCCCGCCGCCGTCGCCGCGGGGCCCGCGCCGTCGCGGCCGCGCTCGTCGCCGCGACCACGATCGCCGCGGCGGCGCCCGCGTCGGCGACCGAGGCGCAGACCACCCTCGACGTGCTCCGGATGGTCGACGGCGAGTACGTCGTGGACTCGGTCACCGTGCCCTCGCGCCGGGCGGGGACCACGCAGGCGGAGCTCGCGGAAGACCCCGAGGTCGTCGCCGTGGACGCGCAGGTGACGTACCAGCTGACGGACCAGCCGACCGACCAGCCGACCGACCAGCCGACCGACCGGCCGTCGGAGCAGGTGACGGCCGGGGCCGGTGCGCCGGACCCGTACTGGTCGGCACAGGACCCGGTCGGCGTCGCCCACGCCCGGCAGGCGTGGGAGGTGACCCGCGGCGAGGGCCAGATCGTGGCGGTCCTGGACAGCGGGGTCGACGCCACGCACCCGGACCTGCAGGGAGCGCTCCTGCCCGGGCGCGACCTCATCGGCGGTGCGGGCGAGCCGACGCACGGCACCGGCGTGGCCGGCATCGTGGCCGCACGGGCGGACAACGGCACGGGCGGGGCCGGGATCGCCCCGGCGGCCACCGTGTTGCCCGTGCGGGTGTGCAACGACGCCGACGGCTGCCCGTCCGCGGCGGTGGCCGGCGGTGTGCTGTACGCGGCCGATCAGGGCGCGGACGTGATCAACATGTCACTGGCCGGCCGCGGCTACTCCAGCGTCACCGCGGCCGCCATCCTGTACGCCCTCGGGCGCGGGGTCTCGGTCGTGGCGTCGGCCGGGAACGACGGCCTGCTCGGCAACCCGGTCATGTGGCCGGCCGCCAACAGCGGCGTGATCGCCGTCGGCGCGCTCACCCGCGAGAGCACGTCCGCGGACTGGTCCGTGCACGGCTGGCAGGTCGACGTCTCGACCGTCGGCGACCGCGTCCTGCTGCCGGTGCCCGGCGGCGGGTACGGCACGGGCAGCGGCACGAGCTTCTCGGGTCCCGCGGTGGCCGGTGCGGTGGCGCTGGTCCGGGCGAGTCACCCCGGCATCTCACCCGAGGCCGTCCAGGCCGCCCTCCAGGCCGCGTCCGACAGCAGCGGCACCTGGGACCGCGGCTACGGCGCCGGGCGGCTGGACATCCCCGCGGCGCTGGCCGCCGCGGACCGCAGCCCCGGCGTCACGGTCGTCGGCGGCACCGACCGGGTGGACGTCGGCTGGGACGCGCAACCCGGCGCGACGAGCTACCGCGTGCGGGTGGACGGGACGGTCCGCGCCGAGGTCTCGGGCACCGGCGCGACGGTCACCGGGCTCACCGCCGGCACGCAGGTCGCCGTGGACGTGCAGCCGGACAACGGCGCGCGGACGCAGGCGCGGCTCGCGCACGTCGGCAAGCCCGCGCCGGGGCTCGTCACACTGCACAGCGGCAGCATCACGACGCGCACCGACTCGTCGGTGCTGCGCCTGGTCGCGAGCGTGGCGGGGCAGCCCGCGGAACGGTACGTGCTGCTGCGCAACGGCGTGGCCCTCGGGATGGTCGGCCTGTCGATCACCGCCGAGCCGTCGCCGGTGGACATCGGGATCGGGACCTGGCCCCCCGGGGAGGCCTTCTGGCAGCTGCAGGGCACGGACGGCCTGGGCCGGACGTCCGCGCCGTCCGACCCGCTGCGGATCGGCGAGGGCCTGCCCCAGCCGCCGGGCGCCGTCACGGGCCTGACCGGGACTCTGCGCGGCGACGAGGTGTTCCTCACCTGGGACCAGCTCGCCCAGACCGCCGACTACGAGGTGCTGGTCGGAGGTGGCGTCGTGCGGACCGCGAGGAGCGGCGGCGCCGTCGTGCCCGCACCGGCCGCCGGCACGACGCGGACCTACGCGGTGCGTGCGGTGGACCTGTGGGGCCAGCCCGGGCCTGCCGCTGCGGTGGACGTCACGGTGGAGGCCGCCCCGGCGCGGCTGCCCGGCGCGCCGACGGCCGTGGTCGCCACCCGGGGCGAGCTCGGCGCCACGGTGTCGTGGATGGCGCCGGCCGACGACGGCGGCAGCCCGGTCACCGGCCTGCGCGTCACCGTGTCGCCGGGAGGCCGCACCGTGGTCACCGCGGGGGACGCGACCTCCGCGACGGTCGACGGCCTCCAGACCGGCGTCCCGTACACGTTCACCGTCCGGGCCACCACCGCGGCCGGTGCCGGGCCGGAGTCCACGCCGTCCGCGCCGGTGCTGGTGGCCGGCCCACCGGGCGCGCCGGGGTCGGTGACCGCCGTCCGCGGTGACGGCTCCGCCGTCGTGTCGTGGGCCGCCCCGGCGGACAACTTCAGCCCCATCACGGCGTACCGGGTCCGGGCGTCCTCCCCCGGCGTCCCGGCGCCGGCGGTGGTGACGACGTCGACCACGACCGCCGTCCTGCCCGGTCTCCTCAACGGGGCGCCCTACACCGTCACGGTCGAGGCCACGAACGCGTACGGGACCGGCAGCCCGTCGCAGCCGGGCGGTCCCGTGACCCCCGCCGGACTGCCCGGAGCGCCCACGGCGGTGTCGGGGCAGCCGGCCGACGGCGGGACCGTGGTGCAGTGGACCGCGGCCGCGGGCAACGGCAGTCCGGTCACCGGCTACACCGTCGTCGCCTCACCGGGCGGCGCCACCGCGTCCACGTCCGGCGCGACCAGCGTCACCGTCCCCGGCCTGGACGGCGGCATCGCGTACACCTTCACCGTCCGGGCGACCAACGCCGTCGGCACCGGTCCGGCGTCGCGTCCCAGCCCCGCGGTCACCGCACCCGCGCCGGACCTGGTGACGCTCGCCCCCGTCCGGGTGCACGACGCCGCCGGCGTCGCCCCGTCCGCACCCCGGTGCGTGCAGGTCACCGGGCGCGACGGCATCCCGGCGACCGCGACCGGGCTGGCCGTGAACGTCACCGCGGCCGCGCCGAGCGGCCCCGGCCACGCCGTCGTCTACCCCGACACGCGCGGCGACGGCACGACACCCGCACCCGACACCTCGACCGTCAACTACGAGCCGGGCCGGGACGTCGCCAACGCCACGTTCATCGCCCTGCCCGCCAGCGGCCGGCTGTGCTACCTCAGCCGCGGGGCGTCCTCGGTGCGCCTGGTCCTCGACGTCACCGGGTACACCGCGGCGGGCTCGGGCGTCGTCCTGGGTGCCCCCAGCCGGGTGCTCGACACCCGGCAGACCACGCCGGTGGTCCCACGGACGGTCCGGACCGTGCAGCTCTCCGGTCGGGCCGGGGTGCCGGCCACGGCCACCGCGGCGATCGTGAACGTCACGGTGACCGGGGCGGGCGGTCCGGGCAACCTGCGGATGTTCGCCCACGGCGGCCCGGTGCCCGCCACGTCGGTGATCAACTACGTCCCCGGCGCGGAGAAGGCCAACAGCACGGTGGTGGCGCTCTCGTCCGACGGGCGGGTCGACCTGTACTCCGACAGCGGTGCCCCCGTCCAGGTGATCCTGGACGTCGTCGGGTATGTGGGTGCGGGCGCCGACCTCACGGGGGTGGCACCGGCACGACTGGTCGACACCCGCCCGGGCAGCGGCGCGGGCGCCCTGACCGGTCGGCTCGCTGCGGGCCGGGTCTCGTCGTTCGACCCGCGCGGGGGTTCCGTCCCGCCCGACGCCACCGCGGTGATCCTCACCGTGACCGCGATCGCCCCCGCGGGCGCGGGGCACCTGCGGGTCTACCCCGGGCCGGCCGGCGCGGCGGCACCGTCCATCTCGACGGTCAACTACATCGCCGGGCGGGCCATCCCGAACATGGTGGTGGTCGACCTCGGTCCGGGCGCGGTCGTCAACCTGGCCTCCGTCGGTGCGGACACCGATGTGGCGGTCGACCTCGTCGGGTACATCCGGGGCGCGGGCTGACGGTCCCCACGGGCGGACTCCGCGGGTTCGCACCCGAGGCGCCCGGGGTGCGCGCCGTCAGCTGCGCGCCGCGGGTCCGGGCCCGTCGGCGACCGGGCGAGGGCCGCGGTGGGGCAGGCTTGCCCCATGACGACCCTGGAGCGACTGACCACGGACCTGACCGCCTCCATGAAGGCGCGTGACGCCTTCCGGACCAACACCCTGCGCCAGGCGATCGCCGCCGTCCGCGCGGCCGAGAAGGCGGGCACCGAGGCCCGCGAGCTCTCCGACGACGAGGTCCGATCCGTGCTGGCTGCGGAGGTCAAGAAGCGCCGCGACACGGCCCAGATCTACGCCGGCGCGGGCGCCGGCGAGCGAGCGCAGACCGAGACGTCCGAGGCGGACCTGCTCGAGACGTACCTGCCCGCGGTGGTCAGCGACCGGGACCTCGACGCCGTCGTCGCCGGCGCGATCGAGTCCACCGGGGCCAGCACGATGAAGGACATGGGGACCGTCATGAAGGTCGCGACGGCGGCCGCCTCCGAGCTGGGTCGGGTCGACGGCAAGGTCCTGTCGCAGCGGGTGCGCCAGGCGCTGGGCGGGGCCGCCGCCCGCTGACACGGGGGGCGGTCCGCAGGCGCTGGGCCAGGGCCGGGGCCGTGCCGCCGTGCACCGACGTCCGGCGCCGCCGCGTGTCGGCCCTCCCACTCGAACACGTGTTCGAGTAGCGTGGGTCCATGGACAGCGGCGCCACGATTCTGCACGCCGACCTGGACGCCTTCTACGCGTCGGTCGAGCAGCTGCTGGATCCCGCCCTGCGGGGCCGGCCGGTCGCCGTCGGGGGTGGCCCCACGGGTGGCGTCGTGCTGGCGGCGTCGTACGAGGCGAAGGCGTACGGGGTGCAGGGCGGCATGCCCGGCTGGCGTGCGGCCCGGCTGTGCCCCGAGCTCGTCTTCGTGGGGGGCCACTTCGGGGAGTACCGCCGGCTCGGTGACGACGTCATGGCCGTCCTCGCCGACGTGACGCCGGTGGTCCAACGGATCTCGATCGACGAGGCGTTCCTGGACGTGTCGGGGGCGACGCACCTGTTCGGGCCGCCCGCCGCGATCGGGGCGATGATCCGTGAGCGGGTCCGGGCCCAGGTGGGTCTGCCCATCTCGGTCGGGGCGGCGCGGACCAAGCACCTGGCCAAGATCGCGTCCCAGGTCGCCAAGCCGGACGGGCTGGTCGTCGTCGAGCCGGGATCGGAGCGCGACTTCCTCGACCCGCTGCCGGTGGGCCTCGTCTGGGGGGTCGGCCCGGTCAACGCCCAGCGCCTGGCGGACCGCGGGATCCGGACGATCGGTGAGCTGGCCGCGACGCCGTCGTCGGCCGTCGAGCGGATCCTGGGTCACGCCGTCGGGCGCAAGCTGAGCGCGATGGCGCACGACGAGGACCCGCGCCGGGTGCACACCGTCCAGCGCGCGCGGTCTGTCGGCGCGCAGTCGGCCCTCGGTCGTCGCCGTCCCGACGTGGCGTCGGTCCGGGCCGTCCTGGCGCACCTGGCCGACCGCGTCTCGCGCCGGCTGCGGGACAAGGGGCTGGCCGGGCGCACCATCACCGTCCGGGTGCGCTTCGTGGGCATGCAGTCGGTCACCCGCTCGCGCACGCTGGCCCAGCCGGTGGCCACCACGCTCACGCTGACCGAGGTGGCGGAGCGGCTGGTGTGGTCGGCGGTGGACGACGCTCCCCGGGGCTCGGAGATCACGCTGCTCGCGGTGTCCGTGTCCAACCTGGCCGACCAGCGCGCGATCCAGCTCGAGCTCGACCTCCGCCCCGACGAACCCTGGCGTCCGGGGTCGGCGACCGGTGCGGCGCGCCGCGCCGTCGACGGGTCGATGGACCGGATCCGGAGCCGGTTCGGCGGCGACGCCGTCGGCTACGGGGCGGCGGTGCTGCGCGCCCGGTCGGGCGTCCCGGACGAGTTCCGCGAGCTCGCGGAGCACGACCTGTGAGGCGTCGTCAGCGACCCAGCAGCCGGCGCCACCAGGGACGGTCCTCGTCGTCCTCGGGTGGCGGCGCATCGGCAGGTGGCTGCGAGGAGGTGGTGAGCACCTCACCGGTCTCGGTGTCGAACGGCGTCACCAGCAGCGCCCGGCTGACGTCCAGCACGACGGCGACGGCACCGTCGCCGCCGCGGATGTAGAAGGTGACGTCGTGGACCCGCACGCCCTTGCCCAGCGCGATCTCGATGTCGTGGTCGGGGCCGACGAGCCGCAGCCAGCGGGGGTCGCTGGTGTCCAGGTGCGGCGCCACACCGCGGACGGTCTCGACCACGTCGTCCGGGTCGCCGATCGCCGGGCCGGTGTAGCCGTCCGGGATCTCCTCGACCGATCGGGCGCCCCGCGGCGCCCGCAGGGCATACACGTCCCACGTCATGGCGACGATTGTCGCGCACGCACGCGCCTGCGGCCCCCGCGCGACCCGCCGGCTCGCCGCCGGCCGCCGGCGCGGTCGTCCTGCTCCGCCGGTCAGGCGACCTGCGTGGCCTCCGCCCGGATGGCGGCGGCGAAGTCGTCGACATCGCTCTGCGTGGTGTCGAAGGCGCACATCCACCGCACCTCGCCGGTCGCGGGGTTCCAGTCGTAGAACCGGAACCGCCGGCGCAGCCGGTCGGCGACACCGGGCGGCAGGACCGCGAACACCGCGTTCGCCTCCGGCACGTTGGTCAGCGTGATGCCCGGGATCTCGCGCACCGCGTCGTGCAGCCGCCGCGCCATCGCGTTGGCGTGACGGGCCGACCGCAGCCACAGGTCACCGTCGTACAGGGCGAGCAGCTGGGCGGAGATGAACCGCATCTTGGACGACAGCTGCATGTCCATCTTGCGCAGGTAGCTCAGGCCGGAGGAGGCGGCCGGGTTCAGCACGACGACGGCCTCCGCACCGAGCAGGCCGTTCTTCGTCCCGCCGAGGGACAGCACGTCGATGCCGGCGTCGGTGGTCAGGGTCCGCAGCGGCACGTCCAGCGCGGCCGCCGCGTTGGACAGCCGCGAACCGTCCATGTGCACGGTCAGGCCGAGGCTGTGGGCGTGGTCGGCGACCGCGCGGATCTGCTCGACGGTGTACACCGTGCCGAGCTCGGTGGACTGGGTGAGCGAGACGACCCCGGGCTGGGCGCGGTGCTCGTTGCCGAACCCCCAGGCCTGACGGTCGACCAGCTCCGGCGTGAGCTTGCCGTCCGGGGCGGGCACGGTGAGCAGCTTCAGCGCTCCGACGCGCTCCGGTGCGGCGTTCTCGTCGGTGTTGATGTGGGCCGACTCGGCACAGACGACCGCACCCCAGCGCGGCAGCATGGACTGCAACGACAGCACGTTCGCGCCGGTGCCGTTGAAGACGGGGTACACCTGGGCGTCGGCTCCCAGGTCGCGTGCCACGACCTCCTGCAGGCGCTGCGTGTAGGCGTCCGCGCCGTAGGAGGTCTGGTGGCCGCCGTTCGCTGCGGCGACGGCGGCGAGGACCTCGGGGTGGACACCGGCGTAGTTGTCCGAGGCGAAACCGCGGACCTCGGGGTCGTGGAGCGTCGTCACGTGCTCATTGTCCCGTACGGGGGGCCGTGCCCGATCCGCTCAACGGGCGCACCGTCCGGCCGATGGGGCTGGGGTACCGGTACCCGGACGAACAGGACAGCAGTGGACGGCATCGCCGCGATCACCAACCGCATCGCCGAGATCCGCGGCACCATCGCCGCGTTCGGACCGGCGCCCGTCGCTGCCACCGCGGCGTCGTCCGCGAGGTCGCTCACGTCCACGACGGGGCCGGGTGGCACCTCGTCCACCGCGAGCACCTTCGCGACGGCGCTCGCCACGGAGGTCGGTCGCACGTCCGCCGGGGCGACGTCGGGCTCGGGGACCTTGACGGCCACGGGGGTGCCGACCGACCTGGCCGCCTACGGCAACGGCACGATCCCGCGCGAGGCGCTCAGCGAGATCGCCGGCACCGGCCACCGGCTGTGGTCCCCCGCGGCGCGGCAGTACGAGGCGCTCAGCGCGGCGGCCAAGCGCGACGGCGTGACCATCGGCATCACCGACTCCTACCGGACCTACGAGTCGCAGGTGGACCTCGCCGAGCGCAAGGGCCTGTACAAGAACGGCGGTCTGGCCGCGGTCCCGGGTACGTCCGACCACGGTTGGGGTCGCAGCCTCGACCTGCGGCTGGACGGCAACGCGCTGGCCTGGATGCGCGACAACGCGTCCCGGTACGGGTTCCGCGAGGACGTCCCGCGCGAGTCGTGGCACTGGACGTACTACCCACCCGGGTCGTAGTCGCCGGCGGCGGCGCGATCCCGGCGGCCCGAGACGGGCGGCGCGGGACGGCGGCCCGCTGCCGCGCCCGGGTGCGGCAGGATGGTCGCCGCACACGGGCCGGCGAGGGTGAGGGGGGCAGACGGTGGACAGCGTCGAACCGGTCAGCGCGGGGATCCGCCGGGTCGGTGGCCAGGTGCGCGCCGAGCACCACACGGTGGGCGTCGTGCGCACCCTGCCCGGTGACGTCAACCAGCTCGACTGCGCCTGCGGCATCACGCTGACCAACGGCCCCGGCTGGTCGCTCGACGAGCACCTGCGCCTGCACCGCGCCGAGGTGAAGTACGAGGCGCTGCTCGCCGTCGCGCACCCGGGCATGCCGCTGACCCGGACCGGCGGCCGCTCCCCCGGCGCGCGGGCGCTGGACGCCCTGCTCGCCGGCGACACGCCCGCCGCGCGGTGGGCACTGACCGCCGTCGACGACGGCGCCCGGCGGCGGCTGGCCGGCGCGGCCGGTGACCTGCTCGCCCTGCTGGGGACCGTCCCGACCGTCCCGACCGAGCCGGCTGACGCCCGCCCTGCCGAGGCGCGCCCGGCTGACTAGCCTGGCAGCACACCCGACGCCGACGGAGGACCCGTGCCCGACCTCGCCACCCTTGCCGAGACCCACCTGGCCGCCGCCCTCGCCGCGGGGAAGGGCCGCAGCGCCGAGCTCATCGTGCACGACCACCAGCTGCGCCAGACCGTGATCGCGCTGGCCGACGGGCAGTCGCTCAGCGAGCACAACGCCCCACCGGCCGCCACGCTCCAGGTGCTGCGCGGCAGCGTGAAGGTCACCGCGCACGACGGCGGGGACGTCGTCGTGCGCGAGGGCGAGCTCGTCCAGCTCACCCACGAGCGGCACGGCGTGGACGCCCTGGAGGATGCCGCCTTCCTGCTCACCACGGTCACCGGCATCCCGGACGGGACCCCGGGGTGACCGACGGGACGCCTCCGCCCGGGCCGCCGGCACGCCCGTCGGACCCCGACCCGCCCACCTCCAGCCGGCCGCACCGGGCCGCCCGCCTCGAGGACCGGTTCAACCGGACCATCGCGCGCTGGCTGTGGTCGCGCGGCTGGCGCACCCGGGTCGAGCCCTACGTCGGCTACGGCGGCCCGGGGTGGGTCCGCGTCCTGGCCCGCACCGTGCTGTCACCCGCCCGCGCGCTGGACGGCGTCCCGAGCGGGGAGGCTCCGCAGGACGAGCCCACACGCACCGTCCGGGGGTGGCGGAGCCTGGCCACCGCGCAGGTGCCCGGCGCCGTGGTCGAGGTGCGCGCCGGCTCCCACGTGCACCGGGTCACCTCCGACCGCGGGGGCTACGTCGACACGATCGTCGACGCCGACCTCGAGCCCGGCTGGCACACCATCGAGCTCGTCGTGCCCAGCGGCAGCGTCAGCGCCCGGGTGCTCATCGTGTCCCCCGACGTCCGCACCGGTCTGGTCAGCGACATCGACGACACCGTCATGGTGACGACCATGCCGCGGCCGCTCATCGCCGCCTGGAACACGTTCGTCCTGGACGAGACCGCGCGGCGCCCCGTCACCGGCATGGCGGACCTGTACCGCGACGTGCTCGCCGACCACCCGGACGCGCCGGTGCTGTACCTGTCGACCGGTGCCTGGAACGTCGCCCCGACGCTCGGGCGGTTCCTGACCCGGCACGGCTACCCCGCCGGGCCTCTGCTGCTCACGGACTGGGGCCCGACCAACACGGGCTGGTTCCGCAGCGGCCGCCAGCACAAGCTCGGCTCGCTCGAGCGGCTCATGCGGGAGCTGCCCCACGTGCGCTGGCTGCTCGTCGGGGACGACGGCCAGCACGACCCGGAGATCTACGACCGGGTCGCCCGCCACCATCCCGACCGGGTCCGCGCCGTCGCGATCCGCGAGCTCACCCCCACGGAGCACACGCTCGCGGCGGGCGTGCCGCAGCCGCTGCCGGACGCCCGCGAGGCGCAGCGCCGCACCGAGCAGACCGGGGTCCCGGTCGTGCGCGGCGGGGACGGCGCCACGCTGGGTGCGCGGCTCACCCCGGTGCTCGCCGACCGCTGAGCCGACCCTGCGCGGTCCGCTGAGCCGACTGCTGACCGGGCCGCTGACCGGGCCGCTGTGCAGGCCCGGGCGGCGGGACGCTCAGGCGTTCTCCTTGCGGAACGTCGCGGTTCCCCACCAGATGGCCAGCGCGAACAGCACGAGCGCCCACACCCCGCCCCACAGCACGGCAGACCCGCCGAGGTCGCCGACGAACGACGCCCGCACGCCGTCGACCACGTGCCGGATCGGCATGAAGTCGCTGGCTCGCTCCAGCCACGCCGGTCCGATCGTCATCGGCAGCAGGATCCCGGACAGCAGCAGCACCGGCATCATCACCATGTTGATGACCGGGGCCATGACGTCCTCGGACTTGGTGCTCAGCGCGAGCGCGTTCGAGGCCGCGGCGCACGCCCCGCCGAGCAGCAGGGTCAGCAGGACCCCGAGCAGGATGCCCTCGGCGGACGCCACCATGCCCAGCGCGAACCCCAGCGCGACGAGGATGACCGCCTGGACGAGCAGCTGGAGCAGGTCGCGGTACAGCCGCCCGACCAGCAGCGCGGTGCGACTCGCCGGCGTGACCCGCTCCGCCTCGATGACGCCCTCCCGCCACTCCCCGATCAGGCTGAACCCGGCGAAGAAGGCACCGAAGACCCCGAGCTGGACGAGCATCCCGGGGACGAAGAACGTGTAGGCGTTCTGCGCGCCGAACTGGTCGATGAGCGGCTCGAGCAGGGGCCCGAACAGCAGCAGGTACAGCACCGGCTGCAGCATCCCGATGATCACCCACGCCGGGTTGCGCAGGTTCATCCGCAGCTGGCGGCGGAAGACGATGAACGACTCGCGCATGAACGTCATCGCAGTGCTCCCTGGGTCGTGGTGGGTCCGGGCGTGGTGGACCCGGTCGCGGTGGGTCCGGGCGGGGGGCCCGCGGTCGGCGTCCCTGTCGCGGTGCCCGGGGTGACCGGGACGGCGGCCTCGTCGAGGGCGGTGGTCGGCCCGCCCTCCTGCGGACCAGCGGCGTCGGCGTCGCGCAGCGACCGGCCCGTCAGGCTGAGGAACACGTCGTCCAGCGTGGGACGGCGCACCTCGATGGACTCCAGCCCGATGCCGACCCGGTCCAGGTCGCGGATGAGCCCGGGCACCGACCGGCCGGCGCGCGGCACCCGGGCGCGCACGTGGTGGTCGACGACCTCCACCTCCGACCGGCCGTCGACCAGGGTCGCCAGGCGCTGGGCGGCGTCGGCCAGCCGGTCGCGGTCGACGAGCTCGAGGTCCACCAGGTCACCGGCGACCTGCGCCTTGAGCGCGTCGGCGGTGTCGGACGCCACGATCCGGCCGTGGTCGATGATGACGATCCGGTCCGACAGCGCGTCGGCCTCGTCGAGGTAGTGCGTCGTGAGGAACACGGTCACGCCGAGCCGGTCGCGTAGGTCCCGGATGTGCTCCCACAGGTTCGCCCGGGCCTGCGGGTCCAGACCCGTGGTGGGCTCGTCGAGGAACACCAGCTGCGGCTCGTGGATGAGCCCCATCACGATGTCGAGCCGCCGCTTCTGCCCGCCGGACATGCTGCGCGGCATCCGCGCCCAGAGCCCCGGCAGGTCCATCCGCTCGAACAGGGCCTTGCCGCGCTGCTCGACCACGTCGCGCGGCAGCCCGTACAGCATGCCGTGGTCGACGACCTCGTCACCGGCGCGCGCGCCGCTGAACGCGCCCCCGGCCTGCGACACGTAGCCGATGGCGCGGCGGACCTGGACGGGCTCGGCGACGACGTCGTGGCCCGCCACCGTGGCGCTGCCGGCCGTGGGCCGCAGCAGCGTCGTCAGCATCCGCAGCGTGGTGGTCTTGCCGGCCCCGTTCGGCCCGAGGAACCCGACCACCTCGCCCTCGGCCACGTCGAGGTCGACGCCGTCGACCGCCCTGACCTGGGTTCTGACCCGCCCCTGGCGGGTGTCGAACGTCTGCACCAGTCCTCGTGCGTGGATCACCCTGTCGCCCTCCGTCGTGCACCGATCGATCGCCGTGGCACCGGCTCCCATGCGCGGACCGGGCCACCGCGCTGCGGTGACCCGGTCCGTCGGGAACCGGCACACATACGACCGGCGCAGGACGCAGAACTCGTCGGTGCTCGGCCGCCGCCGCCGACGGCGGGGCGGCGTCGGCGGGCGGCGCCGGTGGCGCCGACGGCGTGACGGAGTCGGTCAGCGTGCCCGCGGGCGCAACGGGGGGCTGCCGCCGCCGCCGCCGACGGCGATGCCGTCGACGATCTCGCGCAGCGCGCGTGCCCCCGGGATGGTCGGCGCCCAGCCCAGCGCATGCCGCGCACGGGCCGTGCTGAGCACCGGCACCTGCATCGCGAGGTCCAGCCAGCCGGGGCTGACCGGCACCAGCCGGGCGTGCCACGCCGCGGCGACCGCCGCCCGGACCGCCGACGGAGCGACCTCCTGCAGGCGGCCCCCGGCGAGCATGTCGGCGACGTCCTGGCCGTGCACGATGCCGTCACCGGCGAGGTTGAACGCCCCACCCCTGCGTCGGGCGACGATCTCCCGGTACGCCGAGGCGACGTCGTCGGCGTGCACCGCCTGCAGGCGCAGGCCCGCCGGCCACGGCAGGGTCGGGAGCTCCTCGCCGAGCATCCGGGCCGGGAACAGCCGGCCCAGGAAGTAGCGCTGGATCTCGGCCCCGGCGTGCTTCTGGAAGATCAGCGACGGGCGGACCCGGCTCACCACGAGATCGGGCTGGAGGACCTCGGCCTCGTCGAGCAGCCGCTCGACGGCGGCCTTGTCGACGCTGTACTCCGAGCTGCGGATGCCCTCGGTCGGCCACGCCTCGTCCCGGGGCAGGTCGTCGGTGGCCGGGGAGTAGGCACCGACCGAGGACGCCACCACCAGGTGCGGTACCCCGGCGCGCCGGACCGCCTCGATGACCCGGCGGGTGCCGTCGACGTTGGTGCGCCGCAGCGCGGCCCGGTCGTGGTTGGGCTGGATCAGCCAGGCGAGGTGGATGACGGCGTCCACCCCGGCGAAGGCCTCGACCAGGCGGTCGAGGACGGGGGCGTCCTCCCCCGGCCGGCCGATGTCGCACCGGACCCACTGCGCGACGTCGTAGGGCGGCGGGACCTCACCGGACGGCACCCGGCGGGCCACGCCGACCACGGAGGTGATGATCGTGTCGCCGGAGAGCCGGCGCAGCAGCGCCGTCCCTGCGTTCCCGCTCGCGCCGACGACCGCGACCCTCACCGGGCCACCCCGGTCCGCGCCGGGCGGCGGTCACGGCTCGGGCCGGCGCAGCGGCGCGTGGCTGCGGTCCTCACTCGGTGCCGGCACCCGACTGGGCGTCCCCAGCGCCCCCCGCGCGCGGGTTCAGCATGCCGGGGTCCGCGTCCGGGTCGCCCTCGACGTCGCCGTCCTGCGCGCCCTCGGCGCGAGGGTTGAGCATGTCGGGGTCGGCGTCGGAGTCCTGCTGGGCGTCGTAGGGCACCTCGGACGGGTTCTGGGTGTTCTCGGTCATTCCCCAAAAGTGCCACTGACCTGGGGCGACCGCATCCCGAGCCCGGTCAGCTGCCGGCGGCCCACGCCAGCAGCCGGTCGACCGGCCAGGTGTTGACCACACGCTCGGCCGGCAGGTCGTGCTCCGCGGCACGCTCGCAGCCGGTGATCTGCCAGTCCAGCTGCCCGGGGGCGTGGGCGTCGGAGTCGACCGCGAACACGCAGCCGGCGTCGATCGCGGCCTGGAGCAGCACGTGCGGCGGGTCACGTCGGTCCGGGCGGCTGTTGATCTCGACCGCCACGCCGTTCACCGCGCTCGCGGCGAAGACCCGCTCGTGGTCGAACTCGCTCGGCGGCCGGGGACGGCCGCCGAGCAGCCGACGACCGGTGCAGTGCCCGAGCACGTCCAGATGGGGGTTCGCGACGGCGGTGAGCATGCGCGACGTCATCGCCGCCGAGTCCATCCGCAGCTTGGAGTGCACCGAGCCGACCACGACGTCGAGCTGGGCGAGCAGCTCCGGCTCCTGGTCCAGCGACCCGTCGTCGAGGATGTCCACCTCGATGCCGGTCAGCACGCGGAAGGGCGCCACCGCCTCGTTCAGCGCGCGGATCTGATCGATCTGCCGGCGCAGCCGGGCCGGGCTGAGCCCGTTGGCCACGGTGAGCCGGGGCGAGTGGTCGGTGACGACCAGGTACTCGTGGCCGATCTCCAGCGCCGCGAGCACCATCTCCTGCAGCGGGCTGCCCCCGTCGCTCGCGTCGGTGTGCGAGTGGAGGTCGCCGCGCAGCGCGGAGCGCAGGGCGGCGCCGGGGCTGTCGCCGCCGGACCCGCCCGCGGACTGCTCCTCGAGCCGGGTGAGGTAGTCGACCTCCTGCCCGCGCCAGCGCTGCACCACCACCTCGGCGGTGCGCCGACCCACGCCGGGCAGGTCGGCGACGCGGTCGTCCTCGACGAGCCGTGCGAGCTCGGTGGGTTCGGTCGCCTCGACGGCTGCCGCTGCCGTGCGGAAGGCCCCGCTGCGGTAGGACGTCGCCTGCGCCCGCTCCAGCAGGAAGGCGATCCGGCGCAGGGTCGCGACGGCGTCGTCCTGCGCCGACGCGTCGCTCACGACGCGCGACGGCGCGACGACGTCTTCGGCTCCGCCTTCTCGGAGTCGGCCTTCTCGGCGGCGGCCTTCTGCGCGCTCGTCGCGGTGCCGGTCTTCGCGGAGCTGGTCTTGGCGGTGGTGCCGGTCTTCGCGGTGCCGGCCTTGGTGGGTCCGGCCTTGGAGGTGCCGGTCTTCGCGGGTCCGGCCTTGGTGGTGGTGGTGGTGGTGGTGGTCCGTGCCTTGGTGGAGGCGGTCGTGGTGCTGCCGGCCGCCGCCGTGTCGGCGTCGTCGGCCTTCGCCCGGCCCTTGGAAGCCCGCGCGGGCTTCGCCGCGGCGGCGGCGCCGTCGGGCTGGGCGCCGGTGGCCTTGGTCCCCGACCGGGCGCGCGAGGTGGAGGCCTTGCCCGCCGTCGTCGACGACGCCGTGGTCGACGCCGCCGCGTCGTCGTCGGCGGTCGCCGCGGGGCCCGACCCGGCCGAGTCCGCCGACTCGGCGTCCTCCCCCCGGCCGCCGCGGGCACCGCGGGCCTTCTCGACGCTGCGCTGGAGCGCGGACAGCAGGTCGATCACCTCGCCGCCGCCCTCGGCCTCGTCGGCGCCGGCGGGGCTGGGCACGGACTGCGTCGAGCCGGTGGAGACCTTGGCCTCGATCACCGACTCGAGCGCCTCGCGGTAGGAGTCGTGGAACTCCGACGGGTCGAAGTCGGCCGCGAGCGACTCCACCAGGGACGACGCCATGGTGAGCTCCTGCGGCCGGACGGTGACGTCCGCGTCGAGGATCGGGAAGTCGGCCGCCCGGACCTCGTCCGGCCAGAGCAGGGTCTGCAGGCAGATGACGTTGTCGCGGACCCGGAGCACGGCCATCGACTCCCGCTGCCGCAGCGCGACCTTGACGACGGCCATCCGGTCCGTCGTGGCCAGCGCCTCGCGCAGCAGCGCGTACGGCTTGGCGGCGGTCTTGTCGGGCTCGAGGTAGTACGTCTTGGACAGCATGATCGGGTCCACCTGCTCGGCCGGGACGAACTCCAGCACCGAGATCTCGCGCTCCGTGGTCAGCGGCAGCTGTGCCATGTCGTCGTCGTCGAGGACGACGAGCCGGCCGTCGTCGGTCTGGTACCCCTTGGCGATGTCGCTCATCTCGACCGGCTCGCCGTCGACGCTGCACACCTTCTTGTAACGGATCCGGCCGCCGTCCTCGCGGTGCACCTGGTGCAACGGGACCTCGTGCTCCCCGGTGGCGGCGTAGAGCTTGACCGGCACGTTGACCAGGCCGAAGGCCACCGCGCCCTTCCAGATCGCGCGCACGTCATCTCCTCCTCGCACGGGTGGTCCGAGGCGTTCGTCGCGACGGCCCGGTGTCTCACTGGGCAGGATGGACCCGTGGAACCCATGCTCGCTACCCGAGCGGCCACCCCGGCCGACCTGCCTCGGGGTGCGGAGTGGGCCTACGAGGTCAAGTGGGACGGGGTCCGGCTGCTCGCCGACACCACCTCGGGGCGGCTGCGGCTGCTCAGCCGCAACGGCCGAGACGCCACCGTCGCCTACCCGGAGCTCGCCGGGCTCGGGGCGCTGGGCGGCGCGGTCCTGGACGGCGAGGTGGTGGCGATGTCCGGCGGCATCCCGTCGTTCGAGGCGCTCGCCGAGCGCATGCACGTGCGCGACGCCGCCCGGGCGAGCGCACTGGCCGCGCGGGCCCCGGTCACCCTGCTGGTGTTCGACGTGCTGCGGCTCTACGGCGTGGACCTGACCCGGCGACCGTTCGACGAGCGCCGGGCCACGCTCGAGCGGCTCGACCTGCCCGAGCACGTGCAGCTGTCGCCCGTGTACCCCGACGGCGACGCGCTGTGGGAGGTCACGCGGCAGCACGGGCTCGAGGGGGTGCTGGCCAAGCGTCGGTCGTCGGTGTACCAGCCGGGCCGCCGGTCCCCGGACTGGGTGAAGGCGGCGCACCGGACCACGCGCACCGCCCTGGTCGGCGGGTGGCGGGTCGAGACGACGGCTCGGGACCGCATCGGGTCGCTGCTGCTCGGTGCGCCGGACGCCGACGGCCGGCTGCGGTTCCTCGGGCGCGCCGGCAGCGGCCTCGGCGGCCCGCTCGCGGGGCGGGTGGCTGCGCTGCTGGCGCCGCTCGAGCGGCCGACGAGCCCGTTCGACGAGCCGGTCCCAGCCGTCGACGCGCGCGGCGCGCACTGGTGCACACCCACCGTGCTGGTCGACATCACCTACCTCACGCGCATGCGCAGCGGCCGGATGCGTCAGCCGGTGGTCCGCGGCGTGCGCGACGACACCGCGGCCGACCCCTGGGAGAGCCTGTGACGGCGGGTGGACGTGACGGCGACGAGGCGCGGCCGATGGAGGTCGGGGGCCGGACGCTGCGCATCGGCCACCTCGACCGGGTGGTCTACCCGGCGACCGGCACGACCAAGGCCGAGGTCCTGCACTACTACATGCAGGTCGCGCCGGTGATCCTCGATCAGCTGCGTGACCGGCCGGTGACGCGGATCCGCTTCCCCGGGGGCGTGTCCGGTGAGCGGTTCTTCGAGAAGAACGCCCCCCGTGGGGCGCCGCCGTGGCTGCGCCGGCAGACCCTCCCCGCGTCGCCGGGCACGGGTGACTCGACCACGGTGCTCGACCTGCCGTTCCTCGACGACCTCGCGGCGCTGGTGTGGGCGGCGAGCCAGGGCGCACTCGAGCTGCACACGCCGCAGTGGACCGTCGGTCCGCGCGGTGCGGTCCGGAACCCGGACCGGCTGGTCATCGACCTCGACCCCGGGCCCCCGGCCGGGATCGTCGACTGCGCCCGTGTCGCGCGCCTGGTCGCCGCCCGGCTGCTCGAGGACGGCCTGCGCTCGGTCCCGGTGACGTCCGGCAGCACGGGCCTGCAGCTGTACGCCCCGTTGGACGGCCGGCGCACCGCGATGGAGGTCCGCGAGTACGCCCGCGGCCTGGCGCGGAGCCTCGCGGCGGAGCACCCGGACGACGTCGTCGCCGTCATGCGCAAGGACGCGCGCGGCGGCAAGGTCCTGCTGGACTGGTCCCAGAACCACCCGGCGAAGACCACGATCACGCCGTACTCCCTGCGCGGCCGGGAGCGACCGGCTGTGGCCGCTCCCCGGACGTGGGACGAGCTGGACGACCCGGACCTGCGCCAGCTCGGCCCCGAGGAGGTCGTCGAGCGCCTCGGCGAGCAGGGGGACCTGCTCGCCGGTCCCTGAGGTCGGTCGGCCCCGCGGCGGCCGGTCGGCGGGAGGTCAGCTCCCGGTGGGCACGCCGTCGACGCCGAGCTTGGACATCCACAGGTCGACGCCCGTCGTGCGCAGCAGCTCCAGGACCTGCTGCCCCGCCCCGAGGAACGTCACCGCGCGTCCGTCCGCGACCGCGTCGCGCACGAGTCGGACCAGGACCGACAGGCCCGTGGAGTCCATGAAGACCACGTCGCGGCAGTCGACGGTCATCGGCCCGCTGTCCCCGCGCAGGTCGCCGAGCCCGTCGGTGCCGGTCGCCCGGACGGCGAGGTCGACCGACCCCCAGAACCGGACGACCGTGACGCCGTCGGCGGTCCGGATCTCGACGCCGCCGTGCGGGTCCGGGGCGCGGTCGGCCGCGGCGTCGTACCAGGACGCGGCCGACCGGCCCGGGCGGGTGTCAGCTGCCATCACTGCTCGCGGCGAACGGGTCGAGCACCACCTTGATGCACCCGTCGGTCTTCTTCTGGAACATCTCGTAGGCGCCCGGTGCCTGCTCCAGCGGCAGCCGGTGGGTGCGCAGGTCCAGCACGGACAGCGGGTCGGACGGGTCGGTCAGCAGCGGCAGGATCGTGTCCGTCCAGCGCTTGACGTGCGCCTGACCCATCCGCAGCGTCAGGCCCTTGTCGAACATCTGCATCATCGGCATCGGGTCGGTCGCGCCGCCGTAGACCCCGACGATGGACACCGTGCCCCCGCGTCGCACGGCGGCGATCGCGGCCTCCAGCGCGGCCAGCCGGTCGACGGCGGCCTTCTCGATCGCCTTGCGCGCCAGCGCGTCCGGGAGCAGGCCGGCCGCCTTCTGGGCCACGCTCGCGACCGGCGACCCGTGCGCCTCCATGCCCACGGCCTCGATCGTGGCGTCCGCGCCGCGGCCGTCGGTGAGGTCCCGCACGGCGGCGGACACGTCGTCGACCTCACGCAGGTCGATGACGTCGATCCCGTGCCGGCGGGCCATCTCCAGGCGCTCGGGGACGAGGTCGACGCCGATGACCTTGGCGGCGCCGCGGTGCGCGGCGATGCGGGCCGCCATCTGCCCGATCGGTCCCAGGCCGATCACCGCGACGGAGCCGCCGGCCGGGATGTCGGCGAACTCGACGGCCTGCCAGGCGGTGGGCAGCACGTCGGACAGGTAGAGGTAGCGCTCGTCGGGCTGGCCGTCGTCCGGCACCACGACCGGGCCGAACTGCGCCTGCGGGACGCGCAGGTACTGGGCCTGCCCACCGGGAACCTGCCCGTAGAGCTTGGTGTAGCCGAACAGCGCGGCGCCCTTGTCCTGCTCGCGGACCTGGGTGGTCTCGCACTGGCCGTACAGGCCCCGTGTGCACATGAAGCAGGTGCCGCAGGCGATGCCGAACGGGATGACGACGCGGTCACCGGCCTTGAGCTGGGTGACGCCCGGCCCGACCTCCTCGACCACGCCCATCGACTCGTGGCCGAGCACGTCGCCCTTGTCCAGGAACATGCCGAGCGTGGAGTACAGGTGCAGGTCGGACCCGCAGATGGCGGTGGAGGTGACCCGGATGACGGCGTCGGTCGGCTCCTGGATCCGCGGGTCGGCCACGTCCTCGACGGCGACCTTCTCCGTGCCCTGCCAGGTCAGTGCCTTCATCGCGTTCCCCTTCGTGGTGCGGTCCGCAGGTCGCGACCCCATGTCGCGTCTGCCCGGTGGTGCGTCTGCCGGGGTGTCTCATCGACCCGTGTCAGGTCTGGCCCCACGCTCGCACCCGGAGGGCCCGCGCGCATCTGCACGCCGCCACGCCGCAAGCGCCCCTGACGCGCCGGGCACCTCGCCGTGCGGCGACGGGCGCGCGACGATACGGCGATGATTCGACGAGCACGCCCGACCGGTGACGTCGACCGGCCCCCCGGCGACCGCAACGAGACACCGACCGAGCGCCTGGACCGCAACTGGGACGAGCTGCTCCAGGAGCTGCGCGTCACGCAGACCGGCGTGCAGATCCTCACCGGGTTCCTGCTCACCATCCCGTTCCAGGGCCGCTTCGCCGATCTCGACCCCTACCAGAAGGGGCTGTACCTGGTCCTGGTCGTGCTCGCGATCACCAGCACGGGGTTGATCGTCGCGCCGGTGAGCCTGCACCGGATCATGTTCCGCAAGCACCTCAAGGCCGAGCTGGTCGACGCCGCCGACGCGCTCGCGCGCGGCGGTCTGGTCTTCCTCGCCCTGACCCTGGCGGGTGCGGCGATGCTCGTGTTCGACGTCGTCGTCGACCGCACGGCCGGGCGCGTGGTCGGCGCGACGATCCTGGCGCTGCTCGCGGTCGCGTGGATCCTGCTCCCGCTGCGGCTGACGCACCGGGCCCGGACGGACGGGCACCAGCCCGACGCGTGACCGTGCGCGGGCGGCCCCGACGGACCATGCTGGACGCGATCCGACGCCGCCCGTCGACGCCCATCCCCAGGAGGACCGCATGGCCGTGCACGGCACCCCCGACCCCACCCCCACCTCGCGCGCCGGCGAGCCGAACCCCGTGATGGTCGACGCCGTGCTGCGCGTCGAGCACGCCGAGGCGCTCGACCCGTGGGTGGACCGCCTCGCGCCCGCCGCCGCCGCGCTGGTCAAGGACCCCACCGTCCGAGACCTGCTGCACGGCAAGGCGATGGGCCACGCGCTGCACCCCCTGCTGACGGACGTGCCGATCGGGACCTGGTCGAGCGCGTTCCTGCTGGACTTCATCGGCGGCAAGCGCAGCCGTCCGGCGGCGACGCGCCTGATCGGCACCGGCATCCTGGCGGCAGTCCCGACGGCGGTCACGGGGCTGGCCGAGTGGGCCGCGACCAGCGACCAGCCGGCACGCCGGGTGGGACTGGTGCATGCCGCGTCCAACACCGTGGGCCTGGGTCTGTAC
The DNA here is from genome assembly GCF_947494015.1 of uncultured Cellulomonas sp. Taxonomy (GTDB): domain Bacteria; phylum Actinomycetota; class Actinomycetes; order Actinomycetales; family Cellulomonadaceae; genus Pengzhenrongella. The sequence goes on along the minus strand of NZ_CANLTL010000004.1, from coordinate 123,241 downwards.
GTGATGTCCTACCGGGCGCGGCGCCGGGGACGGCACGGGGTCGGCGTGCTGACCAGCCTGGCGGGCCTGAGCGTCATCGGCGTCAGCGGCTTCCTCGGTGCGCACCTGTCCGTGGCGCGCAAGGTCGGCACCCGGGACGAGGCCTTCGTCGCGCAGGTCCCGCTCGGCGGCGACGGTGCGGCCGAGCCGGGCGACTTCCGGGTGGGCGGGGCCGGGCCTGCCCCGGACGCGGCCACCGGCGGGCGTCACCGCGACGAGGGTACGGACCCGACCACCGCCATCTGACCGCGGGGCGACGCCCGGCCGACCGCGCCCGGCGCGACCGGCGCTCGGGGCGCTGGAGACGGCTCGGGGCCGGTACGTCGAGGACGTACCGGCCCCGAGGCCGTTCGCGGTGCCTGCCCGGCCCGTCCAGCCTGTCAGGCGTGTGCGGGCTACTCGCGGTGGAGCTTGTCCTGCAGCGTGCCGGCCACCTTCTCGACCGTGTTGGGGACGTCGGTGGTGCCGTAGAGGCGGGCGTCCGGCCGGGTGGGCGGCGGCATGGTGAGCCGGCCGGGGGCTCGGCCAGGTAGCTGAACTCGCCCTTGCCGTCCGGCGCGGGTCCCGAGGCCCAGCTGCCCTCGGACGCGGCCTGGCCGTCGGAGAAGTTGATGTACTGGTACGACACGCTGCGGTCCTCCTTGCCGAGGGGGAAGTTGCTCGGGACGGGCAGCTCCTCGTACCCCTCCTCGCGCAGCTCCGCGGCGGCCGCGATCCACTGGTTCTGGTGCATGGTGTCGCGCGCGAGCAGGAACGAGAGCAGGTCACGCACCCCGGCGTCGTCGGTCATGTGGTAGAGGCGGGCGACCTGGAGGCGGCCCTGCATCTCGGCGTTGGCGTTGGCCGTGAAGTCGGCCAGCATGTTGCCGCTCGCGGTCACGTAGCTGCCGCTCCACGGGTTGCCCATCGAGTCGACCGGGCGCGCCCCGGCGCCGGCGACGATGGCGTGCTGGAGGTCGGTCCCGCCGATGACGGCGGCCACGGTCGGGTCGTTCTGGACGGCGTCCTCGGTGATGCCGAGAGGGGCCTTCTCGAGCAGCTGCGCGATCATCGTCGCGAGCATCTCGACGTGGCCCATCTCCTCCGCACCGATCCCGAAGAGCAGGTCGCGGTACTTGCCGGGCAGGTGGGCGTTCCACGACTGGAAGCCGTACTGCATGGCGACGGTGATCTCGCCGTACTGACCGCCCAGGACCTCCTGGAGCTTGCGGGCGTAGACGGCGTCGGGCTTGTCGGGCTTGGCGCGGTGCTGGAGCTCCTGGCGGTGGAAGAACATCGACGACCCACTCCCGTCCGGGGCCACGGGCCCCACGGTCCTGCGGCGAGGCGTCTGCCTCACCGCTACCGGTTAGGCCTACCTGAGTGGTCAGGGGGCGGCAACCGGTGGGGAGGTCGTGCGCCGGTCGCGCGGACCTCCCGGGTTCGCGCAGGCGGGGTGCACACGACCGCGCACTCATCGGTCGCTCCCCGAGGATCTGGGTGCCGCGAGGGACTCGGTCGGCCGGGAGGCCGCACAGCCGGGGAACCGGCCGGCCGTCAGCCGGAGAGCCGCCACGCCGGCACAGCCGGCCGGCCGCCGAGCCGCCAGGCCGGCCGGCCCGCCCCGAAGGCGGGTCAGCCGGCCGCCGCCGTGCGGGCCTGCTCGAGGACCGCCAGGACCGTCGGCGCCAGCTGACGGTCGCTGAGGATGCGGAAGTGCCCCGGCGTCCGCAGGTGCACGTTGGTCGCCCCCTCGAGGTCGCTCCCGCCGGGGATGTGCGGGTCGAACGGGCCGGAGATCGACGTGATCCGCGCGTTGGTGACCCGGTCCGCGGTGAGGGCGGCGAGCACGGCGTCGGTGGGGACGAAGGCCCGGATGGCCTCCACCGGGATCCACCGCGCGTACGGCGAGCCGCCGAACGGCGTGTTGATCGCCGCCATCGCCAGGATCCGGCCGTCGGGGTCGTGGTGGAGCATCGCGTACTTGCCGATGAGGCCGCCCTTGCTGTGGCAGACCAGGACGACGTCGCGCAGGTCGCGCTCCTCGATCCGCTGCGCCACGAGCCGCGCCATCTCCGGGACGGCGCCCCGGTTGTAGCCGAGCGTCGGCACCACGTGGACGGGGTGGCCGTTCCGGTGCAGCAGCGCAGCCAGAGGCCGCATGAACTGCCACGGCTCGTAGACGCCGGGGATCAGCACCACGGTGGGCCCGCGCCCGTCCGGCGCGTCCACGAAGCGGTCCGCCCCGCCGGGGCGCAGGAAGCCGACGGTCTGCCAGACGGCGACGTAGGCGTAGTCCAGCAGCCACCACACCGCCCGGCGCGCGACGCCGGCGAGCCGCGTCGACCGGCGACGCGGGCCGCCGGCCCGGGTGGACGCAGCGGCGGCCAGTGCGGTGCGCGCCGTGGCGGCGCGGGTCAGCAGGTCACGCCGTGGCACAGGCGGCTCACCAGCTCGGGACGGGTGTACATCGCGACGTGGCCGGCGTCCGGGACCTCGGCGACGGCGGACCGGGGCGCCGCGGCCGCGAGCCGCTGCACCCACCCCGTGGGTGCGATGGGGTCGTGCTCGCCGCGCACCACGACGACGGGCTCGGTGACGTGCTGGATCCGCTCGTGGATGCGGTAGCCCATCATGTGCGGGACGGTGGCGGCGTAGCGCCGAGGTCCGGCGCGCACGTAGTCGCCGGTGATGGTGGCGTTGACGCGCAGCGGCTCGTGCCGCCCGTCGCGCAGCAGCCGCAGCGCCTGTCGGGCCGTGCTGCGGGCGTCGTCGTCCACCACCGGGCCGATCAGCACCGCACCGGCGGCCAGGCCGGGACGACGCGCGAGGACCTCGGTCACCACCTGGCAGCCCATGGAGTGCCCGACCAGGACGGCGCCGGACAGGTCCAGCCGCTCGATCAGCGCGGCGACGACGTCGGCGTGCTCCCCGATGCCGAGCGCCCGGCGCGGGCGCTCGCTCGCGCCGAAGCCCGGCAGGTCCAGCGCGACCACATGGCTGTCGTCCTGCAGCGCCTCGACCAGCGGCCGGAAGTACCGCGACGACATGCCGATGCCGTGCACCAGGACGAACGCCGGTGCGCCGGGGGTGCCGGCCTGGGTGATCGCCAGCCGGTACCCGCCGGCCGAGGTCGTCCCCGGCGTCACGCGGCCGACGAGCCGGTCGCGAGTCCGCGGCCCTCGGCGAGCAGCGCGAGGCGGTCCAGCGTCTCGCGGTTGCGCGGCACGAGCAGCAGCGTGCGCAGGGGCCGCGGCACCAGGGTGCCGGGGCCACGCACGGCGTCCTCCGTCATCGTCACGGTGCAGCCGCCGTGGGGGTCGGGCACGACCTCGATCCGGATCCGTGCCTCGCCGAGCGGCCACCCGCGGGCCTGGAGCTCCAGGCGGCTCTCGCCGTCCCACCGACGCGCGACAGTCTTGTCGTTGATGACGAGCGGCCACGCCCCGGCCGAGTGGTGGATGGTCGACCCGGGCGCGGGCCACCGGGCGTCGACGGAACGGATGCGCGAGGCCCCCACGACCCAGGCCGCGTAGGACCAGCCGTCGCGGAGGATCTCCACCACCGACTCCGCGGGACACCGCATGTGCTTCTCGACGACCGCCATGGCGAGAAAACTACGCGGTGGCCGCCGACCGGCAACCGGGGCGACGGACACCGCCGCCCGGCGACGAGCGGTGCGGACGCACGTCCGCCCGGGACTCGTGACCCCGAGTCCCGGGCGGAGGTGGGGTGCGGCGGGTACCCCGGACCAGCGTCAGCGGCGCGGGTCTGCACGCGAGCGCCGCGCACGGCAGCCGCGGGCGAGGATCAGCGCGCGGTGCGGGTCCGGTCCTTGCGCGGCCACAGGGCGATCACCAGACCGGCGATCGCGCTCACGATGTGCAGCACGTTGTCGGCGCCGTTGATGTTGAGGATGTTGGCGTCCTCGTTGCCCTGGACGATCAGGCCGTAGACGAACGTCGCGCCGTACACGACGAACAGGATCCAGCCGAACGTGCGCGCGCTGGCGTCCCTCGTCCACATCGCCAGGCCGAGGACGCCGATGAGGATGTGGACGATGTTGTGCAGCGGGTTGACCGCGAAGCCGAGCAGCGTCTCGTCGTGGTCGTGCTCGGTGAAGCCGTCGAAGCCGGTGACGAAGAAGCCGGCGATGCCGACGAGCAGGTAGACGGCTCCGATGATGAGCGCGAGCCACTGGTGGGTGCCGCGACCGTGGTCGGTCGTGCCGGCGCCGACGCCCGCGTTGGTGGGGTGAGCCATGGTGTCCTCCGAGTGTCTGGGCGGCGGTGTGCACCGGTCCCTGCCCGGGAGGTCGGTCACCGCCGCTCGATGTCAGGGACAAGGTTCCGCAGGCGCGCCGGTGGCGCATCTCGAGACGCAGGTCAGGCTGGGTGACGTGCTGCCGCCGGCTCGCGTGACGAGTCGCGCCGGCGGTCGGCTCAGCGTTGACTAGGGGCCATGACCCGCACCCGACGCCCCCTCGCGATGATCACCGGCGTGCTCGCCGCCGGCCTTCTGGCCGGCTGCGGCGGGTCGTCGTTCGACTTCCGGCAGGACGACCCGATCGGCTACACCGCGTGCCGCGACGCCGTGGCCGCGCAGCTGCTCGATGCCGGTGACGAGCTCGACGAGTCGATCGGCAGCATCGCGGCGGCTGCCGCGTCGTCGCAGTCCGCCGACATCCGCGAGGTGGTCAGCCCGCCGGTCGACGCCGGGGATCTGGAGTTCGTCGGCGCGGAGGACGACCGGGTGTACTCCGTCGATCTCGACGAGCTGCTCGAGGCGTGCCAGGTGGTGGGCTTCGACCCGGACGACGTCGACCTCGACGGGCAGTAGCGCGTCGGTCGGCGCGGGTGCGTCCCGCGCCGACCAGGGCTCCTCCACGCCCACGGGCCGGCTCCGCTGGCCGCCAGGTCAGGCGGTGAAGCGCTCCCCGCGCTCGACGACGCGTCCGGACGACGCCTCGTCGTCCCAGGAGTAGACCGGGACGCCGTCGATCAGGACGAGCTCGGCGCGGGAGTGGACGTCCAGCGGGTCGCCGGACCACACGACGACGTCGCCGTCGCGTCCGGGCTGGAGCGAGCCCACGCGGTCGTCGAGCCCGAGGAACGTCGCGGGGTTGACCGTGAGGGCCTCGAGCGCGGTGTCGCGCGGGAGCCCCTCCTTCACGGCGAGCGTCGCCTGGTGCACGAGGAAGTTGATCGGCACGACGGGGTGATCGGTCGTGATGGCGACCCGGACGCCGGCGGCCGCGATGGTGGCCAGGTGGCCGATGGCCCGGTCGCGCAGCTCGACCTTGGAACGGCTGGTGAACATCGGGCCGAAGATGACCGGGATGTCGCGCTCGGCGAGGACGTCGGCGATCTTGTGAGCCTCGGTGCCGTGGTTGATGACCAGCCGGTACCCGAACTCGTCGGCGAGCCGCACCGCGGTCGCGATGTCGTCGTGGCGGTGGGTGTGCTGGTCCCACACCAGCTCGCCGTCGAGCACCCGGGCAAGGACCTCCATCGTGAGGTCGGGTGCGAACGGCTCCCCCTTGCGCAGGCCGGCGGCACGGGCCTCGCGGTAGTGCTGCGCCTTGGTGAAGGCCTCGCGGATGATGAACGCGGTGCCGAGCCGGGTGGACGGGAGCTGCTTCTTCTCGGCGTACACGCGCTTGGGGTTCTCCCCCAGCGCCGACTTGACGCTCACCGCGTCGCTGATCACCTGCTCGTCGATGGTGCGCCCGCCCCACGACTTGATCGCGACGCTCTGCCCCCCGATCGGGTTGCCCGACCCGGGCTTCACCACGATCGACGTCACGCCGCCCTCCAGCGCGTCGCGGAAGCCCTCGTCGTCGATGTTGATGGCGTCGATCGCGCGCACCGCCGCGGTGTTGGGCTGGGTCATCTCGTTCGTGTCGTTGCCGGCGACACCCTCGCCCTCCTCGTGGATGCCGACGTGCCCGTGCGCCTCCACGAAGCCGGGAAGCACCCAGCGGCCGGTGGCGTCGACCACGGTCGCGCCGTCGGGCACGGCCACGTCGGCGCCGACGGCGGTGATGCGCCCGTCCTCGATCAAGACGGTCCCGCCGTCGATCGGCGCGGAGGTGACCGGGACGACGTAGCCGCCGGTGACGGCGACGACGGACGGGGCAGAGGCAGGGCGATAGGTCATGTCGCCACCGTACGGCGGGGTCGCCACGGGGGCACGACCGACGGCGGCCGGGCGACGCCGCCGTAGGGTCGTCGGGTGACGACGGAGCTCCCCGCCTCGACGCGGGTCGACCGCTGGGTCTGGGCCGTGCGGCTGACGCGGACCCGGGCGCTCGCCGCGGCGGCATGCCGGGCCGGCCACATCCGGGTCAACGGTGACCGCGCCAAGCCGGCCACGCCGGTGCGGGTGGGCGACGAGGTGCGCGTCCGCAGCGAGGGTGTCGAGCGTGTCGTCGAGGTCGCGCGGATCATCGAGAAGCGCGTGGGCGCGGGTGTCGCGACGGAGTGTCTCGTCGACCGGACGCCACCGCCGCCACCCCCCGTCGAGGTGCCGGGCGGCGCGGTGCGCGACCGCGGAGCCGGGCGGCCGACCAAGCGGGAGCGTCGGCAGATCCAGCAGCTGCGCGGGCACTGACCGGGCACCGACCGGGCACTGACCGGGCACCGACCAGGCACGGCCCGGACCCGGCGACCGGCCGGGGCAGACCCCGCTCCGCCCGGTCGGTCGGCCTCCAGCAGGAGCGGCGAGCCGCCGTATCAGGCGCCGGCAGCCACCGCCCCGCTCCCCCGGACCGCGCCGGCGCGCTGCAACGCCGGCACGAGCGTCGGTAGCAGGTCGGCGAAGCGCTCGCCCATGTGGCGGTGCCCGGCGGCGTCGGGGTGCAGCAGGTCCGGCATCGGCATCGCGTCCCACTGCGCCGTGCCGAACAGCTCGCGCCCGTCGAGGTACGTCAGGTACGCGTCGTCCACGCCCCGGCGCGCGACGACGTCGGCCAGGATCGTGCGGATGGCGCCGAGGCTGAGCTTGCCCTCGGCGACCTCCTCCGGTCGCCCGCTCGTGCGGAACACGGGTGCGTCCGGCGGCGACGCCGGGTCGATGGAGGTCGGTCCCGGCCGGTCCTCGACCATCGGGCACAGGATCGGCGAGATGACCACGATCGGCGTCGTCGGGTGCCCCTCGCGGATCGTGTCGAGGAACCCGTCGACCGCCGGCGCGAAGGTGCGGCGGCGGAAGCAGTCGTGGTTCACCACGTTGATGCCCAGCTTGAGCGTGATCAGATTGGCGGGCTGGTCGCGGATGGCGCGCGCGGTGAACGGGTCGAGCACCGCGTTGCCCGAGAAGCCGAGGTTCAGCAGGTCCACGCCGGCGCGACGCGCCGCCACCACGGGCCAGATGCCGGTCGGGGCGTCGGCGGATGCGCCCTGGCTGATCGAGCTGCCGTGGTGGACCCACCGCGGCCGGCCGCCGGAGCCCGTCGCGCGGGACACCGGGCCGTCCGTCCGCACGGCGACCACACGCGTCAGCTCGCCGTACGGCAGCCAGATCTCCAGGTCCTTGTCGCCGGGCGGCAGCTCGGGGAACACGACCGCCGTGACCGGCCCGGTCCCGCCCGACGTCGTGCCGGCGCCCGGGTCGAGGTCGAGCACCCCGTGCTCCTCGGCCGTGCCGCGCAGGACCTCGCCCCCGTCGACGACCAGCTCGTACGCCCCCGCGGGCGGGACGGGATGTCCCACGATCCGGGTCCGGGTCGCCCGGACGTCCAGCTCGAGATGACGTGCCGGCGTCCGCAGGGTCAGCCGCACCCCGGACGGCTGCTCCTCGCACATGCGCACGAACGCGTCGGGCAGCTGCGCCCGGGACGGGGCCGGCAGCCGGTGCAGGACGACGCCGGCGTCGGTCTGCTCGACCTCCACGGCTCCCAGCACGCGGACCGGTCCGCCGACGACCGGCGTGCTCACCCACTGCGTCATGCGCTCACTCCTGCTCAGGTCGGTCCGCTCGGGACGGCTCGGGTCGGCCCTGGCGGCGGTCCGGCCGGCGGCCCGACCGACGGCCGCCGACGTCGACCGCGGCCCACCGCCGGTGATGCTGCTCGGCACCGGCTCAGTAGACGTTGCGGTGCTCGCGGTACTCCCGCCAGACGTTCTCGAAGAAGTCGTCGTCCTCCGGGATGGGCCGCACCGGACGCCAGACGAACTCGGCGCGTCCGGCGGGGTCCTCCCCGGCTGCGGCCGGTGCCCATGCGGCCTCCTGCACCTCGCCGTCGAGGGCGCCGCCGTCGAGCGAGAACCGGAACAGCTCAGGCAGATCCAGCTCGGCGTCGGGGTCGGGCCCGTGGCCCACGACCGGGAGGGCCCCGTCGGGGTCGGTGTAGAGCACCGAGCCGCGGGACCGGCCACCGTGCGCGACGTAGTCCGCCATCGCCGACAGGTACACGTACGCGGTGGTGAGGATGTCGCGGACCAGGAAGGTGCGGTCGACCGCGCGCCGCGAGGCCGCGTCCGCGGTCACCAGGTCGTCGTAGCGCGCGAGCCAGTCGTGCACCTGCACCAGCGCCTCGTGGATCGACCGCGCCGACCGCACCGGCCCGGCCTTGGCGCTCATCAGCTCGCCGACGTCGCGCAGCAGGTCCCCGGTGTTGTCCGGCTGCCCCGCCTCGGCCCGCGCGGTCGCCCGCTCGACGAGGTCCAGCGCACCGGCGAGCACGGGTTCGGCCGCCGCCACGAACGCGTCGACCGGCAGCGGCTCGGTGACGCGCTGCACCGCGATGAACTGCGCCGCCCGCGTGGCTCCGACCTGCCCGCTGTTCAGCGCAGCACCGCCGGGGCGGTACACCCCGTGCGCGCCGCCGGCCTCACCGACGGGGAAGAACCCCGCGACGTTGGACTGCCACCACGCGTCCACCACCAGGCCGCCGTTGTTGTGCTGGGCGCACACGTCGACCTCGAGCATCTCCGTCGCGAGATCCACGGTCGGGTTCTTCTCCAGGTAGAACCTGTACGCGGGCAGGTTCATCTTCTTCAGCCGCTCGATCGGCGTGCCGAACAGCACGTCCGCGCGCTCCAGGTAGGCGTGCGCCTCGGGTGACAGCGCGCTCGGGTCGAGCTCCGCCCGCATCGGGTTGCTGCGGAAGTCCAGGAACACCCGTCGCCCGCGCAGCACCGTCTCGCGGTAGACGAGCAGGTCGATCAGCGACGAGCCGTCGACCGCCTTACGCACGTCGAAGGGCCACTGGTAGCCCTTGAGGAAGGTCATCGACAGCTGGCGGCCGTAGTCGCCGATGCCCTCGGTGAGGAACTCGCGCTCGTCCCCGCCCTCGGCGTCGGTGGACACGAACCGCGGCAGCACCTGCATGTACGTGCCGGACACGTTCCACCGCGGACGGACCGACGCCAGGCCGAACTGCCACTCGGTCACGTTCTTGCCGTGCACCCCGGCGCGGTACGCCGCGCCGGACGCCCCCCACTGACCGTTCGGGAACACCCGGGTCGCGTACAGCCCGGCCGGTCCGCCGGTCGCGTAGACGATGTTGGTGCAGCGGAACAGCGCGAACGGGCTCTCGCCGTCCGGGTCGTCGGGGTCGGCCTTGACGTCGGTGCGCAGCACCAGCAGCCCGGCCACCTCGCCGTCGACCACGACCAGGTCCACGATCCGGCAGTTGTCGAAGATCCGGGTGCCGTTGCGGGCCACCTTCTTCTCCAGCTGCTCGACCATGGAGCGGGACGTGTACGGCCCGACCGACGTCGCCCGCCGGCGCGGGTCGTGGTCGGTCTTGTAGCCGATGAACTCCCCGTACCGGTTCTGCGGGAACGGCACGCCGAGCTCGCACAGCCGCAGGAAGCCGCGCGCCGACAGCGCCGCCTCGCACAGCGCGTTGTCACCGTCCATCGCGCCGCCCGAGAACAGCGTCTGCGCCATCTCCCGGACGGAGTCGCCGTCGTCCCCGGAGAGGGTCATCTTGTAGTAGGTCTGCTTGTCCGAGCCCGCGTTGCGCGACGCCCCGGCGCCCACCTTGTCGGTGACCATGACGATGTCCGACTGGCCGAACTCGAAGAGCCGGTCCGCGGCGCAGAAGCCCGCCGAACCGGTGCCGACCACGACGGTGTTGGCGGTCACCACCGGCACCGGCCGGCCGGCGACGCGCAGCGTCTGGGGGTCGTGCGGGCTCATCGTTCCTCCTGTGGTGCGGCCTCTGTGCGAGCAGGGTGGGGCTGGGGTCGTGCCGGACGACGGCGTGCGGCACCGGCCGGCGCTGTCGACGGGTGGTGCGGACCCGCGCTGCGGACGAGCGTCGCCGGCCGGCAGCCACCGGCGACCCGACCGGTCTACAGCCGGGCGATGTGCATCCCACCGTCGACGTGGAAGACCTCCCCGGTCGAGTACGGCGCGTCCCCCCGGACGAGCATCCCGACCGCACCGCCGACGTCGGCCGGTGTGCCCCACCGAGGCATGGGCGCCAGCCCGTTCGCGAGCAGCTCGTCGTACTTCTGCGTCACGCCGGCGGTCATGTCGGTCGCGATCACCCCCGGCCGGACCTCGTAGACGACGACGCCCTCGGGCGCGAGGCGGGCGGCCCACAGCTGCGTCGCCATCGCCACGCCGGCCTTGGAGATGCAGTAGTCCCCGCGGTTGGTCGACACGGTCGTCGCCGAGATGGACGACACGTTGACGATGGTCGCGACGGGGCGCTCGAGCCGCTCGGGCAGGTCACCTCGCAGGTCGAGCACCGCGCGGGCGAACGCCTGGGTGAGGAAGTACGGACCGCGCAGGTTGATGCCGAGCACCCGGTCGAAGCTCTCGGTCCCGGCGTCGAGGATGTCGTCGCGCACGGTCGGGCCGACGCCGGCGTTGTTGACCAGCACGTCGAGCCGTCCCCAGGCGTCGACGGCGTCCTGGACGTACCGGCCGTGGTCGTCGGGGTCCGCCACCGAGCCGCGCACGTACCGGACGCGGTCGGGCGAACCGGCGAGCTCGCGCAGCTCGGTGAGCACGTCGGTCGGCTCCTCGCGCGTGGCCAGGATCGAGACGGCGAACCCGTCCGTCAGCAGCCGGCGGGTGATCCCCAGTCCGATCCCCCGGTTGCCCCCGGTCACCAGTGCCACAGCCGGCATCGGTCGCGTCCTCTCCGTCGGTTCGTCTCTGAGCCGTGCGCGCGGCCCGTGCCGCGCGACGATCCTGGCATGCGAGGCCGGGCGACGGCAAGCGCTTTCCGGCACCGGGTGCCGAGCGGCGTGCGGCCCGCCCGTCGGGAGCCTCCGCGCGCCCGCGGAAGCGCGGCCCGGCCGGCCGCGCTCCGACCGACCGCCTCGGGTCGCTCCATTGACTGCGGTCATCGCGGTGATTACGGTCGAGGACCTCGGGCGGCCGCCGCGGTGTGAAACGTTTCACCGTCAGACGTGCGGCCGCCGCACCAACCGAAGGATTCGACGATGAACCTTCCACACAGAACCGCGCCACCCCCGCGGGCGGTCACCTCCCGGCTCGCCGTCTCCACGGTGGCGGCGGCCCTGCTGGTCACCGGCTCGCAGGGGGTGGCCTCGGCCGCCCCGGACCCGGCGACACCGGCCGTGCCGCAGCTGGAGCAGCTCGACCGCGGCCTGGTCGCGGCCGTGACGCCCGACGGGGTCTTCCTCAGCTGGCGACTGCTCGCCGGTGAGGTGAGCGGAGCCGGCGCCTCAGGTCTGATGGGCACCGACTTCCGGGTCTACCGCGACGGGGTCCGGGTCGCCGACGTCACCGACAGCACCAACCTCCTCGACGCGGACGGCACCGCGACGTCGTCGTACCGGGTGGTGCCGCTCGTCGGCGACACCGAGGTCGGGGACGGCACGACGGTCAGCCCGCACGCCGAGGAGTTCTGGGAGGTCCCGCTCACCAAGCCCGCCGACGGCGTGACGCCGGCCGGGGAGTCCTACACCTACTCGGCGAACGACACCAGCGTCGGCGACGTCGACGGTGACGGCGAGTACGAGCTCGTCGTGAAGTGGGACCCGTCCAACTCCAAGGACGTCTCGCAGAAGGGCTACACGGGCAACGTCTACCTCGACACCTACGAGATGGACGGCACCCTGCTGCACCGTCTCGACCTCGGGGTCAACATCCGTGCCGGCGCGCACTACACCCAGTTCCTCGTCTACGACTTCGACGGCGACGGTCGCGCCGAGATCATGCTCAAGACCGCCCCCGGGACCCGGACCCTGCAGTACGAGGACGGCGAGGTGACCTCCAGCGAGTTCATCACCCTGCTCCCGGAGGACATCGCGGCCGGCGTCACGCACGAGGATGACCTGCGGCTGAGCGCCGAGGACTACCAGGACCACCTCGTCGAGATGTTCATGGGCTGGAGCGAGCACCCGGAGGTGGTCGCCGGCACCTGGCCCGCCACGCTCGAGGAGGCCTTCGGCATCGAGCCGGCCTACCCGTACCCGCTCTCCGAGGCGGACGCCGAGACCCTGGCGGACTACTTCATCGACGTGTACGCCCCCGCCCGCAGCGGGCGCAACGACCTGCGGACCTTCGAGGGCTTCATCCTGGACGGGCCGGAGTACCTCAGCGTGTTCGACGGCGCGACCGGCGCCGAGCTCGAGACGGTCGCGTACGAGCCGGGCCGTGGCGACGACGGCCTGCTGTGGGGCGACTACGCGATGTCCCGGATCGAGCCGGGCAACCGGGTCGACCGCTTCCTGTCCGGAGTGGCGTACCTGGACGGCGTGCACCCGTCGGCGATCTTCGCGCGGGGCTACTACACCCGGGCCACCATCGGCGCCTACCACTGGGACGGTGAGAGCCTGACCCAGGAGTTCCTGGTGGACAGCGGACACGTGCCGATGACCAACCCGTTCAACGACAGCCCGCACGGGCGGGACGGGACCGACCCCGAGTTCGGCTCCATCACGACCCAGGGCTTCCACTCGCTGTCCGCCGCCGACGTCGACGGTGACGGGCGCCACGAGATCGTCTACGGCGCCGCGACCATCGACCACGACGGCAGCCTGCTGTACTCGTCGGTCGACGTGCTGCCGGAGGGCAGTGCGGCACCGGGTGAGACGGTCCGGCTCGGCCACGGCGACGCCATGCACGTCACCGACATCGATCCCGACCGGCCCGGTCTGGAGATCTTCACCGTCCACGAGGGTGGCACGTTCGCCCCGTTCGGCATGGGGATGCGCCAGGCGGAGGACGGCGAGCTGATCTTCGGCGTGTACTCCGGCCGCGACACGGGCCGCGGCATGATCGGTGACGTCCTGCCGCAGTCCCCCGGGATCGAGGCGTGGGCGAGCATGCCCGGTGGCACCGAGGGCAGCGGGATCGTCACGCCGACCGGCGAGGTGGTCGCGGACACGACCCCCGGCACGAACCAGAGCATCCGGTGGGCGGCCGACATGACGACCCAGATCGTCAACGGCTCCGGCGACGCCGACGTCACGATCGACGACTGGCAGGACGGGACCGTCCTGACGGCCGAGGGCACCCGGACGAACAACGGCACCAAGGGCAACCCCAGTCTGGTCGCGGACGTCGTCGGCGACTGGCGCGAGGAGCTGCTCGTGCGCACGGCCGACTCCAGCGCCATGCGGGTCTACCTCTCCACGGAGGTGACCGACCGCAAGCTGTACACGCTGATGCACGACCTGCAGTACCGGGCGGAGGTCGCCCGGCAGCAGACCACCTACAACCAGCCGGCGTACCCGGGCTTCTACCTGGCGTCCGACCTGGACTGGTCCCAGGTGCCGCTGCCCGCGGTCGCAGCGTCGCCGGTGTTCGTGGACGTGACGCCGGGGCACCCGTTCTACGGGGAGATCCGGTGGTTGGCGGACTCGGGTCTGTCGAACGGCTCGGTGGTGGGTGACCAGGTGTTCTTCTACCCGGGGTCGGCGATGAGCCGGCAGGCGATGGCGGCGTTCTTGTACCGGTACGCCGGGGCGGACTGGACGCCGGACGGGACGCCGTCGTTCTCCGATGTGCCGACCGATCACCCGTTCTACACCGAGATCGAGTGGCTGGCGCAGCAGGGGGTGACCCAGGGGTACGCCGATGGCACGTTCGGGCCGACGCAGCCGGTCTCGCGGCAGGCGATGGCGGCGTTCCTGTACCGGATGGCCGGTGAGCCGGTGACGGTGTCGGGTGCGTCGTTCACCGACGTGTCGGACGGCTCGCAGTTCGCCGACGCGATCGCGTGGTTGGAGCAGGCGACGATCGCCCAGGGGTACCGGGACGGGACGTTCGGGGTGACCCGGCCGGTGACCCGGCAGGCCATGGCGGCGTTCTTGCACCGCTTCGACCAGTTCCTGTTCCGCACCGACTCAGCCGCCGACGCGGCCACCGACTGACGGCGGCCACCCGGTGACGACGAGCACCGACTGACGGACGAGGGCCGGCGGGATCACCCGCCGGCCCTCGTCCCGTCGTGCGTCCGGTGCCGGGAGCCCGGCGTCAGCCGCGCAGCCGGCGCTCCGCGTCGGCCCAGGTCGCCTCGTCGGCGACGACGGTGCCCGGCTCGTACCGGCGCAGGCTCTGCCCGCGCCCGCCGACCGCTCGCAGCGCGGCCAGGTCGCCGTCCAGCACACCGGTCGCGCGGGCCTGCACCAGGACGTTGCCGAGCGCGGCCGCCTCCACCGGGCCGGCGACCACGGGCAGTCCGGTGGCGTCCGCGGTGAGCCGGCACAGCAGCTCGTTGCGGGCGCCACCACCCACCACGTGCACCACGCGGACGTCACGACCCGACAGCGCCGACGCGTCCCGGACCGCGCGCCGGTAGGCCAGGGCGAGCGAGTCGAGGATGCACCGGACGGTCTGCGCCGGGGTGGCCGGCACCGGCTGGCCGGTGCGCGCGAGCGCAGCGGCGAGGCGGGCCGGCATGTCCCCGGGGGCGAGGAACTCCACGTCGTCGGCGTCCACCACGCGGGTCAGCGGGGCGACGTCGGCGGCCTCGGCGAGCAGGTCCGCGAGCTGCGCGGGCTCGCCGGCGGTGGCCCAGTGGCGGATGGACTCCTGCAGCAGCCACAGGCCCATGACGTTGCGCAGGTACCGGACGGTGCCGTCGACCCCGAGCTCGTTGGTGAAGTTGGCCGCCCGGCTGGCCTCGGTGAGCACCGGGGCGTCCAGCTCGACGCCGACGAGCGACCACGTGCCGCACGAGATGTAGGCGAAGTCGGGCTCCGTCGCCGGGACGCCGACCACGGCCGAGGCGGTGTCGTGCGAGCCGACGGCGACCACCGGCAGCGGGTCGGGGTGGCCGATCTCGGCCAGCACCTCACCGCGGACGTCCCCCACGGTGGCGCCCGGCTCGCACAGCGGCGCCAGGAGCGCGGGGTCGACCCCCACCCGCTCGGCGAGGTCGACGGTCCACGTCCGCGTCGTGGCGTCGAGCAGGCCGGTCGTGGAGGCGTTGGTGATCTCCGCGACCTGCGCGCCGGTGAGCCAGTACCCGAGCAGGTCCGGCACCAGCAGCGCGCGCCGGGCCGCGGCGAGCTGGGCGCTGCCGGCCGCGGCGACCAGCTGGAACACGGTGTTGAACGGCTGCACCTGCAGCCCGGTGCGGGCGTACAGCTCCGCCGCGGGGACGCGCGCGAAGACGCGCTCCGGCACGCCCGTGGTGCGTGCGTCGCGGTAGTGCACGGGGTTGCCCAGCAGTGCGCCGCCGGCGTCCAGCAGTCCGTAGTCGACGGCCCAGGAGTCGATGCCGACGGCGCTCAGCCGCCCGTGATCGCGCGCGGCGGTGCGCAGCCCGTCCAGGATCTCGCGGTACAGCCCCAGGACGTCCCAGTGCAGCCTCGTCCCGGCGCCGACGGGCACCGACACCGCGCCGTTGGTGAACCGGTGGACCTCGTGCAGCTCGACCCGCCGCTCCCCCACCTCACCGAGCACCCGGCCGACGATGACCCGGCCGCTCGACGCGCCGAGGTCGACCGCCGCGAACGTGGCGGCCGACCCCGGCGCGTCGGTGTGAGCCTCCACGCCGCTACCGCAGGAAGGCCGCGGCGACGCCCGAGTCGACCGGGACGTGCAGGCCGGTGGTCTGGACGAGGTCCGGCCCGGTCAGGGCGAACACCGCCGCGGCGACGTGCTCGGGCAGGACCTCGCGCTTGAGCAGCGTGCGCTGCGCGTAGTACGCGCCCAGCTCCTCCTCCGGCACGCCGTACGTGGCGGCGCGCTGGGCGCCCCAGCCACCGGCGAAGATGCCGGAGCCGCGCACCACGCCGTCGGGGTTGACGCCGTTGACCCGGATCCCGTGCCCGCCGAGCTCCGCGGCGAGCAGCCGGACCTGGTGGGCCTGGTCCGCCTTCGTCGCCGAGTACGCGATGTTGTTCGGCCCCGCGAACAGCGAGTTCTTCGACGCGATGTACACGATGTCGCCGCCCAGGCCCTGGGCGATCATCGCCCGCGCGGCCTCCCGGGCCACCAGGAACGACCCGCGCGCCATCACGTCGTGCTGCAGGTCCCAGTCCTTGACGGTGGTCTCCAGCAGCGGCTTGGAGATGGACAGCCCGGCGTTGTTGACCACGAGGTCGACGCCGCCGAAGGCGAGCGCCGCGGCCTGGACCAGGGCGTGCACGTCGTCCTCGGAGGTCACGTCCGCCCGGACGGCGACGGCGACGTCGGGCCCGCCGAGGGAGTCGGCGACGTCCTGGGCGCCCTGGAGGTTCAGGTCGGCGATGACGACGCAGGCCCCCTCGGCGGCGAGTCGCTCGGCGATGGCCTTGCCGATCCCGGAGCCCGCGCCGGTGACCAGCGCGACGCGGGTCGCCAGCGGCTTGGGCTGGGGCATCCGCCGGAGCTTGGCCTCCTCCAGCGCCCAGTACTCGATGCGGAACTTCTCCGCCTCGTCGATCGGCGCATACGTGCTGATCGCCTCGGCGCCGCGCATCACGTTGATGGCGTTGACGTAGAACTCCCCCGCGACCCGCGCGGTCTGCTTGTCCTTGCCGAACGAGAACATCCCGACCCCGGGGACCAGCACGACCGCCGGGTCGGCGCCGCGCATCGCCGGGCTGTCCGGGGTCGCGTTGCGCGCGTAGTAGCCGGCGTAGTCCTCGCGGTACGCGGCGTGCAGCTCCCCGAGGCGCGCGACGATGTCGTCCACCGGGGCGTCGGCGGGCAGGTCCACGACCAGGGGCTTGACCTTGGTGCGCAGGAAGTGGTCGGGGCAGGACGTCCCGAGCTCGGCCAGCGCCCCCAGCCGCTCCCGGGCCACGAAGTCCAGGACCACGTCGGCGTCGGTGAAGTGCCCGACCTGCGGCCGGTCGGTGCTCGCCAGGCCCCGGATCACCGGGGCCAGCGCGGCGGCCTTGGTGCGGCGCTCGGCCTCGGGCAGCGCCTCGCGGCCCTCGACGACCGGACCGAACGGGTGCTCGCCCCGGTCGGCGAGCTCGGCGGTCCGGGCGGCGATGTAGGCCTCGGCCCGGGCGATGATGTCCAGCGAGCGGGCCTCCGCCTCGTCGCTCGTGTCGCCCCAGGCCGTGATGCCGTGGCCACCGAGGACGCACCCGATGGCCTGCGGGTGCGCCGCCTTGATGGCGGCGATGTCCAGGCCCAGCTGGAAGCCGGGACGTCGCCACGGCACCCACGCGACGGCGTCGCCGAAGATCTCACGGGTCAGCGCCTCGCCGTCCGCCGCGGTGGCGACCGCGATGCCGGCGTCGGGGTGCAGGTGGTCCACGTGCGCCGCGTCGACGAGGCCGTGCATCGCGGTGTCGATCGACGGCGCGGCGCCGCCCTTGCCGTGCAGGCAGAAGTCGAACGCGGCGACCATCTCGTCCTCGCGCTCCACGCCGGGGTAGACGTCGGCGAGCGCACGCAGGCGGTCCAGCCGCAGCACCGCGAGGTTGGCGGGCTTGAGCGTCCCGAGGTCGCCGCCGGACCCCTTGACCCAGAGCAGCTCGACCGGCTGACCGGTGACGGGGTCGGTCTCGGTGCCCTTGGCCGAGGTGTTGCCGCCGGCGTAGTTGGTGGTCCGCGGGTCGGCGCCCAGGCGGTTCGAGCGGGCGATCAGCTGGGCCGCCGGCGACGGCGTGCCGGGCGTGCCGTCGGCGGTCGAGCCCGCCGCGGTGCTGGTGTCGGTCATCGGTCAGGCTCCCCATCCGGCCTGCGCGCCACCGACGCGCTCGGCCACGATCGTGTCGGTGTAGCCCGACGCCGCGAACGCCGCCATCGGGTCCGGGTCCAGGCCCTGCGACTCGCGCAGGTCCGCGACGAGCGGGCGCACGTCGGTGTTGTAGGCGTCCATGAGCGCGCCGTTGGCGGCGAGCACGTCACCGGACCGCTGGGCAGCGGCCAGCGCGTCGCGGTCGACGAGCAGCGCCTTGGCGGTCGCCTCCTGGATGTTCATCACGGAGCGGATCTGCGCCGGGATCTTCGGCTCGATGTTGTGGCACTGGTCGAGCATGAAGTTCACGCCCGAGTCCGGTGCGAGCGCCCCGGCGCCCACGATCTCGTGCATGATCCGGAACAGCTGGAACGGGTCCGCGGCGCCGACCATGAGGTCGTCGTCGGCGTAGAAGCGGGAGTTGAAGTCGAACGCCCCGAGCCGGCCGACCCGCAGCAGCTGGGCCACGATGAACTCGATGTTCGTGCCGGGGGCGTGGTGGCCGGTGTCCAGCACCACCATCGCGCGGTCACCGAGCGCGAGGCAGTGCAGCAGCGAGGTGCCCCAGTCCGGGACGTCCATCGCGTAGAACGCCGGCTCGAAGAACTTGTACTCCAGGATCAGCCGGTGCTCGGGGTCGAGCGCCGCGTACACCTGGGCCAGGCCCTCGGCGAGGCGGTCCTGACGGGCGCGCAGGTCGTCCTGGCCGGGGTAGTTCAGCCCGTCCGGCAACCAGATCTTCAGGTCCTGCGACCCCGTCTCGCGCATGATGTCGATGCACTCGAGGTGGTGAGCGACCGCCTTGGCCCGGACCCGGGCGTCGGGGTGCGTGAGGGACCCGAGCATGTAGTCGTCGTCCTGGAACAGGTTCGAGTTGATCGCCCCGATCGACACGCCCTGCTCGCCGGCGTGCTTGGCGAGGGCGTCGTAGTCGTCCACCCTGTCCCACGGGATGTGCAGCGACACCCGCGGCGCGACGCCGGTGTACCGGTGGACCTGACCGGCGTCGGCGATCTTCTCGAACGGGTCCCGCGGGACGCCCGCCTGGGCGAACACCTTGAAGCGCGTACCCGAGTTGCCGAACGCCCAGCTGGGCAGCTCGATGGTCTGGTCCCGGAGCGCGGCCAGCGCGCGCTCCTGCCGGTCACTGCCACCTGACGTCGTCGTCTGCGTGCTCACGTCGTTGCCTCTTCGTCGGTCCGGCGTCCCACGACGGTGTGAAACGTTTCAAGCGAGCGTAACCGGTGCGGTCGTCGCCGGTCAACCACCGGCGGCCTGGTCAGTCGGCGTCGGGCGCTCCGGGGGCGCCCGACGGCGCCCCGTGGGCCGCGGCCCGCTGGGCGTCGAGGTCGAACACCGTCTCGAGCTGGACGAACCCCTCGTCCGGCGGGCCGTCGCTGCCGAACAGCTGCGCCATCTCGGCCTGCCATCGCGCGTTCACCTCGCGGGCCGCCATCGCCTCGCGGGCGGCGTCGAAGTCGTCGACGTCGACCACGCCGACCAGCAGGCCGTCCGGCGCCAGGTGGAGCGTGTAGTCCCGCCACCCGGTCTCGTGCAGCGCGTCCAGCATCTCGGGCCACACCTCGGCGTGGCGCTGCTTGTACGTCTCGATCTGGTCGGTCCGGATGCGGGAGATGAAGCACACGCGCGCCATGGGGGTCCTCGCCGGGCGCCGGCCCGAGGACCCGGGACGCCGCTCCATTCCTCGGTGAATCGGTTCACGGGCAGAATGACCGTACGAGGCGGCCACCGGAGCGTCAACCGGCGTCCGCGCAGCGCAGCAGAGGGAGCCCCGTGGCCACCACCCCCGACCGTGCGGACGCGTCCAGCGACCCGGCCCGGCTCACCGGATCGCGGCCCGCCGACACCCGGCGGCGCGGTCCACGACGCACGAGCATCAGCGACGTCGCCCGGCACGCCGGGGTCTCCCTCGGCACGGTGTCGAACGTCCTCAACCGGCCCGACCGTGTCTCGGAGACGACCCGCGAGCGCGTGCAGCGCGCCATCGAGGAGCTGTCCTTCATCCCGAACGGCTCGGCACGTCAGTTGCGCGCGGGGACGATCTCGACGGTCGGCGCGGTCCTGCTGGACATCGCGAACCCGTTCTTCACCGAGGTCGCCCGGGGCATCGAGGACCGCCTCTCCCTCGACGACTACACGCTCATGCTCGCAAGCTCCGACGGCGACGTCGCCCGGGAGGCGCGGTACCTGCGGCTCTTCGAGGAGCACGGCGTGCTCGGCGTGCTGGTGACGCCCGCGGGAGCGGACCTCGACCACCTGCTCGAGCTGCGGTCCCGGGGTGTGCAGGTCGTCCTGCTGGACCAGACCTCCCCCGTCGCCGACGTCTCGTCGGTCGCCGTGGACGACGTCGCGGGCGCGGCGATGGCCGTGCGCCACCTGGTCTCGCTCGGTCACCGCCGCGTCGGGTTCATCAATGGTCCGGCGACCATCCAGCAGTGCGTGGACCGGCGCGCCGGTGCGCTGCGCGCGCTCGACGAGGCGGGCTTGGGAGCCTCGGCGCTGGTGGAGGTGGAGGTCCCGGCGCTCAACGCCGACGGCGGCGAGGCCGGCGTCACCGAGCTGCTCGTCGGCGGAACCGCGCCCACCGCGCTGTTCTGCGTCAACGACCTCACCGCGCTGGGCGCGATGCGCACGCTGCGTGCCCACGGCCTGAGCATCCCGGACGACATGGCCGTCGTGGGGTACGACGACGTCAACTTCGCCTCGATGCTCACCACGCCGCTGACCTCGGTGCGTCAGCCCACGCACCGGCTCGGCGAGGTCGCCGCCGACCTGCTGCTGCGCGGCGCGGGCCCCGACGGCGCGCCCGCCCAGCACGTGCAGTTCCAGCCCGAGCTCGTCGTGCGGGCGTCGTCCGGCGCGGCGCCATCGGGCACCATCGCGGGCGACGTCGCGGGTGCGGAGGGGGACGAACGGGTCGGGGGGGTTCCGGCGACCGAGACGCTGCGCTGACGGCCACAGTGCGCCGGGACGCCGCTGCGGTCGGCGGCTCGGTCCGCGCGTTCGAGGGGTGCCCCGTGCTCAGGGCGCGCCGACCTCCCCCGCGGCCGGCGGGCGCCAGGCGGGCGCGGTGTCGACCGATTCGACGAGCCGCCGGGCGATGAGCCCGAGCTGACGTGCCTGGGCGTCACTGAGTGCGTCGAACACCAGGCGCTTGACCAGCGCGTGGTGAGCAGGGGTCGCCTGCGCCACCATGCGGTGGCCCTCCTCGGTGAGGACGGCCAAGGTGAACCGGCCGTCGGTCGGATCGGGCCGGCGGCGGACCCAGCCCTTCGTCTCGAGCCGGGTGACCGCGCGGGACAGCCGCGACAGGGTGGCGCTGGCGAAGCCGGCGAGCGTGCTCATCCGCAGCGTGCGCTCCGGAGCGGTGTCGAGTGCGTACAGCAGGCCCTGCTCGAAGTGGGTGAGGCCGCTGTCGCGCTGCAGCTGCGCGTCCAGCGCCGCGGGCAG
Organism: uncultured Cellulomonas sp.; assembly: GCF_947494015.1. GTDB lineage: Bacteria > Actinomycetota > Actinomycetes > Actinomycetales > Cellulomonadaceae > Pengzhenrongella. The sequence continues at coordinate 101,688 of NZ_CANLTL010000004.1, read as the reverse complement.
CCGTTCCAGCAGCGTGGCGAGCGACGCCCAGACCTCGAACTCCGCCTCGGTCATCCCCGGGGGTCCCACCTGCGTCGACATGGCCCGAGGCTATGCCACCGGTCGGGCCTCCCGCCGACAGCGTCGCTTGCTCCGGCAAGTGATAGCGTCCGGTCCAGCACTTGCCTGCGCAAGTGATCGACACCGGCAGGGACACCAGTGGAGGGGTCATCGTGGAGCTCGGCCTTCGGGGCAGGACGGCGTTCGTCAGCGGATCGACACAGGGCATCGGGTACGCCGTCGCCGCGGCTCTCACCGCCGAGGGTGTCCGCGTGACGGTCAACGGGCGGGCCACCGATCGAGTGCAGGCCGCGGTCGACCGGCTCCGCCAGGAGCATCCCGGCTCCGATCCGTCCGGCCTGGTGGCCGACTTCAGCGACCGCACCGAGGTGGCGGAGCTCCTGGAGTCACTGGGAGCGGTCGACATCCTCGTCAACAACGTCGGGCTGTTCGGCCTCGCCGACTTCGGGACGATCCCCGACGAGGAATGGGCCCGGTACGTCGAGGTCAACGTCATGAGCGGCGTCCGGCTCTCGCGGTACCTGCTCCCCCGCATGCTGGAACGCGGCTGGGGACGGATCGTCTTCGTCAGCAGCGAGTCCGGCGTGAACGTCCCGGCCGACATGATCCACTACGGCACCACGAAGGCGGCGATGCTCGCGCTCGGCAACGGGCTCGCCAAGCTCACCCGCGGCACCGAGGTCACCGTCAACACCGTGCTCGGCGGACCGACCCTCTCCGACGGGGTCGCGACGACGGTCGAGGCCATCGCCGCAGCGCAGGGCATCCCGACCGACACGATGCGGGACGCGATCATCGCCCAGAACCGGACGACGCTCCTGGAGCGCTTCATCGCGCCGGCCGAGATCGCGAACCTGGTCACCTACCTCGCCAGCCCGCTGGCGTCCGCGACGAACGGGGCCTCGCTCCGCGCGGACGGCGGGGTCCTCACGGGGATGCTGTAGCCACGGACCGGTCCGTGCGCGTCAGCGTCCGTCGCCGGCCCACGGGGCGCCGGTGCCGTCCATGCGCTCGTAGAACGGGTGACCGGGGACGATGTCTCCGCGCCGGACGATCTGCCCGGTGAACGCCGAGGCGTAGATCGCCGCGACCAGCTCCATGGTGTCGCGCACGTCGGCCAGCGGCACCGGCAGCGGCTCGCCGGCGTCCCGCGCGTCGAGCACCGCGGCGAGCTGGCTGTCGTGGCCGCTGTCGGGGCCGGGCCCGTCGGCCGCCCACGCCTCGGCGAGGTCCTCGTGCCCGGGGGCCGGGGTGAAGGTCCAGTCGGCGTCGGAGTACCCGTACAGGTGCTCGAGCTCGAGCGTCGCCCGCTCGGTGTCGATCCGCACCGACGACGTCTGCCGCGGGGAGACGGCCGAGCTCGTCATGGTGGCGAGGGCGCCGTCGGCGAAGCGCACGGCCGCCGTCGAGACGTCCTCGGTGGCGGTGTCCCGCGCGAGGCGCCCCGCCATCGCCGTCACCTCGGCCCAGGGCCCGAGCAGGGACAGCAGCAGGTCCATCTGGTGGATGCCGTGACCGATCGTGGTGCCGCCGCCCTCGAGCTCCCACCGGCCGCGCCACGGCACGGCGAAGTAGGCCGGGTCGCGGTACCAGAGCGTGTGGCAGGTTGCGACGAGCGGCCGCCCGAGCGCACCGTCGGCGATCAGCCGGCGGGCTCGCCGTGCGGCGCCGCCGAACCGTTGCTGGACGACGACGCCGATGCCCACGCCGGTGGTCTGCGACGCGTCGAGCAGCCGGTCGACCTCGGCGAGGCTGAGCGCCGGCGGCTTCTCCAGCAGCACGGGGACGCCGGCCTCCAGGCACTGCAGCGCGAGCGGGACGTGCGTGCCGGGCGGCGTGCACACGTGCGCCAGGTCCGGCGGTGCGTCGGCGGGCCGGCCGGGCAGCCGTCCGTCCAGGGCGGCGGCGAGGTCGGTGGTCCAGGACGCCAGACCGTGCTCCCGGGCGAACGCCTCGGCCCGCGCGGGGTCGATGTCCACCCCGGCGACGACGACGGCACGCTCGGGCTGGGCAGCGACGGCGGCGGCGTGCAGACCGGCGACGCCGCCGGTCCCCACGATGATCGAGCGCATCGGGCTCTGGGGGGCGGGGCTCACAGGTCTCCTCGGGTGGGGTGCGCCGGTGCGCCGGTCGTGGCGGGCGCCGGCGGCAGGGGTGGCACCCGGACGAACGCCCGGGTGCGCGCGGACTCGAGCAGGGACTCGATGCACGCCGCCGCGGCCGCCGCGGGCCGGGCGGGCGCGGGGTTGTCGGCGCGCCCGGCGATCAGGTCCGCGAACCTGCGCGCGGGTGCCCAGGTCCGGTCGTCCGGCTCGTGCGGGGGTGGGGTGATGGTCGCGACCGTCCCGTCACCGCGCCGCACGCGGGCGATGCCGGTGACCATGTCGAGGTCGACGGTGCCGCGGGTGCCGAGGAACCGCACGCTGTGCCGCACGCCGTTGGCGTCGCCCGCCATCCCGGTCGAGGTGACCACACCGGTGCCGCCACCGGCGAAGCGCAGCGCCGCGACGTCGTCGACGTCCACGTCGAGCCCGCGGTGGTCGGTGAAGGCGGCGACCTCGGCGACCTCGCGGTCGGTGACCCACAGCACCATGCCCATCAGGTGGGTGAGCTGGGTGTGGGCCTGTCCCCCGCCGGCGTCCGCGGCGTACGTGTCGGGGTGCTGGTCCGCGGCGGAGTCCCCGTGCTCGCCGGCCTCGGCCCGGGCGAACAGCGGCTCGGTCGCCGAGCTGAACTCCGCCATCACCTGGACCAGGTCGCCGATGTCCTCCCGCACGGCGCGGCGCACGAGCGCCGCGGTGGGTGAGTACTGGTCGGTGTAGCCGATCGCGAGGTGGACGCCGGCCCGCTCGGCGCGCAGGACGAGGTCCGCCGCGGTGGCTGCCGAGGTGGTCATCGGCTTCTCGAGCAGCACGTGCACCCCGGCGTCCAGCGCGCGCGACGCGAGCTCGTGGTGCGTGACGTGCGGCGTCGCGATCACGACGCCGTCCGGGCCGAGCGCCAGCAGCGCGTCGAGGTCGGTGACGACCTGCGGCACGTCGTGCTGGTCGGCGAGGCTCCGCGCGCGGTCGCGCTGCGGGTCGCACAGCGCCACCAGCTCCGCACCGTCGTACTGCGCGAGCGAGGGGACGTGGTGGTTGGCGGACCACCAGCCGGTCCCGACGACGGCGATCCGGGGCGTACCGCCGGTCACCGGTGCCCGCCCCCGTCGACCGCCCACCGGTGCTCGACCGCGAGCACCGCCATGGCCAGCAACCCGCCGACGACGAGCAGCAGCGGCAGCAGCATCCACACCAGGACGGCGCTCACGGCGAGGGCCGCGACCAGCAGCCCGGAGCCGCCGAGGTCGTCGCCCGCCCGGCGCGAAGCAGCACGGACCGACCCCGCCGCACCGCGCCCCGGTGCCCAGGTCCCCGCGGTGCGCAGCGCCACCACGACGGCGACCAGCGCGACCAACGCGCTGACCACGCCGACCACCGTGCCGCCGGGCAGGGCCCCCGTGCCGGAGATCCACACGCTGTAGCCGAGCCCGAGCAGCACGACCGGCAGCGCGAGACCCACCGGCCACAGGTCCCGCACCGCGGGACCGACCCCTGCCAGCAGGTCGCGCAGGCTGTCGGGCTCACCCGACAGGTGCCGGCGCAGGTGCAGCACCCCCGCGGCCACCGCCGGGACGGCGGTGACCAGCGGAAGGCTCAGGACCGCCACCGCGGCACCCACGACGAGCACCTCGCCGAACAGCTGCAGCCGGGTCGTCCCGCCGAGCAGCGGTCCCGGCGCGCTGGCGCGGTCGCGGGCACGACCGCGTCGGTCACGGGCACTCGTCACCGCCGGGTGCCCCACGTCAGCCCTTCAGTCCCTGGGTCGCCACGCCCCCGACCAGGTACCGCTGGAACAGCAGGAAGAAGAGCAGGACCGGGACGAGCGCGAGGACCGACATGGCCATCTGGGCCCCGTAGTCGGACGTGGTGGTCTGGTCGACGAACAGCCGCAGCGCGATCGGCAGCGGGTACAGGCCCGGGTCGCTGAGGTACAGCAGCGGCCCGAAGAAGTCGTTCCAGCTCCAGATGAACGCGAAGATCGACGACGTCACCAGGGCCGGCTTCATCAGCGGCAGCATGATCGAGCGGAAGATCCGCACGTGCCCCGCCCCGTCGATGCGCGCCGCCTCGTCCAGCTCGCGCGGCAGGTTCCGCATGAACTGCACCATGAGGAAGACGAAGAACGCCTCGGCCGCCAGGAACTTGCCGATCAGGAGCGGGACGTAGGTGTTCACCAGGCCCAGATTGTTGAACACGATGTACTGCGGGATGATCACGACGTGGAACGGCAGCAGCAGCGTGGCGATCATCAGCGTGAACCACACCTTGCGCCCCGGGAACTCGATCCGCGCGAACGCGTAGGAGCTCACCGACGCTGACAGCGCGATCCCCACGACCGACGCGACCGCGAGCAGCATCGAGTTCCAGAAGAACGTCCAGAACGACACGCCCCCGATGCCCTGCAGCGCGGTGGCGTAGTTCGCCAGCGACGCCGACTCCGGCCACAGCGAGACGTTCCCGACGATCTGCGACGTCGGCTTGAACGACGACATGAGCATCCACAGCGCCGGGTACAGCACGACGGCGGTGACGGCCAGCACGAACAGGTGGAACAGCAGGCCGCGTCCGCGGTCCCGGGTGCGGGCGCGGCGGCGCAGGGCGGTGCTGCGCTCCTGGCTGACGCCGTGCCGGCCGGTGTTCTCCGGTGACGTGGTGGTCGATGCGGCCACGACGGTGGGGTCGGTGCTCATCACTTGGCCTCCCCGCTGTAGTGCACCCATGCCTTGGAGCTGCGGAAGAACAGCAGCGTGATGATGCCGACCACGACCACCAGGACCCAGGCCATCGCCGAGGCGTACCCCATGCGGAAGTCCACGAACCCGCGCTGGTACAGGTACAGCGTGTAGAACAGCGTCGAGCCGGCCGGGCCGCCGGTGCCGCCCGAGATGATGAACGCCGAGGCGAAGATCTGGAACGAGTGGATCGTCTCCAGCAGCAGGTTGAAGAACAGCACCGGCGACAGCATCGGCAGCGTGATCCTCAGGAACTTGCGCACCGGTCCGGCGCCGTCCACCGAGGCGGCCTCGTAGAGCTCGGTCGGGACCTGCTTGAGCCCGGCCAGGAAGATGACCATCGGGGCACCGAACTGCCACACGGTCAGCAGGATGAACATCGGCATGGTCTTGCCCGGGTCGCCGACCCAGCCGCCCGGCTCCAGGCCGACGGACTGGCCCAGACGGTCCACGATGCCGGCGTCGATGAACATCGCCTTCCACACGATGGCGATCGAGACGCTCGCGCCGATCAGCGACGGGGCGTAGAACACCGAGCGGTACAGGCCCTGGCCCCACCGGTTGTTGTTCAGCAGCATCGCCACGGCCAGCGCCGCCGCGAGCTTGATCGGCGTCCCCAGCACCACGTAGATCGCGGTGACCTTGGCCGACTGCAGGAACCGCGGGTCGGAGAACAGCAGCGTGAAGTTGTCCAGCCCGACCCAGGACGGCGGCGCGAACAGGTTGTAGTCGGTGAACGCCAGGTACAGCGAGGCCAGCATCGGTCCCGCCGTCAGGGCGAAGAAGCCGATGAGCCACGGGGCGAGGAAGGCGTAGCCGGCCCGGGTCTCGGCCGCCCGCCGCCGCCGCCGGGTGGCGGACGGCGGCGAGGCGGCAGAGCGACCCCCGGTCCCGGTGACCTCGTCGAGGAGAGTCACGGTCAGATCCGATCAGACGCAGGGACGGTCGGGGTCAGGTCACTGCACCATGAGGGCGGCCTCGGAGAACCACTGCTCGACGAACTCGTCGATCGTGACCGTCCCGTAGGCGAGCTCCTCGCCGAGCCGCTTGTACTCGGCCTCGATGGAGCCGAAGCCCTTGACCGGCACCGGCACGGGCTCGGTGACCTGGTCGGCGACGGCCTCCTCGTAGGCCACGACCCGGGCGTCGACGCTGCCCTCCTCGAGGACCATCGCGTCGCGCTGGGTCTGCGTGGCGGGCACGCCCTTGGACGTCCCGAAGATGCGGCCGACCTCGGGGTCGTTGATGAGGAAGTCGATCAGCATCGCGGCCTCGGCCGGGTGCTCGGTGTTCGCGCCGGCCGACAGCAGCATCGACGGCTTGAAGAACATGCCCTTCTCGCCGTCCGGACCCGAGGGGACCGGCAGCATCTGGATGTTCTCGTCGGCCGAGTCGGCGGTGTACCCGGCCAGGAAGTTGTCCCAGGAGATCTCCGAGGCCGACTCGTTGACCGTGAAGCCGCCCAGCGGGAGCAGCTGGATCCCGCGGTCGACGGGGTAGACGGCATCCGAGGCCCGCAGGTCCTCGGCCAGCGCGAGGTACTCCTTCATGTCGTCCTCGGTGAAGTTGATCTCACCGTCCTGGCTGAACGGCTCGATCCCCTGCTGGACCAGCCACTGCAGGAAGAACCAGAAGGTGTTCGTGTAGTCGGCGGCGCCGTAGATCGGCTGACCCTCGGGCGTGGTGGCTCCGGCCGCGGACACCGCCGCGATGAACTCGTTGTACTCCTCCCAGGTGTAGTCCTCGGAGGGGGCCGCGACGCCGGTCTGCTCCAGCAGGCTGGGGTGGTAGAACATCGCGAGCGTGTTGGTGCTGGTCGGGATGCCGACCTGCTTGCCGTCGAGGGCACCGGACTCCAGCAGCGACTCGTCGATCTCGCCGACGTCGATGCTCTCCCCCAGGTACGGGGTCAGGTCCAGCAGGTGGTTGTTCTCGCTGTACTCGCGCAGGTACGACAGGTCGAACTGCATGACGTCGGGCAGGTTGCGCCCGGCCGCCTCGGTGGACCGCTGGGTCCAGTAGTTCGGGAAGTCGACGAAGGTGGGCTGCACCGTGATGTTGGAGTGCTCGTCCTCGAAGAGCGCGATCGCCTCCTGGTAGCGCGAGGCCCGGTCGTCGTTGCCCCACCAGGTGAAGTTGAGGGTGACGTCCTCGGTCGGGTCCGCGGTGGCCGCTCCTTCGGCGGGGGTCTCGGTGCCGCCGCCGGAGCAGGCGGTGAGCGCGAGGGCGGCCGCGGCGGCGACGCCCGCGACCTTCAGGGTGTATCGCTTCATCGTGGGTGAGCTCCCTTGCTCAGTCGGTGGGTGAAAGCGCATTCCCGACCGTAGGACTGCCGATCCTGGACGGTCAAGGGGTTGAATGAAACGTTACAATACCGTGGCCGCGATCACACCACCCCGTCCCACTCCACACCTGCCGACACACCGGAGTCCCCATGACCCAGCGTCAGATCCCCCAATGGTCCGAGCTCAAGCCGCTCATGCGGGCCAAGCCTCTGGTGCTGGACCCGACCGAGCGGCGTCTCGGCCAGGCGCTCACCATCGGCGACCTGCGCCAGGTGGCGCGCCGCCGGACCCCTCGATCGGTGTTCGACTACACCGACGGCGCCGCGGAGGGCGAGGTCAGCCTGCGCCGCGCGCGCCGGGTGTTCCGCGACCTCGAGCTGCGCCCGTCGATCCTGCAGGACGTCTCCGCCGTCGACACCACCACCGACTTCCTCGGCCGCCCCGCGGCCGTGCCGTTCGCGTTCGCCCCGACCGGCTTCACCCGCCTCATGCACCACGAGGGCGAGCGCGCCGTCGTGAAGGTCGCCGGACGCCGCGGCATCCCGTACGCGCTGTCGACCATGGGCACGACCTCGATCGAGGACGTCGCGGCGGCGTCGCCGGACGCCCGCAAGTGGTTCCAGCTCTACGTCTGGAAGGACCGCTCGGCCGGGGAGGAGCTCATGGCGCGCGCCAAGGCCGCCGGCTACGAGGCGCTCATGCTCACCGTGGACGTGCCGGTCGCCGGCGCCCGCCTGCGCGACGCGCGCAACGGTTTCTCCATCCCGCCTGCCCTGACGGTCAAGACCGTGCTCGACGCCGGCATGCACCCGGCCTGGTGGATCAACCTGCTGACGACCGCGCCGCTGACGTTCGCGTCGCTGCAGGCCTGGGACGGCACGGTCGCCGAGCTGCTGGACAAGCTCTTCGACCCGTCGATGACGGTCGCGGACCTGGAGTGGCTGCGCGCCAGCTGGGACGGGCCGCTGATCATCAAGGGCATCCAGACCGTCGACGACGCCCGCCTCGTGAGCGACGCCGGCGCCGACGCCGTCGTGCTGTCGAACCACGGCGGTCGCCAGCTGGACCGGGCGCCGGTGCCGCTGCGGCTCGTGCCGGACGTCGTCGAGGCGCTCGACGGGCGCAGCGAGGTCTGGGTCGACACCGGCATCACCAGCGGCGCCGACGTCGTGGCGGCGCTCGCCCTCGGTGCCGACGCGACCATGATCGGCCGGGCGTACCTGTACGGCCTGATGGCCGGCGGTGAGCGCGGCGTCGACCGCGCCGCGGAGATCCTCACCAAGGAGGTCCGCCGCACCATGGCGCTGCTCGGGGTGCGGAGCGTGGAGGAGCTCGGCACCCAGCACGTGCGCCTGCCGTGACGAGCGCGTGACCGGCCCGGCCGCCCGTACGCGCGCCGGCGGCGTCCGTCCCACCGGCGTGACCGGCCGCCCCGGCGTCCCCGGCGGACCCGTGGACGACGACGCCGCCGGCGCGGACGTGGCCGCCGTGCCGCTGCTGCGCCGTCGGGGCTTCCGGCTGTATCTGTCCGCGCAGCTGCTCGGCAGCAGCGGGCTCTGGATGCTGCGGATGGCCAAGGACTGGCTCGTGCTGGAGCTGACCGGCAGTGCGGCCGCCGTCGGCCTGCTCGTCGCGCTGCAGTTCCTGCCGCTGTTCGTGGTCGGCCCGCTGGGCGGCGTCGTCGCCGACCGGCACGACAAGCGCCGGCTCGTGCTGGCCACCCAGACGTCGTCGGCGGTGGTCGCCGGGGGGCTGGCGGCGCTCACGCTCACCGGGACGATCGCCGTGTGGCACCTGTACGCGAGCGCGGTGCTGCTCGGGCTGGTCGCGGCGGTGGAGCTGCCGGCTCGCCAGGCGCTGGTGGGCGAGGTCGTCGGCGACGGGTCGCTGCGGTCGGCGATCAGCCTGAACAACGCGCTGAACCAGGGCGGCGGGCTGGTGGGGCCGGCGCTGGCCGGGCTGGTCATCGCCCAGGTCGGGCAGGGCTGGGCGTTCGGGGCGAACGCGCTGGTCTGCGTCGCGGTCGTGGCCCTGCTCGGCGCGATCCGGCCCGCGGAGCTGCTGCGAGCCCAGGTCGTGGCCCCGGCGCGCGGCCAGCTGCGCGAGGGATTCGGCTTCGTCGCGCGTCGGCCGGCGCTGCTCGGGGTGGTCGTCCTGGCCGGCCTCATGGGCGCCCTGGGGATGAACGGCCCGGTGGTGCTCGCCTCGTTCGCCGACGGCGTGTGGCACACCGGGGCGCGGGGCTTCGGCCTGTACAACTCGGTCAGCGCCATCGGTGCGCTGGCCGGAGCCGTGCTGGCCGCACGCCTGAAGCGGCTGCGCGTGCGGGTGGTGGTGCTCGGCTCGGCGCTGTTCGCGCTGGCCGAGGCCACCGCGGCCGTCATGCCGACGGAGGGTGCCTTCGTCCTGGCGCTCGGTGCCGTGGGCGCCGCCACGCTGTTCTTCCTGACCAGCGCCGCGACGTACGTGCAGCTGGCCGCCGACCCCGCGGTGCGCGGCCGCGTGCTGGGGATCTACTCCCCCGTGCTGCTCGGCGGGCACGCGCTCGGGGCCCTGCTGCAGGGCTGGCTGGCCGAGGAGCTCGGCGTGCGGCTGGGCCTGGTCGTCACCGGCGGGCTCGCGCTGCTCGCCACGGCCGCCGTCGCGGCGGGGCTCGCACGGGTGGGCCGCGCCACGCCACCCGAGCCGGACGGGTCCCACGACGCCACCCCGCCCGACCACCCGCCCGACCACCCGTCCTGAGCACCCGACCCGACTCCCGCACCACGTGCCGGCGTCCGGCCAGCCCGGTCGGCCGCCACCCCGCACCCCCGACCCAGCACCTCGACCCCGACATCCCACGACGGAAGGAACGCACGATGACGGCACGGCACCCGGAGCCCCCCACCGCCCGGTTCCCGGCGGTACCCGGCCTCGCCTACGGCGGCGACTACAACCCCGAGCAGTGGCCGGTGGCCACCCAGATCGAGGACGTCGAGCTCATGCAGCAGGCCGGCGTCAACCTGGTCAGCGTCGGCATCTTCTCCTGGGCGATGCTCGAGCCCCGCGAGGGCGAGCACGACTTCGGGTGGCTGGACGCCGTGCTCGACCGGCTGCACGCCGGCGGCATCCGGGTCGCGCTCGCCACGGCCACCGCCTCGCCCCCGCCGTGGCTGACCCGCCACCACCCCGAGATCCTGCCCGAGCTGGCCGACGGCACCGTGCTCGGCCAGGGCGGCCGGCAGGCCTACGCCGTCTCCTCACCGGTGTTCCGGGACTACGCGCTGCGGATGACGCGGGTGATGGCCGAGCGCTACGGGCAGCACCCGGCCGTGGCGCTGTGGCACGTGGACAACGAGCTCGGCTGCCACGTGCCGCACGACTACTCCGAGAACGCCGCGGTCGCGTTCCGGCGCTGGCTCGAGGCCCGGTACGGCACCGTCGAGGCGCTCGACGCCGCCTGGGGCACCGCCTTCTGGTCCCAGCGGTACGACTCGTTCGACGAGGTGCTGCCCCCACGCGCGGCACCCACCTACGCCAACCCGACCCAGCAGCTGGACTTCGCACGGTTCTCCTCCGACGAGCTGCTCACCCACTACCGCGCGCTGCGCGACGTGCTGCGCGAGGTGACGCCGCACATCCCGACGACCACGAACCTCATGCTGTCCACGGGCACGAAGTGGATGGACTACTTCTCCTGGGCCGGTGACCTGGACGTGGTGGCCAACGACCACTACCTGCGCGCCCGCGACCCCGAGGGCCACGTGGAGCTGTCCTTCAGCGCCGACCTCACCCGCGGCGTGGCCGGCGGGGCTCCGTGGATCCTCATGGAGCACTCCACCTCCGCGGTCAACTGGCAGCCGCGCAACCGCACCAAGGCGCCGGGCGAGATGCTGCGCAACTCCCTGGCGCACGTCGCGCGGGGCGCCGACGCGGTGATGTTCTTCCAGTGGCGTCAGTCCGCCGCCGGGGCCGAGAAGTACCACTCGGCGATGCTGCCGCACGCAGGCACCGACACCGACGTGTGGCGCAACACGGTGGCGCTCGGCGACGCCCTGCGGCGCCTGGACCCGGTCAAGGGCAGCCGGGTGCGCGCCGACGTCGCGCTGGTGTTCGACTACCCGGCATGGTGGGGCGCCGAGCTCGACTCGCACCCCACCCAGGACCTGCGCTACGCCGACGCCGTCATGGCGTGGTACCGGCAGCTGTGGCACCGCGGGGTGACCGTCGACGTCGTCCCCGCGGGTGCCGACCTGACCGGCTACCGGCTCGTCGTCGTGCCGACGCTCTACTCGGTGACCGACGACGCCGCCGAGCGCGTCGCGGCGGCCGCCCGCTCGGGTGCCAGCGTGCTGGTCACCTACTTCAGCGGCATCGTCGACGAGCACGACCACGTCCGGCTGGGCGGCTACCCGGGCGCGTTCCGCGACCTGCTCGGCGTGCGGACCGAGGAGTTCTGGCCGCTGGACGCCGGCGAGCGGCTGGCCCTCGACGACGGCACGACCGGGGGCCTGTGGAGCGAGAAGACGCACCTCACCGGGGCGGAGGCCGTCCGCACGTACGCGGGTGGTGCCCTGGACGGCCTGCCCGCGGTGACCCGGCACGGCGTCGGCTCGGGGGCGGCCTGGTACGTCGGGACCCGGCTGGACGACGACGCGGCGTCGCGCCTGACCGACGCCCTGCTCACCGAGGCCGGCGTCGCGCCGACCGTGGACGCCCTGCCGGCCGGGGTGGAGGTGGTGCGGCGGCACGCCGCCGGCCCGGTCGACGACGCCGCGGCGGCGTTCCTGTTCGTCCTCAACCACACCGCGCAGGACGTCACGGTGCCGGTGACGGGCGTCGACCTGCTGACCGGCGGGCGCGCCGAGGGCGAGGTCCGCGTCCCCGCGCACGGGGTCGCCGTCGTGCAGGAGGGGTGACCGGGCGGGCCCGGCGACCACCGGGTCGCCGGGCCGGCCCGCGACGCCTCGCGTGCGTGCTGCCCGTCACGTGGTCGCGGGCGCGGCGTGCGGCCCGTGACGTGGGACGATGGCGCCGGCGACACCGCTGCCCCCGGCGCGACGCCTCCCGGTCCGGCCCGAGCGGCCCGGACCACCCCTGCCCTCCCCTGTCTCCCCCGTTCCCGGCGGCCGCTGCCGCACCGGGCCGGGGGCCCCGCCGACCCCGTGCCGGCGTGCCCCGCGACGACGAACGGATCCGTGCGTGTCCCACCCCGTGCCCACCGCCCCCCACGTCCCCGAGGCGGACGAGACCGACTCGGTCCTCGGCGCACTGCGCACCCCGCGGCGGCTGCGGACCGAGGTGCTCGGTGGGCTGGTGGTCGCCCTGGCGCTCATCCCCGAGGCGATCTCGTTCTCGATCATCGCCGGGGTCGACCCGCGGCTGGGCCTGTTCGCCTCCTTCACCATGGCGGTGTCGATCGCGGTCCTCGGTGGGCGCCCGGCGATGATCTCCGCGGCCACCGGGGCGATCGCGCTGGTGGTCGCGCCGGTCGCGCGTGAGTACGGCGTCGACCACCTCCTGGCCACCGTGATCCTGGGCGGGCTGATCCAGGTCGTGCTCGGCCTGCTCGGCGTGGCCCGGCTGATGCGGTTCATCCCGCGGTCGGTCATGGTGGGCTTCGTCAACGCCCTGGCCATCCTCATCTTCGTGGCGCAGCTGCCGCACCTGCGCGACGTGCCGTGGGCGGTGTACCCGCTGGTGGCGGTGGGTCTGGTCATCGTGTTCGCGCTGCCCAGGCTGACCGACGTGGTCCCCGCGCCGCTGGTGGCCATCGTGCTGCTGACGGCCTTCACCGTGGTCGCCGCCGTGACCGTGCCGACCGTCGGCGACCAGGGCGAGCTCCCCGAGCGCCTGCCCACGCTGCTGCTGCCCGACGTCCCGCTGACCCTCGAGACGCTGCGGGTCATCGCGCCGTTCGCGCTCGCGATGGCCCTGGTCGGTCTGCTGGAGTCGCTGCTGACCGCCAAGCTCGTCGACGACGTCACCGACACCCACTCCGACAAGACCCGGGAGAGCTGGGGGCAGGGGGCCGCGAACATCATCACCGGCTTCTTCGGCGGCATGGGCGGCTGCGCGATGATCGGTCAGACGATGATCAACGTGAAGGCGTCCGGCGCCCGCACGCGCATCTCGACGTTCCTGGCCGGCGTGTTCCTGCTGGCCCTCGTGGTGGGGCTCGGTGACCTGGTCGCGGTGATCCCGATGGCCGCCCTGGTCGCGGTGATGATCCTGGTGGCGATCTCGACGTTCGACTGGCACTCGGTGCGGCCGTCGACGCTGCGCCGGATGCCGCGCAGCGAGACCACCGTCATGCTCGCGACGGTCGTCGTGACGGTCGTGAGCCACAACCTCGCGTACGGAGTCGGCGTGGGGGTGCTGGTCGCGATGGTCGCGTTCGCCCGGCGGGTGGCGCACCTCACCGACGTCACCCGCCTGGACCCGACCGACGACCACACCCGCGTCTACGCCGTGACCGGCGAGCTGTTCTTCGCCTCCTCCAACGACCTCGTCTACCAGTTCGACTACGCCGGCGACCCGGCCGACGTCGTCATCGACCTGTCCGGCGCCCACGTCTGGGACGCCTCGAGCGTCGCCGCGCTGGACGCCATCACGACCAAGTACGCCGCCCGGGGCACGACGGTGACGATCACCGGCCTGGACCCCGACAGCGCCCGACGGCACCGGCAGCTCGCGGGTCGGCTCGGCGCGGGCCACTGACCCGGCCGCCCGCCCCATCACCGCGCCCGTCCGTCGGCTGACCCGCGGCGGGCACGCGGCAGCCACGCGGCGGGCACGCACCGCCGCCCGCCGGTACCCTGGCCGCGGTGCGCCGGGAAGTCTGGTCGGCAACGTCGTCAGTCGACCCCAGAACGACCCCAACGGAAGGCTTCTGCCCGTGCCCTCGAGCTCAACGACCCGTCCACCCCTGCTGACCCGCGGATCGTGGGCGGAGAACCAGCGGATCGCGGAGATCCTGCGCAAGGAGACCGTCGGCGGTGCGCTGCTGCTGGTGGGGACCGTCATCGCCCTGGTCTGGGCGAACTCGCCGTGGTCGGACAGCTATGCCGCGCTCCGCGAGGTCCGGGTGGGTCCGGCTGCGCTGCACCTGGACCTCACGCTCGCCACCTGGGCCGCGGACGGCCTGCTGGCGATCTTCTTCTTCGTCGTCGGCCTCGAGCTCAAGCGCGAGTTCGTGGCGGGGGACCTGCGTGACCCGCGCCGGGCCGCGCTGCCCATCCTCGCCGCGGTCGGCGGGATGGTGGTCCCGGCCCTCGTCTACGTCGGCGTCAACGTCCTCGCCGGCAGCGACGCGATGCGGGGCTGGGCCATCCCCACCGCGACCGACATCGCCTTCGCGCTCGCCGTGCTCGCCGTGATCGGCTCCCACCTGCCCGCGGCGCTGCGTACCTTCCTGCTGACCCTCGCCGTCGTCGACGACCTCCTCGCGGTCACGGTCATCGCGGTGTTCTACACCGACGAGGTGCGGGTGCTGCCGCTGGCCGGCGCGATCGGGGTCATCGCGCTGTTCGGCGTCGCCGTGCAGAAGCGCATCCGGTCCTGGTGGCTGCTGATCCCGCTGGCCGTGGTCGCGTGGGTCCTCATGCACGAGTCCGGGGTGCACGCCACCGTCGCCGGGGTGCTGCTCGGCTTCACCGTCCCGGTGATCCGCAGCGCGGCGGCCGGCGGGCCGGACGCGGGACCCGGCCTCGCTGAGCACTTCGAGCACCGGTTCCGGCCGATCTCGGCCGGGTTCGCCGTGCCCCTGTTCGCCTTCTTCGCCGCCGGGGTGACCATCGGCGGGCTGTCCGGCCTCGTCGAGACGCTCGCGGACCCGGTCTCGCTCGGCATCGTCGCCGGGCTCGTCCTCGGCAAGGTGGTGGGCATCCTCGGCACGACGTTCCTCGTCACCCGGATCACCCGGGCCGACCTCGACGAGAGCCTGAGCTGGACCGACGTGCTCGGCGTGGCGCTGCTGGGCGGTATCGGGTTCACGGTCTCGCTCCTCATCGGCGAGCTCGCGTTCGGCTCCGACGTCACGCGCGAGGAGCACATCAAGATCGGCGTCCTGATGGGGTCCGTGGTCGCGGCGGTCCTGGCGTCCACCGTCCTGCTGACGCGCAACCGCGCGTACCGCCGCATCGCCCTGGCGGAGGCGGTCGACACCGACAACGACGGCGTCCCCGACGTCTTCGAGCCGGCGGCGGATGCGTTCCCGGACGACCCCGCCGGTCCCGACTCGAGCGCCGGCCCCGCGGTCCGTCGGTCGTGACGGGCTGATCGCCATCACGCAGCCGTCCGTCGACGCGATCGTGGCGCGGCTGCGCGCGGCCGGGTGCGTCTACGCGGAGGACGAGGCCCGTCTGCTCGTCGACGCCGCCGGCAGCCAGGCCGAGCTCACCGCGCTCGTCGGACGGCGGGTCGCGGGCGAGCCGCTGGAGCACCTGCTCGGGTGGGCGGAGTTCCGGGGCCTGCGGATCGCCGTCGACCCGGGCGTCTTCGTCCCGCGCCGGCGCACCGAGCTGCTGGTGCGGGAGGCGCTCGCCCTGCTCTCGGGCACGGCCGCGCTACGCGGTACGGCCCCGAAGCAGGGCGGCGCTCGGGCGCACGGCACCCCGGCGCACGGAACCCCGGTGGTGGTGGACCTGTGCTGCGGGTCGGGTGCGGTCGGCGCGGCGATCCTCGAGGCGGCGCCGCAGGTGTCCCTGGTCGCCGCCGACGTCGACCCCGCCGCCGTGCGGTGCGCGCGCCGCAACGTCGAGCCACGTGGCGGCCACGTCGTCGAGGGGGACCTGTTCGCGCCCCTGCCCCCGGGCCTGCGCGGCCGCGTGGAGGTGCTCGTCGCGAACGCGCCCTACGTGCCCACCGACGAGATCGCGCTGATGCCCTCCGAGGCCCGCTCCCACGAGGCGCAGGTCGCCCTGGACGGGGGCCGGGACGGCCTGGAGGTGGTGCGCCGGGTGCTGGACGGCGCCGCCGCGTGGCTCGCCCCCGGCGGCCACGTCCTGGTCGAGTCGAGCACCCGCCAGGTCCCTGGGGCCGTCGACGCCGTCGCGCGTGCCGGACTGCTCGCGCGGGTCGCGACGTCCGCCGAGCTCGACGCGACGGCGGTCATCGGCCGGCGTCCGCGGTAGGCACGGGCGCCGGCCGACGCACCCGGTCCTAGGCCGGCGGGTACTGCGCGCCGTGGAGCAGCCGCGCCAGGTGCGCGGTGTTCGCGGCCAGCGTGCGGGTGGTGGTGGCGGTCATCTCGGGGACCTCGTCGAGCTCGTTGTAGTCCGTGCCCTGCATCGCGGCGCCCACCCAGTAGGTGACCGCGGCGGCCGGGATGGTGAAGCCGACGTCGTTCAGCGCCTGGAACACCTCGGCGCTGACGTGGTGCGCGCCGTCCTCGTTGCCGACGACGGCGACCGCCGCGACCTTGCCGTAGGTCAGCAGCCGGCCCTCGTCGTCCTTCTCCGACAGCTCGCCGTCGAGCCGCTCCAGCGCGCGCTTGGTCACGCTCGACGGCTGGCCCATCCAGATCGGCGTCGCGATCACCAGGATGTCCGCGGCGAGGACCTGCTGGCGGATCGCCGGCCACTCGTCCCCGGCGCCCATGTCCACCTGGACGCCGGGCTTCACGTCGTGGTCGACGAGGCGGACGACGGTGCCGACGACGCCGTGCTCGGCGAGCGCGTCGAGCACCTGCCGGCCGATCAGCTCGCTGCTGGACGGTGCGGGGGACGGGGACAGGGTCCCCACGAGGACGACTGCGGTCAGGTCAGAGTTGGTCATGTCCCCATCCTGTGCCGGGACCCCGCCGGACCGCATCCGGCAGGGTCATCCGGACGGTGAAGCTCTCCCCCGCGTTGGGCAGCACCGCGACCCCGTCGCGCACCGGTACGGGGACGCCGTCGAGCTCGACCTGCTCGACCGCGTCGCCGTGCACGAGGAGGTGGAACGCGGACCGCCGGAACTCGGGGTACCCGCCGCCGTCGACCTCGCCGCGCAGGGTCAGCGAGCGACCGGTCCGGGTCACGGTCAGGGTGGTCCGGTACCGGGCGCCGTCCAGCGCGGCGAAGGTCAGGCCGTCGTCCTCCTGCAGCAGGGACCGGTGCGTGCCGTCCTCGCGCGGGACGTACAGGTGCAGCTCCACGACCTGCGGGTGGTGGCCGGCCGTGGACGGCGGCGCCTGGGTCCAGCGCGGCACGACCGCCCCGGCGCGCACGTACACCGGGATGTGCTCCATGGGCGTCGCGGCGGTGACGTAGCGACGGCCGGTGTGGTGCTCGCCGCTGTGGTGGTCGTACCAGCCGCCGGCCGGCAGGTACACCTGGCGCGCCGTCGTGCCCGCCTCGACCACCGGCGCCACCAGCAGGTCCGGCCCCAGCAGGTACTCGTCGTCCAGGTCACGGGCCAGCACGTCGTCGCCGTGGTCGAAGACCAGCGGCCGCTGCACGGGTGCGCCGGTCTGCGCCGCCCGGACGAAGCACGCGTACAGGTACGGCAGCAGCCGGTACCGCTCCTGCACCGCCGCTCGCACCGCCTCCAGGACGGCGCCGCCGAACGACCAGGCATACTGCTCGATCGCGGTGTTGACGGTGTGGTTGCGGCAGAACGGCGTCAGCGTCCCGTACTGCATCCAGCGCAGCAGCAGCTCGGGGCTGGTGTCGCCCATGAAGCCGCCGATGTCGGCGCCCACGAACGGCTGCCCGGAGATGCCGAAGCCCGCAGCCATCGGCATGCTCAGCCCCAGGTGGTCCCAGCGGGACATGTTGTCGCCCATCCAGCTCGCCGCGTACCGCTGGATCCCGGCAGACCCGGCGCGGGTGAGCACGAACGTGCGCCGGTCGGGGCGCTCGGCCAGCAGCCCCTGCGTCGTGCCCATCGCCATCAGCAGCGCGTACTGGTTGTGGAAGCGCTCGTGGGAGAACCGCCCACCGCCGAACCGCATCGCCTCGGGGGCGATGTCGCCGGTCGCAGGCTCGTTCATGTCGTTCCAGATCCCGGCCAGCCCGGACCGCACGTGCTCGGCGTTCAGCCGTCCCCACCAGGTCCGCGCCCGCTCGGTGGCGAAGTCCGGGAACACCGTGTCCCCCGGCCAGACCTGCCCCACGTAGTGGTCACCGCCCTCGGTCCGGCACAGCACGTCCTGCTCGACGGCGTCGTCGTACACCGGGTACCCGGGGTCCCGCTTGATGCCCGGGTCGACGATCGTGACCACCCGGAAGCCGTCGTCGGCCAGCCGCGCGAGCATCCCGGGGACGTCCGGGAACCGCTCGGCGTCCCAGGTGAACACCCGGTAGCCGTCCATGTGGTCGATGTCGAGCCACAGCGCGTCGCACGGCAGGTCCTGCTCGCGGTGGCGCCGGGCGAGGGACTCCACGGCGTCCTGGGTGTAGTCGTACCAGCGGCACTGGTGGTAGCCCAGCGCCCACAGCGGGGGCAGCGGGGTGCGGCCGGTGAGCCCGGTGTACGCCTCGAGGATC
This sequence comes from uncultured Cellulomonas sp., assembly GCF_947494015.1. Lineage (GTDB taxonomy): Bacteria > Actinomycetota > Actinomycetes > Actinomycetales > Cellulomonadaceae > Pengzhenrongella. The sequence continues at coordinate 83,059 of NZ_CANLTL010000004.1, read as the reverse complement.
TCGGGCATCGTCGGGCCGGCGAAGACGTACTCGGTGTACTGCCCGCCCCGGGCGTGCATCACCAGCTCGTCCGGGGCCGTGAAGTCGTAGTCGACGCGGTAGCCGTTGTCCAGGAACGCCCCGGCCATCGCCCCGGTGGGATGGCTCTGGTGGTAGAAGAACGGGATCGACACGTAGTAGGGGTCGAACTCCGTGCTGGTGTTGTCCGAGCGTGGGTCGTCCGCACCGCGGCCGTGCGTGAACTCCCCCGAGGCGCGTGGGCTGAGCACGTCGGTGTTCCACAGCGTGAAGTCACGTCCGCGGCGGTTCAGCCGGCCGGTCTTCTCGCCGAGCCCGTAGACCGCGTCCTCGGGACGACAACGGCGGCGCACCACGAAGGCGTCGTTGAGCGTGGCGTACGCCCACGGCCTGCCGTCGTCGTCGACGGCGGTCTCCACGACCGGGGTGCCGTCGGTGCGGTGCACGTCGAGGCGGAACGGGTCCAGCCCGACCGACACCACGAGCCGGGCGGTGCGGACCCGGGCGGTCCCGTCCTCGACGGTGACGTCCACGTCGACCTCCGTGGCCAGCGGGTCGACGCACACGGCGTGCGTGGGCTGCTCGTCGAACACCCCGCCCCGGCTGATCGCCAGCCGCACGACGTCGTCCCGGACGACGTCGACCCGCAGCCGCTCGCGCCCCAGCTCGGCCAGCAACCCGCGCGGCGTCGGTCGGACGCGGTCCACCCGCTCCGGCCGCCCGTAGTGATCGGTCTGCATCGCGCCCTCGTCCGCTCGCCCGACGACCCGACCGGGCGGTCGTGCCGCGGCCCATGCTGGCGCACCGGGACCCGATCGGCCCGCGGGCCGCGGCGCTACGCCGGCACGGGGGCCGCGAGGAGTGCGTCCGGGTGCCACGCGCCCCGGCCGGCCACGAAGCGCAGCCGTCCCGGCACGACGTCGGCGACCCGCTCCACCACGTAGTCGGCCTCCGTCGGACCGTGCGGACCGACGTCGTCCTGACCCACGTCGACGAGCCCGATGGTCACCAGCTCGCCCTCGACCGCGACGTCCCGCCAGTCAAGCTGCTGACCCGACAACGGACCGTCCAGGCACACGTACTCCGGCATGACCACGCTCCCTCCGCGCCGACGCCCGCCCGGTGGCGCGCTGCTGGGCCGGTCGGCGTCGCCCGCCACGCTAGGCAGCCCAGATGAACGCCACGGTTCGGGCGGGTTACCGGGACGTGAGGATCGGCGCCGCGCCCTGGCAGGTCGTGCGCACCTGTGCGCCGGCCGCCGGGCGATCCGGTCCCGGCGGGGGGACCGGGCGGCCGAAGTGGTAGCCCTGCGCCGACGGGCAGCCCAGCGACTCCAGGGCGGCGACCTGACGCTCGTCCTCGACGCCCTCGGCGACCACGTCCAGCCGCAGCGTCCGGCCGAGCTGCACGATCGCGCCCGTGACCGCGCGGTCCTCGGGGCTGGTCGCGATGCCGTCGACGAACGACTTGTCGATCTTGAGGATGTCGATCGGGAACCGGCGCAGGTAGCTCAGCGAGGAGAACCCGGTGCCGAAGTCGTCCAGGGCCAGCCGCAGCCCCAGCTCCTTGAGCCGGCGCAGGCGCCCGGCCACGAGGGGCGCGTCCTGCACGAGCAGGCTCTCGGTCAGCTCGAGCGTGAGCAGGTGCGGGTCGAGACCGCTCGCGGTCAGCGCGTCCGCGACGTCGTCGGCGAACCCGGGGTGCTGGAACTGACGGGCGGACACGTTGATGTTCATCCGCAGTCCGGGCGCACCGGGGCGCTGCCACGCCGCCGCCTGGCGTGTCGCCTCGCGGGTGACCCAGCGCCCGATCCGGATGATCAGACCCGTGTCCTCCGCGAGGGGGATGAACACCTGGGGCGAGACCACCCCGCGCAGCGGGTGGTTCCAGCGCAGCAGCGCCTCGTACCCGGTCACCGTCCCGCCCGGCAGCGCGACGATCGGCTGGTAGTACAGCTCCAGCTCGCCGGCGTCGAGCGCGTGGTGGAGGTCGGCGCGCAGCCGGTCCAGCTCCAGCTGGGCGGCGTGGTGACCGCCCTCGAAGACCTCGACGCGACCCTTGCCGGTGGTCTTGGCGACGTACATGGCGATGTCGGCGGCGCGCAGCAGGCCGAGCTCGACCGCGGCGGACGTGCCCGACGAGGCGACGCCGATGCTCAGGCTCACCTGGACCTGCCGGTCGCCCAGCTGCACCGGCTGCGCCAGCGAGCGCATGATGTCCGCGCCGACGCCGGCGGCGTCCCGGGAGCCGGCGGCCCCCGCGAGCAGGACGGCGAACTCGTCGCCGGCGAGCCGCGCCGCCAGGTCGCCGGGCCGCAGGCAGCCCTGGATGCGAGCCGCCACCGCACGCAGCAGCGTGTCCCCCACGTCGTGCCCCAGCGTGTCGTTGACCGGCTTGAGGTCGTCCAGGTCGAGGAAGAGCACGGCCATCGGGACCGCGGCGGTCCGGCACGCGTCCTCCGCGGCGCGCAGCCGGTCCATGAACAGGGCGCGGTTGGGCAGCCCGGTGAGGGTGTCCTGGAAGGCCTGCGTGCGCAGCGCGTCCTCGAGCTCGTGCCGGTCGCTCACGTCCCGCGTGGTGAGCACCACGCCGGCCACGGCCGGGTCGTCGAGCAGGTCGGCGGCGACCGTCTCCATCCAGCGCCAGGCGCCGGACGCGTGCCGCATCCGGTGGGCCAGCGGCAGCCCCGTCGGGCAGCCGGCCACCACCGCGGCGAGCTGGCCGCGGTGAGCGGTGACGTCGTCCGGGTGCACCAGGTCGTGCACGTCGGTGTCGACCAGCGCGTCCCGGCTGTGACCCAGCACCGCCGTGACCGACGGCGTCTGATAGCTGATCCGGCCGGCGGGGTCGACGACCGTGATGATGTCGGACGCGTTGCGGACCAGGGAGCGGAAGTGGGCGCCCGCCTCGAGGGTGTCCAGCAGCTCGTTGAACGCGCGCGCGGTCTCGCCCAGCTCGTCGTCGGAGTCCACGCCGATGCGCTCGGTGGTCCCGCCGGTCCAGTCCCCCGTCCGGCTGCCTCGGGCGATCGTCTCCGCGACCGCGTGCAGGTGCGCGCTGAGCACCGCGAGCCGGCCGCCCACGACGACCCGGCACAGCGCGTAGTTCGCAGCGCCGACCACGAACCCGGCGCCCAGGCACGCCATCACGAGCTCCGGTCGCGTGGCCATCGGACGCGGGACGCCCAGCAGGACGGTGAAGTACGGGAACACCACGCCGACGGCGACACCGAGGCCGACCATGTAGACGGCGAGGTCCCAGAACACCCGCCGGGTCAGCCGGAGCCGGTGCGGTCGGTGGGTCGGCTGCACGCGCGGGGTGGGACGGGAGTGGGCCACGTGGTCCCTATCGGCCGGTTCTTCCCGGACTTGACCGGTCCGGCCCGATTTGTTCACATCGGTGTGCCCGTTGCCGATGGGCCGGGCATGCTGACGACGAGCGGTACCCGGCCGGCTCCTTCCGGGACGACGGCCGAGCCCGGCCACTGGACCCTGGTCGGGGACGACGTCCGGGTGCCCCTGGCGGACGGGTCCACCCGCCGGTACGTCGACCTCGACACCGCCGCGACGAGCTCGGCCGCCCCGGCGGTGGCCCGCGCCGTCGAGGCGTTCCTGCCGTGGTACTCCAGCGTGCACCGCGGGGCCGGGGCCAAGTCGCAGCACGCGAGCGCCCGGTACGAGGAGGCCCGCGGGCTCCTCCTGCAGTTCGTCGGGGCCGACGCCGCCACCCACCAGGTGGTGTTCCCGCGCAACACCACCGAGGCGCTGAACATCCTGGCGTTCCGGCTGCGGCTCGCACCCGACGACGTCGTCCTGACCACCGCCGTGGAGCACCACGCCAACCTGCTGCCCTGGCGCCGGCACGCCCGCCTGCGCACCGTCGACGTCGGCGCCCACGGCACCTTCACCGTGGACGACGTCGTGGCGGGGCTGGACGCCTCCCCGACACCGCGGGTGCTGGCCGTCACCGGGGCGTCCAACGTGACCGGGTGGATGCCGCCGCTCGCCGAGATCGCCGCCGAGGCGCGGCGCCGCGGCGTGCTGGTCGTCGTCGACGCCGCGCAGCTCGCGCCGCACCGGCCGATCGACATCACCACGCTCGGCGTCGACGCGGTCGCGCTGTCCGGGCACAAGATGTACGCCCCGTTCGGCACGGGCGCGCTGATCGCCCCGCGGCGCCTGTTCCGCGACGGCGAGCCGCTGATGGTCGGCGGCGGCGCGGTCTCGGCGGTCTCCTGGGACGAGGTGGTCTGGTCCGACGGCCCCGAGCGGGAGGAGGCCGGATCGCCCAACGTGCTCGGCGTCGTGGCGCTGGCCGCCGCGGTACGGGACATGCAGCGGCAGGGCTGGACCGCCATCGCCGAGCACGAGGCCGCGCTCGTCGCGGCCCTTGACCGCGAGCTGGCCACGGTGCCGGGACTGGTGCGGCTGGGCCCCACGGGCACCGCGTCGCTGCTGCCGGTGGCCGCCTTCACCCTGCCCGGGACGCCGCACGGCCTGCTCGCGGCGCGGCTGTCCGCGGAGTGGGGCGTCGGCGTGCGCAGCGGCTGCTTCTGCGCGCACCCGTACATGGGTCGCCTGCTCGGCCTGTCCCCCACCGACGTCGAGAGCTTCCACGACGACGTCCGGGCCGGGCGGCGCGACCGCGTGCCGGGTGCGGTCCGCGCGAGCGCCAACCGCGGGACGCGCCTGGACGACGTCGCCGTGCTGGGCCAGGCCCTTCGCGCGATCGCGGCCACCCCGGAGCTCGACCGCCGGTACCACCTGGGGCCGCACGGGTACGCGGCACCCACCGGATAGACTCGCGCCTGCAGTCGCCGTTCCCGCTCCGGCAATGGACCGGGGCACCGGCTGCTCCGGCACCCGCACCGCTGAGCCGGACCCGCGCGCCGTCCGACGGACGGCGCGGAGCCGGCCAGGTGGAGGACGCGCATGCCCCAGACGCCCGCACCGCAGCGCCGGCAGGGCGCGCCGGCGGTCCGGCCCCGTCCGCCCGGGGCACCGGACATGGGCACTGTGCTCGGCGAGCTGGCGATCACGGCGGCCGGCATCGGCACCTTCGACTGGGACCTGCGGTCGGGCCGGGTGACCATCGACGCCGCGCTCGCCCGGCTGTACGGGTGGGACGCGCGGACTCCGCTGGAACGGGATGCCGCGGGTCTGGTCGGGCGGGCGCACCCGGAAGATCGCGGCACCCTCGAGGACGCCCTGACCACCGCCGTGGAGTCGTCCGGCGAGCTCGCGGTGGAGCACCGGATCGTGCAGCCGGACGGGACCCCGCGCTGGGTCGCCAGCCGCGGCCGGGTGCTGCACGACCGGGACGGCGTCGCGGTGCGGATGCTCGGGGCCAGCTACGACATCACCGAGCGGCAGGCGGGCGAGGCGCGCACCGCCCGCGTGCTGGAGTCCATGCCCACGGCGTTCTTCTCCCTGGACCGCGACTGGCGCTTCCGGTACGTCAACGCCGAGGGCGAGCGCGTCCTGGGTGCGACCCGCCAGGACCTGCTGGGCGGCGTGGTGTGGGACCTGTTCCCGGCCGCCAACGGCTCGGACTTCGAGACCCACTACCGCGGCGCCGTGGCGTCGGGTGAGCCGGTCGCCTTCGACGCCTACTACCCGCCCCCGCTCGACGCGTGGTACGAGGTCGTCGCGTGGCCCGGACCGGACGGGCTGGCCGTGTACTTCCTGGACGTCACGTCCCGGCGCCGCATGCAGGAGGAGGCCGACCGCTCGGTGCGCCGAGCCGCGCTGATCGCCCAGGTGACCGCCCAGCTCACCGAGACCCTCGACGGCGTCGAGGCGGTGGCCCGGCTCGCGGAGCTCGTCGTCCCGGCGCTCGCGGACTGGTGCCTGGTCACCCTCGTGGACGACGACGAGCAGGCCGGGACACGTCGCGGGCTGCGGGACATCGGCTGGGCGCACGTGGACCCCGCGGCTCTGCCGGTCGTGCGCGGCTACGCCCAGCAGCGGCTCACGGCGCTGCGCGACCACTCGTTCCTGTCCCGCGCCCTGCGGACCGGCGAGATGGTCGTCGTCGGGCACGGGGCGGCGGCGGCGATCGACTCGATGCTGGGCTCGGCACCGGCGCGCGAGCTCATCGCCCGGCTCGCGCCGGAGACCGTGGTCGTCCTGCCGTTGCGCGGCCGGGGCGGGACGGTCGGGCTCATGTCGCTGTTCGGTGGTGCCCAGCGCGCGCCGCTGACCGCGGACGAGCTCGCCGTCGCCCAGGAGGTCGCCGGCCACGCCGGGCTGGCCCTGGACAACTCGCGGCTGTTCCGCCAGCAGCGCCAGCTCGCCGAGGGCCTGCAGCGGGCGCTGCTCACCCAGCCGCCCCGGACCGACCAGCTCGACATCGCGGTGCGCTACGTCCCGGCGGGCGAGGCGGCCCAGGTCGGCGGCGACTGGTACGACGCGTTCGCGCAGCGCGACGGAGCCACGGTGCTGGTGATCGGCGACGTCGTCGGCCACGACATCGTCGCGGCCGCCGCGATGGGTCAGCTGCGCTCGCTGCTGCGCGGGATCGCGGTGGCGACCGGCGCGGGTCCCGGTGAGCTCCTGCGTGAGGTGGACCGGGCGATGGTCACGCTGCGCGCCTCGACCATCGCGACCGCGGTCGTCGCGCGGGTCGAGCCCCCCGAGCCCGGGACGGGCGCGCGGGCGGTGCGCTGGTCCAACGCCGGGCACCCGCCCCCCATGCTCATCGCCCCGGACGGGTCGGTGTCCACGCTCGTCGCCGAGCACTCCGACCTGCTGCTGGGGGTCGTCCCGGACGCGTCCCGGCTGGAGACCCGGGTGGTGCTCGAGCCGGGGGCGACGCTGTTCCTGTACACCGACGGCCTCGTCGAGCGACGCGGCCAGTCGCTGAGCGACGGCTTCGAGACGCTGCGCACGGTGCTGTCCGACGCCGCGGGCCTGGACCCCGAGGCGCTGTGCGACGCCGTGCTCGGCCGGCTGCTGCCCGAGCGCCGCAACGACGACGTGGCCCTCGTCGCGGTCCGCGTCGCGCTCGCCGACCCGTCCACCTGACCCGGTCATCGACGACGCAGAGGCTGCACCGTGCCCCGTGGAGACGACGAGACCGCGCGCGTCGAGCGCGTGCTCGCCGCGGTCCGGCAGGACGCCGTCCGCCGGCTGGCCGCGCTGACCGGTCAGCACACCGAGCTGGTCGACGCCTCACGGGACTCCAACGCCGACGACGAGCACGACCCCGAGGGCGCCACGATCGCGTTCGAGCGGTCCCAGCTCGACGCCGTGGTCGTCCGCACCCGGCACGTCGTGGCCGAGGCCGACGCCGCCCAGGACCGGCTGACGCACGGCCGGTACGGCCGGTGCGAGTCCTGCGGGCAGCCGATCGCGCCGGCCCGTCTCGAGGCGCTGCCGCTGGCACGGACGTGCATCGCGTGCGCCGTCCGACGTGCCTGACGCCCTGACTCACCCGTCCGGGTGAGTCCCGCCACGTCCGGCCCAGCCGGCCGCGTGGACGCCGTCCCGGGCGCCGGGGGCCCGGCATGCTGGGGCCCGGGCGGCCGCCTACGATGCACGTGGGCTGCCGCGCAGCTCGCGGTCCGCCGTCCCGGCGGCACCCCATCCGAGCCCCCCGTGGAGCCCGTCTGTGACCTCTGCACGCCGTCGTTCCGCGGGCGCGCCTGCCCTGACCGGCGCGCACGACGTCGACACGGATGCGCTCGCCGCCGTGCTGAACGACTTCGCGGCCACCGTCACCGGCGACTTCTCCGTCGACGACATCCTCAGCCAGCTCGGCTCGGGGGTCGCGCGGGTGCTCGACGTGGACGGGGCCGGCGTCATGACCCCGCGGGCCGGCGGCGGCGTCCTGCGGGTGGTGTTCGCGACCCCTGGACCGGCCGAGGCGGTCGAGCGCCTCGAGGAGAGCCTCGGCGAGGGGCCGTGCCACGACGCGTACCTCAGTGGCGAGCCGGTCGCGGTCGACGACCTGACCTCGACGGGCCGTTGGCCGGCGCTGGAGCGGCGGGCCGGCGCGGTCGGCGTGCGGGCGGTCACCGCCGTGCCCATGCGCGCCCGAGGCCGCCTGTGGGGTGTGCTGAACCTGTACCGGCTCGACAGCGGCCCGCTCACGGCCGCGGAGCAGGCGGCCGCGACCACGCTCGCGAACCTGGCGACGTCCTACCTCGTCGTGGCCGCGGACCGCGACGCCGCGCGCAACGCGCAGGACGAGCTCGCGCACCGGGCCACGCACGACCCGCTCACCGACCTGCCCACGCGGTGGATGTTCTTCGAGCAGGTCAGCCACGCGATCGCCGGCCTGGCCCGCCGCCCGGGACACGTCGGCGTGCTGTTCCTCGACCTGGACGCGCTCAAGGAGGCCAACGACACCTTCGGCCACGAGGCCGGTGACCGGCTGCTGACCACGGTCGCCGAGCGGGTGCGTGGCGCGGTGCGGCCCACGGACGTCCTGGCGCGGCTCGGCGGCGACGAGTTCGTCGTGCTCCTGGAGGACCTGACCACACCGGGCGCGGCCGGCACGGTCGCCCAGCGCATCCTGGACTCCCTGCGCGTCCCGTACCGCCTCGCCGGGCGGGCGGTGAGCACGTCGGTGAGCATCGGCATCGCGACCACCGACGACCCGGCCCAGACCGCCGACGCGCTGGTGTCCCAGGCCGACTCGGCGATGTACCGGGCCAAGGACGCGGGCCGCGGCCGGTACGAGGTGTTCGACGCCGTCACCCATGCCGCCGAGCGGGCCCGCACCACGGCGCAGGAGCGCCTCATCGCGGACCTGACCCACGCGCTGCGAGCCGGCGAGCTCGTGCTGCACTACCAGCCGATCGTCGACCTGCTGGCTGCCCCCGCGGACCGCGAGCGCGGGGTCTACGCCGTCGAGGCGCTGGTCCGCTGGCGCCATCCCACCCGCGGGGTGCTGCCCGCCGGAGCCTTCATCGACGCGGCCGTGGGTGGCGGGCTGATCAACGACCTGGGCGCGTGGGTGCTCGCCGAGGCGTGCCGGCAGCTGACGGCCTGGGACGACGAGCTGGGCGCTCGCGCGCCGCAGCGCGTCTTCGTCAACGTCTCCACCCAGGAGCTCACCGACCCGCGGCTGCCCGGACGGGTCGCGGACACCGTGCGTGCGCACGGGCTGGACCCCCGCCGGCTGACCCTGGAGATCACCGAGTCGGGTGTCATCAGCCACCCCGAGGTGACCGTCTCCGCGCTCGAGCAGGTGCGCGCGCTCGGCGTCCAGCTCGCCATCGACGACTTCGGCACGGGCTACTCGTCGCTCGGACGGCTGCTGGAGATCCCCGCCACGACGCTCAAGGTCGACCAGTCCTTCACCCGGGGACTGTCGGGCAACCGTGACGCCGCCGCCGTGGTCTCCGCCGTGCTCCTGCTCGGCCACAACCTGCGCCGCACCGTCGTGGTGGAGGGCGTCGAGAACGCCGAGACGCTCGAGGCGCTGCACGAGCTCGGGTGCACGCACGTCCAGGGCTACTTCGTGTCCATGCCGCAGCACCCCGACGAGCTGCGGGTCCAGCTCGTCGACCCGCCGTGGTTGGCCGCGACGGCCGATCCCGGGTACTGACCACCGGTCCGGCGGTTATCGTGTGCCGGTCCGGCGCCTCGGTGGTGCCGTCATGCCCGAGAGGATCGCCGGTGACCCAGGACGACGCACGCGCCGAGCTCGAGTCGCTGCTGCTGAGCACCCGCACCGTCCGCGAGCACCTCGACGACTGCGCCGACCGGGCGGGCCACCACCTCGGCGCGGGCACGCACTGCAGCGTGTCCCTGCGCCACCAGGGCCGCGACCGGCTCGCGGCCACCAGCAGCGTGCGCGCGCAGCGGTGCGACCAGGTCGAGTACGACCACGGTGCCGGACCGTGCCTGACGGCGATGGACGGGCTGCAGGTCGTCCTCGTCCCGGACCTGCTGGACGACGCCCGCTGGCCGGTGTGGCGGCGGGAGGCGGTGGACCAGGGCTTCCGGTCGGCCGCCGCGGTCCCGGCGCACGTCGCACCGGGGGTCGACATCGCCCTCAACCTCTACTCCGAGCAGGTCGACCCCTGGGACCGGGTGCTGCTGACGCGCGCCGACGCCTACGCCCAGCAGGTCGCGGCCAGCGTCGCCCTGTGCCTGCAGGTGGCCGACCTCACCGAGCGGATCACCGACCTGCAGGCGGCTCGCGACGCCCAGGCGACGCTCGACCGCGCGGTCGGGGCCACGATGGCGCACGAGGGGGTCGGCGCCGAGACGGCGCTGGCCCGGCTGCGCGACCGCGCCGTCGCCGAGGGGGCCGACGTCCGGGACGTCGCGCGGGCCCTGCTCGGCGAGCTCGGTGGTGACCGCGCTCGCTGATGTGCGCCCACCGGAGACGGATCCCGGGTGGCGGGCGTAGGGTCGCAGCACCACACACGCCCGCTCTGCGAGGTGAGGTCCATGGTCCAGCGGTCCGCCGCCCCCGACGTCCTGCCGCTGCTCTCCCGGGGCAGGCATCGCAGCCCCCGCCGGGGGGCGTGCTTCATGGAGCTGGCGAGCTACCTCGCCGGTGAGCGGTGGAGCGACCACCCCCGGTGCACGCACCCGTTGCTGGCGCGCCTCGCGCGCGGCGTCAACGACGTGACGTCCGACGACGCCCGGCCACGGCTCGCGCTGCTGATCCCCTCGGTCATCGGGCTGACCAGCCCCGATCCGCGGTGGGACCACGAGGTCGCGGTGACGGTGGCGGCCGCCGCGCTGCCCGTGGTCGCCGAGGAGCACCAGCGCGCACTCGCCGTGGGGGTGCTGACCTGCGAGCGCCTGCTGGCGGCCGACGGCCGGCCGGTGGACGACCCGATCCGGGCCCGGGCCCGGGAGGCGCTGGCGGGGGTCCCCCTCGCGGCCCGATGGGCGGAGCGCTTCGCCGCCGAGCACGCCTCCGTGCGGCACACCGGGCACCCGGGACCGGCGGTCGTGGACTTCGCCGTCCAGGCGGTCGCGTGCACGTGGCGGGCCGACGCCGACGACATCCTCCACGACGCCCTGCGGGACGCGATCGACCGGTGCCGGCGTCTGGCCGGGATCGCCGGCGTCGACGCCGCGCCCACCCTCGACGGGGCGGCGTGGACGGCCGTGTGCGCACCGGTCCGGTCCGCCTGAGCCGCCGGGCCCGTGCTGGCCGTCGCCCCCCGGACGACGGCCGGCGCCCTCTCGACGACGGCCGGCGCCTCGCGGGGACGCTGCGCCGGCTCGCGTGGCGGGCGTGCTACGAGGCCCTGGGCGCCCGCGTCCGCGAGCCGGCCTGGGCGTTCATGAACTACGGCTACGCCGACGTCGGGCCGGGCGCGGACGGATCCGCCCCGGGCACGGTCGCGGCGGCGTCCGATCCCCTCGTGCTGGACCCGGCCGACGAGCCCGACCGCTCGTGCATCCGGCTGTACGCCGCGACGGTGGCCGGCGTGGACCTGCGCGGTGCGGACGTGCTGGAGGTCGGCTCCGGCAGGGGCGGCGGCGCGTCGTGGCTGAGTCGGTACGCGGGCCCCCGCAGCACGACCGGCCTCGACTTCTCGGCCGCCGCCGTGGCCCTGGCCACGCGGCACCGGCGCGGGCCCGGCCTGCGGTTCGTCCGCGGGGACGCCCTCGCCCTGCCGTTCCCCGACGCGTCCTTCGACGCGGTCGTCAGCGTGGAGTCCTCCCACTGCTACCCCTCGGTGCCCCGCTTCCTGGCGGAGGTCCGGCGCGTCCTGCGACCCGGCGGTCACCTGCTGCTCGCCGACCTGCGCAACCACGACGACGTCGTCGTGCTGCGCGACCAGCTCGCCGGGTCGGGGCTCGAGCTGGTCGAGCTGGAGGACGTCACCGTGCACGTCGTGGCCGCGCTCCGGCAGGACAACGCCCGCAAGCTGGCCCTCATCGAGGCCTGGATCCCCCGTCCCGTGCACGGCGCCTTCCGCGTCTTCGCCGGCATCGAGGGCACCCGCAACCACGTCGGGCTCGAGCGGGGCGACCTGCGCTATCTGCGCGTCCGTCTGACGAAGCCGCAGGTCAGCGCGGGTTAGGTCCGATCGCACGGTGGCCGTGCGCGTTCCTGTTGCTGGCCCTGGCGACCGCACCTAGCCTGATTCGAGGCGGCGCAGAAGGCGTGGTCCTCGAACGACTCAGACGGCGTGCGATCGCGCCGGGCAGGGCGGGCACGGTGCTCCTACCGGACGACCCGGGGCCCGGGGCGGCCCGGCTCGACGATCGTCGCCGTGGGACCGCACCGATGTCTCGCCGCTCCAGGGCCGGCCGCGTCACCACGCGACGACCCCATCCCCAACCAGTGGAGGAAACACCATGATCGGCACAGACGAGATCCAGAACCTGCTCGTGTCCGGCGGCACCGTGGTCGGCTCCGACGGGGACAAGATCGGCAAGGTCAGCCAGGTGTTCCTGGACGACCAGACCGGAAACCCCGAGTGGGTCACCGTCACGACGGGGCTGTTCGGCACCGCCGAGTCCTTCATCCCCCTGACCCAGGGCTCCGTCCGCGGCGACGAGATCCACGTCCCCTACGACAAGTCCACGGTCAAGGGCGCTCCGCGGGTGGACGACTCCAACGGCAAGCTCTCGGAGGCCGAGGAGGGTGAGCTCTACCGCTACTACGGGCTGGACTACACCACCGGCCACGAGAACGCCGGCACCACGGACACCACCGGCACCCTGGGCACCACGGGGACGACCGGGACCGCCGGCTACGACACCACGGACACCACCCGCGGCACCGTCGGCCACGACACCTCCGGCCCGACGACCGACGAGTCGATGACCCGCTCGGAGGAGCAGCTGCACGTCGGGACCGAGAAGGTCCAGACCGGTCGTGCCCGGCTGCGCAAGTACGTCGTGACCGAGCAGGAGACGGTCACCGTCCCGGTCAGCCACGAGGAGGTCCGGCTCGAGCGTGAGCCGATCACCGACGGCAACGTGGGCGACGCGCTGGACGGCCCGGCCATCAGCGAGGAGGAGCACGAGGTCGTCCTCACCGAGGAGCGCCCCGTGGTCGCCAAGGAGGCCGTCCCGGTCGAGCGCGTGCGCCTCGACAAGGAGACGGTCACCGACACCGAGACGGTCACCGACTCGGTCCGCAAGGAGGAGATCGAGCTCGACGACGACTCCCGGGACACCCGGGGTCTGTAAGAACTCCACCGCCCGACCCACCGTCGGGCGCCTGCACCACCCCCCGACGGCCGGCCCGGGTCACCCCGTGGCCGGCCGTCGTGCTTCCGTGGAGCCGCACCCGTGCGGTCGCCCCTCGTCGAAGGAGATGACATCGCATGAGCACCCCCCAGCACGGAGCCGGTACCCCGGCGCAGGAACCGAACGCGACCGGAGCCGTCTCGGCCCGGGCGTTCGGGCGCGACCGCGAGAGCGTGGTCGAGCGGGAGAAGGAGCAGTACGGCGGCATCAAGGTCGGGTCGGCGTTCTTCGGCTGGCTGACCGCCACCGGCACGGCGGTGCTGCTGACCGCACTGGTCGCCGCGGCGGGCACGGCCATCGGCGTCGCGAACGACACGGACGTGGCCGAGGCGACCGAGACGGTCACCTCCGACCCGGCCACCGTCGGGATCGTGGGCGGGATCATCCTGTTCGTCGTGCTGTTCCTCGCGTACTTCTGCGGCGGCTACGTCGCCGGACGCATGGCGCGGTTCGACGGCGCGAAGCAGGGCGTGGCGGTCTGGCTCTGGGCCGTCGTCATCGCGATCGTCGTCGCGATCCTCACAGCGATCGCCGGCGACCAGTTCAACGTGCTGAGCGACCTCAACAGCTTCCCGCGGATCCCCGTCAACGAGGGCGACCTGACCACCGGCGGCATCGTCGCGCTGGTCCTGGTCGCCCTGGCGAGCCTCCCGGGCGCCGTCCTGGGGGGCATCACCGGCATGCGCTTCCACCGCAAGGTGGACCGCGCGGGGCTGGGTCGCTGACCCGTCCGACACCGAGCACGGACCTGGGCCCCGGTGGCGGACGTCGTCCGCCACCGGGGCCTCGGCACGTCCGGGGCTGGGGGGCCCGTGGCTCACCGGGGACCCTCAGCGCTCGACGAGCGCGGGCCGCGCCGGGTCGTCGGCCCGCACGACGACGTCCGCGGTCGCCTCCGGGTCGACCTCCCGCGCGTACCGGGCGAACGCGGGCAGCATCCAGAGGTCGCCCGGCGACGTCCGACGCCGCAGGGTCGCCTCCCGCAGGGCCACGTGGACCGTCAGGTCGAGGTCCAGCCACCGCCCGAGCAGCAGCGTGCCGTCCAGCACCAGGACGGCACCGTCCGGGGCCGCCTGCGCCGGGGCCCGGGTGGCCCGGTCGCGGGCGGCGTCCCACAGCGACGGCAGGTAGTGGCCGCTACCGCCCGGGGCCAACGGGTCCAGCACCTCCCGCGCGAGCGCGCTCCCGTCGAGCCAGTCGTCGACCAGCGCATCGGGGTCCTGGCGCCCGTGCTCGAACCGCAGCGACGCCGGCCGCAGGAAGTCTGCGGCACTGACCCGCACCACCGGGTGCCCGGCCGCCCGCAGCGGCACGACCAGGGCATCGGCGAGCTCCCCCGGCCGGGCCACCTGGGCGCCGTCGACCGCGACCCGCAGGTGACCCGCGCTGTCGCGGGTCGCCACCGCCGCCAGCACGCGGTCCACCACGTGCTCGACCACGCCGCCGGGGGTCGAGGGTCGCACGCGCACCGGACCAGTCTGGTGGCTCGGACCGGTTGCCCACGCCGCGGGAGCGCGAACCGGTCGAGGTCCGCCGCCGCCACGACCACCCGGTCGCCGGCGCGGGACAGGTCGACGGCGTCGGCCAGCGCCTCGGCGCCCTGGCTGGGTGCGGTGTCGGTGACCACCGCGACGCCCTGCCCCGGCCGGGCGGTGCTGACGTCCTCGAGCCGCACGTCGCCGGCCCACCCGTCGCGCGGCAGCGGCCCGAGGTCCGGACCGCCGCGGCCCGCGGCGGCGACCGGGGTCACGTCGTGCCCAGCGCGGCAGCCAGTCGGTCGAGCAGCTCGGCCTGCGCCGTCACGACGAGCGTGCGTGCTTGCGCGAGCGGCAGCCAGCGCGCCCGGTCGAGCTCGGGGAAGGACTGCCGCCGCCCGCTGCGCGGTGGCCACTCCAGCTCGAACGTGTTGCTCACGACGGTCGCCACGTCCAGGTCGCCGGCGCGCGCCCACACGGTCACGGACTTGCCGCCCCGCTGCTGCACCGTCCCCAGCGGCAGGTCGGGGCCGTCCGGCGGTGGCTGCCCCATCTCCTCGCCGAACTCCCGCAGCGCGGCCGCGTGCGGGTCCTCGTCGGGGCCGTGCTCGCCCTTGGGCACGGTCCACGCGCCGGCGTCCTTGCGTGCCCAGAACGGCCCGCCCATGTGGCCGAGCAGCACCTCGACGCCCGTGTCCCCCGTGCGGTAGAGCAGCAGGCCCGCGCTGCGCTGCATGGATCCTCCCGACGACCCGGGACGGCCGACGTCGGCGCCCCCACGCAGGCTAGGGCGCGGTGCTGCCGGGTGCGACGGGACCGGCGCCGCGTACTGCTCGTGGGTCCCTCGGCCCGGCGGTGGGGTGTCCCCGGACGCGCCGGCGGCGTGTCGGGGCGTGTCGCCGCGGGCTCGTGCGGCGCCCCGGGCCGCGGCGGGTGAGGATCGACGCATGACCGTCACGGACGAGGTGCGCACACGCATCGGTGGAGCCCTGTTCGCCCGCGTGGCCGGGCCCGAGGGGCCGCAGGCCCGGGACCGGATCCACGGCACGCCCGGGCCCCGCTGGTTCGACGAGGGCAGCGCCATCCAACGGGTGCACGGCGACGCGTCGATGTTCGTCGGCGGCCTGCGCGCCCTGCTGCTGCAGTCCCTGCACCCGCAGGCGATGGCCGCGGTCGCCGCCCACTCCGGCTACCGCGGCGACCCCTGGGGGCGGCTCGCGCGCACCAGCACCTTCCTGGCGACCACCACCTTCGGCACCGCCGACGACGCCGCCCAGGCCGTCGCGGTGGTCCGCGCGGTGCACGACCGGATCAGCGGCGTCACGTCCGAGGGACTGGCCTACGCCGCGTCGGACCCGCACCTGGTGCGCTGGGTGCACGTCGCCGAGGCGCACAGCTTCCTCGCGGCGCACCAGCGGTACGGCGCCGAGCCGCTCGACGCCGACGGGTGCGACGAGTACGTCGCGCAGGTCGCCGTCGTCGGGCGGGCGCTGGGTGCGGTGGACCCGCCGACCACGCTCGCCGAGCTGGTCGACCAGCTGCGCGGGTACCGTCCCGAGCTGCGGGCCACCACCGAGGCCCACCAGGCGGCCCGCTTCCTGCTCGTCAGTCCACCCCTGCCGTGGGTGGCGCGCCCCCCGTACGCCGCGCTGGCCGGCGCGGCCGTCGCCCTCATGCCCCGCTGGACCCGCCGGCAGCTGCGCCTGCCGTACCTGCCCCTCGCCGAGGACACCGTCGTCCGGGCCGGCGGTCACGCCGTCACGCGGTCGATCCGCTGGGCGCTCGGCGCACCCGACCGGGCGGTGGCCGTGCAGGACCCCGACGTGGACGCCCCGGCCGGAACTGCCTGAGGCGGGTGCAGGAAGGGTCAGCATCCGCGCCCGGCGCGACAGTGCACGGACGTCCCGATGAGGCGGCGCCCAGGGTGTGCGCGGCGCAGGTCGGCTGGTGGCGCCGACCGCGCCGGTGGTCACCGCTCATGCTTGATATGCGGGTGATCGGGGATCAGTCTCCGACCTGAACCGGCACGGCTCGTGTCCTCACCGTGGAGGTCCTCGCACGAGTGTTCTCGGTGGCCCTTGCGGGCGGGAGGCTCGCCGTGGGTGTGAACCCTCAGCTGGAGCAGGGCCAGACGGCGTGGGGCTCTGAGGTGATCGATCAACGCGACGTCGGCCGAGGTTGGGTCGCCGTCGGGTCAGTGTGATCGGGGAGCGCTCGGGGCTCGCGCCGCACGACGCGGCACCCGCCGTGGTCGCTCCGCGGGGTGGCTCGGTCGCCGTGTGGCTGACCTCGGACGTCCCCTGCGTCGACCTGACGGCCGGCGGTGGCGTGGTCGCTGACCAGGTCCTGCTCGACGTCACGACGCTGGGGCTCACCCGCCGCGTGGAGCTGCCGCTTCTTCCCAGCCCGGTGACACTGCGGTCCTCGACCGACCGCGACTGCGACGACTGACGCGGCGGCCCCCTTGCCGCTCGGGACGGCGACCACGGCGGCGCGCGCAGTCATGCCTCGCTGTGGTGCCGCCACTCAGGGAGCGCCGTCACTGTCGTCCTGCGGGTCGTCGGTCCACCCGGCGGTGAAGCGGACGTCTGCGGCCCGCGTCTCCTCGACCAGCATGGTGAGCAGCTCGCGCGCGGTCGTCGAGCGCAGGAGCGCCAGCTGGTCGAAGGAGCCGAGCGGCGCGATGCCGGCGACCTGCCAGACCCGTTCCTCGGGATCGGACGACAGCTCGACGTCCGGCGACCAGGGCAGCTCGACGAACTCGCTCGCCCTGGTCAACGTCGCGCGCACCAGCGACTCCGCCGTGGCGAGCTCAGGGACGAGCGCAGGGTCGAGCTCCAGCGGCGCGAGCTCGCGCACCTCGGCCCGCGGGAACGGGTCGTCCTCGAGCCAGCGGACCACCTCGAACCGCGCGGCACCGGTCGCCAGCAGACCGATGAAGCCGGCGGTGACCTCCACCGAGGCGATGCGAGCCACGGTGCCCACCGTGAACCGGACGTCGCCACCGCCGACCTCCGAGCCGCGTTCGATCAGCACCACGCCGAACTCGCGGTCGGTCTCGGCGAGCACCGAGGACAGCATCGCGAGGTAACGAGGCTCGAAGACGCGCAGCGGCAACGGCATGCCCGGGAACAGCACCGAGCCGAGCGGGAACATCGGCAGCTCACGCGTCTCACCGGACATGGATGCGATCCTCTCGCGCGCTGCCCGACCGGGCGAGCCCCCGTCCGTCGGCCGGTGGGGATCACGGGCGCACCCGAGCTGCTCCGAGGACGTGCCGGCGGACGACGGCAGGCCAGGGGGGGAGACGACCGCCGCCGCCCGCATGTGCACCGGCGTCGCGGTGTCGCGGAGCACGCCGGCACCACCGACTCAGCCTGGCGCATCCGCGGTGCAGTGGAGAGGATGGCGAGGTGAGCTCAGCCCGATCGACAGCGACCGACGCCCCCGGCAGCGCAACGACGGCCGACGCGACGCGTCAGATCACCGTGCTGCTCGGCTCCCTGCTCGCCATCGCCGCCGCCTTCGTCGGGTCGGGCGCCTTCGGTGGACCCGACCAGACCGAGGTCGGTGACGGTGCTCTCGCGGCGGACGCGACGCTGGTCGCCCCGGGTCAACCCGCCTTCGCCATCTGGTCGGTCATCTACAGCGGCTTGCTGGCCTACGCCGTGTGGCAGGCGCTGCCCTCCCGGCGGGCCGACCCACGACAGCGGAGCACGGGGTGGTGGGTCCTGGGGTCGATGCTGCTCAACGCCCTGTGGATCACCGTGGTGCAGGCGGGCCTGCTCGGGCTCAGCGTCCCGGTGATCGCCGCGCTGGTCGCCGTGCTGGTGGTGGTGCTGAGCCGGCTGGTCGACCGTCCGGCGTCCGGCGTCGTGGAGGCCGTCGTGGTGGACGGCACGCTGGGTCTGTACCTCGGCTGGGTCGTCGTGGCCACGGTCGCCAACGTGGCTGCCGTGCTGACCGCCGCCGGGTACACCGAGCTGGGCCTCGGCCCGGAGGTCTGGTCCTGGATCGTGCTGCTGGTCGCCGCCGCGATCGGGGTCGGACTGGCCGTGTACGGCCACGGACGGCTGGCGGTGGGTGCGGCCATCGTGTGGGGGCTCGCGTGGATCGCCGTCGCGCGGACGAGCGGCGACCTGCAGTCGGGCGCGGCCGCGTCGGCGGCCGTGGTCGCCGCCGTGGTCGTGGCCCTGGCGACGATCGCCGTGCGGATCCGCTCGGCGGCACCCCGTGCTCGATGAGCGCGGACCGCGCATGCGGCCCGCAGCCGGTGGGACAGCGGCACGGCGGCGCCGTGTGCCGCCCGGCGCGTCGGTCATGGCCGGACCCCGACGTGGGTGGTCGGGCTACGCCGACGCCGAGGCCGGCGGGGCGGTCGCGTACCGCTTGGCGGCACGTTCACGCCGCTGTGCGGCGAAGGTCTCGCGGTCCTTGGGCGGGGCGTGGGTGACGAGCGACTCCAGCAGGTGACGGGTCGCGTGGGCGACCTCCTCGACCGCCCGGTCGAACGCCTCCTGGTTGGCCCGTGACGGCTTGGTGCTGCCGCTGACCTTGCGGACGTACTGCAGCGCCGCGGCGTGGACCTCGTCGTCCGTCGCGGCCGGCTCGAAGTTGTGCAGCTCGTGGATGTTCCGGCACATGGCCGCCAGGCTACGCGCGCGTCCCTGCCGGCGGCAGAGCGGGCGGGGCGCACGTCGAAGGAACGAGCAGGGCGCGGGCGCCCACCGCGTGAACTCGTCGAGATCCGGACCCATCCGCCCGCCCATCCGCTGCGAACCACCCCCGACCGAGCACGCACCGACACGTCAGGGCCACCCGCCCGACGGACTGGAGACACCATGCGCACCACACGACGGATCGCCCTCGCCGGCTTCGGCGCCGCCCTTCTGCTCCCCCTGGGGGTCGGCTCCGCGTTCGCCGCCGACGGCGACGTGAACGCCAACCTCACGCCGGTCGCCCTGAACGGCGCGGCCGCCAGCGGCACCGCCATGGTCAAGGTCGAGGGCACCACCCTCACCGTGACGATGGCCGCGAACGGCCTGCTCGCCGACGCCCCGCACGCCGCCCACATCCACTTCGGTGCCGAGGCGCGCAACGAGTGCCCCGCCGCCTCCGACGACGCCGACGGTGACGGCATGCTCACCACGACCGAGGGCGGGCCCGCGTACGGCGGCATCGTCGTGTCGCTGACGAAGACCGGTGACACGAGCCCGGCCAGCGGCCTCGCGGTCGACCGGTTCGACACCGCGCCGGGCGGCGAGATCGCGTACCAGCGCGGCAGCATCACGGTCGAGCCCGACGTCGCGCAGGCGATCGTCGACGGCAAGTCCGCGGTGGTCATCCACGGCGTCGACCACAACGAGGACGGCGTCTACAGCGGCGACGCGATGTCCGACCTCGACCCGACGCTGCCCGCCGAGGCGACCGACCCCGCCGTCTGCGGCGTGCTGATGGCGGCGCCCTCGGGCGGTGTCGCGGCCGGCACCGGCAGCACCGCCGGCACCGGCACCTCCACCGGCGTGATGCTCCTCGGCGGTGGCCTGCTGGCCGCCGGCGCGGGCGCCGGTGCCCTGGCCGCTCGTCGGGTCCGCGCGACCGTCTGATGAGCGACCACCGCCGGCACGACGGCCGCTCGCGGATCCTGGCCGCGGCGGCCGTCGTGCTGGCCGTGGCCGGGGCGCTCGCCCTGGTGCTGGGGCTGCGCGGCGGCCCCGCCGAGATGCCGACCAGCCCGCCGCTCGCGGCGTCGACGGAGGGCCCGTCCGACGCCGCCGGGTCCCCGCCCGCCGCGGCTGCCGACGGCTCGGGTGACCGCGCCGACCCCGTCGGTCCGGGCGGCGCCGCCCGGGACGCCGCGCCGACCGCGGCCGAGACCGCCCCGCTGCCGGAGCTCGGCCCGATCCTGCCGGCCTCCGAGCCGGTCTCCCTGACCATCCCGGCGATCGGCGTCGCGAGCGACACGCTGGAGCGGCTGGACGTCGGGCCGGACGGCGTCCTGCCGGCCCCCACGGACTTCGCGCTGCCGGGGTGGCACACGCGCGGCCCCAACCCGGGGCAGCTGGGACCGGCCGTGATCGCCGGGCACGTCGACGGGCCCGACGGTCCTGCCGTGTTCATCCGGCTCGGCGAGCTGCAGCCCGGCGACGAGGTCCAGGTGGGGCGGGCCGACGGGACCGTGGCGACGTTCGTGATCGACGAGGTCGGCCGCTACGCCAAGGCGGACTTCCCCACGTCGCTGGTCTACGGCAACACCACCGACCGCGCCGAGATCCGGCTGATCACCTGCGGCGGCGCGTTCGACCGCAGCACCGGCCACTACGTGGACAACATCGTCGCCTTCGGTCACCTGGTGGGCTGAGGCACGCCCCGCGAGCCGCGCGCCTCCGCGTACCGGCGCAGCGCCTCGGCCCGCTCCGCGCCGTGGTCGACGACGCGCTGGGGGTACCCGTGCGCGTAGCCGTCCGCCGCCCGCCACGGCTGGTGGACGGCGGCGCCGGGCAGGTGGGCGAGCTCGGGGACGTACCGGCGCACGTAGTCGCCGTGCGGGTCGAACTTCTCGCCCTGGACGACGGGGTTGAACACCCGGAAGTAGGGCGACGGGTCCGTGCCGGTGCCCGCCACCCACTGCCAGCCGTGCGCGTTGGATCCGACGTCACCGTCGCGCAGGTGCCGCAGGAAGTGGCGGGCACCGTGCGTCCAGCGCACGTGCAGGTCCTTGACCAGGAAGCTGGCCACCACCATCCGCACCCGGTTGTGCACCCACCCCTCCCGGAGCAGCTGGCGCATGCCGGCGTCGACCAGGGGGAACCCGGTGCGTCCCTGCTGCCACGCGGTGAAGGTCTCCCCCGGCTCGTCGTACGCCATCCCGGCCAGGGCGTCGGACAGGTCGCCCCACGCCGAGTCGGGACGGTGCCACAGCACGTCGGCGTAGAAGTCGCGCCAGCACAGCTCGGTGACGTACCGGGCCGCGCCATCCCCGGCGGCCAGCGGGTGCGCGGCCAGGCCGGCCAGCAGCGTGCGGGGATGCACGGTGCCGTACTTCAGGTGCACGGACATCGACGACGTGCCGTGCAGGTCCGGTCGGTCGCGGTCGGACCCGTAGGTCTCCAGCGCGGTCGCCAGGAACTCCTCCCAGCGCTGCATGGCAGCGCTCTCGCCGACGGCGGGGAGGTCCGCGGCGTACGCCTCGGGCGGCACGGGCGGCAGGTCCTCGCTCTCCGGGCCCCGGTGCCAGCGGACGCCGGCCGGCACCTCGGCCGGCGCACGCCAGCCGTGACCGCGCCACGCCCGGGAGAACGGGCTGAACACCGCGTACGGCGTGCCGGAGCCGCCGACGATGCGACCGGGAGTGACGGCGTAGGGGCTGCCCGTCGCGACCAGCGGCACGCCGTCGGGCAGCGCGGCCGCGACGCGGGCGTCACGGCGCCGACCGTACGGGGTGGTCTCGGCGCTGATGTGCACGCTGGTCGCGCCGACCTCGCGGGCGAGCGCCGGCACGACCTCGTGCGGCTGCCCCGCCCGCAGCACCAGGGCGCCGTCGTAGGCGTCCCGGGCGGCGCCCAGCGCCTCGACCAGGCACCGGCTGCGGACCGGGCCGGCCGACGCCAGCAGCACCGGGTCGGGCACGAACACCGGCAGCACCGTCCCGTCGCCGGCCGCCTCGTGGGCGGCCAGCAGTGAGGGCAGGTCGTGCAGGCGCAGATCCCGGCGCAGCCACAGGATCGACGTCATCCCCGCAGCGTAGGGGCCGATCCGGTGACGGGCCCGCCGGGCGGCGACAGCCCTCGACGGAGCCGGCCCGGCGCGGTCGCCGAGCCGCTCGTCGGACTAGGCGTCGACCACGATGGCGATGACGACGGGCTCGCGGCGGTACGTGCGCTGGATGAAGCGGCCCACCGCGTTGCTGATCAGCGACTCCAGGCGCTCGACGTCCTGCACGCGGTCACCGGCGACCCGCTCGAGCGCCTTCTCGACCTCCGCGGAGGCCCCGTCGAAGGTGTGGTCGTCGTGCACGAAGCCGCGGCTGATGAACTCCAGCGGCTCGGCGAGCCGGTTCGTCGTCGGGTCCACCAGGGCCAGGACGGTGATGATGCCGCCCTCGCGCAGCAGGCGCCGCTCCTTGAGGGTGTCCTCGGTGGCGCGGCCCACGGTCTGGCCGTCGACGTACACCAGCCCGGCCTCGACCTGGCCGCTGATCTTGGCGACGCCGTCGGCGAGGTCGACGGTGACGCCGTCGCGGCCGATGATGACGCGGTCCTCCGGCACCCCGGTGCGCACCGCGAGCTCGCCGTTGGCGCGCAGGTGCTTGGCCTCGCCGTGCACCGGCATGACGTTCTTCGGCTTGACGATGTTGTAGCAGTACACGAGCTCACCGGCGCTCGCGTGCCCGGACACGTGCACCTTGGCGTTGCCCTTGTGCACGACGTTCGCGCCGAGGTCGGTGAGCTTGTTGATCAGGCCGTAGATCGCGCTCTCGTTGCCCGGGATCAGGGAGCTGGCGAGCAGGAAGGTGTCGCCCTCGTTGACCTGGATCTGGTGGTCGCCGTTGGCCATCCGGGACAGCGCGGCCATCGGCTCGCCCTGCGAGCCGGTGCAGATCAGGGTCACCTTGTCGTCCGGCATCGAGTCGAGCTTCTTGGCGTCCACGACGAGGCCGCGCGGGATCGTCAGGTAGCCGAGGTCCCGGGCGATGCCCATGTTGCGGACCATCGACCGTCCGACGAACGCGACCTTGCGCCCGTGCGCGTGCGCGGCGTCCAGCACCTGCTGGATGCGGTGCACGTGGCTGGCGAAGCTCGACACGATGATCCGCCGCGGTGCGGTGCCGAACACGTGGTCGATCGCCGGCGTGAGCTCCCGCTCGGACGTCGTGAAGCCGGCCACCTCGGCGTTGGTGGAGTCGGTGAGGAACAGGTCCACGCCCTCCTCGCCGAGCCGGGCGAAGTGCCGCAGGTCGGTGATCCTCCGGTCCAGCGGGAACTGGTCCATCTTGAAGTCGCCGGTGTGCAGCACGAGCCCGGCGCGGGTGCGGATCGCGACCGCGAGCCCGCCGGGGATGGAGTGGTTGACGGCGACGAGCTCGAGCTCGAACGGACCGGCCTGGTGGGTGTCCCCCGCCTCGACGTGGACGGTCTTCGGCCGGATGCGGTGCTCCTTGAGCTTGGCCTCGATGAAGGCCAGCGTGAGCTCGGAGCCGATCACGGGGATGTCCGCCCGCTCCTTGAGCAGGTACGGCACCCCGCCGATGTGGTCCTCGTGCCCGTGCGTGAGCACGATGGCGACGATGTCCTTGAGGCGGTGCCGCAGCGAGGTGAAGTCGGCCAGGATCACGTCGATGCCCGGCTGGTGGTCCTCGGGGAACAGCACACCGCAGTCGACGACGAGGAGCTTGCCCTCGAACTCGAACACGGTCATGTTGCGGCCGATCTCACCCAGGCCACCGAGCGGGGTCACCCGCATCGCGCCCTTCGCGAGTGCGGGCGGGGCGCTGAGCTTCTGCCGGTGTGCTGACTGCACGGAGGGGCCTCTCGTCTGCGGGACGGCGCGGGGCGCCGAGGGTCGTCGGTTCGGGCGGGGCGGGTCCGCGCCGCGGTCAGCGGCGCCGACCCGTCGTGGTGCGGGTCCTGCACGGTCTCGGGTCGCGGCCGCCCGGCGCTCGGACCTGCGCGCCGCAGACAGTGCGGCGACGGCGGTCCGGCCTGCCGACCGGTGGCGATGCCCGGAGCCTACCGGTCGGCGTCGCGCGGACCGTGCGGGGCTCAGCTGCCGACCGTCGCGACGGCGCTGCGGTAGCGGTCGACGACGATCCCCACGAGCCGCTCGTCCGGGGCGAGCGGCTCGGTGACGAGGTCGGCACCGGCGGCGAGCAGCCGGTCGTGGAAGAACCCGGGCGCGAGCAGGTAGGACGCGACCACCACCCGGCGCCCGAGGGCGCGCGCGGCGGCGACGGCGTCGGGCACGGACGGCTGGGCGCCCGCGCCGTAGCCGACCAGCACCGGGCCGTGGGGCCACCCCGACCGGAGCCCGGCAGCGACCTCCTCGACGGCCTCGGCGGCGCGCGCGTCGGACGACCCGGCCGCGGCGAGCACCACCGCGTCACCCGGGCCGGCACCGGCCGCCCGGAGCCGGTCGACAAGGATCGCGACCAGCCGGGGGTCGGGTCCCAGCGCGCCGGACGCCGCGGCGCCGGCCGTCGCGACGGCCTCGGCGATGTCGACGTGCACGTGGAAGCCGGCGGACAGCAGCAGCGGCACCACCACGGCGGAACCGGCGTCGGCCAGCGCGCCGGCGACGACGTCGGCCACCTCGGGCCGCTGGACGTCGACGAACGCCTCGCGCACGTCGAGGGCGGGGTGCGCGCGGCGGACGCCGTCGACGATCGACCGGATCGCCGCCCGGCCCGCGACGCTGTCGGTGCCGTGGGAGCAGCCGACGAGCACCGGCGGGCGCGGGGCGGGTGCGTCAGGCACGTGCCCTCCGCACCGGCTGCGGGGCCTCGCCGGCGGGCGCGTCGTCGAGCACCTCGAGCCGGTAGCCACGCTTGACGACCGTGCGGACCAGCCCCCGGTCGCCGGTCGCGTCCCGCAGCCGGGCGATGGCCACCTCGGCGGCGTGCGGGTCGCGGGAGTCCCCGGGCAGCGCCGCGAGCACCTCGGAGCGCGTGACGACGTCGCCGCGCCGCGAGGCCAGCAGCCGCAGCACCTCCAGCCCGCTCGGGGACAGCGCGAGCACCCGACCGTCCAGCACGGCGGCGCCGGCGTGCACCTGCAGCGCACCGGCGCTCGTGGTGAGCACCTGCAGACCGCCGTAGTGCCCCACCAGCGCGCGCACCAGCGAGCCGAGCCGCCCACGGTCGGGGATGAGCGGCTCGACGCCGCGATCCAGCAGCGGGCGCGCCGTGGTCGGGCCGACGGCGGCGGCGACGGTCCGGCCCGACCGCATCCTGGCCACCACCGCGTCGGCGACCCGGGCGGCGTCGGCCGCACCGAGCCAGGCCGCGGCACCAGGCGCGGAGGTGAACACGACCGCATCGATCTCCCCCGCCGCGACCGACCGGACCGAGGCGTCCAGGGCGGCGGGGTCCGGCGGCGGTCCCCACCGGTAGACGACGAGGCTGCGCACGCGGGCACCGGCGGCGGTGAAGGCGTCGTCGAGGCCGTCGGAGCCGGCCCCGTGGTGCTGGACCGCGATGGTCAGCCCCTCGACGCCGTCGTCGAGCAGCGCCTCGGCGATCTCGACGGACGTCTCGGACTCGGCGACCCAGTCGGCCTGCAGGCCGGCTGCCTGGATGGCTCCGCGCGCCTTGGGGCCGCGTGCCACGATGCGGGCCCGGCTCAGCACGGCGGTCAGCGGCTCGGCGAGGCCGACCGCGTCCGCAGCCTCGATCCAGCCGCGGAAGCCGATGCCGGTGGTGACCACGACGATGTCGGGCGGGTCCTCGATCAGTCCCCGGGTGGCGGCCACGAGCTGGGCGTCGTCCTCGTTCGGCACCATGCTCAGCGCGGGGGCGTGCCGGATGACCGCGCCCCGGCGCCCGAGTGCGGCGCCGAGCTCGGCCGAGCGGCGGTCCGCGGTCACCAGCACCACGCACCCGGCCATGGTCTGGGCGATGGGTTCGGTCACGGTGCCATCGTCCCGGGCCGGGCGGGGTCCGGCAGGTGGGGGTCCGGCCGGTGGCGGTCGGCCGGCCCGGGGTCGAGCAGGCCGGGTGCCGCGACGGCGCCGATGACGATCACCGCCGGCGCCCGGACGCCGACCCGACGCGCCTGCTCGGCGATCGCGTGCAGCGGCGCCCGGGTGACCCGCTGCTGCGGCGTCGCCCCGTTCTCCACGACGGCGACCGGGGTCGCGGGATCGGCGCCCTCGGCGAGCGCTGCGGCGGCGATGTCCGGCAGCACGGAGACCCCCATGAGGGCGACCACGGTCGCCGTCGCGTCCCGCACCGCGACCCGCGCCGCCAGGTCCAGCCCGTCGTGGCCGTTGACGACGTGGAAGGCGGTGACCGTGCCCCGGTGGGTGAGCGGGATGCCGGCGGCCGCGGGAGCCGCGAGCGCGCTGCTCACCCCGGGGACCACCTCGACCCGGACGCCGGCCTCCCGGCACGCGAGGACCTCCTCGCCGCCGCGTCCGTACACGAACGGGTCGCCGCCCTTGAGCCGGACGACGGTCTGCCCGCGCTGGGCGCGCTCGACCAGGACGCGGTTGATCTCGTCCTGGGGCACCGGGTGGTGGCCCGGGGTCTTGCCGACGTCGATCACCTCGACGTCGGCGGGCAGCTCGGTGAGCACGTCGGTGGGCCCGAGCCGGTCGGTGACCACGACGTCGGCCTCGGCGAGCGCCCGGCGCCCGCGCAGGGTGAGCAGGTCCACCGCGCCCGGACCGCCACCGACCAGGACGACGCGTCCGGCACCGTCCGGCCGGCGGCGGCGCCGCAGGTCCGCGCCGCCGGACCGGACGTGCTCGGCGACCGACCGCAGCACCTCCCGGCTGCGGCCCGGGTCCGGTGCGCCGTCGGACACCACGCCGACGACGACATCGCCCGCCCGGGTCACCGCGGGCGTGCGGGCCGACCCGACGGCGGCATCGCCGGCGCTGACGCACCAGACGCGCCGGGTCTGAGCCCAGCCGGCCACCCGCTGGTCGACGGCGGCGTCCCCGGTCGCGGTGTGCACGAGCCACACGCCGTCCAGGTCCGCCTCGGTGACGCCGTCGCAGCGCCAGCGGACGGCGCCCGCCGCGGCCAGGTCGGCGAGGTCCTCGCACAGCGCGGGCGCCACGACCCGCACCGACGCGCCCTCGGCGAGCAGCCCGTGCACCCGGCGGGCGGCCACCGGTCCGCCGCCGGCCACGAGGACGCAGCGCCCGGCGAGGTCGATCCCGAGCAGCGTCGTCACGGTGCGGCCCCCTCGGCGGGTCCCGGGACGGCACCCGGCCCGCCGACCAGGACGACGTCGCCGTCGGTCTGCACCGGCCACGTCCGCAGGTCCTGCGGCTCGCGTCCCACCGCGTCCAGGCACCGCCCGGTCCGCAGGTCCCACACCTGCTTGTACATCGGGGACGCGACCGTGGGGGTGTCCCCGCGGGTACCGACGATGCCGCGCGAGACCACGTGGGCGCCGCTGAACGGGTCGCGCTGCTCGACGGCCAGCACGGTGTCGTCGACCAGCCGGAACAGCGCCACCTGCTCGCCGTCGACCAGCGCCGCGGCGCCGCGCTCGGGTGCGAGGTCGTCGAGCCGGCACACCGCGGTCCACCGGGGCGCCGCGCCGCGCACCTCGACCCGCACGTCGACCCGCACGTCGACCGGGCCGTCCACCGGCGCCTCGACGGGCACGTCGCCCGGCACCTGGACCGGCACCTGGACGGGCCCCGTCACGACCGCACCGCCAACGTCGTGCCGGCGACGACCACGGGGCCGCCGGCCGTCGACCGCTCGAGCTCGGCGCGCTCGGTCGCCGTCGCCGGCCGGGCCTGCCCACGCTCGGCCACGTAGGCGAGCGACGGGTCGGGTGTCGTCGGAGCGTTGACGAACGACGCGAACCGGCGCAGCTTCTCGGGGTCCTCCAGGGTCGCCTTCCACTCGTCGGCGTAGGCGTCCACGTGCCGCGCCATGCTCGCGTCGAGGTCGGCGGCGATGCCGAGGGCGTCGTCCAGGACGACGGCGCGCACCCCGGCCAGGCCGCCGTCGACCTCCTCCATCCACGGGGCGGTGCGCTGCAGGCGGTCGGCGGTGCGGATGTAGTACATGAGGAACCGGTCGATCGTGCGCACCAGCGTGTCGGTGTCCAGGTCCTCGGCGAGCAGCTGCGCGTGCCGCGGGGTGAAGCCGCCGTTGCCGCCGACGTACAGGTTCCAGCCGTTGTCGGTGGCGATCACCCCGACGTCCTTGGCGCGGGCCTCGGCGCACTCCCGGGCGCACCCGGACACGCCGAGCTTGAACTTGTGCGGGCTGCGCAGGCCGCGGTACCGCAGCTCGAGCGCGACGGCCAGGCCCACCGAGTCCTGCACGCCGTAGCGGCACCACGTCGAGCCGACGCACGACTTCACGGTGCGCAGCGACTTGCCGTAGGCGTGCCCGGACTCGAAGCCCGCGTCGACCAGGCGCTTCCAGATGCCCGGCAGCTGGTCGATGCGGGCGCCGAACATGTCGATCCGCTGCCCGCCGGTGATCTTGGTGTAGAGCCCGTAGTCCTTCGCGACCTGCCCGATCACCAGCAGACCCTCCGGGGTGATCTCGCCACCGGGGATGCGCGGGACCACGGAGTACGAGCCGTCCTTCTGCAGGTTGGCCATGACGTGGTCGTTGGTGTCCTGCAGGGCGGCGCGCTCGCCGTCCAGCACGTGGCCGTCGTCGAGGGAGGACAGGATCGAGGCGACCACGGGCTTGCAGATGTCGCAGCCGCGTCCGTGGCCGTGCCGCTGCACGATCTCGCTGAAGGTCCGCAGGCCGGTGACCCGGACCGCGTCGAACAGCTGGCGGCGGGACATCGCGAAGTGCTCGCACAGCGCGTGCGAGACCGTGATCCCGGCTCGGGTCAGCTCGGCGCCCAGGAGCTTCTTGACCAGCGGCAGGCACGACCCGCAGCTCGTGCCGGCCCTGGTGCACGCCTTGACCGCGCCGAGGTCGGTGCACGCGTGGTCGGTGACCGCGCCGCGCACGGTGCCGGCGGTCACGTTGTTGCACGAGCACACGGTGGCGTCGTCGGGCAGGTCGCCGCCGGAGGCGGGGTCCTTGCCCGGCAGCAGGAGGGCCGACGGGTCGCCGGCCAGCTGACGGCCGACCATGGGGCGCAGGCTCGCGTACGCCGACGCGTCGCCGACCAGCACGCCGCCGAGCAGCGTGCGTGCGTCGTCGGACAGCACGAGCTTGGTGTAGACGCCGGCCACCGGGTCGGAGTGCACCAGCTCCAGCGCACCCGGCGTGCGGGCGAAGGCGTCGCCGAAGCTGGCGACGTCCACGCCGGACAGCTTGAGCTTGGTCGCCGTGTCCGCCCCCGGGAAGACGGCGCTGCCGCCCAGCAGCCGGTCGACGACCACCTCCGCCATCGCGTAGCCCGGCGCGACCAGGCCCAGGCACGCCCCGTCGATGCAGGCCACCTCGCCCGCGGCCCACACGTGCGGGTCCGCGGTCCGGCACGCCTCGTCGACGACGACGCCGCCGCGCGCCCCGATCTCCAGGCCGGCGGCGCGGGCCAGCTCGTCGCGGGGCCGCACGCCGGTGGCGACCACGACGACGTCCACGTCGAGCCGGCCGCCGTCGGCGAAGTCCAGCCGTCCGACGGTGCCGCGGCGGTCGACCCGCATCCGCTCGGTGACCGTGCCGGTGCGCACCGCCACCCCGAGGCGGTTGATCAGCCGGCGCAGCGCCTCGCCGCCGCCGAGGTCCACCTGGGCCGACATGAGGTGCGTGCCGACCTGGATGACCGTGCACGTCGCACCCAGCGCCCGCAGCGCACCGGCCGCCTCGAGCCCCAGCAGGCCGCCGCCGATGACGGCGCCGCGGACCGGTCGCCCGCGCGCGGCCTGCTGCTCGACCCAGCCGCGCAGCGCGGCCACGTCGTCGATCGTGCGGTACACGAATACGCCGGGCAGGTCGTTGCCCTCGATCGGTGGCATCGCGGCGCTGGACCCGGTGGCGAGGACCAGCTCGTCGTAGGCCCAGGTGCGGCCGTCCGCGACGCGCACGGTGCGTGCGGCCCGGTCGACGTCCACCACCCGGGCGCCGCGCACCAGGCGCACCGCCGGGTCGTCCCACAGGCCCGGGTCGCCGAGCGCGAGGTCCTCGGGGTCCCGGCCGGAGAAGTACGACGTCAGGGCGACCCGGTCGTACGGCGCGCGCGGCTCCTCGGCCAGCACCGTCACCTGCCAGCGGTCGTCCACGTCGCGGTCACGGACCGCCTCGACCAGGCGCTGGGCCACCATCCCGCCGCCCACCACGACGAGGCGTCGCGGGGCGGCGTCGAGCGGACCGGCGGGCGGTGCGGTCTCGACGTCAGGGTGCATGCGGGTCCTCCGGGTGCATCCGGCCCGGGGTGGGCCGCTGCGACGACGCTAGAGAGCCCGTGTGTCACCGAAGGTTCGCGGGCGTTACCACCGCGAAACACGGTCCGCACAGCGCCGCGCGGGTCCGTGTGAGCCGAAGTCCTCAGGTCGCGCGCCCCCCTGACGATGGGTCCACGTGCCCGACGTCGACTACCGTCGCCTGACAGCGACCCGTGCTGCGCGAGCAGGGGCGTGGTGACGCCGAGGTCAGGGGGGACGGTGCCCGAGGACGTGACCCGGCCCACGCACGTGCCCACCGCCCGCACGCCGCTGCCGTCGGGGTCGCCCGCCGAGCACGACGACACCCCGGACGTCGCCCGCGTGCTGCAGCAGCCCGACCAGCCGCGGCTCGTCTTCCAGCCCATCGTGGACCTGCGCCGCGGCGTCGTCGCGGGCTACGAGGCGCTCGCCCGGTTCGACGGGCCGCCCGCGCTGAGCCCGGACCGGTGGTTCGCCGCTGCCGACCGGGAGGGCGTCGGGGCCCTGCTGGAGGCACGGGTCCTGCGGGCCGCGATCGGCGTCCTGCCCGACGTGCCCGCGGACTGCTTCCTGTCCGTCAACGTCAGCCCCCACCTGCTGTGCGAGCCGGAGCTCGCCGACCTCCTGCGCGCTGCGCCGGACCTGCGCCGCCTCGTGCTCGAGCTGACCGAGCACGTGCGCGTCGACGAGTACGAGCCGCTCACGGCACTGCTCACCCTTGCGCGGGCCAAGGGTGCCGTGATCGCGCTGGACGACGCCGGCACGGGCTACTCGGGCCTGCAGCAGATCGCGCTGATCCGTCCCGAGATGGTCAAGATCGACCGTGCCCTGGTGGACCACGCCGACCGGGACGAGGTCAAGCTGGCCGTGACCGAGCTGCTCGGGGCCTTCGCCGGACGCCTGGACGCCGTCCTGATCGCCGAGGGCGTCGAGCGCCCCGAGGAGCTCGCGGCCTTCGTCCGGCTGGGGATCCCGCTCGCCCAGGGCTGGCTGTTCGGCCGGCCGTCGCCGGGCTGGGCGGCCGTGCCGCCGGAGCAGGCGGCCATGATCCGGTCGCTCGCCGACCGCCGGGAGCGGGTCGACTCGGTCGCCGGCCTCGTGGAGCGGACGGCGACGATCACCGACGAGGAGCTGCTCGCGGCGGTGCCGCCGTTCGCCGACGCACCCGGCGAGGACCTCGTCGTCGTCGTCGACCGGCACCAGCGCGCGGTGTGCCTGGTCCGTCGTCCCCGGCCCGACGGCGACGACGAGGCCGCCGCCGGGGCGACGGCCGGGCCGCCCGAGGTCGTGCCGGTCAGCCTGCGCACGACGGACACCGCCGACCTCACCGACGTGGCGACCCGGGCCATGACCCGCCTCCCCGCGACCCGGTTCGACCCGGTGGTGTGCAGCGACGCCCTGGGTCGACACGTCGGCGTGCTGCGGCCCGAACGGCTCGTGCTCCGCCTGGCGGAGCTCGCCGACCACTCCGTGCGGTTCCAGCACGGTGCCGGCCCGCTCACGGTCGCGCACCCGTCCCCCGCCCCGACATCCAGCGTCGGGGCCCGAGCTCGAGGAGAGCTGTCATGAAGGAGTACGCCTGCGGCGACGTCGTCCCCGGTTGCGGAGCCGTCTTCCGTGTCGACGGGGAGGACGAGATGCTCGCGCTGTGCACGGTCCACGCCCAGCACGACCACGGCCTGACCGAGCCCCAGATGCCCGACGACCTCATCAGCCGGATCCGCGCGGTCATCCGCACCACCGCGTGACCGCGCCCCGGGTCGCCGTGACCGGCGCCACCGGCCACGTCGGTGGCCTGGTCGCCCGGGCGCTGGCGGCGGCCGGCACCCCGCAGCGGCTCGTGGTCCGGGACGCCCGCCGGGCGCCGGACCTGCCCGGCGCCACGGTCGCGGTGGCCGCCTACGACGACGGCCCCGCCGTCCGGGCGGCGCTCACCGGGGTCGACGTCGTGCTGCTGGTGTCGGCCTCGGAGAGCGCCGACCGGGTCGACCGGCACCGCACCGCGGTCGACGCCGCCGCCGCGGCCGGGGTCCGGCACGTGGTGTACACGTCCTTCCTCGGCGCCGCACCGGACGCCACCTTCACGCTGGCCCGTGACCACTGGTCGACCGAGCAGCACCTGCGGGCGTCCGGGATGGCGCACACCGTCCTGCGCGACAGCCTCTACCTCGACGTGCTGCCGGAGTTCGCCGGCGACGACGGCGTGCTGCGCGGCCCGGCCGGCCACGGCGCCGTCGGCGCGGTGGCGCGGGCGGACGTCGCCCGCGCGGCGACCGCCGTGCTCACCGACGTGCTCACCGACGTGCGCACCGGCAGTCCGGCCGGCGGCGGGTCGGCTGGTCGGGCTGACGGGCCCGCCGGGCGGGACGCGCATCACGGCCGCACCTACGACCTCACCGGTCCGCAGGCGCTGACCCTGGCCGACGTCGCCCGGGTCGTCACCGAGGTGACCGGCCGCGCGGTGCGGTTCGAGGACGAGACGGTCGAGGAGGCGTACGCGTCCCGTGCGCCGTCCGGCGCACCGCGCTGGCAGCTGGACGCGTGGGTGTCGACCTACACGGCCATCGCCCGAGGCGAGCTGGCGGCGGTGACCGGCGACGTCGAACGGCTCACCGGCCGACGGCCGCTGTCCCTGCGTCAGGTGCTGACCGGGCGCTGATCGTCCGTGCCGGACGGCGGCGCGTCGGACGCCTACGAGCCGGCGACCAGGTCGTACCGCAGGCCGTCGGGCGTGACCCGGGCACCGTCGGCCGGGCGGTGCGCGGTGAGGCGCCCGTCATGGCCCAGGTGCTCGACCGGTGTGCCGTGCAGCAGCTCCGCCACGTCGCTCACCAGCCGCCGGTGGCATCGCCACCACAGCGTCTCGCTGCACATCACCGCGGTGCGCCCCCTGGGCGGCGCGGCGCCGCTCGGCAGGTCGGCCGGCAGCTCGGCCAGCAGGTCGGCCAGCAGGTCGGCCATCGCGTCGCGGAACTCCGGCGTGCGGGTGTGCGCGGCGTACGCGCGGAACGCCTCGACCTGCCACCACGGGTCCGCGGCCGGTTCGTCGGGCGACCGCTCCACCCGCCGACGGCCGCCGAGCCGCGGCTCCCAGCGGTAGGCCACCCCGCCCGCCGGCAGCCACTCCTCGAGAGCGTCGCGCGCGACGTGCGGGTGTCGTCGGCTGCCGGGGAAGCGCCGCACGTCGACCAGCCGGGTGACGCCGGCGACGTGCAGCAGCTCCAGCATCCGGTCCGCGTCGGCGGTCCCGTGCCCGAAGGTGAGCAGCGTCGGCAGGGTCGGCGGCATCCGGCCAGGGTGTCCGTCGCTCGGTCGCCACGCCACCCGACGCGGTGGTGCGCACAGGCCAAGGCGGGGTAAAGTCGCTGGTCAACGACCGTCTTCGGAGAGGACACCATGCGAGCACAGCGCCGCGCCGCGGCCCTCGTCGTCGCCCTGGGAACCGTGGTCGCCGTCGCGGCCGGGTGCTCCGACGGCACGGACGCCGCCGCGCCCACCTCCGCCCCACCGACGACGTCGGCGGCCTCCCCGGGCCCGTCGCCGACCGCCTCCTCGCCGGCCACCCCGACGAGCCCGGCCACGCAGACGGTGATGGTCTCCTACCTGGTCGACACGCGCGCCGGCATCCGGCTCGCCCACGAACCGCGCGAGGTCGACGCCGCGGACCCCGTCCGCGCCGCGGTCGAGGCGATGATCGCCGGGCCGGTCGACCCGGACTACAGCACCGCCTGGGACCCGGCCACCCAGGTGCTGGGCGTGACCCGGGACGGCTCGACGATCGTCGTGGACCTCAGCGAGCAGGCGCGCACCGCGTCGATCGGCTCGGAGGGCGCCGCGCGGATGGTCCAGCAGCTCGTGCACACCGCCACGGCGGCCGCCGACGATCCGACGGCCGGGGTGCTGCTGACCATCGACGGCGAGCCGGCCGGTGACCTGTGGGGCGCGGTCAGCTGGACCGAGCCGATCAGCCGGGCGGACCCGCTGGACGTCCGTCAGCTCGTCCAGATCGACACCCCGGCGCAGGGCGCCACCACGTCATCCCCGGTGACCGTGGCCGGGGACGCGGCGGTGTTCGAGGCGAACCTGCTCTGGCGTGTCCTGGACGGCTCGGGCGCCGAGGTGCGGTCCGGCTTCACCACCACCGCCGAGGGCCAGACCTTCGCGCCCTACTCCTTCGAGGTGGAGCTGGACCCGGGCACCTACACGGTCGTGATCAGCGAGAGCGACCCGTCCGACGGTGCGGGCGGGACACCGATGACGGACTCGCGGACCGTCGTGGTGCAGTAGGCCGGCGGAGGGCTCAGGGCGCCGGCACGAACCCTTCGTGCCGGACCACCCAGGTCCCGTCGTCGGGGAAGCCCGGAGCCGGGCGGCCGCCGTCGTCGTCCCACCCGCCGGCCATCAGCGCGACGGCGGCCAGCAGGCCCCCGTTGCCGGGCAGGTAGGCCGCCAGGTGGTCGGTCTGGCGGTTGTGGCCGTTGGGCAGGTGCAGGTTCTTGGCCTCGTCCCGCAGCAGCAGGTCGACCGCGAGGGCGGGGTCGCCCAGCCGCGTCGCGGTCATCGCCAGTGCGGGGTAGTCCCATCCCCACGTGCTGGGCCAGTCCCAGTCGGCCATGACCGAGGAGAGCGTCGCCCGGACCAGCGCCGGGTCGAGCACGTCGGTGGCCGGCACGACGCCGAGCCCGTAGACCATCGAGGGATGGTCGGTGCGGATCGTGAACGGCTCGACGCCGATCGCCGCGTACACCCCGTCCCGCACCAGCGGGCGCACCATGCCCCGGCCGACCTCGTCCCAGCGGGGCTCCGGCGGGTGGCCGGACTGCACCCGCCACCGCTGCGCCACGCCGAGCGCCCACGCCCAGTACGCGAGCTCGAACGGCGGGTTCGTCACCCGGTCGCGCAGCGCGGCGTACGACTCCTGCGCCGGGATGAGCGGCGGTCCGAGCCCGTACCCGTCCGGCCCGGGCTCGGCCACGTCGGCCATGAACCGCGCGGTCTGCTCGACGAGGTCGCCGTACCGCTGCACGACCCGCGCGGAGTCACCGGCTCGGCGCAGCAGCTCGGCGAGGTGGATGACGTGCGGCTGCTGCCAGAGCAGGAACGGCCCGATGTCGCTCGGGCTCTCCCGGCCGTCCGGACCCACCTGCTTGGGCCAGCGGGCGCCAGCGTAGCCCTGCAGCCGCGCGGTGGCCCGGGCGCGCGGCAGCACCGCGTCGTACCAGGCCATGCTGCGCTCGAGCAGCTCGGGCCGTCCCCACAGCGCGAAGTGGGCGGCGTGCCACCAGTGCATCTCCAGGTGGAACCGCCCGCGCCAGCTGTTGCCCACCAGCCCGGTCTCCTGCGGCGGCAACGACCCCGCGCACTGGATGGCGGTGAGGTACTGCGAGAGGACCGCGCGCCGTTCGAGCTCGTGGGCGCGCGGATCGGTGCTGCCGGCCAGGTCGAGCGCCGCTCCGCTGCCCCAGAAGCGTGGCCAGTGATCGGCAGCGGCGTCGAGCACGCCGTCGACGGTGACCGGTCCGTCGACAACCGGCGCCCCACCGGGCGCCAGCGCCACCACCAGCTCGAGCACGCGGCCGGAGTCGGACACCACGACCTCGTGCGGGCCGGTCTGCTCCACCGCGTGCCGCGCGCCGGTGCGCAGGTCCAGCCGGTAGCCGACGCCGTCAGCGCCGGCCGCCCCCTCGACGCCGGCCGCCCCCTCGACGCCGGCCGCCCCCTCGACGCCGGCCGGACCGGCCGCGCCGTCCAGCCGGCGCAGCACCTGCCCGCCGCCGGGCCGGGTGGTCAGCTCGGTGAGGTGGGCTCCGGGCCGTGTCCAGTCGGCGGCGTTGCTCCACGACTCGGACCCGTACGGGAAGGCCAGGCGCACCGCCACCCCGGGGGGCGCGGCGTCGTCCACGACGACCCGGACCGCGAGGACGTCGCGGGCCGGGTGGCAGGCCGTGGTGACCCGCAGCCGCCTCCCGGCGAGCACCACCTGGCTCGTCACCGTCCCGGTCCACAGGTCCAGCACCTGCTCGCTGGCCCCCAGCTCGTCCGGGGACGGTGCCCGGTGGTCACCGGCACGACCGCCGGCGTCGTCGGCGTCGACCGGGACGAGCAGGCCGATGCGCGCCAGGTCGAGCCGGTGCGGGTTGGCCCGCAGCCACAGCGTCGCCTCGTCGAGCGCGGAGTCGTCCGATCCGCTCAGCGGTGCCGCGTCGACGTAGCGCACCTCGCCACGCGGGGTCCGGTAGGGCCGCCGGGTCGCGTCCAGGTCCGCCCCGGCCGGCCGCGGGACGCTGTGCCATCCCCACTGCGACTGCGTGCCCAGCAGCGTCCCGGTCGGTCCGCCGGCGGGGTCGGGCACCGGGTACAGCTCGGGGAACGTCTGCAGACCGGTGACGTCGACGGACAGGGCGAGCTCGCCGTTGCCGACCTGGAGCGGTGAGCGGGGGTCGACGCCGGCGACCCGGACGGTGTGCCGCCGGACCACGGCCTGACGGTCGATCGCAGCCACGAAGCACTCCTGGGGGGACGAGGCGGGCTCTGCCGGGCCGGGTGGGCGGGTCAGGACACGGCGGCCGTCAGCTCGGCCACGAACTGCTCGGCGGCGGCCGCCGGCTCGATCTGGTCGAACAGCACCTGGTCGTTGAGCCGGGTGAGGATCGCGACGCTCTCGGTCGACCCGGTCGGCCCGACCACGAAGTCGCCGTCGGCGTGCTCACCGACCCGCTCGATGACGTCGAACTCCGTCTGCTGCACGGGTGTCAGGTCCGCCGACAGGTGCTCGCGCACCTCGGCGTTGGCGGGGATGCCACGGTTCGCGCCGAGGAAGTCCGCCGCCTCGGTGGAGTTGACCAGGTAGTCGATGAGCTTGGCCGACGCCTCCGGGTGCTCGGAGTTCTTGCTGATCGTCCACAGCTGCGACGCCTGCAGCCACACGCCGGGACCCTCGTGGTTCGACTCCCCCGGCGGCAGCAGCATGATCATGTCCTGCCCGGCCGCCTCGCTGTAGGCGGTCAGGAGGTTGGACCAGCCGAACTTCATCGCCGAGAGCCCGCGGCCGAGCAGCGTCTGCTCGGGCGCCGGCTGGCCGGCGAGCTCCGCCGTGATGCTCGCCTGCGGCGAGGCACCCTGCTCCATGAGCGTGGTGGTCATGTCGAACCAGTCCTGGACGGTGGACGGCTCGATGGCCACGGTGCCCTCGGGCGAGTACAGGCCCAGCCCGGTGTGCTGGTTGGCGTACAGGTCCAGCGTGTCCGGCGAGGTCGGGTCCTCCACGCCGTAGGTGCCCTCGGGGGTGTTCGCCGAGATCTCGGTCGCGATGTCGACGAACTCGTCCCAGTCCCAGGTCTCGTCGTCGGGCAGCTCCACGCCCGCGGCCTCGAAGACCGCCGGGTTGACGATCAGCCCGTAGGTGTTGACGCCGGTCGGCACCCCGTACTGGGTGTCGCTGAAGTACCCGTTGGCGAGTGCGCTCTCGTCGAGCGTCGACAGGTCCAGGTCCTGCGACACCGTCTCCAGGTCGAGCAGCACGCCCCGGTCGCCGTACTCACGCGGGTACGCGCCACCCATGGTGATCACGTCCGGCTCGTCGCCCGCGGCGACGCCGGTCGCGAGACGGTCGAAGTAGGAGTTGAAGTCGACCGACTCCGTCTCGACGACGATGCCGGGGTTGGCGGCCTCGAACGCGTCGACCGCGTCGTTGGTCATCTGCGCGCGCTCCTCGTTGCCCCACCAGACGAAGCGGATGGTGACGGGCTCGTCGGGGTCGGCCGGGGCGCCGGCGTCCGGCTCCCCCGACGTCTGCGCCCCTTGCCCGCAGGCCGCCGTCGTCAGCAGCGCGGCGGTGGCGACGGCGCCGACGAGCGCGCGGCGCGCGGTGCTGCGTGCCCCTGTCCGAGTACCTCGTGTGTGTCGCATCGTGGCCCTTCCCCGCGTCGTTGCGGTGTGCGTCGGGTGTGCGTCGGGTGCGTGCCCTGCTCGCACCGCCGGGATGGAACCCGGCCATTTACACCGGTGTAAGTGCAGCACACGGGTCCGGACCGGTCAAGGACGGCGACGCCCGGAGGGCGGGTCGTGACCGGCCCGTGACCCGCGTGCGCCGGGCGCTCAGCGGCCGGCAGGAGCGCTGGACTCCCGGACCACCAGCGCGTAGTCGGCCACGAACGCGGGGCCACCGACGGGCGGTACGCCGTCGCCGGAGCCGACCGCGATCCGCTCCGCCAGCAGCGACACCGCATGGCGCGCGATCTGCGCGCGGTCGGGCCGCACGGTGGTCAGGCTCGGCCGGGAGAAGCGGGCCTCCTCGATGTCGTCGAACCCGGCGACCGCGACGTCGTCGGGCACGCGCAGACCGCGCTCGAACAGCACCCGCATCGCGCCCAGGGCGAGCACGTCGTTGAGACCGAACAGGGCGTCGACCTGCACCCCGCTGTCCAGCAGGCGCCGCGTCGCCGCCGCTCCCGCCTCCAGGGTCCAGTCCTCGGCGGGTGCGGTCAGCGCCGGGTCGTGCTCGAGCCCCGCCGCGGTGAGCGCCTCGAGGAACCCCCGGGTACGCAGGTAGCCGGCACCCTCGCTGCCGGCCTCGTACGAGCCGACCAGGCCGATCCGTCGGCGCCCGGCCGCCAGCAGGTGCTCGGCCACCGCCCGGGCGCCCGCGACGTTCGCCATCACGACGTGGTCGACCCGCGCGTCCAGCGACCGCTCACCCAGCAGCACGACGGGGTACCCGGTCTCCAGCCGCGGACCGTCCCCGGCGCGCAGCCCGATCGGCGACAGCACCAGGCCGTCCGTCATCCGTCGCCGCTCGCTCGCCAGCAGGTCGATCTCGCGCTGGCGCACGCCGCCGGTCTGCTCGATCAGCACGGTGTAGCCCCGGGCCTCGGCCGCACCCATGACCTCGTCGGCGAGCTCGGCGAAGTAGGGCAGGCGCAGCTTGGGGATGGCGAGCGTGATCATGCCGGTCCGCCCCAGGCTCAGGTTCCGAGCGGTGAAGTTCATCTGGTACCCGAGCTCGGCGATCGCGGCCAGCACCCGCTCGCGGGTCGCCGGCCGCACGTGCGGGAAGTCGTTGACCACGTTGGACACCGTCTTGACCGACACGTCGGCCCGCCGGGCCACGTCGCGCATGGTCGCCGACACGGGTCCTCCTGGTGGTGCGCGGCGGCGCGGCCCCGGTCGGGTCGGGCTCGCGGTACGGCGGGGTGCGGCCGAACGCGGTGGACGGCACCGCTGCTGCGACCTAGAGTGATGGTAACCGGTTACCCCCTGCCGGTCATCCCTCGGTGCGGAGGAAGCAGTGGACGACCGGCATGCGGTGCGCGTCCAGGGTGACCGGCTCGTGGACGGCGACGGCGCCACGGTGCTGCTGCGCGGCTTCGGGCTCGGTGGCTGGATGACGATGGAGAACTTCATCACCGGCCACCCCGGTACGGAGTCGCAGCTGCGCCGCGCGATGCGCCGCAGCATGGGCGCCGAGGCGTCCGAGGCGTTCTTCGACCGGCTGCTCACCGACTTCTTCGGCGACGCGGACGCCGCCTACCTCGCCGGTCTCGGCGTCACCTGCCTGCGGGTGCCGTTCAGCTACCACCACGTCGAGGACGACGCGGCACCGTTCCGGCTCAAGGAGTCCGGCTTCCGCCGGCTCGACCAGGTGGTCGACGCGTGCGCCGCGCACGGGATCTACACGATCCTCGACCTGCACTCGGCCCCCGGGTACCAGAACCAGAACTGGCACTCGGACAACCCGTCGCACTGGGCGCACTTCTGGACCCACCCGCACTTCCAGGACCGCGTGGTGCACCTGTGGGAGGCACTCGCCGCGCGCTACCGGGACAACCCGTGGGTCGCCGGCTACAACCCGCTCAACGAGCCCGCCGACCCCAGCGGCGAGGTGATCGGGCCGTTCTACACGCGCCTGGAGCGCGCCATCCGCGCGGTGGATCCCGGCCACGTGCTGTTCCTGGACGGCAACCGGTACTCCACCGACTTCTCGGTGTTCACCGACGTCTTCGACCAGACCGTCTACACCGCGCACGACTACGCGCTGCCGGGGATCGCCACCGAGAGCCGCTACCCGGGGCAGACCCGCGGCCAGCACTTCGACCGCGGCACCGTCGAGGCCAAGTTCCTCGAGCGGACCGCGTTCATGCGCCGGACGGGCACGCCGATCTGGATCGGCGAGTTCGGCCCGCTGTACACCGGCGACGCCGACCGGGACGCCGGCGCGCTGCGCCTGCTGAGGGACCAGCTCGACCTGTACCGGGAGCACGGAGCCAGCTGGAGCCTGTGGACCTACAAGGACGTCGGCACCCAGGGCCTCGTGCACGCCGCGACCGACAGCCCCTACCTCGACCGCATCCGTCCCGTGCTGGAGAAGAAGCGGCGCCTGGGCACCGACTCGTGGGGCGGCTCCGAGCAGGGCATCAGGGACGTGCTGGCGCCGGTCGAGGAGCTCTTCGCGAGGGAGTTCCCCGACTTCGACCCCTTCCCGTGGGGCGCGAAGCCGTGGATCAACCTGCTGGTGCGGCACCTGCTGCTCGCCGAGCCGCTGGTCGACGAGTTCGCGCAGCGCTTCGGCGACGTGGGGGTGGCCGACGTCGGCCCGCTCGCCGGGTCGTTCGCCCTCGACCGGTGCGTGCGTCGATCCGCCCTGGAGGACCTCCTGCGCGCCGAGCTGTCCCCCGCGGCGCAGCAGCCGGTCTGAGGGCGCGCGCACGACCTCGCGCCGGAGCTCACGCCGGCGCCGACGGGCCCGATGCCCGGGGACGTGCACGACGTCAGCTTCACCGGCTTCGGCGGGCGCCGGATCCGCGGCTGGCTGCTGCGGCCCGCAGGTGCCGGACCGGCCACGGTCCGCCGCTCGGCCGCCGGGCTGCGGGAGCACGAGGGCGGCGGGCACCGCTTCCCCCGGCAGCTGGCGTGGCTCGAGCCGCTCATGGCGGACGGCCAGGGGTCAGCCGGGTAGGTCGGGCGGGCAGGTCAGCCGGGGACGCCCTCGGCGCCGCTGCCCTCACCGGACGTCGTCTCGTCGCCCAGGGGCTCCGTGGTGGGCGCCTCGCCCTCGTGGTCGTCGGGGATCGGGTTCGGGTCGACGGCCCACGTCGGCAGGTCCGGCTGGCGGGGGTCGAAGCTCTCGGGCAGGTTCTCGGTCATGCCCTCCACGCTGGCACCGTCCGCCCGGACCCGCATCCCGCCCGGGCGCCGACCGGTCATTCCGGCGCCGCGGTGATGTTCACCATCCAGCCGATGCCGTAGCGGTCCGTGCACTGGCCGAACTCGTCGCCCCACATCTGCTTCGCCAGCGGGACGTTCACCGTGCCGCCCTCCGCGAGCCGGGCGAAGCGGTCGCGCAGCTCGTCGCCGTCGTCCCCGCTGAGGCAGATGGTGATGCTCCCGCCCGGCGACAGCTGCGCACCGGGCGGCAGGTCCGACGCCATCAGGACGTACCCGCGGGTGGTCTCCAGCTGCCCGTGCATGACGCCGTCCGGATCGACGCCCTCCGGCGCGCCGAACTCGGCGAAGGTGCTGATCGTCAGCGTCCCGCCGAAGACGTCGCGGTAGAGCTCCAGCGCCTCGCGCGCGGTGCCGTCGAAGTTCAGATAGGGGTTGAGCTGCGAGCTCATCGGTGCCTCCTCGTCGTCCGGGCCCGTCCCGGTGCAGGGCAGACCGGAGCGGTCCACCGAAGTCATCGCCGCTGCGCCGGGCGACCGCCGGCCGGTCGCCCGGCGCGGTCCTCCGCGCGCCGCTCGCGCCCGGACCCCCCATGATGGGCGGCATGAAGATCGCGGTGACAGGTGGCAGTGGCAAGCTCGGTCGAAGCGTCGTGGCGCGGTTGCGCCAGGACGGGCACG
Source organism: uncultured Cellulomonas sp. (assembly GCF_947494015.1). Classification (GTDB taxonomy): domain Bacteria; phylum Actinomycetota; class Actinomycetes; order Actinomycetales; family Cellulomonadaceae; genus Pengzhenrongella. The sequence goes on along the minus strand of NZ_CANLTL010000004.1, from coordinate 40,522 downwards.
ACGTGCTCAACCTCGACCGGGTCGGGCAGCGCGGGACGGGCTTCGTCCTGATCGACCTGACCGACTACGGCCAGGTGGCGGACGCGATCGCCGGCATCGACGAGCACCACGGCGGCCTGGACGCCGTCGTGCACCTGGCCGCGATCCCGGCGCCCGGCATCGTGCCCGACGTGGCGACGTTCCACCACAACATGCTGGCCACGTACAACGTGTTCCAGGCCGCGCGCCGGGCCGGCGTCGACCGGATCGTGTACGCGTCCAGCGAGACCGTGCTCGGGCTGCCGTTCGAGACGCCGCCGCCGTACATCCCCGTCGACGAGGAGTACCCCGCCCGGCCCGAGTCGACGTACTCGCTGGTCAAGCACCTCGAGGAGCAGATGGCGGCGCAGCTGACGCGCTGGGACCCGACGCTGAGCATCACCGCACTGCGGTTCTCCAACGTCATGGAGCCCGAGGACTACGCCCGGTTCCCCTCGTTCCAGGACGACGGCACCCTGCGTCGGTGGAACCTGTGGGGCTACATCGACGCGCGCGACGGGGCGCAGGCCGTCGTGCGGGCCCTGCAGAACGCCGGGCCGGGTTTCGACACCTTCATCATCGCCGCGGCGGACACCGTGATGACGCGACCCAGCGCCGACCTCGCCGGCGAGGTCTTCCCCGGGGTGCCGCTCGCCCGCGAGGTCAGCGGCCAAGAGACCCTGCTGTCCATCGACAAGGCGCGGCGCGTGCTCGGCTACGACCCCCAGCACAGCTGGCGTGACCACGTGCAGGCCGACGCCACCGCCTGAGCCGGTCTGCGGGTCGCGGCGCCGGCGGTGTGGGGTCGCGGCTCAGGCGGTCGCGAACTCCCAGTGCCAGGGCTCGGCCGGCCCGGACCCGCCCGGCTCCATGGCGCGGGGGTGGTGCCACCCGAACGCGCCCGCGTGCTCCTGCAGCCACCGGTAGCCGGGAGCGTCGAACTGACCGAGGCCCCCGATCCCGCCGAGGTCGACCGCCAGGCCCCAGCCGTGGTTCGACGTGCCGGGCACCGCGGCCAGCCCACCCTTGGTGGCTCGCAGCCCGACCTGCTCCGACAGCGTCCGGTAGGAGCTGACCACGTCCAGGTCGGCACCGAACTGCGCCCGGTAGGCGTCGTTGAGCAGGGCCAGCGCGGCGGCGGCGTCGCACTGCAGCAGCTCGCCGGGGGCGAAGTCCACCGGGCACAGCGCGTCGGCGGGGATCATCCCGTTGCTCCAGCTGCGGACGAGCTGGGCGACCGCTGCCGGCGCGTCGGGCCGAAGGCGTGCCCTGTCCCCCGCCGCGGAGCGCGGCCCGGTGGCCCACGTCGTGCCGTGCGTGCCATGCGTGCCCTGCGTCTCCCGGGCGGGGTCGGCCGGCAGGGGGGTCAGCGGCGTGAGCTCAGTGAGCGCCACCGTCTGCGCCGCGGCGCCGGCGGCCTGCTCGAGCCCCGCCAGTCGCTGCGTGCGCACCGCGACGGCCTCTCGCGCGGCGGCCTCGCGGGCGGACTCGGCGTCCATCGCGTGCCGCAGCACCTCCCCGGCGGTCCGCCTGACGGCGGCGCTCAGTGCCAGGTCGCCGGGTACGCGCACCCGGCCGTCGGCCGGACCGAGCAGAGCCGTCAACCGCGCGACGGCGTCGGCCCGTGCGACGGCGTCCGCGGCCGACGGCGTCCCGGTCGGCGCCTCCGCTTGCTGCTCCTGCTCGACCTGCTCCTGCTCCTGCTCGACCGCCCTGGCGGCGGCGAGCGCCGCGGTGGCCAGGGCGACGGACTCGGTCCACGCCGCCTCGGCGTAGGCGCGCGCCGCGGGCTCCAGCCGGTCGGTGGCGGCCGCGGCGGCGCGCTGCGGCGCCGGCGGCAGGATGTCGCCACCGAAGCCGGACCAGGGGCTCGGTGCCGCCGCAGCGGGCGCTCCCCCGGCCAGCAGGCCGGCGACGAGGGCAGCGGCACCGCACCGGACCCAGGTCGTCGCCGGTCGCGCGGCCGGGCGGCCTGCGCGGTCGGCGCCGTCGGGCCGGGATCGCCCGGCGCCGGCTGCTCGTGACCTGTCCACCCTCACCCCTGCCCTCCCTCGGTGCCACCCATGACACCAGCCGATCCGCAAACCAGCGTGAAAAGACTTGTCACCGCTGGGATCCGCGTCCGGCACGGGGACGCGCCCGCGATCGGACGGACCCCGCGGAGAGCACAGCACAGCCGCGCGCCGCTCGTCTGCCGGCCGTCGGTCACGATCCGGTCACGGCCCGGCGGACCCGGAGTGTCGCGCACCCGCGTGTCGCGGTGATCCTCACCCGGTGACCCGGGCGGCCGATGGGACGCCGAGGGCACCGGCGGACGACCGGCGGCCCGTGAACGGAGGGAGCGTCATGACCGAGCAGTCCAGGGCCCGGCACCGGGGTGGCGTCGTGCTCCCCGATGTGCGCCGTGGCCGGACCGGCTCGGCCGGCGCCGTGCCGGCGCCGTTCGGCCCCGCCGACGGTCCCGCGGCGCTGGCGGCACCGGTCGGGACGGGGCCCGTCGACGCAGCCGCGGCGGAGACCTCGGGTGCCACGACGGCGTTGATCGTCAAGCACGTGCGTGCCCGCGGCGGCCGGGCGGCGCTGGACCGGATGCTCGAGCTCGCGCAGGTGTCCGCGACGGTGGAGGAGCTCGAGGACCTCGGTCGGTGGAGCAGCTACGACTGTCGGATCCGGCTGTTCGAGGCGGCGACGGTCGTCCTCGACGACCCGCTGTGCACGCGCCAGATGGGCTCCGAGGCCCTGCGCGCCGGATTGGCGCCGCCGCTCGTCCTGGTGCTGCGGGCGATCGGCTCGCCGGCCGGGGTGTACCGCCAGATGCCTCGCGCCGTCCCCAAGTTCACCACCACGTCCACCATGGAGATGCTCGACGCCCGGGCGGCGCGGGCCACGGTCCGCTACCGACTGCACGACGGGTACGAGCACTCCCGGCTGGACTGCCTGTACGCGCAGGGTCTGATGTCGGTGGTGCCGGAGCTGTTCGGCCTGCCGCAGGCGAAGGTGGTGCACGACGAGTGCCAGTCCGACGGCGTCGACGCGTGCCTGTACCACCTGACGTGGACGCGGCGTCGCCGGCCCTGGACCCGCCGACCCGCCACGGCGGTCGATCCCGAGCTCGCCGCCCTGCGTGGCCAGATCGAGGAGCTGCAGTCCGCCGCGACGGACCTGGTGCGCACCGAGGACCTGAACGCCCTGCTGCACCGCATCACCGAGCGCGCCGCGGCCGCGGTGATCGCGCCGTCGTACCTGCTGGCCCTGCACGACCCCGACGGCGGGGAGCCGCTCGTGCACAGCCGCGGGATCTCCGAGGACCGGGCCCGGGAGCTGGCGCGCCGGCTGCTGGCAGGCGGCGGCCTGGGCGAGAGCGCCGTGGTGGCCGAGGTCGCATCCAGCCGACGGCGGTACGGCCACCTCGCCGCGCTGCACGGCAACGGCCAGCGCGGTCCCGAGGAGGACGCCGTCCTGCTGTCCGCCTACGCCGGTCACGCCGCGGCGGCGCTCGACCTGCTCACCGCCCTCGAGGCCAGCCGCCGCGGGGAGAGCCGGTCCACGGCCCTGCTCACCCTGGCCCACGACCTGCGGTCCGCCACCGAGCCCGCGACGGTCGCGCAGGTCGTCAGCGACGCCATCGTGCGGATCGTGGGCTGTGCGAGCTCGTCGGTGTTCACCTGGGACGAGCGCGACGGGCGCCTGCGGGTGGCTGCCTCCGCCGGCCTGGACGACGCGCAGCGGGCGGCCGTGCACGCCTGCGTGCTCGGGCCCGAGACGTCGCCCGAGGTGGCGGCCCTGCTCACCCGGCACGAGCCGTGCCTGCTCACGCCCGAGACGGCCGCGCCGACGGTGGCGGCCCTGCTGCGCCAGATGGGCCTGGCCGACGTCATGGTCGCGCCGCTGGTGGCCGGCGAGGAGTTCCTCGGCGTGGCCACCGCGTCCTGGCAGGCGCCGAGCGCCCTGACCGGGGTCGCCGAGCGGCTGGACCGGCTCGGCGGGGTGGTCGAGTTCGCGGCGACCGCGATGCAGAACGCGAGGCTGCTGGGCACGGTGCGGCACCAGTCCCTGCACGACGCGCTGACCCAGCTGCCGAACCGGGTGCTGTTCAACCAGCGCCTGGACGCCGCCCTGCAGCGTCCCGGCGCCGTCGGCACCGTCGCGGTGCTGTTCTGCGACCTGGACCGCTTCAAGCAGGTCAACGACGCCCTGGGGCACGCCGCCGGGGACGAGCTGCTGCGCCAGGCGGCGGGGCGGCTGCGTGCGGCGGTCCGGCCGAGCGACCTGGTGGCGCGCCTGAGCGGGGACGAGTTCGCGGTGCTCCTCGACGGGCTGTCCACGCACGAGGAGGCCGCACAGGTCGCCGAGACCGTCGTGTCCCGGCTGGCGGCGCCGTTCCGCGTCGACGGCCTGGACCTGCGGGTGACCACGAGTGTGGGCGTGGCGGTCCACCACGGGCAGGACGCGGCCGCTCCCAGCCTGCTGCAGGCCGCCGACGGCGCCATGTACGTCGCCAAGCAGCACGGCCGCAACCAGGTCTCGGTCGCCGGCCGCGCCGCGACCGCGCCCGACGTCGGGCACACCGACGTCGAGCGCGCGCTGCGGTGCGCCGCCGACAACGGCGAGCTGAGGCTGCACTTCCAGCGACTGGTGGACATCGGTGACCCCGCGCCGGTGCACCCCGACCGGATGCCCACCGTGGGGGTGGAGGCGCTGCTGCGCTGGCAGCACCCGACGCTCGGACTGCTCGCCCCGGCCGCGTTCCTGTCCCTCGCCGAGGAGATCGGCGTCGTCGTCGAGCTGGACCTGTGGGCGGTGCGCGAGGCGTGCCGCACCCTGGCGGAGTGGGACGCGGGCTGCCGCGGCGCGCGCCTGCACGTCGCGGTCAACACCTCCGCCCGGACGCTGGTCGACCCCCGGCTGCACGCGACGGTCCGCGAGGCGCTGGCCGCGAACGGCCTGGCACCCTCGCGGCTCTACCTGGAGGTGGTCGAGAGCCGCTCGCTGGTCGACCTGCCGGGGGTCGCGGACCGGTTGTCGGCGCTGCGCCGGATCGGGGTGGGCGTGTCCCTGGACGACTTCGGCACCGGCTACTCCACGCTGGCGTGGCTCCAGCGGCTCCCCGTCGACCAGATCAAGCTCGACCGGTCGTTCACCAGCGCGATCACCGAGGACGGCAAGTCGCTCGCGCTGGCCACCGGCGTCCTGGCGCTGGCCCGCGAGCTGGGGGTGGAGGTCGTCACCGAGGGGGTCGAGACGGTCGAGCAGCTGACGCTGCTGCGCGAGGCGGGGTTCACGCTCGCGCAGGGCTACCTGTTCGGCCGGCCCCAGCCGGGTGCGGCGATCGCCGCGCGGGCGCAGGCGCGGCACCGCGAGGGGTGAGCGCGAGCGGTCCTGGGAGGATCGGGGCATGACGCTCGACACCGCCGGACCGGTCGCCCTGACCGGTCCGCTGCCCGACATCCGCCTGATCACCGTCGACATGGACGGCACCCTGCTGGACGAGGACCACCGCGTCCCGCCGTCGCTGTGGTCCCTGCTGCCCGAGCTGAGGGAGCGCGGTGTGCTGTTCTGCCCCGCGAGCGGCCGCCAGCACGCCACGCTGGTGGCGCAGCTCGCGCCCGTCGCGCGGGACCTGGTCGTCATCGCGGAGAACGGGTCGTACGTCGCCCGGGGCGGGCAGGAGATCAGCTCGACCACCATCGACCGCAGGGTCGTGCACGACGTCGTGGACCGGGTCCGTCGGCTCGCCGCGGCGGGCGTGGGGGCCGGTGCGGTCGTGTGCGGGAAGCGGTCGGCCTACCTGGAGACGCCGGACCCGCGGGTCCGCGCGGAGGCGGACCGCTACTACGCCCGGCTCGAGCACGTGGACGACCTGCTCGCCGTGGACGACGACGTGCTGAAGGTCGCCGTCTTCGACGCCGGCTCCGCGGCCGACACGACCGAACCCGCCCTGGCGTCGTTGCGGACCTCCCACCAGGTGGTCGTGTCCGGCGCGCACTGGGTCGACGTCATGGCCCGCGACGTGCACAAGGGCACCGCGGTCCAGACCGTCCAGCGGCTGCACGGGATCACGCGCAGCCAGACCCTGGCGTTCGGGGACTACCTCAACGACCTGCAGATGCTCGACGCCGCCGAGCACTCCGTCGCGATGGCCAACGCCCACCCGCAGGTGCTCGCGCGAGCGCGGTACCGGGCGCCGTCCAACCGCGAGGACGGCGTCGTGCGCACCATCCGCGCCGCGCTGGGGCTGTGACGGCGCGTCGTGCCACGGCCGGCACCACCTCCCGCCGACCGCGCACCCGGCCGCACGGCGGCACGCGCCCGGGCGTGCTACAGATGGGCGGGCACGCGCGGGTTCACCCGTTCGCACGCAGGGGGGGCCGATCTGCTCAACGCCGGGTCGTACACGCCGATGACACCAGTGCAGGGCGAACACACTCGCCCGCCGCCCAGGCGGACCAGCACCGACGGCACGAGCGACCAGGGTCGAGCGGACCGACGCACAGCAGAAGGAGACCCACGATGAACAACTGGCGCACGAGCACCAAGAGCACCGTCGTCCGCATCGCCGTCAGCGCGCCCACCTTCGCGGCCGTCGCCGCCGTCGTCGGCGCCGGGTGGAAGTGGATCTGACCAGCTCGGACGAGGACCGGGTGGCGGCTCGACGGCCGGCCCGGTCCTTCGTCGTCGGCGCCTACGTGACGGCCGTGGCCGTCCTGGGAGCCGTGGGCCTGGCCCTGGTCGTCGTGCAGACGGACTGGGCGCAGACGCTGGCGCAGGTGCCGGTGTGGGCGGTCGCCTTCCTGGTGCTGGCCGCGCTCATCGGCGAGATCAAGCCCCTGAGCGTGACACGCGGCGACGAGCCGGCCGAGGCGGTGTCCAGCTCGACGCCGTTCATCGTCGCCCTCATCTCGGTGGGTGGTCTGGGCATCGCCCTCGGGGCGCAGCTCGTGGCCAGCGTTGCGGACGACGTGCTGCGCCGACGCCCGGCCACCAAGTCGCTGTTCAACCTCGGGCAGTACGCGATCAGCGTGATCGCCGGCCGGGTGGTGTTCGCCGCCCTCGCCGGGCACCCGGTCTTCGGACCCCCGATGACCGTCGGCATGCGCGACGTGCTCCCGCTCCTGGTCGGCGGGGCCGTCCTCGTGCTCGTCAACCGCCTGCTCGTCGCCGTCGTGGTGGCGCTCGCCGTCCGCCAGCCGCTGGGGATCGTGGTCGGTCAGGACGCGCGGTTCTTCGCCGCGACGACCGGTGTGCTGCTGTGCGTGGGCGCGGTCGCCGCGAACGTCGCGAGCAGCGGCGTGGTGTTCCTCTTCCTGCTGTGCGCACCGGCCGTGGCCGTCTACGGGATGACCAAGGTGGCCGTGCGGCACGCGCACCAGGCCACCCACGACTCCCTCACCGGCCTGGGCAACCGCGACCGGCTGCAGACCCAGCTCACGCACGCGCTCGCCGCGGCAGCCGACGACCCCGCTGCCGGCCCCGGCCTCGTCATGCTCGACCTGGACCACTTCAAGGACATCAACGACACCCTCGGCCACCCCGTCGGCGACGAGCTCCTGCGCAACGTCGCGCACCGCCTCGACGCCGTGATCGGGGGCACCCGGCAGGCCAACCGCCTCGGCGGTGACGAGTTCGCCGTCGTCGTGGCCGGCGGACTGGTCGACTGCGAGGCACTGGCCCGTGACCTGCTCGCCGCGCTCGAGGCGCCCACGCAGGTCGGCGAGCTGGAGCTGCTGGTGCGGGCGAGCGCCGGCGTCGCCGTCGCGCCCGCGCACGGCACGGACGCGGCCACGCTGATGAAGAACGCCGACATCGCGCTCTACCAGGCCAAGCTCGACCGCGACCGCACCTGCGTGTACTCCGAGCAGTTCGACGCCCACACCCTGGAGCGGCTCGGCCTGCTGGCCGATCTGCGCGCGGCGCTCGACACCGGCCAGCTCAGCGTCGCCTACCAGCCGCAGGTGGACCTCACCGACCGCCGCACCGTGGGGGTCGAGGCGCTCGTCCGCTGGCGGCACCCCGTGCGCGGCCAGGTGCCGCCGGACAGCTTCATCCCGCTCGCGGAGAAGTCCGGGCTGATCGCCGCGGTCACCGCGTTCGTCCTGAACACCGCGCTCGGCGACCTCGCGCGGTGGCGCGCCGAGGGCCACCGGCTGCGGATGGCGGTCAACCTCTCGGCGCGCCACCTGTCCGACCTGGCGCTGCCCCGCCAGGTCCTCGACGCGCTCCAGCGGCACGGGGTGCCGGCCGGCGACCTGGTGCTGGAGGTGACCGAGACCGGGCTGCTGTCCGACCCGGCCCGCGCCGACGTGGTCATCGCCGAGCTCCGGCGGATCGGCGTCGGCATCGCGGTGGACGACTACGGCACCGGGCACGCGTCGCTGAACTACCTCAAGCGGCTCGAGATCGACGAGCTGAAGGTCGACCGGTCGTTCGTCAGCGACATGGACCGCGACCGCCACGACTTCGTCATCGTCCGATCGACGATCACCCTGGCCCGTGACCTGGGGCTGCGGGTCATCGCCGAAGGGGTCCAGGAGGAGGAGACCGCGGTGAGCCTGCAGGCGCTGGGCTGCGGCATCGGCCAGGGCTACCACCTGGCCCGCCCGACGACGTCCGCCGAGATCGGTCGTCGCCTGCACGCCGAGCAGCCGCGCGGCGGTGCCCGGCCGGCGGCGACGACCGGCGGCACGCTGCCGCGTCCGCGACCCGGGACGCAGGCCTGACGTGCTGCTCCTCGCCGTGTGCGCGCTCGCGATGCTGTCGCCGCTGGTCGCCGGCCGCTGGCCCGCACACCTCCTCCTGCACCGGTGGCGACACCCGCTGCTGATCTGGGGCACCCTCGCGCTGCAGGTCGTCGTCGTCGAGGCTCCGCTGCCCGACGTCGTCGCGTCGGTCCTGCACGTGGCGACCTACGCCCTCGCGGTGGCCTTCATCGTCGTCAACCGTGCCTTGACCGGTGTGCTCGTGGTGGGCGCCGGTGCCGCCCTGAACGGGATCACGATCGCGCTCAACGGCGGCGTGCTGCCCGCATCGGCGGCCGCCGTGGCCGCCACCGGGGTCGACCGCGCCGGCGAGTTCGCGAACTCGGCGGTCGTCGCCGACCCCGTGCTGCCCTGGCTCGGTGACGTCTTCGCCTGGCCGGCGCCGCTGCCGCTGGCCAACACGTTCAGCGTCGGGGACGTGCTCATCGCGGCCGGGGTGGCGGTGGCCGCCTGGCACGGCACGCAACGGCTCGGCCGGCTGCCCCAGCCCGCAGCGCCCGACGCGCGCGTCGTCGCGCACCCGGTACCGGCCGCGCCGACGACCGGGGCCGCGGGGTGAGGACCGGGGTCACGGGGTCAGGACCGGGCGCAGGCAGCCGTCCTTCTTGTTCTTGAACAGGTCGTAGGCGCGCGGCCCGTCGTCCAGGGGCAGGACGTGGGTCGCCAGGTGCTCGGTGACGAGCTCGCCACGCTCCATGCGCTCGAGGAGCATCGGGATGTACCGCTGGCCGTGCATCTGCGCGCCCCGCACGGTGAGCCCCTTGTTCAGCACCGCGCCGAGCGGGAACTTGTCGACCGCCAGCGCGAACACCCCCAGGACGAACACCGTGCCCGCCTTGCGGGTGTTGTAGATCGCCTCGCGGACCGCGGTGGGACGGTCCGTCTGCAGCCGTAGCTGCTGCTTGACCTGGTCGTAGGCGGCGGACAGTCCGCGGCCGTGCGCCTCCATGCCGACCGCCTCGATCGCGACGTCGACGCCCCGGCCGGCGGTCGCCTCCATCAGCTCGGCTCCGACGCTGGTGGTGGTGAGGTCGAGCACCTCGCAGCCGACGTGCCGCTCGGCCAGCGCCAGCCGCTCCGGGACCCGGTCGATGACGACGACCCGCTCCGCCCCGAGGAGCATCGCGGCGCGCGCAGCCATCTGGCCGACCGCGCCCGCGCCCCACACCGCCACGACGTCACCGGGCCGGACGCCGCCCAGGTCGGCGCCCATCCATCCGGTCGCGGCGGCGTCCGAGGCGAACAGCGCCCGCTCGTCGCTGACGGCGTCGGGCACGCGGAAGGCGCCGACGTCCGCGAAGGGCACCCGGACGTACTCCGCGTGGCTGCCGGCGTTGCCGCCGAGCGCGTGGGAGTAGCCGAAGCAGCCGCCCGGCGCGGCCCCCCACAGCCGCTCGGTCAGGGCGGGGTTCGTGTTGCCGTTGTCGCAGGCGGAGAACAGGCCCTGCCGGCAGAACCAGCACCGGCCGCACGCGATGAACGAGCTCACCACGACCCGGTCCCCCACCCGGTGCGTGCGGACCTCGCTGCCCACCTCGACGACCTCACCGAGGAACTCGTGCCCGATCACGTCGCCGGCGCGCATGAAGGGGATGTACCCGCCCAGCAGGTGCAGGTCCGAGCCGCAGGCGACGGTCCTGGTCACCTTGACGATCGCGTCCTGCGCGTTGAGCAGTCCCGGGTCGGGGACCTGCTCGACCGACAGCCGGTTCACGCCCTGCCACGTCAGCGCCTTCACGGCCGGCCTCCGGTCTGGGACCGGCGCAGCGCGAGCCGCAGCGGCAGGCTGGTCAGGGTCGTGCGGGTCGTGCCGGGACGGTCCGGCTGCAGGACCTCGCCGGTCTCGAGCAGCATCCGGGTGTGCCGCAGCGCGAGGCGGATGCGGTCCTCCAGGTCGGCGGCGTCCGGCGACTCCCCCGGCCGCAGGCCGGCGCGGGCGCGCAGCCCCAACTCGGTCCCGCGGTCACCGGGGGCCGGGACGACCCGGACGTCGACGCGGTCGCCGAGCTCGGCGACCGGCTGCGGCCACGCACCGGGCGACCCGACGTCCTGCGGCGCGCACAGGATCGTGACCGCGTGCCACCGGTCCGGTCGTGCCCCCGCGGAGGCCACCGTCCCGGCGCGCGACGCGAGCCCACCGGCCGCCGCACCGGCGAGCGCGAGACCCGCCAGGCCCGCGGCCGCCACCCCAGTCCTGGATGCCATGGGTCCGCCCCCGTCCTCCGGCAGGCCGCCGGACCGTCCACGCCGGCGGGCTGCCGGGTGCGGGCCACCGGCCCGGACCCACGTTCGCACCGCCCCCGGTGACCGGCAACCGCGCCGCCGGACCGTGCACGCCGGCGGCCCGCGCGGGACGATGCGTCGGTGAGCCTCTACGCCCAGGACCGCACGCACCGCACCCGGCAGGTCGTCGGCGACCTGGTGGTGGCCGGGTGGGTCGTCGCCTGGGTCCTCGTCGGCCGCGCCGTGCACGACGTCGTCGGGCGGCTGGCGGCGCCGGGGCGTGCCCTGGAGCGGGCGGGCCTCTCGCTCGAGGACGGGCTGCGCGCCACGGCGGACGGCGTCGGGCGCGCCCCGGTGCTCGGTGACGACCTGCGCGGGCCGTTCGACGCCGCGGGCGACGCCGCCCTCGCGCTCGCCCGGGCCGGGGTCGACGTGCAGACCGGCGCGGAGCGCGTCGCGGTGCTCGCCGGGGTGTCGGTCGCCGGGTGGCCGGTCCTGCTCGTCGCCGGGGCGTGGGCGCTGCACCGGTGGCGCACCGCGCGACGCCTCGCGGTCGTGCGGCGCGTGCTGGCCGGGCCCGACGGTGTGGACCTGCTGGCGCTGCGAGCCCTCGCTCACGCACCGTTGTCCCGGCTCGCCGCCGTCGGCCCCGACGTGGCCGGCGCCTGGCGGCGGGGGGACCCGGAGGTCGTGGCCGCGCTCGCCGCCGTGACGCTGCGCGATGCGGGTCTGGCGCCGCCGGGCCGGCCGCCCGGTAGCCGGGGGTGACGTCGGGTCGCGTCGGCGTGGCGTCGACCGGCTCGTGCGGTCCCTAGGATTGGCGGGTTTGCGACCAGAGGGAGAAGCATGACCAAGTTCGTCGTCGATTCCAGTGCCGTGCTGCACATCGTGACCGAGGGGCTGCAGATCGGGGCCGAGCACGAGCTGCTGGCACCGACCCTGCTGCGCTCGCAGGTGCTGTCGCGGCTGCACGAGTCGGTCCAGCGCGGGGAGCTGCCGGACGACATCGCCCGCGACCGGCTCGCCGCGGTCGGCCGGCTGCGGATCCGCCTGCTCGGGGACGCCGTCATGCGGCGTCGCGCCTGGGAGGTCGCCGACCGCCTCGGGTGGTGGGAGACGTTCGGTGCCGAGTACGTGGCCCTGACCGAGCTGCAGGGTGATGCGCTGCTCACGCTCGACCAGGACTTCGCCCGGGCGCTGGAGGGTGTCGTGTCCGTGGCGACGGTCGACGACCTGCGCTGACGCGCGCCACCCGGCGCACGCGAGGCCGTGCCGCGCGTGCCGCAGACGGCCGAGGCCGCCGCCCGCTCACGTGCGCGGACGGCGGCCTCGGCCCCTGGCGTACCGGGTCGGTCAGCCGACGGGCTGCCGGCGGCGGGCGACGGCCCACAGCGCGGTCCCGAGGGCGAGCAGCACCGCGGTGAGCCCCACCAGTGCGGCCGGCTCGGCACCGGTCGCCGCGAGGGCGCCGGAGCGGTCGGCCGCCTGGTTCGGGCCGTCGCCGGTCGTCCCGCCGGTCGTGCCGGTGCCACCGGTCGTCCCGCCCGTCGTGCCGCCGGGCGCCGACGGCGTGGTCGGGGCAGGGGTCGTCGGGTCGGGCGTCGGCGTCGGGGTGGGCTCCGGCTCGGCGACGACGGGGGCGGTGACGAGCGTCCAGCTCTGCTGCGCGAAGTCGGCGGGGTCGATCGACCCGTGCGCGGCGGCCCAGTCGATGAGCAGCTGGCGGATCTCCTGCCGCTCGTCGTAGACCACCTCGGCCCCGGCGACGTGCGGGTAGCCGCCGCCGCCGCTCTGCCGGTAGTTGTTCACCGCGAGGACCACGACGTCGTCGTCGGCCACCGGCGTGCCGTCGGGGTAGGACAGACCCGAGATGCGCGAGCCGGCCGGCTGGGAGATGTCGATGGCGTACTCGACGCCGGACAGCACGTCGTAGTTGTAGTCCGGGATACCGCCCGGACGGTCCGCGGTGACGGCGTTCGTGCCCGTCTCGGGATCGAACGGCGCACCCTCGGCGACCTGGTTGAAGTAGCGCGCGGAGTACTCCAGGTAGTCCTGGACCTGTGCACCGGTCATCCTCACGCCGAGCAGCGTGTTCTCGTAGATGTACAGGCCCGCCATGTCCCGGATGGTGACCTGGCCCTCGGGGAAGACCGCCGTCCGCGAGAACGGCGACGCCTGGGACAGGACCGGCACGTCGGCCAGGTCGGTGCCGTCCAGCGCCGCGTCCACCGTCTCGGCCTGCACGTGGTTGATGAAGTCGATGATCGGGGTGTCCTCGTAGCGGGACGTGGCCGCCGACAGCTCGGTGACCGACGTCGCCACCGGGGTGTTGACGTACTCGACCGTCGCCTCGTGCTCGGGGGTGAGCTCGGCGACGAGCTCGGGGTCCTCGGTCTCGATCTGGTAGCCGTAGTGCGGCTCGACCGCGGGCGCGCCTGCCTCGCTCCAGTCGACCGCGTAGCCGTCGTCGGTGGGCAGCAGGTTGAGGCTGACCTCGGTCACGCTCTGCGCCCAGTAGTACGGCTGGGTCACCAGCACCTGGCCGCCGTCGACGTTCGTGTAGACGGTGGCCGGCTCGTCCTGGTGGGAGTGCCCGGCGACGATGACGTCGATGCCGGGCACCTGGACGGCGATGTTGTTGACGACGTCCTCGTTGAGGTCTGCCGGGTCGTACCCGGCGTCCGGCACGGTGCCCTGGCCGGTGTGCGCCAGCACCACCACGACGTCGGCGAGCCCGTCGACGACGGGCACCCACTTCTGGGCCGCCTGCACCATGTCCTGGAACTCCAGGACGCCCTCGACGTGCTGCTTGTCCCACACCCGCACACCGGGGGTGACCAGCCCGATGACGCCGACCGTGACGCTCTGGCCGTCGATCTCGCGCTCGATCAGCGTGTACGGCGTGTGGTACGGCTCGCCGGTCGCGACGTCGATGACGTTCGCGCCGAGCAGGGGGGCGGCGAGGTCGTCCTCGTACGCGCCGAGCAGGTCCAGGCCGTAGTTGTACTCGTGGTTGCCCACCACCTGGGCGTCGTAGCCGATGGTGTTGAACGCCTGCGCCATGGGGTGGGCGGTGGTGCTCGAGAGCACCTCGTCGGCGCGCTCGCCCATGCCGTACAGGTAGGTCAGCGGGGTGCCCTGGATGGCGTCCCCGTTGTCCAGCACGAGGACCGAGTTCTCGGGCTGCTCCGCCCGGACGTCCTCGACCACGGTGGCCACCCGCGACAGGCCGAGGGTGTCCTCCCCCTCGTACGGCGCGTCGGCGAAGTAGTCCCAGTTCATGACGTGCCCGTGCGTGTCCGTCGTGGACAGCAGGGTCAGGCTGAGGGGGGCGGGGGGTGTCGTGACGGCGGCCGCGGACATGGCGGGCAGCGCGGCGGTGACTCCGAGGCACGCGACGGCGAGGGTGCCGACGGTTCTGCGCACGGGCATGGGTCTCCTGTCAGAGGGGGTCGACTGCGCGAGAACCGTAGGCCGTCCGGGTGAACGGACGGTGACCGGTCGGCGTGTCCCCCGGCGCGCCCGGTCGGCTCAGCCCTCCGCGAGGTGCTCGCTGCCCTCGGCGAGGTCCGGGGTCTGCTCCGGTTGCGGCACGCACAGCAGCAGCGCTCCCGGACGGACCGTCACGGTCATCGACCGGCCGGGCTCGATGACGTCGCCGTCCAGCTCGCGGGGCTGCTCGCGGTCCCACGTCACCGTGATCCGCGACCCACGCAGCACCTGCATGTGCGCGATGCGCCGCCGGCGGCGGACGACGCCCCACGCCAGGGCGACCCAGTGGCCGAGCGTCCGCGGGGCCAGGATGGCGACGTCCATCTGCCCGTTGTCCGGCTCGGCGTCTGCGAGCAGCGTGACCCCGCCCTGCAGCCGCCCGACGTTGCCGATGACGACGCTGCGGGCCCGGCGGCGCACCGGCGCCCGGCCGTCGAGGCCGACCTGGACGTCGGACCGCCGGTCGCGCAGGTGCTGCACGGCCGACAGCACGTACGCGAGCGGGCCGATCTTCGCCTTGAGCTCTGTGGACGCGTCGTCGAGCAGGGCCGCGTCGAACCCCATCCCGGCCATCACCGCGAACGCCTGCCCGTCCACGTCGCCGATGTCGAGCCGCCGCCGACCCCACTGCGTCGCGAGGTGGACCCCGGCGCGCGGGTCGTCGGGCACCCCCAGGTTGGTCGCGAGCAGGTTGC
The DNA here is from genome assembly GCF_947494015.1 of uncultured Cellulomonas sp. Classification (GTDB taxonomy): domain Bacteria; phylum Actinomycetota; class Actinomycetes; order Actinomycetales; family Cellulomonadaceae; genus Pengzhenrongella. Next base: position 25,338 of record NZ_CANLTL010000004.1, on the reverse strand, counting down.
CGGTGCCCGCGGGCAGGACGGCCAGCGGGACGTCGGTCCCGGCGACGCCCTCGATCGTGGACCGGACGGTCCCGTCGCCGCCGCACACGAAGACGAGCTCGGCACCGTCGGCGATCGCCTGGCGCGCCTGGCCCGCGCCGGGGTCGTCCGCGGTGGTCTCGATCCACTCGGTCGCCGGCCACCCCGCCTCGGACAGCGCCTGCGCGACGGCGGCCTGCCGCCCCTGCAGGTCGTCGACCCGGACGGGGTTGAAGACGACGACGGAGCGCAGCGGCCGGCGGTCCTCCTCGGCTGCGAGGTGCGGGCCGGCGGAGGGCGTTGCCCGCCCGGAAGACGGCGCGACAGCGCCCTCGGTGCGTGCTGAGTCCATGCCGGGTGGCCTCCTGCTGATGTGGACCGGTCGGCACGCCAGGGGGGCCGGTGCCTGCTCCGGACACCATCCCAGACCCGGGGGGCCGGCGCGCGGGCAGCGGAGGTCACGGCGGGGCGGGGCGGCCGCCGGTCACAGGACGAGATCCCGGACGGACGTCAGCTCGATGGCGCCGCCGGCCGGCCGCGCGGCGGCGGCACGCACACCCAGCCGGTCGGCGGCCGGCAGCGGGCCGAGGTCGAGACCCGCCGTGGTGGCCACGTCGAGCACGGGGACCTGGAAGGTGCGGTACGCGCCGAGCTCGGTCGTGGCCGCGGGGCCGGCGTCCGCCGCGGTGCCGCGGACCCGCTCCCGGTCGAGCAGGGCGACCAGGAGGTCGCTCTGATCCAGCAGGTAGGCCGTCGCCGCCAGGCCGGCCGGGCCGGCCCACACGGCCACCTTCCAGAACGCGCGCGGCACCTGCACGCCGCGGTACACCGGGTCGCCGGCGTCCAGCACGGGTCCGGTGAGCACCGTCAGGCGGGTGTCCGTGGCGTCGGCGTGCTCGAGCAGGTAGTCCTCGAGCCCGAGCCACAGGTCCTTGGACTGGTTGAAGACCGCGGCCTGCGGTGCGGCGTTGGTGAAGCAGAAGGTCGCGGCGTTGGCCGCGGCGGCCACGGCGGGCTCCCCCCAGACGGGGTCCCGTCGCCGCACGAGGTGGCCGCGGTCCAGGTCGTTGCGCGCGTAGACGTCCTGGCCGACCTGGGCCGACGCCGGCACCCGCTCGTCGAGGAACCAGTCCAGCCCTGCCCGCGGCAGGTCGAGCAGCCGCGCGCCGTCGACGTTGACGGCAGTGGCCGCCGCGAGCCGCCGGGCCGGGTCGAGCTGCACGGTGAAGTGCGGGTAGGAAAGCTGGACCCAACCCCCGGGTGTGCCGGCGCTGCTGCCGGTGCCGGTGCGGGTGCCGGTGTCGTCGCCGTCATCGGCGGCGGGGCGCGGCAGGGGGACGGTCCAGGTCAGGAACGACGGGTCGTAGCTCATGGCACCAGGCAACCAGCCGCCACCGACGCGCGCGCCGGGCCGTGCTCGTCCAGACTGGGCCGCCGACCACTACCCCCCGGCCACCGCCGCCACCGCCGCCGCACCGGCACACCCGTACCCCGCACCCCTTGGAGCGCCATGTCCCGCGTCCTCGTCACCGGCTCCACCGACGGCATCGGTCGGGAGACCGCCCGGCAGCTGCTGGCCGACGGCCACGACGTCGTCGCGCACGCCCGCGACGACGAGCGGGCGGCGGACGTGCGCGCCGCGCTGCCCGGCCTGCGCGACGTCGTCGTCGGCGACCTCGCCTCCCTCGAGCAGACCCGCCGGCTGGCCGAGGCTGCCGCCGACGCCGGACCGTTCGACGCCGTCGTGCACAACGCCGGTGTCGGTGGTGGCTCGGGTGAGCGGCAGGTGACCGTCGACGGCCTGGAGCGGATCGTCGCGGTCAACACGGTCGCCACGTACCTGCTCACGGCCCTGGTGCCGCGGCCGGGCCGCCTGGTGTACCTCACCTCCGGCCTGGAGTCGCAGGGCACCGTGCAGCTGGACGACCTGCAGTGGCAGCGGCGGGACTGGGACGGCATGCAGGCCTACTCCGACTCCAAGCTGCACGACGTCGTGCTCGCCTTCGCCGTCGCCCGGCTGTGGCCCGACGTGCACGCCAACGCGGTCGACCCGGGCTGGATCCGCACCCGGATGGGCGGGCCCCGCGCGACGGACGACGTCGCCGACGGCGCTGCGACGCAGGTGTGGCTCGCGACGTCCGACGACGACGCCGCTCGGGTCACCGGGCGGTACCTCAAGCGCTTCAGCGTCCTGGACGCCAACCCGCAGGCGTCGGACGTCGGGCTGCAGGACGCGCTGCTGGACCACCTGGCCGGCCTCACCGGGGTGCGGCTGCCCCGCTGACCGGACCGCGACCCGGCGGGGGCCCGCCGGCGGCCGACGTCGGCGGGCCGTGGCAGCATGACCCGCGACCCGGCCCTCCGACCCAGGCCCACGACGTCGGGCCCCCGACGTCCGGCGAAGGGACACCCGTGCTGCGCAGCACCGACCGCATCCTGACCACCCACGCCGGCTCGCTGCCGCGGACGCCGGAGCTCATCGCCGCCAACGCGGCGCGAGCCGCCGGCGAGGGGCCCGAGGGCTTCGAGGACCTGCTGCGCGAGCAGGTCGCCGGTGTCGTCCGGCGCCAGCTCGACGCCGGCATCACGGTCGTGGGCGACGGCGAGTACGGCAAGGCGATGAGCTCGCCGGTCGACTACGGCGCGTGGTGGTCGTACTCGTTCCAGCGGCTCGGCGGGCTCGAGCTCGACCTGGAGGGCCGCTGGGCCGTGGACCAGGTCGCGGCGGCGCCCGGCGACGTGCGGCTGACCGGCTTCCTGCACCGCCGGGACCGCCAGCGGTTCGCCGAGGCGTACGCCGACCCGGCGTCGGGCATCTTCTCCGGCGGGGACGACCCGGCGCCGTTCCCCAAGTGCACCGGCCCGCTGACGTACACCGGCCACGACGCGGTCGCCGCCGACGTCGCCAACCTCCGCGCCGCCGTCGACTCGACCGGCGCGGCCGAGGGCTTCATCACCGCCCTGTCCCCCGGCAGCGCGTCCCGGATCGCCAACGAGCACTACGCGTCCGACGAGGAGTTCGTGTACGCCTGCGCGGACGCCCTGCGCCCCGAGTACGAGGCGATCATCGACGCCGGCCTGGTGCTGCAGATCGACGACCCCTCGGTCGCGGAGAACTTCGACCAGATCGACCCCGAGCCCAGCATCGAGGACTACGTGCGCTTCACCCGGGTGCGGGTCGAGGCGCTCAACCACGCCCTGCGCGGGCTGCCGGAGGACCGCATCCGCTTCCACCTGTGCTGGGGGTCGTGGCACGGGCCGCACACGACCGACCTGCCGATGGCGGACATCGTCACCACGATGCTCGAGGTGAACGCCGGCGGGTACACGTTCGAGGCGGCCAACGCCCGGCACGAGCACGAGTTCACGGTGTGGGACGACGTCGCCCTGCCGGACGGCAAGGTGATCATCCCCGGCGTGGTGGGGCACGCCACCAACGTCGTCGAGCACCCCCAGCTGGTCGCCCAGCGGATCCAGCGCTTCGCCGAGCGGGTCGGCCGGGAGAACGTCCTGGCGTCGACCGACTGCGGGCTCGGTGGCCGGGTGCACCCGCAGATCGCCTGGGCCAAGCTCGAGGCGCTCTCGGCCGGTGCGCGGATCGCCAGCGAGCGCCTCTGGCGCTGACCGGCCGGCGCGGCCGCGGTCAGTGGACGGTCAGGCCGCGCGCCCGGAACTGGCCCCGGACCCGCTCGACGAGCTGCGGGCTGGGCGCGCGGGTGTCGGCGAGCTCGTACCGCAGCCCCAGCGACTGCCACTTGTCCTGCCCCATCTGGTGGAAGGGCAGCACCTCGACGCGGCTGACGGTCGCCAGCGAGGCGACGTAGTCCGCCACGACGTCGACGTTCGCGACGTCGTCGGTCAGGCCGGGCACCAGGACGAAGCGGACCCAGATCTCGGTGCCGCGGGCGGCGAGGCGGCGCCCGAAGTCGAGCGTGGGCTGCAGGTCCCGGCCGGTGACGCGGCGGTAGGTGTCCGGGTCGCCCGACTTCACGTCGAGCAGCACCAGGTCGAGGTCGTCGAGCATCGCGTCCGAGCAGTGCGCTCCCAGGAAGCCGGACGTGTCGATCGTCGTGTGGATGCCCAGCTCCTTGGCGCCGCGCAGGATGCGGCGCACGAACGCCGGCTGCATGAGGGGCTCGCCGCCGGAGATGGTCAGGCCGCCGCCGGTGGCGGTGAAGATGCCCCGGTACCGCGCGATGCGGGCCAGGAGCTGGTCGGCCGTGACCGGCTCGCCGCGCCTCATCTCCATGGTGTCCGGGTTGTGGCAGTACAGGCACCGCAGCGGGCAGCCGGCGAGGAAGACCGTCAGCCGGGTGCCGGGGCCGTCCACGGCGGTCACCAGCTCCCAGGAGTGCACCGATCCGAGCTCGCCGGCGCGCATCTGCGCGAGGCGCTCGTGCCGGTCGGCGTCGGACACGTCCAGCCCCGCGGTGCCGGTCGACGAGCGGCCGAGCGCACCGCCGACCAGGGGGGTCGTCAGCTCGATGACGGGGGCGCCGTCGGTCGTGGCGGGCAGGGTGGCCGGCTGCGTGCTCATGTCACCACTGTGCCGACGCGACGGCGCCCGGGCCTGGGACCTCGGTCCCCCCGGGCGCCGTCGACGACGAGATGTGGCTCACGTCCTGCGGCGGTGAGTCACACCGCCCCGTGGAACGTGCGGGACAGCACGTCGAGCTGCTGCTCGCGGGTCAGCCGGGTGAAGTTGACCGCGTACCCGGACACCCGGATGGTCAGCTGGGGGTACTTGTCGGGGTTCTCCATCGCGTCGGTGAGGGTGTCCCGGTTGAGGACGTTGACGTTGACGTGGAACCCGTGCGACAGCGTGTAGGCGTCGAGCAGACCGACGAGGTTGCCGACCTGCTCCCGGCGGGTCCGTCCGAGCCCGGACGGCACCACCGTGGAGGTCAGCGAGATGCCGTCCTGCGCGTCGTCGTACGGGAGCTTGGCCACCGACAGCGCGCTGGCCAGCATCCCGTGGGTGTCGCGCCCGTTCATCGGGTTGGCGCCCGGGGCGAACGGCTGGCCGGCCCGGCGCCCGTCCGGGGTGTTGCCGGTGTGCTTGCCGTAGACCACGTTGGACGTGATGGTGAGCACCGACTGGGTGTGCACCGCACCCCGGTAGGTCGGCTGCCGGCGGATCTTGGCCATGAAGGACCGCACGAGCTCGACGGCGATGTCGTCGGCCCGGTCGTCGTCGTTGCCGTACGTGGGGTACTCGCCCTCGACGTCGTAGTCCACCACCAGGCCCGTCTCGTCGCGCACGGGGCGGACGGTGGCGTACCTGATCGCCGACAGCGAGTCGACCGCGACGGAGAGCCCCGCGATGCCGCAGGCGAGCGTGCGCAGCACGGTGCGGTCGTGCAGCGCCATCTCCAGGCGCTCGTAGGCGTACTTGTCGTGCATGTAGTGGATGCAGTTGAGCGCGTCGACGTAGGTCTCCGCGAGCCAGTCGAGCAGCCGGTCGTAGGCGGCCCGGACCTCGTCGTGGTCCAGGACGTCGCCGGCCAGCGGCGCCGTCGCCGGCGCGACCTGCTCGCCGCTGATCTCGTCCCGGCCGCCGTTGATCGCGTACAGCAGCGCCTTGGCGACGTTGACCCGGGCGCCGAAGAACTGCATCTGCTTGCCGACCGTCATGCCCGAGACGCAGCACGCGATGGCCGCGTCGTCGCCGCACTGGCCACGCAGCAGGTCGTCCGACTCGTACTGGATGGCCGAGGTGTCGATCGAGACCTGGGCGCAGAACTGCTTGAAGCCGTCCGGCAGGGCGGCGCTCCACAGCACGGTGAGGTTCGGCTCGGGCGCCGGTCCGAGGTTGTACAGGGTCTGCAGGTAGCGGAACGACGTCCGGGTGACGAGCGGGCGGCCGTCGTCGCCCATGCCGCCGATGGACTCGGTGACCCAGGTCGGGTCGCCGGAGAACAGGGCGTCGTACTCCGGGGTCCGCAGGAACCGCACGATCCGCAGCTTGATGACGAAGTCGTCGATGATCTCCTGCGCGGCGGTCTCGTCGAGCACGCCGTCGGCCAGGTCCCGCTCGAGGTACACGTCCACGAACGTCGACGTGCGCCCGAGCGACATCGCCGCGCCGTTCTGCTCCTTCACGGCGGCCAGGTACGCGAAGTACAGCCACTGCACGGCCTCGCGGGCGGTGGTCGCCGGGCCGGAGATGTCGTAGCCGTACGAGGCAGCCATCGTCTTGAGCTCACCCAGCGCCCGCACCTGCTCGGCGAGCTCCTCCCGGTCGCGGATGACGTCCTCGGTCGAGCGCTCCAGGTCGAGCTCGGCGCGCTCGAGGCCCTTGGCGGCGACGAGCGCGTCCACCCCGTACAGCGCGACGCGGCGGTAGTCGCCGATGATCCGGCCGCGGCCGTAGGCGTCCGGCAGACCGGTGACGATGTGGGACTTGCGGGCGGCGCGGACGTTGGGCGGGTAGACGTCGAAGACGCCGGCGTTGTGGGTCTTGCGGTACTCGGTGAAGATCTTCGCCACCGTGGGGTCCGGCTCGTAGCCGTAGGTCCGCAGCGCGTTCTCCACCATCCGGTAGCCGCCGTTGGGCATGATCGCGCGCTTGAGCGGGGCGTCGGTCTGCAGGCCGACGATGATCTCGTTCTCCGCGTCGATGTACCCGGGCGCGTGCGCGGTGATGGTCGACGGCGTCGTGGCGTCCACGTCGTACACGCCCTTGGCGCGCTCCTCGGGGAACATCGCGGTCAGCTTCGCCCAGACGCCGGCGGTGCGCGCCGTCGCACCCGCGAGGAACCCGGCGTCGCCGGTGTACGGGGTGTAGTTGCGCTGGATGAAGTCGCGGACGTCCACGCCGTCCTGCCACGGGCCGGGCACGAACCCGCGCCAGGCGGGCGCGGTCGTCGCTGTGCGGGTCGGCCCGGTCGTCGATCCGGGGTTCGGGACGGTCGTGGTCATCATGGGTCCTTCCAGGGTGTCGGCCCGTGAGCCGGTGGCGTGCGGTCGGTCGGACACGGGTGGCGCCCGCGCTCGTCCTGTCACGACTCTTCCGCGCGTCGTGGGCCCTCGCGTAGGTCCTCGGTCCCGGATTCGTCACCCCGTCGTCCCCCCGACGCCTCCCGCCCCCTCGACGCCTCCCGCCCCCTCGACACCGCCTCGGCACACCCGCTCGACGCCACGCGTCGGCTGTCGGGCCGCTGCGGATTCGACGGGTCGGTCCCCGTCGCGCAGGCTGGGCACCATGCCTGACCGCAGCCATGCCCCGAGCACCCCGAGCTCCAGGCGCGCCCGGTGAGCGCGCCGATCAGCACCCCGCGCCGGTCGACGCCTCGCCCACGCCGACGGCCGGTCACCCCCCGGTCCGTGGTGGCGCTGGCGATCGGCGCGAGCCTGCTGGCGGCGTGTGCGCCGGCGGACCCGTCGTCGGACCTGCGAGCCGGCGGCCCCTCGCCGACACCCACCGCTCGCCCGACACCGTCCCCGACGCCGAGCTGCGTGCCCGCACCGCTCGAGCGTCGCGCCGCCGCGGTGCTGGTGGTCGGCCTCCCCGGCGTCACCTCGCCGGACGACGCCCTCGCCCACGAGGTGGTCGACCTCGGGGTCGGCGGCGTCTTCCTGTCCGAGCCCAACGTCGCGTCCGTCGAGTCGACACGCCGGCTGACCGCGGGCCTCCGGGAGCGGGCCGGGCGGCCGCTGCTGGTGTCCACCGACGAGGAGTCCGGACGGGTCGCCGTCGCGGCCGGCGTCGTCGGGTCGGGACCCTCGCCGCGGCGCCTGGCGGACGAGCGCACACCGGCCGAGGTGCGCGCCTTCGCCGGCGACATCGGGGCGGACCTCGCCGCCGTGGGCGTCGACGTCGACCTCGCCCCCCTGCTCGACCTGGACGACGGCCCGGCTCGCGGCATCATCGGCGACCGCTCGTTCGGCGCCGACCCGGCCACCGCGACGGAGTACGGGCTGGCGTTCGCCGCGGGCCTGGCCGACGCCGGCGTCACGCCGACCGTCAAGCACTTCCCCGGTCACGGCCGGTCCACGACCGACACGCACGCGACCACCGAGGTGGTCGACGCCTCGATGGACGATCTGCGCACCACCGACCTGGTGCCGTTCCAGGCCGCCATCGACGCCGGGGCCCCCGTGGTGATGCTGAACCACCTGCAGTACGAGGCGCTCGACCCGGAGCTGCCCGCGTCGCTGAGCCCGCGCGCCTACGCGCTGCTGCGGGACATGGGCTTCGACGGTGTCGCGATCACCGACAGCGTCGGCATGGGCGCGGTGAACCTGCGCTGGAACTTCCCCGAGGCCGCCGTCGCGGCGGTGGGCGCGGGCGCGGACGCGGTCCTGACCACCGACGGCAGCCAGGCGCTGGGCATGCGCGACTCGCTGGTCGAGGCGGTGCGGACCGGGCAGCTGCCCGAGCAGCGGCTGTCCGAGGCGGCGGCCCGGGTGACCGCGCTGGCCGGCGGCGACCCGGTCGCCATGTCGTGCCTCGACGTGCAAATGCCGGTGCTGTCCGTGCCGCCGACGGCGGCGTCGCCCACCCCGTAGTCCAGCCCGTCGGTCAGCACGTCGGTCAGGCCCGCGGCGGCGAGGGGCTGACCGCCGGCGCCGGCGCCGGTCCGGCGCCCACCACGCCCGCCGCCCGGAGTCTCGGCAGGACCTGCGCGGCGACGCGGGCGTAGCTGCGCGGTGCGTCGTCCCCGCCGGCGACGAGCACCACGCGCGACGCCCCCGCGTCGGACCACCCCGTCAGCGCCCGGACGACGTCGTCCGGGCCGCCCGCCGCGGCGATCGACGTGACGACGTCGTCGGTCACCTCACCGTCCGCCTCGGCCCCCAGTCCGGCCAGCCGGGTCAGCTGGGGGAAGATGCCGAGGTCGAGCACCCGTCGCACCCGCTGCCGGACCGTCTGCAGCGCCCGGTCGCGGTCGTCGTCCACCTCGACCATCGCGAAGACCACCGTGCTGCCCGGGTCCCCCGCCCCGGCCATCTGCGCGCGCGCCCACCGGACGGCGTCGGGCACCGTGACCTCGGGCAGCACGACGCCGTCGGAGCAGCGCGCCGCCATCGCCAGGCCGACCGGCCCCGTCGTGCCCACGAGGATCTCCGGGCATGCCGCGGGCGGGCGGCCCAGGGCCACGTCGTCCACCCGGACATGGGTGCCGTGGAACGTGACCCGCTCCCCCGCCAGCAGTCGCCGGAGCACGAGGGTCGTCTCCTCCAGCGCCGCAGCAGGCCGAGGCGTCGCGGCGCCGATCTGGGCCATCCACTCGGGCACGCCGTGGCCCACACCGAGCACCAGGCGGCCCGGGGCGAGCCGCTCGAGCGCGGCGACCTCCATGGCCAGCGTCACGACGTTCCGGGTCACGGCCGGCAGCAGGCCCAGACCCACCCGCAGGCTCGTGGTGTGGGCCAGCGCCGTGGCCGCCATCGCGATCCCGCCCGCCCACGGCAGGTCCTCGCTGAACCACAGCTCGTCGTAGCCCTGCTCCTGCGCCTGGCGGGCGAAGGCGGGCAGGTCCTCCGGCGGCCAGTCGGGCTCGAAGCGGACGCCGAGCCGCAGGCTGCCAGGGGCGTCGGGGGCTGCCATGGGTGTCTCCTCGCTGTGCGGTGGGCCCGCCCGGGGCACGCTCGGTGGTGGGCAGGCGGCTCGACGCGAGTATGGCCGCTCGTCGGGGTGGTGGGTCGCGGTCGGGCGTCTACGGCACCCGGGTCACGGCGCGGGCGTACCCGTCGAGCAGCTCGGCCAGCTCGCGTGGGCGGCTGAGCGCGACGCAGTGCCCGGCCGGGAGCTCGTCGGGGACGACGCCGAGCCGATCCGCCGCGAGCCGCCGCTGCAACGGCGCAGGCAGGAACCGGTCCTCCGCGCCGATCACGCAGTGGGTGGGGACGGATGGCAGCGCGTCCAGCGGCCAGGGGTCGTCGTACGCGGCGCTCGACTCGCCTCGGGACCTGCCCATCGCCTCCTCGGCCAAGGACCGCGGCACGTCGTGGTAGTAGGCGACCAGCGGGTCCCCGTGGCCGGTCAGCCCGCCGTCCTTCTGCGCCTGCGACGCCACCGCCTCACGGAACCCGGCGGTCGTCCACCAGTCCGCCGGCCGCTCGCCCGGTACGGGGATCATGCCCGCGACGAACACGAGCGCGTCCGCCGGCGCCCGCGCAGCGACCAGTGCGGCCGTGAAGCCTCCGTACGACTGCCCCACCACGACCAGGTCCGGCCGGTCGCCGACGGCGTCCAGCACGGCGTCGGCGTAGTCGGACAGCGTGGCCGTGTCGTCGTCGCAGGGCAGGTCGGGCGCCACCACCTCGTGACCCCGGGCGCGCAGCTCGGGGTCGACCAGGTGCCAGTACCAGCCGACGTCGCCCCCGCCGTGAACCAGCACGAAGGTCGCCATCGGGGCGCACCTCCCGTCCGTGATGTCCCGTCCCGGGGCAGACGGCTGCGCGGCACGGAAGTCATCGGGTGATCGGGGGTCGGCCGGGTGGAGGGGGCCGGGCCGAGGCGCGGGGCCGACGGGCGAACGGCGCAGGTGGACGGTCAGCCGGTCCGGCCCAGGACCCAGCGCAGCGCGTCAGGCAGCAGGACGCCACCGTGGTTGGGGCTGTGCCCGCCGTCACCGACCACGAGCCGCACGTCGTACCGGGCCTCGGCAAGAGCGGCCGCGACGCGCAGGTTCTCGGCGAACCAGCTCGTACCGAGCCCTTCGCCGTGCAGGTCGTGGTGGGCGGCCTGCATGAAGATCCGCAGCGGTAGGCGCGGACTGCGGCGCACGAGCTCCGGGTAGGGGTTGCCCCCGGGCATCTGCACGAAGCTGGACAGCGAGCACACCACGCGTCGGAACCGGTCCGGCCGCATCCAGGCGGCGGTGAACGCGGCGTTGCCTCCGCTGCTGCCGCCGCAGATCACCCAGCGCTGCGGGTCGTCGGTCACGGCGTACCGCTCGGTCACCCGCGGGACGACCTCGGTGAGCAGGTAGGTGACATAGCGGTCGTCGAAGGCGTCGTACTCCACGTTGCGGTGCTTGGGCTGCGCGGCGCCGACGAGCTCGCCCGGGTCGACGAAGAGCCCGATGGTGGGCGGGATGTCACCGCGGTGCACGAGGTTGTCGAGCACGAGGGCGCCACGGACCTCGCCGTCGGGGTCCAGGTACCAGCCGCCGTCGTTGAACACCACGAGGCCGGCGGGTCGCGCTGGGGCGTACCCCGCCGGCACGTGGATCCACACCTTGCGCGACGTGCCGGGGTACACCCTGCTCGCGTCCAGCTGGAGCTCGACGGTCTCGCCGGCGGGGACGTCGGGATGCCGGACGGAGTCGGGGCCGTGCGCGTACCGGACGTCGGCGAGCTCGTGCGGCAGGGCGCGGTACGGGACGGGTGTCGGCACGTCCGGGACTCCAGGTGCAGGCCGCCCCACCGCTCACGAGCGCGACGTCGGCACCCCGAACCAGGATCGCAGCCGGCCATCGAGCTCGGTCTGGTCGGTGCCGACCCACACGACGTGCCCGTCCGGACGCAGCAGCGCCGCCGGCACGTCGAGGGGCTCCACGTCGCCCACGTGGTCCACCACGCCGTCCACCACGTCGTCCATCACGTCGACGACGTGGTCGACGCGGTCCTGCCACCCGGCCGCGGACAGCCGGCCGGTCCGGTCCAGCAGCACCCCGCGGCCCGCGTGCATGAGGCCGTACAGGTGCCCACGACCCAGCCGCAGGTCCCGCATCCGGAGGCCGAGCCGCCGGTGTCCCTCGCCGACGTCGTAGCGGATCCCGATCGCGGTGACCCGCTCCACCAGGCGGCGGTTGACCTCCTCGAGTCCCATGAGGTCGGCCAGCACCTGACGGACCGCTCGAGCGCCCGGCTCGGTGGACATCAGCTCCATCTGCGCGCGCGTGAGGTCGAGCACGTCCGCGGCGACCGGGTGCCGCTCGGCATGGTAGCTGTCCAGCAGCCCCTCCGGCGCCCAGCCGTCGACCTCCGCGGCGAGCTTCCAGCCGAGGTTGAACGCGTCCTGGACCCCGAGGTTGAGCCCCTGCCCACCGGCGGGCGGGTGCACGTGCGCGGCGTCCCCGGCCAGCAGCACCCGGCCGGTTCGGTACCGCTCGACGAGCCGGGTCCCGTCCCCGAAGCGCGACAGCCAGCGGGGCGAGTGGGCGCCGAGGTCGGTGCCGGCGACGGCCCGCAGCCGGCGCGTGAGCTCCTCGAACGTCGGCGGGGCGGCGCGGTCCCCGGCGACGCCGTCGGCGGGGACGACGACGCGGTACCGCCCGTCCCCCAGCGGCCCGGCACCGAACCGCAGCTGAGTGCGGCGGACCTCGGCGACCACGGCCGCGACCTCGTGCGGTGGCGCGGACAGCTCCATCTCACCCAGCAGCGTGTCGACCCTCGACGGCTCCCCCGGGAACCCGACGCCGACCAGCCGGCGCACCGTGCTGCGGCCGCCGTCGCAGCCGACCAGGTACCGCGAGCGCACCCCGGTGCCGTCGGTGAGGTCGGCGGTCACCCCGTCGTCGTCCTGCCGCAGGTCCACCAGACCGACGCCGCGCCGGACGTCGGCGCCCAGCGCGGTCGCGTGCCCGGCCAGGATCCGGTCGGTGACGGGCTGCGGGATCGCGAGGATGTACGGATGGGCGGTGTCCAGGTCCGCCGGGGGCGGTGCGGGGATGCCGGCGAAGCCGCCGAGCGGATGCTGCGTCCCGTGCTCGAGGAACCGCTCCAGCAGCCCCCGCTGGTCCATCACCTCGATGCTGCGCACGTGCAGGCCCAGCGCGCGCACCACCTCGGTCGGGGACGGCTCGCGGTCGAGCACGAGCACACCGGCACCGTGCAGCCTCAGCTCGGCCGCGAGCATCAGGCCGGTCGGACCGGCCCCCACCACCACCACGTCTACGTCCCGCGCGTCGTGCACCATGGCCGCGAGCCTGCCCCCGGACGGGGCCCTTGCTGCAAGACCCGCACCGCGCTATACGTTGGGAGTGGCACCGGTCGCGCCTGCGCCGGTGCCGCAGTCATGGACCCCGCGTCCCCTCTCGCGGGGGGCGGTGGACGACGCGCAGCGCGGCACCCGCGGCCAGGACGGCACCGGCGAGGCGCACCCTGTCGGCAGCACGCAACGTGGCGAGCAGCTCGGGACTGCGGCCCTGCCCCAGCCGCCGGTGCGTGGGGGCCGCGACGAACGCCGTCGACAGCGCCGCACCCGCCGCGCCGCCCACGGCCGCCAGCGACGACGGCGTCCGCGGCCCGGAGACCAGCACCCGGGCGCAGGCCGCGGCCAGAAGCGTGTAGACCGGGGCCACCACGACCCCGATGCGCCGTGAGTGCGCGGCGTGCGCCGCCGCCCACCGGTCCTGGGGGACCTCCGCGAGGGCCGGGTACACCACGCCCGTCACCACGGCCTGGAAGCCGAGGTGCAGCGCGGCAGCGGCGAGCAGCCCACCCGCCGGGGTGAGTCCCGTGGCGTCCCGTCGTCCGACCATGGGACCCAGCCTGGCCCACGGGGGGGCGGCTGTGCCCGCCGCGCCGTCCGGCCGGTCGCCACGAGCGGCTGCTCGCGCCGACCGGCCGGACGCCGTCACGCCGGCGCCGACGACGCCTCGCGGGTCCGGATCTCGTCGACCGATGTGCCGTAGTAGGCCGCGGCCATGAGGTCCTTCATGTCCGCGAGCATCGGCAGCCGCGGGTTCGCCGGTGCGCACTGGTCCTCGTAGGACCGCATCGCCAGCTCGTCGAGCCGCCCGATGAAGGCGTCCTCGGCCACGCCCTGCTCCTGGAACGACCCGGGGATCCCCACGGCGGTCCGCAGCCGCTCGACCGCCCGGGCGTAGGACTCCACCCCCTCCGCGGGGGTCGACGCCGGCAGACCGAGCGTCGCCGCGATCTGCTGGAAGCGCTCCGGGGCGACGTAGTGCTCGTACTTCGGCCAGCTCGTCAGCTTGGTCGGCACGGTGCCGTTGTAGCGGATCACGTGCGGCAGCAGGGTCGCGTTGGTGCGCCCGTGCACGAGGTGGAACGTCGAGCCCACCGTGTGCGCCATCGCGTGCACGATCCCCAGGAACGCGTTGCCGAACGCCATCCCGGCGATGGTGCCGGCGTTGTGCATCCGCTCGCGTGCCGCCGGGTCGTCACCGGCCACCGACCGCTCCAGGTTCTCGAAGATGAGCCGGATGGCGTGCAGCGCCATGCCGTCGGTGAAGTCGTTGGCGTAGACCGACACGTACGCCTCCGTCGCGTGGGTCAGCGCGTCGAACCCCGAGTCGGCGGCGAGCGACGCGGGCATCCGGCCGGTCAGGGCCGGGTCGATGATCGCGACGGTCGGCGTCAGCGCGTAGTCCGCCAACGGGTACTTGATGCCGGTCGCGGGGTCGGTGATGACCGCGAACGGCGTCACCTCCGCGCCGGTGCCCGACGTCGTCGGGATGCACACCAGGCGCGCTCGGTCACCCAGCGTGGGGAACTTGAACGCCCGCTTGCGCACGTCGAAGAACTTCTCCTTGAGGTCGGCGAACACGACCTCCGGGTGCTCGTACCGCAGCCACATCACCTTCGCCGCGTCCATGGGCGAGCCGCCGCCCAGCGCGATGATGGTGTCCGGGCCGAACTCCCGCATGAGCTCGGCACCGCGGTCCACCGTGGCGATGCTCGGCTCGGGCTCGATGTTGTCGATGATCTGCAGCGCGACCGTCTCGGCGCGCCGCCCGAGGACGTCGAGCACCTTGTCGACGAAGCCGAGCTTCGTCATCGTCGAGTCCGTGACGATGGTGACCCGGTGCACGTCCGGCATGTCGGCGAGGTAGCGGATCGCGTGCGGCTCGAAGTACGTCTTGCCGGGAACCTTGAACCACTGCAGGTTGTTGGTGCGACGCCCGATGCGCTTGATGTTCACGAGGTTGACCGCCGACACGTTGTTGGACACCGAGTTGTGGCCGTAGGAGCCGCAGCCCAGGGTGAGCGACGGGATGAAGGCGTTGTAGATGTCCCCGATGCCGCCGAGGGACGCCGGCGAGTTCCAGATCACCCGCACGGCCTTGACCCGGCTGCCGAAGCGCTCGGCCAGCTCGGCGTCCTCGGTGTGGATGGCGGCGCTGTGCCCCAGGCCGTCGAGCTCGACCATCTGCTCGGCGAGCGCGATGCCGTGCTCGGTCGAGGCGGCGCGCAGGACCGCCAGCACGGGGCACAGCTTCTCGCGGGTCAACGGCTCCTGCGGGCCCACGCCGGAGACCTCGGCGAGCAGCACCGACGTGTCGTCCGGCACGCTGAAGCCGGCCTGCTCGGCGATCCACTGCGGGCTCTGCCCGACGACGGCGGCGTTCAGCCGCGCGCCCGCGCAGTTCCCGGACCCGGCGGCGACCCCGAAGATGAGCGCCTCGAGCATCGCCTTCTGCTCGGGCGTGCACCGGTGTGCGTGCAGCACGCCGAACTCGTCCATCGCGGCGTCGTAGATCTCGTCGTCCAGGATGACCGCCTGCTCCGAGGCGCACACCATGCCGTTGTCGAACGCCTTGGACAGCACGACGTCGTTCACGGCGCGCTGGAGCCGGGCCGACCTCTCGATGTAGGCCGGGACGTTGCCGGCGCCGACCCCGAGGGCGGGCTTGCCGCACGAGTACGCGGCCCGGACCATCGCGTTGCCGCCGGTGGCGAGGATGAGCGCGACGCCGGGGTGGTGCATGAGGGCGGACGTCGCCTCGAGCGACGGACGCTCGACCCACTGGATGCAGTCCTGCGGTGCGCCGGCCGCGACGGCCGCGTCCCGCACCACGCGCGCGGCGGCGACCGAGCACTGCTGGGCCGAGGGGTGGAAGGCGAACACGATCGGGTTGCGCGTCTTGAGCGCCATCAGGGCCTTGAAGATCGCGGTCGACGTCGGGTTGGTCACCGGCGTGATCCCGGCGACGACGCCGACCGGCTCGGCGATCTCCACGATCCCGGTCAGCTCGTCGCGCCCGACGACGCCCACCGTGCGCAGCGTGCCCATCGAGTGGGTCACGTGCTCGCACGCGAAGATGTTCTTCACCGCCTTGTCCTCGAACACCCCCCGCCCGGTCTCGGCGACGGCGGCCTGCGCGAGGGGCCCGTGCTGGCTGAGCGCCGCCACCGAGGCCTTCGCGACGACGTGGTCGACGTCGGCCTGGGTCAGGTGCATGAACTCCGCCAGCGCCTTGGTCGCCGCCGCGACCAGGGCGTCCACGGCGTCGCCGACCGCGCTGGTCCCGCCGGTGGACCCGCCGCTCGTGTCGGCGCTGGACCGACCGCCAGTGTCGGCGGTGGTGCCGGCGGTGGTGCCGGCGGTGGCGTCGGCGGAGGCGTGCGCTGTGCTCATGATCGTCCCTTCCCAGGGCCGCGGTTCCGCGGCGAGCCGACCTGGCTCGCCGCCCACCCTGCTGCGGCCCGCGGCCGTCCACCCGGGTCGAAGGTCCGGGGTGGCCGGCCGATTTGGCCGGCGGCCGCGCTCGGGTGCACCGTGTCCGGGACCTGGGTCCCACGCCGTCGCGCCGTCGAGCACGGACAGTGGTGCGGACCTGACCGGCACGAGGCAGACCGGCACCAGCTGAACCGGCACGGACGGAGCACCACGTGAGCGCCACCCAGAACCGCCCCGCGAACCGCCGCCGTGAGGAGGCCCGCGCGGCGGCCGAGCGGCTGCGCGCCGAGCAGGCGCGCGCTGCGCGCCGGTCGCGGACCATCGCCATCTCCGTCCTGGTGGCGTGCCTGGTGCTGTTCGGCGCCGTGGTGGCGGTGATCCTCGTCTCCGGGGACGACGGCGACGACGCCGCCGGGGGCGCCGTGCCGTCGCTGGACGAGGTGAGCGCGCCCGCCGGCGCCACTGGGGACGGCGCGATCCCGGTGGGTGCGGCCGGGGTTGCCGGGAGCACCGAGGGGGCCGACCCGGATGCCGTCGTGGTCAGCGTGTACGCCGACTACATGTGCCCGTTCTGCGGCCGGTTCGAGGAGATCAACGCCGCGACGCTGGCCGAGATGCGCGAGGCCGGTGACGTCGTGGTGGAGTACCACCCCGTGTCGATCCTGGACCGGCTCTCGTCGGGGACGCAGTACTCGACGCGCGCCGCGACGGCGGCGGCCCTGGTCGCCGACCGCTCGCCCGAGGCGTTCGTCGCCTTCAACGACGTGATGTTCGTCGACCAGCCGGCGGAGAACAGCGAGGGCCTGACCGACGCGCAGATCGCCGACCTGGCCGCCGGTGCCGGCGCGGCCCAGGCCGTCGTCGACGCGATCGCCGACGGCAGCTACCTCACCGGCCCCGACTCGTTCGCGCCGTGGGTCGCCGCGCTCACCGGACGGGCCGGGGAGGACCTGGACCAGCTGGCGACCCCCGCCATCCTGGTCGACGGCGAGCCCCTGGACACCGACGAGTACGACTGGAGCCAGCCCGGCCGGCTCGCGGACGCCATCGAGGCCGCCCGCGGCTGACGGGCCGGCGACCGACGCCGCCCTGCCGCCCGCACCCTGCCGCCCTCACCCTGCCGCCCTCACCCGCGACGCACCGGCATGATGGCGCCCGTGACGCAGCCACCCGAGCCCGCCGGCCCCCTGCCGGGCACCCCGCCCGTCCCGGTCGGCAGCCCCGAGGACGCGCTCGAGCCGGTGGAGCTGATCCGGCAGTCCGGCGTGGTGCTGCGCACCGGACGGGCGATGCTCGCCGCCGGCACGGGGTCGTACCGGGTCAAGACGGCGATGCAGCAGGTGGCGCACGCGGTCGGGGTCGACCGGCACGAGGCCCACGTCACCCTGACGGAGATCACCGCGACCTCCCACCGCGGGTCGATCTTCCGCACCGAGGTCACCGAGGCCCGCACCATCGGGGTGAACTCCGCCCGGCTGGCCGAGCTGACCCGCCTGTGCGACGGGCTGCGGCCGGGCACCTCGGTCGACGCCGTCGACCACGAGCTGGACCGGATCGAGGCGATGGCGCCGCTGTACCCGGCACCGGCCAACGCCCTGTTCGCGGCGATGGCGTGCGGTGCGTTCGCCTACCTCAACGCCGGCGGCCCGATCGAGGTGCTGGGCGTCGCGCTGGCGGCCGGGCTCGGCCAGGCGGTGCGTCGCTGGCTGCTGCACCGCCGCATCAACCAGTTCGGCACCACCATGGTCGCGGCCGGGGTGGCGTGCCTGGTCTACCTGGGGTTCGTGCTCGGTCTGCAGCAGTGGGCGGGGGCCGAGCCGAGCCACCAGGCCGGGTACGTGTCCGCGGTGCTGTTCCTGGTGCCGGGGTTCGCGCTGGTCACCGGCGCGCTGGACCTGGCGAAGCTGGACTTCTCCGCGGGCATCGCGCGGACCGTCTACGCCAACATCATCCTGATCGCGGCCGGGCTCAGCGTGTGGGCGGTGCTGTGGGTGACCGGCGTGAGCGCTCCCCCGCAGTCCCCCGAGCCGCTGCACGCGGCGCTCGAGGTCGTGCTGCGGCTGCTCGCGAGCTTCCTCGGCGTGCTCGGCTTCGCCCTGATGTTCAACTCCCCGCTGCGGATGGCGCTCGGGGCGGCCGTGATCGGCATGGTCGCCAACGTGCTGCGGCTGGAGATGGTGGACGTCGGGGTCGCGGTGCAGGCCGCCACGATGGGCGCGACGCTGCTGGTCGGTCTGCTCGCGGCCTGGGTCGCCCCGCGGCTGCGCGTGCCCCGGATCACGGTGTCGGTGCCCGCGGTCGTCATCATGGTCCCGGGCGCGGCGGCCTACCGCGCCGTCGTCGGGCTCAACGACGGCGACGCGGCCACGGCGTTCGCATCGGGCGCCCAGGCCCTGTTCGTCCTGGTGTCGATCGCCGTCGGCCTGGCGGCGGCCCGCATGCTGACCGACCGCGCGTGGGCGTACGAGCGCTGAGCCTGCGCGCGGCGGCACGCGACCGTGGGCTGGGTGTGCAGCCGCGGTGGACTGCCTAGGCTGCACCCATGCCGCCGACCACACCCGCCGCCCGCAGCACCGGTGACATCGCCGTCATGATCGTCGACGACCACGAGGTCGTCCGGCGCGGCATCGCCGAGGTGATCGACCGCACCGAGGGGATGACCGTCGTCGCGGAGGCCGGCACGGTCGCCGAGGGTGTGCGCCGCGCGACGCTGGTCCGTCCGCAGGTCATGCTCGTGGACCTGCAGCTGCCCGACGGCAGCGGCATCGACATCCTGCGGGCCGTGCGTGAGGCGCTGCCGGCGACGCGCGCCGTCGTGCTGACCTCGTTCGACGACGACGACGCCCTCGCCGCCGCCCTGGAGGCGGGCGCGGCCGCGTACGTGCTCAAGTCGGTGCACGGCGCGGAGATCGCGCAGGTCATCCGCTCGGTGGCCGCCGGCCGGACCCTGCTCGACGAACGGACGATCACGCGCCGTCGGGCGGGGCACGACGACCCGGCCGGTGACCTGACGCCGAGCGAGCGCAAGGTGGTCGACCTGATCGGCGAGGGCATGTCCAACCGGGAGATCGCCGACCGGCTCGGGGTGTCGGAGAAGACCGTCAAGAACCACGTCACCGCGGTGCTGGCGAAGATGGGCCTGCAGCGCCGGACGCAGGTCACGGCATGGGTCGCCGGCCGCAGGGCGAGCGCCTGGCGCGGCGACAGCCGCTGACGCCCGTCGCCCGCGGCGACCGCCGCTGACGCCCGTCGCCCGCGGCGACCGCCGCTGACGCCCGTCGCCCGCCGCGACCGTGCCGCCGGCCGAGCGGCTGCCCGCTCAGCCGAGCAGCTGGGTGCCGTACCGGGCGACGATGGCGGTCGCCAGCAGCACGAGCCAGGCGGCCACGACGAACAGGTCGACGTCCGCGGCCACCGCGGCGGCCGCACGCGCCTGGAGCCGACGCGGCAGGTAGAGGTTGTCGTCCCGGACGTTCACGTGCGTGAGGGACGTGAACACCAGCGTGGTGGAGACGGTCACCAGCAGGCACCACGGGCACAGCGCCCCGATGACGAACATCGACTGCGCGAACAGCCAGTACGCGAACAGCAGGCCGATCGTGTAGACGGCCTGCGCCGACGCCATGAACCACCGCGGGAACCGGGCCCCGCCGAGCGAGGCGACGGCGATGGTGATGACCACCGGCTCGGCCATCAGGCCGAGGAAGGCGTTGGGGAAGCCCAGCAGAGACGCCTGCCACGACTGCGCGACCGTGCCGCAGCTGAGGGTCGCGTTGATGTCGCAGGCCAGCACCGTGCCGGGGTCGGCGGCGAGCCGGACGGCGTCGATCGACAGCACGAGCGAGGCGAGCAGGCTGACGCACGCGGACAGCAGCATCGTGGTGAAGATGAAGCGGTCCGAGCCGCGCAGCCGGTGCAGCCGGGCCAGCACGGTGGCCTGTGCCGGGTCGGTGGTGACGGTCATGGGGCCCATGGTCGCAGCCCCGGGACGACCGGTCAGTCCCAGAACTGGGGCAGCGAGTCGTCGTCGGCGACACCGAGCTCACGCAGGAGGTCGGCGAGGGTCAGGGCGCGGGTCTGGGTCGTGTCCATGACCACAGGATCGGCCGGGACGGCGCCGATGTGACAGGACGGAGGTCCTAGATGTCCCGATCGTCCGTCACACCCGCGAGCCGGCGGACGGCGGCCAGGCCCGCGCCGGTGCCGGGCCAGTGCCGGTCGAGCGCTCCCGGCCCGGCGTGCCGGACCACCGACCGCAGCGCGAGCGCCACCACCACGGCGTCGTCGGCGTAGCCCAGCACGGGCACGACGTCGGGGACGAGGTCGAACGGCAGCGCGAGGTAGCCGAGCAGCAGCCACAGCCGGACCCGGACGCCGCGGGGCACGGCGGGGTCGGCGGCGAGGCGCCGCACCAGCCGGACGACGTCGGGCAGCAGCCGCAGCGCGTCACGGACCCCGAGGTCGTCGGGCCGGTACCGCCACAGCACGGCGAGCAGCGCCAGCCACAGCAGCAGCACGCCGGCGACGACGCCCACCACGGGCGCCCACCAGGATCCGTCCATGCCCCGAGTGTGCCCGCCACGGGTGTGTGCGCGGACTGGCCGTCCGGCAGCGGCTCCGTTGCCAGACGCGCGGCTCCGCCGCCGGATGCCGTGCGCGCGTCGAGCGTCGAGGCGTGCCGCGGACCGTGACGGCGCGGTGCGGGCACGCGTGTCGCTACGTCCCGGCCGTGCCAGGGCTGCCCGAGGTGCCCGACGTGCCCGGGGTGCCCGACGTGCCCGGGTTGCCCGGGGTGCCCGACGTGCCCGACGTGCCCGGGTTGCCCGACGTCCCGGGCGTCCCGGGCGTCCCGGAGACGCCCACGAGCGGCGGGCCGGCCGATCCCGCCGGGTACTCCCCCAGTGGCACCGCCTCGGCGGACCACGCGTGCAGGACCGGCTCGACGACCCGCCAGGCCTCCTCGGCCTCCTCGGCGCCGATCGACGTGCGGGTGCTGCCGGTCAGCACGTCGGTGATCACCACGCCGTAGGCCGACCGCTCCCCCGGCGCGTGGACCCGCGGGCCACCGCCCGCCGCGGCGAGGGCGTCGTCCGCCGGCCCCGTTGACCGCCCGCTCCCGTCCGGGTCGCCGGCGGCGGCGTCGAGCTCCAGCCAGAGCTCGGTGTCCGAGACGCGCTGCGCGCCGGGCGGGACGTGGTCGGGCACCGCGGTGCGGAAGTGCAGCGCGACTCCCTTGCGGTCCGCTGCCATGGCCTTGCCCGTGCGCAGCACGAACGTCGTCCCCGACCAGCGCGGGCTGTCCGCCGTGAGCACCAGCTGGGCATGGGTCTCGGTGCCGGCGGACGGGTCCACCCCGGACTCCTCGGCGTACCCGGGCACGGGGTGGCCGCCGGGCACCCCGGGGACGACCAGCGAGCCGGCGGTGTAGCGCGCGCGGGCGGTGTGGGCGGTGATCGTCTCGGGGGCCGGTGCTCGCAGGGACCGCAGAAGGGTCAGCTTGGCGGCGTGCAGGTCGTCCTCGGAGGGACCGGCGGGTGGCTCCATCGCGGCCAGCACCAGGACCTGGAGCAGGTGGTTCTGCAGGACGTCGCGCGCGGCGCCGGTGCGGTCGTAGAAGCCGGTCCGGGTGCCGAGCCCGAGCGTCTCCTCCCAGATCACCTCGATCCGCTCCAGGTCGGTGCCCGACCACACCGGCTCGAGCCCGCCACCGCTCCCGCGCAGGCTCTCCAGGGTCTGCACCGCAGGCATCCCGAGGATGTGGTCGACCCGGAACACCGCGTCGGGGGCGCCGCCGGCGACAGCGGTCAGCAGCCTGTTGAGGTCGACCGCGCTCGCAAGGTCCGCGCCGAACGGCTTCTCGACGGCGACGCGGCTGCCCGGCGGCAGGCCGGCCGCCGCGAGTGCCCGGAGGGTCGGCGCGAACACGGTCGCCGGCAGCGCCAGATACACCGCGACCGGTGCCGGGGCGGCGCCGGGCGCTCCCCCGGCAGCCTCGGCGACGGTGCGAGCCACGTCGTCGTGGTCGGTCAGCTCCACCCGCCGGTACCGCAGGGCGCTCAGCAGCCACTCCCTGGCCGGCTCGTCGACGTCGGCCGCGTGCTCGGCGAGCCGCGTCCCGACGTGGTCGCGGAAGGTGGCGTCGTCCCAGTCCTCCTGCCCCGCGCCGACGACCTGCAGGTCCCCCGGCAGTCGTCCGGACTGGCGCAGGGCCGCGATCGCAGGCAGGAGGAACCGCCCGGCCATGTCCCCGGTCGCGCCGAGCAGGAGCAGTCGCATGATCATGGCGCCGACCCTGGCACGGGTCGGGCCGCGGTGCTCGCCTGCGGTCGGTCCGCCGGGTCAGCCGCCGATGAGCCGGTCCAGGAGCGGGAACGTCGGGTACGGCTGGTCCACGTCGCCGAAGTGGCCCTCGTCGCGTACGACGAGCGTCCCGCCGAGCCGGTCGAACATGGCCCGGCCCTGCACGGCGTCACACCCGTAGGGGTCGACGACGGAGTTCACGAAGCAGAGGTCCGCGGCGTGCGCACGGATGGCTGCCCAGTCGTAGTCGTCCTGGAGCACCGGCTCGTCGGCTGTGTTCGGCGCCGTCGCGTAGCCGGCCACGAGCACGGCTTGCGCGACGGTGACATCGAGGTGCTCCAGCAGGGACAGCAGGAGCGCGGCGCCGCCGGAGTGGCCGACGAGCACCGTCTCGTCGTCGAACGCGTGCCGCCGCAGGACCTGCGGCAGGAAGGTCGCGATCGGCTCCACGTTGAGCGCCGGGTAGTGCGGCGTCTGCACCGCGTAGCCCCGGTCGGTCAGCCGGCGCGCGAGCCACGGGTACCAGATCGCATCCGGGCTCCCGCCGGTCCCGTGGAAGAGGATCGCGTTCTTCGGCACGACACCCAGTGTGCTCGACCGCGGCCGCTCCGGTGGCCGGACGGCGAGGGCACGGGACGGGGACGCGAGCGGTGGTGGCGCGAGTCGGCATCACCCCTCGTAGGGTGCACGCATGCCACGCCCATGCCCGTGCCCGAGGTCCGAACCGACGGGCCGAGCTGAGCGCCGGTCCATGGAGCGCTGGGCACAGGGTGTGCGGGTCGGAGTCGCCGGCGGCGGGCCTCTGCCGCGCCTCGTCGCCAACCTCGTGGAGGACGTGGTCGCCCGCACCGGTATCGGCGCGGCGCGGTTGACCGTGCGCGACCGGCCGGACCGGACGCGATGACAGCGGAGTACAGGTACGACGTGGAGGTGCTGCACCTGCTGGTGTCGCCGGAGCACGCGTACTTCGGCCGTCCGCGCGACGGTGCCGTCGACGTACCCACCACCGATGCCGACCGGGTCGAGATCGTGGCGGGCAAGGGGATCGTCGGGGACCGGTTCTTCGGCAAGGCGGCGCACGTGGACGCCGCCGTGACGTTGTTCGCGGTGGAGGCCCTGGAGGCGATCGCGGCCGAGCTCGGCGCCGGACCGTTCGACCCGTTGCGCACCCGCCGCAACGTCGTGCTGCGGGGGGCTCACCTGGCGCCGCTGCTGGGTGAGGAGTTCGTGGTGGAGTCGCGTGACGCGTCGGTGCGTCTGCGAGCCGGTCGGCCGGCGAACCCGTGCGCATGGATGGACCGTGTGCTGGCGCCCGGCGCCCACGCGGCGATGCGCGGTCGCGGTGGCGTGCGGTGCCAGCCGCTGACCAGCGGGCTGCTTCACCGCGGACCGGCTGTGCTCGTGACCCCCGTCCCGCTCGAGCCCGGGCTCGCCGGGGTGCCGAGCCGTCGGCTGCCGTCTCGCCTGCCGTAGCGGAGCCGCCCGTCGCGAGCTCGGGCGGAGCGAAGCCGGCCGCAGCGAGGACCGCCGGCTCATCGTGACCGTCGGCCGCGACGACCTGTCGATGGGCCGTGCTGAGACGCGGGTGCCAGGACGGGTGCCCCGCACCGATCCGCGGCGACCGGTGCCGTGCCGCGCTGAAGGAGATCGATATCTGCGTGCACCGGCGTGTGCGTGCGATGCGCCGACGCCGCTCGCGCCTGGGTGGCTCATCGGTCGGCCGCACGTCCAGACTCGAACGGACGCGACGCTCGATCACGGTCCGGGTCGATCTGGGTTCCGTGGGTGTCGTGGAATGTCCAGTGTTTTCCGTGGCGGTGGATCTGTATTGCGCGGCGGTGGATGAGGCCGTGGTGGTAGGTGCACAGGAGTATTCCGTTGTCGACCTTGGTGGCGCCGTTGTCGCGGGCCCAGTGCTGGACGTGGTGGGCTTCGCACACCGGTGGTGGTGCGGTGCAGGTGGGGTATTGGCAGTGTGTGTCGCGGGCGGTGATCGCGGCGCGTAGGTGTCGGGTGAAGGTGCGTTCGGCGCGTCCGACGTCCAGGACTTCGGCGTGGGGTCCGAAGATGATGCGGTTGATCTGGCTGTCGCACGCGATCCGGTCGAGCAGCGCGCGGGGGACGGGGGTGCGGTCCTCGTACTGCGGCCCACCGGCCACGGCGTGACCGGTCAGCATCGTCGCGGTCACCGCCGGCGGGGTGCGGGGAGCCGGGTCGTGGCCGCCGGTGGGGGCCGCGGCACCTGGACCGGTGGAGGCCTGGTTCGCGGTCCCGTTCGCCGCGGATCCCGCACCGCCGCCCAGCTCATCACCGAGCAGCGTGCCCTGCTCGGGGCAGGCGGGGGCGGATCGTGCCAGTGCGGCCTCGGCGCGGGCGCGGAAGGTCGGTTCGTCGACCAGGACCGTGACCCGCGGGCGCACTGCCCGGCCGGTCCCGACCAGGCCGTGGTCGAGGGTGATCGCGGCGAGGTCGGCCAGGGCGTGGGCGCGGCGTTGGGTGGGGGTGCGGTCGTCGTCGACCGCCGGCACCGCTGTCACCGCGGCCAGGGCGGCTTTCAGGGTCTGGCCGTGCTCGATGGTGAGCTGCCCTTCCAGGTGGTACCCGTCGCCCATGCGGGAGAGCTCGAGGTGTTCGCGGTCGCAGGACTCGACGTAGCCGCGGTCGTCGGCGTCGGGGTCGGCGTAGGCGGCCCACTGCCG